>JBKECS010000062.1:0-9378 GCA_047974805.1 Nostocoides sp. | reverse complement strand
CGGAAGCCGCCGCCGCGGCGGGCTTTTCGGGGATCGGCCTCAGGCCGGGCGACCTCGACCGTGCCCGGCGGGCCGGGATATCCGATGATCACCTCCGCCGCAGGCTGGACGATCTGGGTATCTCGGTCGTCGAGATCGATGTGCTTGTCGGCTGGGGGTTGGACGAGGAGGCCCGGGCCAAGGCGCGCCGCCACGAGGAACGAATCTACGAGCTGGCCGATGTGCTCGGGGCACACCACCTCACGGTGACCGGAGACTTGATCGACGGGATCGACGCCGGGGCGGAGCGCTTCGCCGCGGTATCTGACCGGGCAGCCGAGCACGGTCTGATCGTTGCCCTGGAATTCCTGCCGTGGACCGAGGTGGCCGATGCTGCAACGGCCGGCCGCATCATCGATATGGCCGGACGAGCCAACGGTGGGGTCTTGGTCGACTCGTGGCATCACTTCCGGGGTGCTGCGTCGGACGAGCAGCTTCGGTCTTTGGGTCCGAGGCGGATCGTCGCCATCCAGTTCGATGACGGTCGCACCTCTGGTAGCGGTCCGATGTTGGAGCAAACCTTCGAACGCGAGTTGCCTGGGGAGGGGGAGTTCGACCTCGGTGGCTTTCTTCGGCTCCTGGATTCGATCGGTGTCGGTGACCTCCCGTTGTGCGTCGAGGTTATCTCGTCCCGGATGGGGCAGTTGCCGGTCGCGGAGGCTGCTCTGCGTGCGGCGGAGGCGACTCGTCGGGTCGTGGACGGGGCCTTCTCTCGGTAGCCCAGGCTTGCGACCAGGGTCACGAGCGGTTACCAAACAATCGTATGGTAAGGATTTGCCACGGTGAGGAAAGAGGGACAACGGTGGTACTGGATGTAGCGCGTGGCCCGGACGGCGTTGCCGTCATCACGATGAACCGGCCGGACAAGCTCAATGCCATGGGGGTGGAGTTCTTCCAGGAGCTGCCCCGCGTCCTCGCTGACCTCGACGCCGACCGCGATGTCGGCGCGGCCGTGCTCACCGGAGCCGGACGAGCCTTCAGCGCCGGTGGTGACATCGAGTCGTTCTCCCGACTCACCGACCACCACGCCTATCGGCAGCATCTGCGACTGGTGTTCGACGCCTTTCATGCGGTCGAGATGGCCCGGATCATGGTCATCGGGGCGATCAATGGGATCGCCTTTGGCGGGGGTACTGAGCTGACCTTGGCTTGCGACTTCGTTATCGCCGCCGAGGAAGCCAGGTTCGGCTTCCGTGAGGTCACCGTTGGACTGACTCCGGGATGGGGGGTGATCAGGGGCCCCGAGGTGATCGGCCGGTCCTGGACCAGGCGGTTGGCCTTGGGAGGGGAGATCATCGACGCCCGGCGCGCGCTGGACATCGGTCTGGTCCAAGAAGTTGTCGCCGGTGCTGACCTGCTCGACCAGGCGCGAGCGCTGGCTGCTCGGGTCGCGGGGCAACCTCAGATTGCTGCCGCTGTGGGCAAGCAGTTGGTCAATCGTGGCACGACCACCGGTTTCGCTGAGTCGATCGAGGCGACCGCGTTGCTATTCACGACGGAAGACCACAAGCGGGCCGTCACCGGATTCCTCGCCGGGGAGCGCGCGGATGCGTGAAATCACCCACTCCTCTTTCCACCAAACGATCGGTTGGTTAGCATGCCTAGTGCAGGCATACGGACGAGCCTGCAGCCAGGTGACGGAGGAGCAGGCACGATGAGCGAGACACAGCCGTGGAAGGGTGCGATCGAGGTCGCCGATCCACAGGCTCGCCAAAACGAGCTACTCGGAAGATTGCGGGAGCACGCGAGCGACCTCGTCGCGGCCTCCTCGGGCATGGGGCGCCGTTTTGCCGATGCCGGGGTCGCGCCCGCCGATCTAACCTCCATGGAGGCGTTGCGGGCGATCGAGCCAATCACCAAGTCTGAGATCATTGCCGACCAAGCTGCTCATCCGCCCTACGGCACGCTCAACGGAGCCGATCCGGATGAGTTGGTCCGGCTGTACGTAGGTCCAGGTCCTCAGGTGACCTACTTCACCGAGGCCGATTTGCGGGCCACCGTAGGACACGGCAGTTGGGCGTTTCACACCAATGGCTTCCGACCCGCCGACGTGGTCGACGTGACGATCATGTACCACTGGGTCATTGCGGGAACGATGATGGACGACGCCTACCGCAACATCGGCTGTGCCGTGCTTCCGGGCGGGATCGGTATGGGCGCTGAGCATTTGGCGAACCTCAAGCTGCTCAAGGCAACCGGCATGTTTGCCTTCCCCACGTTCCTTGAGGAGCTGGCCAGCAAGGCCCAGGAGAGCGGGATCGAGCCGACTAAGGATCTGCCGAACCTCAGACTCGTCACCATCGCAGGGGAGATGCGCAGCCCACTCTTGCAGAAGCGAATGGAAGAGTTCTGGGGGGTAAAGGTCCGGGAGATCTACGGGGGGGCGGAGATGCCGTTCATCGGCGCCCAATGCGATGCCGGTGCTGGAATGCACCTGAATCCGGAGTTCATCGTCGAGGTTGTCAACGCCGAGACGAAGGAACCCGTCGGGCCGGGCGAACCGGGCGTGATCATTGCCACCGAACTCGAGCGCCGGGCCTACCCAATGCTGCGCTACTGGACCGGTGACATCACCGAGGGACTTGACGTCTCCCCCTGCGATTGCGGTCGGACGACGCCACGGATGGGACGCATCCTGGGACGTGTCGGAGACATCGCCCGGATCAAGGGCCTGTTCGTCGTGCCCAACCAGGTGCAGCGAGCCTTGGACCCCGTGCCTGGCCTGGGCCGATTCCAGATCGTCGTTGATCGTCCAGGGCGTCAGGATGTCCTCACCCTTCGCGTCGAGCACGAGGGCGAGTCGGCGGATCGTCCGGCGTTGGCCGAGCAGGTCGCTCGGGCAGTCAAGGAGGGCATTCGGCTGACGGCGCAGATCGAGTTGCTCGACGTCGGAGCGCTCGGGGAGGCCGCCCCGCTCACCCTCGACCTGCGGGACGTCAGCTCATGAGCGGGTATCTGGCCGAGACCCCGGAACAAGAGTCGGAAGAGACTCAGGAGCGGCTGCGACGGCAAATCGACTATTGCCTTCAGACCCCCTTCTATCGCGACTTGTTCGAGCAGCATTCGCTCGACCCGGGAAAGATCCGAACGCTGCGTGACGTCTGGTCCATGCCGGTGCTCGTGACACCGGATATCCACCGCCAGGCCCAAGAGGCCACGGTCGAACGGGACGGCCATCCATTCGGTTCTTTCCTGGCGGCTCCACTTGAGGATGTCGTGGCGGTCAGTTCGACCTCGGGGACCACAGGGGTGCCGACCATGTATGCCTTTACCGGGCATGACGTCGCGGTCACGGACGCTTTGTGGCAAAAGGCGCTGCGATTCGTCGGGGTCAAGCCCGGTGACTGCGTTCTCCAAGGCTTCGGGCTCTCCATGTATCTCGCCGGTATGCCGCTGGTCCGGGCTCTGGAACGGATGGGCGCTCGGCCCGTGCCCATCGGCGCGGAGGCCGGGGCAGAGAAGCTCCTACGGATGGCTCGATTGGTGCGCCCGCGGGTGCTCGCCTGCACCCCGAGCTACGCCGAGCATCTGCTGGAGCGAGTTCCGGATGTGCTTGGCATGTCCGCTCGAGACCTCGGCATCGAGATCATCGTGTGTGCCGGCGAACCAGGAGCAGGACTGCCGGAGGTCCGCCGCAAACTCCAGGAGGGCTGGGGGGCGCAGGTCTTCGACATGCTGGGAGGAGCCCACGGCGTCATGAATTCCTCGTGCGATTATCCCGAGTATCAAGGTATGCACGTGCTCGGGAGCGACTACTCGGTGTCCACCCATTTGGTCGACCCGGTCAGCCGGGAGCCGATCAACATCGCCGATGGGGTGACCGGGGAACGCGTCAAGACGTCGATCGAGTGGGATGCCCAACCGCCGCTGCGCTATTCGGTTGGTGACACCTACCAGGTCTTCACCGACCCGTGTCCCTGTGGACGGCCGGGGCTACGGGTGAAGGTCCTTGGGCGCGTCGACGATCTCCTGATCGTCAAGGGCGTGAAGATCTATCCTGCGGCGATCAAGAACCTCGTCAATGGTTTCGTGCCCGATGCCACCGGCGAGATGCGCATTCTTTTGGACAGTCCGCCACCCCGAGTCGTCCCGCCGCTTCGGCTTCGCGTGGAATACCGGGATGGTTTGGACGCTGCGGCTCAGGACGCCCTGCGCGCCGCCATCATTCGCGCCATGCACGACCGGTTGACCATTCGCCCGGACGTGACGCTGGTGCCTGCGGGCAGCCTGCCCCGCTCGACAAAAAAGACGCAGCTGATTGAGCGAGTCTTCGAAGAAAGCAAGGAGTGATGACCGCATGAGCGGCGCCATCGACGTCTGGTGCAATCTGTTCACCGACGAGGGAATCACCAAGGTGTTCACCGGCAACCCCGAGGTCTCGTTCAGCATGGGCGAGCAATGGGGGCGGGACCATCTGATGGTGTCCTTCACCCCGGACGAGTTCATCGCTCGGATGGACGCCCAGGGCGTGGAGCGGGTGGTGATTCCAGCCATCAAGATGTACCTCTACCGCAGCCGCGAGCTCATCGACGTCCCGTGGCAGTCGGTGGCGACGTTGATCGAGCGCTACCCCGATCGGATCTCGGGCGTGTTCGGGATCGACCCGTGGGCCGGGCTGAAAGGCGTGAAGGAATTGGAACGCGCCGTGATGGACTATGGCTTCGTCGGAGCGCACGTCCACCCGTTCGGCTTCGGCACGCCGATGAACGACTACCGCTTCTTCCCGGCATACACCAAAGCCGCCGAGCTCGATGTGCCGGTGCTCTTCCAAGCAGGCCACTCCGCAGAGTTCATGCCCTCAGCCAATGGCCGGCCGATCCTGCTCGATGACATCGCGATCTATTTTCCGGAGCTCAACCTTGTCGGTGCGCACACCGGGTGGCCATGGACCGAGGAACTCATCGCGATGGCGTGGAAACACCCCAACGTGTATATCGCCACGAGCGGCCACGCTCCGAAGTACTGGGACCCCAAGCTGGTGAAGTTCCTCAACGCTCGACGTCGAGGCATCGGCAAGGTCATGTGGGGAACGGACTATCCACTTATCCAGCACGATGAGAGTCTCGGCCAAATCGATCAGCTCGACCTTAAGCCGGAAGCGAAGGAGAGCCTGTTGCGGGGCGCCGCACTGTCGCTCTTCAGGTTCCCTTCTTGAGCCAGGAGGAGCAGTTCCTTCGGGTAGTCAAGGAGGACGGGGTTGCCGAGGTTGTCATCGACCGTCCGCCGATGAACACCCTCGACTATTCGATGTACGAGCAGCTGAATCTCCTTGCTGAAGAGCTCGACAGCGACCCCGAGGTTCGGTCCGTGCTCTTCCGCAGCGCCCATGAGAAGGTCTTCGTTTCCGGAGCGGACATCGCCGCGATGCGTGACTACGACCGTCGGCGGGGGGCGAGTGCCCGCAAGGTGGACACCGTGCACAGCACGTTCCTGCGCATTCAGCGACTCGGTAAACCGACCGTGGCGGTGATCGCCGGACATGCGCTCGGCGGTGGCTGTGAGCTGGCCCTGTGCATGGACCTGCGCGTCATGGCTCAAGGACGTGCACGGATCGGTTTGCCGGAAATCTCGCTGGGCATTGTGCCAGGGGGAGGAGGCACACAACGGCTGGCCAGGCTCGTGGGCAGAGCTGCCGCGACCGAGATGTTGCTGCTGGGCAAGCGCCTGGACGCCGAGGGGGCGCTCGCGATCGGATTGGTCTCTCGGTCGTGCCCGGACGCGCAGGCAGCACTTGCGGAGGGCCGCTCGTTGGCCCGCCAGCTCGCGGAGCAGTCTCCTACGGCCAGTCGGCTGATCAAGCGTGCCCTCAATGATGGCGTCGACGGCGATTTGGTCCGCGGGCTCTCGGTCGAGCGTGAGGCCGTCATTGAGGCGTTGGCCGGTCCGGATGCCGTGGAGGGCTTCACCGCATTTCTGGAGAAGCGTCCGCCGCAGTACTGACCTATGACCGCGATACGGGCGTCGCCGGGGATATCGAGGACCTGGCGGCCTCTGGCCGTTCGGTCAGCGCGCGGCCCCGAGGACCATGACGCAGGAAATGACCCCCGGCCCGCCCAGGGTGTGCGCCAGTCCACGTTGGGCACCAGTAAGTTGACGCTCCCCAGCTCGTGCGGTGACCTGGTCCACGATCTCAGTGATCATCCGGACTCCGGTCGCACCCACAGGGTGCCCACAGGACTGCAACCCGCCGGAAACGTTCACCGGGATGTCCCCGGTGAACGTCGTGGCTCCGGAGAGGAGGAGTTCGCCACCTTTGCCCCGAGGGGCCAGGCCCAAGTCCTCGGTATTGACGACTTCGGTGACGGTGAAGCAATCGTGACACTCGACGAGGTCGAGTTGTGACCGTGGGTTGGTGATGCCGGCCTGGTCGTAGGCCGTCTGCGACGCGTGTCGGGTGGAGGCGAATCCGAGGAAATCAGACGTCGCGTCGTAGTGCACCGAGTAGTACCCCCCAGTGACCGCCAGACCGACCCCCTCGATCACGGCATACCGGCTCGCATGACGTTCCGCCCATGCGCGCGAGGCGACGATCACTGCCGAAGCCCCATCGGTGGTGGGTGTCGAGTCGAGCACGCCCAACGGTTCCGCGACCCGAGCGGCGCCCATGACCTGCTCGACAGTGACGGGTTTGCGGAAGTGAGCCTTGGGATTGCGTGTTGCGTGCTCGTGGTTCTTCACCGCAACCTGAGCAAAGACATCCGGGTCATACCCATAGGTCACCAGGTATCGGTTGGCGACGAGGGCGAACTGACCAGGCGCGGTGCGGCCCTTGGATAGTGTCGGATGGGTGTGGTTGGCCGTCTTGGCCAAAAGCGAGTCGCGGGGCGCGACATCGCGCATCTTCTCGGCACCGACAGCCAGGACGACCTCGTACTCTCCGGCGGCGACTGCCATCGCGGCCCCGCGGACCGCCTCCATTCCCGAGGTGCAGAAGTTCGAGACCCGGGTGACAGGTCGCGGGGCGAAGCCGATCGCTTCCGCCACCGCCGCCCCGGAGTCACCGACCAGTCCGGCCAGTAGAGGCTCGGCCGTCGCCAGCCATGCCGCTTCGACGTGATCCAGACTCAACCCGGCATCGGCCACTGCCCCATTGGCTGCTTCAGCGAGCAGCGACAGGTAGGAACGGTCGTGGAGGACACCGAACTGGGTGGTCGCGGTGCCGACGATGGCAACGTCTCCGGCTATCGGCATGCTGGAGTCTCCTTCGTCGATGGCGCGGCGTCCGCAATCGGCGCCACCTTCCAAAAGTACTGAGGCCGGCCACCGCCGCGATGCAGCAGGCGTGGGACGAGGCGCACCCGGTCTCCGATCGACACCCCGATGCCGCCCGCGCTTTGACCGTAGAAGCGACCGCCACCGTCGACGTCCACGACGCACATTGTGATCGGTGAGCCGAGGGGAAAGAGATGGTCCCGTGTACAGGTCAGCACGGTTCCGGTGTGCTGCAATGGCCATGGTTCCAGCCCGTCTGGACCGTCCTGAGGACAGGCGTGCGGCCTGGGGAAGAAGACCTGCTCACAGTGCGAACAACGTGCGCCCGTCAGCGCGAGGTCCTGGCGCCGGTCCCGCCACGCCCGTGGCAGCGAGTGGTAGGGGTCGAACCCACTGACCGGTCCGACGGCGGGTGCACTTTCATCGATCCCACCATCGAGCGCGTCCCTGGCCGCCTTCGCAGCGCCCGGCAGCCCAGGTCCGGGTTCGAATCGCAGCGCATGGGTCACGCCACCTGCGGAGACAACGACGTGTGCTGGCTCAGTGTCGGCAGTCAGGAGTAGTTGGGCCAGGAACGCAGCGTTGCCGAGCAGGCCCGCTCGCGCGATGACGGGGGTGTTGACAGTGATCAAGGTAGAGGCGGTGTCCGGGAGCAGCGCGTGCTGATGCTCCGGCCCCGCTCCGGACCCGAGCATCGAATCGTCCCCACTGTTCACCGCGACCTCGCCGGCCGAGCGCCACCGGTCGGGAAACGTCTCGGCGGCGGAGCCAAGGCTGACGATCCGGCCCACGTCGCCTTCGGTGTCGATCAGCACTGCTACCGCCGCATCACCGAATGGCGCGCCATCCACGTCCCGGCGTGTATCGGCCGCCACCACAACGACGGGAGAAACCCCGGCAGCGACGAGGGCGCCCGCGGTGACCAGACCGGCGGCGCCGGCAGCCGTGGTGCCGCCCAATTCCTGAACATGCAAATCCGGCCCGCCCAAACCGGCCATCTCGGCGATGGTCTGGGCTGCGCCCCCCTCGGTCAGCGGTGCAGACACGGTGGCCAGCAGCAGCGCGGCGGGCTCCGCAGCGGTGCGGTCCAACAACGTCCGCACCGCTTCGGCACCCAAGGTGATGACGTCTTCATCGAACTCAGTGGCGGCGACTCGGCTGCGACCGCGTTGGACGCGGTGGCGCGGAAGAGTCAGGACTGCATCAGCTATCTCAGAATGCACCGGCGACTGCCCTTCACGCTTGACACCTCTTCGGATAGCCACAATAGTAAATCTAACGATCGGTTGGTAGAGGAAATGGAGTTCTCGCACGTGAGTAGAGCTACAGAGGGGCAGCCTCGGATCGCCATCATCGGCGTCGGTCAAAGTGTCCATGCGCCCAGGCGGGATGACGTTGCTCACGCCGAACTCGCGCTTGAGGCCATTGACGAGGCCTTAGCGGATGCCGGCACGACCTTGGGCGATATCGACAACATCGTGACCGCGAGCATGGACTTCTGGGACGGACGGACGATCGCGAACATGGCGGTCAGCGAGGTCGTGGGGTCCTACCTGAAGTCGGAAGGGCGGGTGTGTAGTGACGGCATACAGGCGCTGCTCTACGCGTGGACCCGGATCGCCGCCGGCTCCTTCAAACTTGGTTTGGTTGTGGCTCACTGCAAGGAGTCCGAGGGGATCCCGCACGAGATCGAGGCGGCGGCCTTCGACCCCTACGTTCAGCGTCGACTCGACGCCGACGGGGATGTGGCCGCCGGTCTGATTGCCCAGCGGTACTACGCAACGTCAGGGCAATCGCCAGCGGATGCCGCTCGGGCCGTGGTCGCCGCACGGCGCGCAGGACGAGACAATCCCAAGCTTGCCGACCTTGCCGACATCGACGAGAACGACGTGCTGAACTCGCCGGAGATCGCCACCCCGTTGCGGGCATTGGACAAGGCACCGTTGGCCGATGGCTCGTGCGCCCTCGTGGTGGCCACCGAGGATGTGGCCCGGGACCTGGGGGCCCGTCCAGTGTGGGTTACCGGCATGGGCACCTCCACGGAGGGGTTCTTCGTCGACCGCGAACTGGCCGCAGTTGATGCGCTGAGTCAAAGTGTCGAGCGCGCCCGAACCATGGCTGGTTGGG
>JBKECS010000043.1:0-33635 GCA_047974805.1 Nostocoides sp. | reverse complement strand
GATCGGCCAGGGTGAAGCCGTCGTGGGCATCGATGAAATTGATCGAAGCGATCGGTCCACGATCGTGGGCGCCGAATAGGTCTTGTGAGCCGGCGATCCGGGTGGCGAGGTCCTGGACGCCGTGTCCGGTGCCACCGACCGTCCCAGCGGCCAGGTCGGTCAGCCAGAAGGTGCGGGCGGTGTCCCGGAACCGGTCGTTCCATTCGCTGAACGGTGGGGGGAACTGGCCGGTGCGCCACCCGTTGATGCCGAGGTCCCAGGGTTCGGCGATGAGCTTGACCCCGGACAACACCGGGTCGGTGCGAAGGGCGACAAGGAAGGGATGGTTCGGATCGAAGTCGTCACCGTGCCCGCGGCCGAGGGCGACCGCCAGGTCGAACCGGAACCCGTCCACGTGGCAGTCCTGCACCCAATATCGCAGCGAGTCCAGCACCATTCGGCAGGTTACCGGGTGGCGAAGGTCCAACGTGTTGCCGCAGCCGGTGACATCAACGTTCTGGCCGTGGTCATCGAGCCGGTAGTAGGCACGGTTGTCCAGCCCCCGCCACGAGAGCGTGGCGCCGTCGCTGCCCTGTTCACAGGTGTGGTTGTAGACCACATCGAGGATGACCTCGATCCCGGCCTGATGCAGCAGGCGCACCATGCCCTTGAATTCGGCGAGGACGGCGTCGGCACGATTGGCCGCAGCGTACGCAGCGTGCGGGGCGAAATACCCCAGCGTGTTGTAACCCCAGTGGTTGGTCAACCCCCGGGCCGCCACCGCCGGCTCGGAGATGAAGGCATGGATCGGTAGGAGCTGGACCGCCGTGACGCCCAACCGGGTGAGGTGATCGATGAAGGCCGGGTGGGCCAGCCCGGCATACGTGCCGCGCAGATGTTCGGGTATGCCCGGGTGGAGCTGCGTCGCGTTCTTGACGTGGACCTCGTAGAGCACCGAGTCGGCCAGGGCATGCCCCGGTGATTGGTCCCCACCCCAGTCGAACCCCCGATCAAGGATCACCCCCCGCGGGGTGTGCCCGGCCGAGTTGAGCGGTGAACGCCGGTGGTCTTCTGCGGGCAACCCCTGTTCAGCGATGTGCCCGAAGACCTCTGGTGCCCACCGGATCTGACCGGTGACACCCCGGGCATACGGATCGAGCAGCAACTTCTCTTGGTTGTAGCGGTGCCCTGATCGGGGATCCCAGGGACCGTCGGCCCGGAAGCCGTAACGCTGCCCGGCACCGACTCCGGCCAAGGAGGCCCACCACCAGCCGTGACGGTGCTCGGTCAGCTCGATTCGTTGTTCGAAGTGGCCGGCGACGTCGTCCTCGTCGAACAAAGCGACCCACACGGCAGCGGCATGACCGGCGTAGACGCACACGTCGACGCCTTCGGAGGTCACGGTGACGCCGGGGTCGGGCGGGAGGTCACGAGGGCGCACGTCGGGTGTCTCCGTCGGTGGTCGGGCAGGGTCTTGGGCGGTCACTGTAGTTCGTGCCCGCTGGGCCGGAGCTGGTGGGGTCTGCGGGGCCGACACCGGACGCACTACCGTGGGGAGCATGACCGATCCCGCTTCGTTGCCCAATTTCCCGCCCCCCTCGGACGAACACCCTCTGCGTGGCCGCGTTCTCGATGTGCTCATCGACCTCGAATTCGGTCCGGACATCGATTCCGATGGAGACATCGCGTTTTCGGTGAACGACCAACAGCTCTTCGTCCGGACCACCGAGGGCGGGCCGACGATCATGCGGACGTTCGGGCAGTGGCAGTTGCCGGAGGAGTTGGCCGAAGACGTGGCCAAGCAATTGGGCACCTGCAACGAGGTCAACCTGTCGATGAACCTGGTCAAGACGGGGCTGGCGAACGGAACCCTGGTGGTCACCGTCGACCAGGTCGTCCTGGACGGCGCGCCGCTGCGGGCGATGGTGGAGGTGTCCATCCAAGCCGTCCTGTCCGCGGTGCAGTTCTGGCACCAGCGGGCGATGGGCGTGGACCCGGCCGAGCCGGGCCCGGACGCCGGCGACGGGCCGGTGACGTCATGACGCAGGCCCCCGTGGTGCGGTTGGAGGTGGCTGACGGGATCGGCACGATTCGACTTGACCGGCCCCCGATGAACGCGTTGAACTCGCAGGTCCAAGAACAGCTCGCTCACGTGTGTGTCGAGGCGACCGATCGTTCGGACGTCTTCGCCGTCATCGTCTACGGCGGGGACAAGGTGTTTGCCGCCGGGGCGGACATCAAGGAGATGGCGACCATGTCCTATACGGACATGGTCGACCATGCCGGCCATCTACAGAGCTTCACGCGGGCGCTGGCGGGCATTCCCAAGCCGACGATGGCTGCCATTACCGGGTATGCCCTTGGCGGCGGCTGCGAGGTAGCGCTGGCCTGTGACTTCCGGATTGCTGCGGCAAACGCCAAACTGGGCCAGCCCGAGATCCTGCTGGGGATCATTCCCGGCGCCGGGGGCACTCAGCGTCTGGCCCGGCTGATCGGTCCGGCCAAGGCCAAAGACCTGATCTTCACCGGACGATTCGTCGCCGCCGACGAAGCGCTGGCCATGGGCCTGGTCGATGAGGTGGTGGACACCAGCGAGGACCCTGCGGCGGTGTACACGGCCGCAGTGGCCATGATGAGCCAGTATGTCAATGGGCCCGTCCATGCCCTCAAAGCGGCCAAGGACGCGATCGATCGCGGACTGGAAGCCGACCTCCAGACCGGGCTCGAGATCGAGCGGATGCTCTTCAGCGGGCTCTTCGCGACGAAGGACCGCGCGATTGGGATGCGCTCCTTCGTGGAGAACGGGCCGGGCCAGGCTGTCTTTGAGGGGTCCTGACCGGCGGCCTCGTCCACGAGTCAGACATTGACCACCTACTGTTGGACGTGATCGTTTCAACGACATATGATCAACTTCAGGCAATCGTGATGCTTTGCCTTGTCCCCGAGGAGATCGATGTCGTTTCTGGCCGACGAACTTGCCAGCCAGCCGTCGCAATGGGCTGCGCTCGCCGAGCGCGCCGATGAGATTGGCGCGATCCTGCCCGAGGCGGGTCAGCGTGTGGCCGCCGTCGGCTGCGGTACCTCATGGTTCATGGCGCAGGCATACGCAAGCCTGAGGGAGTCCTTGGGTGCGGGGGAGACCGATGCCTATACCCCCACCGAGTTTCCCGCCCAGCGGGATTATGACCGGGTGGTGCTGATCACACGCTCGGGGACGACCACCGAGGTCATTCGGCTCCTTCATGAGCTGACCGGCTCCGGCACTGCAGTGGTGAGCATCGTGGCTGCCCCGGGAACTCCGGCGGCGACCGGCGCGGATGCGACCCTGCTGCTGTCTCAGGCCGACGAACGCAGCGTTGTGCAATCGCGCTTCGCCACCACGGCGCTCGCGGCCCTGCGCCTGTCCCTGGGACAGGACCTCGGCGTGGCTATCACCCAGGCCCAGGACATCGTCGACACTAGCGATGATCGCCTGTTCAGCGCCCTCGTCGACGTGGAGCAAGTGACCTTCCTCGGCACCGGCTTTGGCATCGGCTTGGCTCACGAGGCGGCCCTGAAGGTGCGCGAGGCGGCGCAGCTGTGGACTGAGTCCTACAGCGCCATGGAGTACCGGCACGGGCCGATCAGCATCGCAGCGCCCGGACGGGCGGTGTGGCTCTTGGGGCACGCCCCGGATGGACTGCTGGACGATTTGGCCAACACGGGGGTCCACGTTGAGCACCATGGCGCCATCGATCCGATGGCCGAACTGGTCCGCGCGCACCGGTATGCGCTCATGCGTGCCCTCGCCGCCGGGGTTGACCCCGACCGGCCGCGCAACCTGACCCGGAGCATCATCTTGACCTGACCCCGACCTCCGGATTTACGCCTCAGGTGGGAACCCGGAGCTTCGCAAGGGAAGCTTTCCCCTGCGAAGTTCTGGGTTCCCTTGTCTTGGCGCGCTGCTGTGGGGGCTGACCTGTGCGAGGGCTTCAGCCGGATTGCTGAACGTGGCAAGCAGGTCGAGGTCGCGCCCGGTCAGCCTCAAGCCCCGCTCAGCAAGCGAAGGAGCCGCTCGGCCTCCTGCATGGTCGCTTCTCTGGCCGCGCCAAGATACTTGCGGGGATCGACAGTGGGGTTTCGGCGGAGGTCCCCGGTCATGGCCTCGGTAAAGATCCGATTGAGGTGGGTGGCGATGTTGATCTTGCGCATCCCGGCGGCGACGGCACCGACCAAGCCCTCATCGGGCACTCCGGAGGATCCATGCAGGACCAGGGGGACCGGCACCTGAGCGTGCAGCGCCGCGATAAGCGGCTCGTCCAATGCTGCCACGCGTGACGTCATCGCATGGGAACTCCCGACTGCGACTGCCAGGGCGTCCACCCCGGTGTCGGCAACAAATCGGGCGGCGTCGGTCGGATTGGTGCGTGCCCCCGGCGCGTGCACCCCGTCCTTCCCACCGACCTCGCCGAGCTCAGCTTCGACGCTCACTCCGGCCCGGTGACACGTCCGGACAACTTCGGCCGTCGTTGCCCGGTTGGTCTGGTCGGGCAGCATCGAGCCGTCATACATCACCGAGGTGAACCCCAGACCGACGGCCTGCGCGACCAGGTCGAGGTCCTCCGCGTGATCCAGATGGACCACCACGGGCTGGGCGCACCCGGCCGCAATGGCAAGCGTCCCGGCAGCGATCCCGGCCAAGCCACGGTGGTACCGCACGCAGTTCTCACTGATTTGCATGACCACGGGTCGGCCGGTTGCTTCCGAGGCGGCGGCATACGCCTCGGCATGTTCGAGCTGGATGACATTGAACGCGGCCAACGCGCCCCCGCGGGTGTCAGCGAGGTCCAGCGCGTCGGTGAGAGAGATCAGGGTCATCGGATCACCTTCGAGGTCACGGTCGGTATCGGCGGCGACTGAGGCATGTCGGGATGGTCAAGACTTCGTGGTCCTCGAAATGAGCGCATCGTGTCCGAGACGCTCGACAACGCTCGGGGCGACGGTTCCGGCGAGATCGGCAAGCACGGCGGCTGCCGACCACGCCATGGCGTCGGCGAGAAGATCCGGCCATCGGGGTCCCGCCGGATGCCGAAGCAGGTGGGCGGCGATGGCGGCAGTCCCGGCATCTCCAGCGCCGGTCGGGTTCCCGGACAACACCGTTCGCGGGTACCCCTGCCACGTGCCCTCCGGGGTATGCAGCACAGCCCCGGCTGATCCGTTGCTCACCAAGGCAGCTTGGGCCCCGGCCTCGACCAGGGCGCGGGCTGCGCTGTGCGGGTCGTCGTACCCAGTGAGATGTGCCGCCTCGGCGAGGTTGGGCCGAACCACTGTGGGCCCCGTGCCGAGGGCGACCTCCAACCAGGTCCCGGAGCCGTCGACAATCACCGCAGCCCCAAGATCTTGCGCCCTGGCGATGAGGTCGAGCACGGCAGCTTCCGAAGTGCCGATGGGCAGACTCCCGGCGACGACGAGGACGGGTTGGTCGCTCGGCGAGCCTGGCTCTGAAGAGGCCAGGGCGTCGAGCACCGCCTCCCGCAACCGCTGCCATGTCGACTGATCGGGGCTGACCCCCTCCTCGTTGACCACCGTGGCCTGGCCATCGTCGGTGACAAACGTCAGGCAGGTTCGAATGGCATACGGCTCCGGGACGCGAATCGTCAGCGGGGCAACGCCGCGAGCGGTCAAGTCCGCCTCCCACCAGTCGGCTTGCGCGAGCCCGATCGCGGCGGCGCAGAGGTTGTCCACGCCCATCGCAGCCAGCACCCCCGAGGAGTTGACGCCCTTGCCTCCGGCGCGGTGTCGGGGCGAGGACGCGCGATGGGAGGCGCCCGGCGTCAGTGACGGGATGCGATAGGTGACGTCGACGGCGGGATTGGGCGTGAGGGTGAGGATCATGGCGCGAGCATCTCCAGACGGTTTCTGGCCATCACCGCAGCCCCTAGTGCGGCAGCCCGATCGCCCAACTCCGCGACGCGGACCTGCACCTGGCGATGGGGAAGCAGCTGCTCGAGTCGATCAGACAGCGGAATGGTGAGTTGATCCCCCGCGTTTGAGACGCCCCCGCCGAGCAGGACCAGCCGGGTCCCGGCGGCGGCAACGACAGGCGCCACGACCTGCCCGACCGCGTCGATGAGCGCTGACCATAGCTGAGTGGCCACGCGGTCACCTGCAGCCGCGGCGGCAGCCACTTCGTCGGCCCCGCCGAGTCGGCCGGTGTGCTCGTGCCAGCGAGCGGCCAGCCCGCGCGCTCCGGCCACGGTCTCGACGCATCCACGGGCGCCGCAGCCGCACAGGGCGCCGTTGGGGTCGATGACGATGTGACCGATCTCCCCTGTCCACTCACTGCCGAGCACGAGCTGTCCAGAGGTCAGCAGTGCTCCGGCAACTCCCGTCCCCAGGGGGACGAACAACACGTCGTCACAGCCACGGGCGGCCCCGAAACGGGCTTCTCCGAGCAGGCCCGCCCGGACGTCGTGGCCGAGGGCCACCGGGGTGCCCAGGTGTGTCTCCAGGAGCTGCTGAGCAGGTAAGTCGGACCAGCCCAGGTTGGCCGAGAAATACCCCATCCCGTGGCGTTCATCAACCAATCCCGGAAGGGCGACGCCCGTCGCGGCCACCGGCGAGGCTGGCGCGTGCGGGGTGAGCATCTCGGTGACCTGTTGGACCACTTCGGCCAGACGGGCACCGACATCCGGTGGCGTGGGGAGGACCTGTTCGGCAACGACGTCGTTCGATCCGTTCTGCAGTGCCACGGCCTTGATCCGGGTTCCGCCGATATCGACACCGACGACGCGGTGGTCGCTCGGTGGCGGGGGCGTCACGAGCCGCCTCCACCGGCGATAATGACGTCCATCCCGGCCGCCGTGAGCGCGGCCACGTGCTCCGAGCCGATCCCTGCGTCTGTGATGAGCACGGCGCAGTCCTCGACCCCGCAGATGCGCGCGAAGGCATGTGCGTTCAGCTTGGAGCTGTCTGCCACGACGATCGTTCGCCGCGCCGCGGCGACGAGCGCGGCGTTGACTGCTGCCTCCCCGTCATTGTGGGTGAACAGCCCGTGCTCGACGTCGATCGCGTTCACGCCGAGGACGAGCGTGTCAATGCTCATCCTCGGCAGGAGTGCCTCGGCCAGGGGGCCGACCAATTCGTAGGATCTGGCCCGGGCCACGCCTCCGGTGACAACGACCCGAAGCTGGGTGCGCACAGCCAGGTCATTGGCAATGTTCACCGCATTGGTGACCACCGTGGTGACGTCTTCCTCGTGCGGGTGCGATGTCGCCAGGGCGACCCCGAGCTCGTACGCCACGGCCGTGGTCGTCGTGCCACCGTTGAATGCCACGACGCTGCCGGTCTCGAGGTAGCCAAGGGTCGCCCGGGCGATCGCCTCTTTCGCCGCACGCCCTTGAGCGGCCCGGTATCGCATCGGGACATCGCCAGAACCGTGATTCGCTCGGGCACCGCCGCGGGTGCGGGTGACCAGCTGCTGTTCGGCGAGGATGTTTAAGTCCCGGCGGGCGGTCGCCGCGGACACGGCATACCAGTCCATGACGTCCTCGATCGAGACCGAGCCCTCGGACATGGTCCGCTCAACCAGCTCCGCCAGCCGAGACGCACGGGACATCCGGGACCTCCTGGGTCGTCGGCAGGGACGGGGACGGCAACCGCAGGGCGTGTGCCGAAAAGCTGTGTCCAGAATAACAAGAGGCGCTCGAAATTGATCATTTTCAGGGAAAAAAGTCGATTTCGCTCCTTAACGATCAGTGCGGATGTGCAGGATGTGTGGCGCGCCTGGCAGGGACGAGGCGCTGGTCCGGCGCCTGGTCGTGGCGGAGGGCACGCCGGACGAATGATGTCCGTCGGTCGCCCGGTGGGCTGCCCGGTTCGGAGGTGGCGACTGTCACCCCCGGATTCGGTGGGTTTCTCCGGGACAGGCTGGGAAGATGGACCGCGATTCGACGCTAGAAGATCCATCGTGAGGAAGAGGACGCATGAACATTGTCGTCTGCGTGAAGTATGTGCCCGACGCTCAGTCCGATCGAGTGTTCGCTGAGGACAACACGCTCGACCGCACCACCGACGGCCTGCTCAGCGAGCTGGACGAGTATGCCGTCGAGGAGGCACTGAAGATTGTCGAAGCGGGGGAGGGTGAGGTCACCGTCGTCACCATGGGGCCGGACGAGGCCGCAGACGCGGTGAAGAAGGCCCTGCAGATGGGGGCGGACAAGGGCGTTCACATCAACGACGCGGCGCTGCACGGCTCGGATGCCGCTGCGACCTCGCTGGTGTTGGCCAAGGCCGTCGAGAAGGTCGGCAACGTCGACCTCGTACTCACCGGGATGGGTTCGACCGACGGGGTGATGAGCGTCGTTCCGGCCATGATGGCCGAGCGGCTCGGCTTGCCCCAAGTCACATTCGCCTCGGATCTGACTATCGAGGGGACCTCGGTCACCGCTCGCCGAGATGGCGACGCCTCGTCGGAGACCATCGAGGCCTCGTTGCCAGCCGTCGTGTCGGTGACGGACCAGATCAACGAACCGCGCTACCCCTCATTCAAGGGAATCATGGCGGCCAAGAAGAAGCCGGTCGAGGAATGGAGCCTTGCCGACCTGGGGGTCGATGCAGGCCAGGTCGGTCTCGACGCCGCGTGGACCACGGTGCTCTCGTATGCCGCGCGTCCGCCTCGGGCTCAGGGCGAGATCGTCACCGATGAGGGGGACGGCGGCAGCAAGCTAGCAGCGTTCCTGTCCGCCCAGAAGTTCATCTGACCGAGCGCGATCGAGAAGGAAGAAGCAATCATGGCTGAAGTACTCGTCCTCGTCGACCACGCCAATGGTGAGGTCCGCAAGTCCACCTACGAACTGTTGACCATTGCCAGGCGGCTCGGGGAGCCATCGGCAGTATTGGTCGGAGCGGCCTCCGATGCTGCCAAGGAGGGCCTTGCTGCACACGGCGCCGAGAAGATCTACGTCATCGCCGACCCGGAGGTGAGCGCCTATCTCGTCGCCCCGCAGGCCGAGGCACTTGCCCAGCTCATCGAGTCGGCCGCCCCGGCTGCCGTCCTTGTGCCGGCCAATCCCGCAGGCAAGGAGATCGCCGCCCGGTTGGCGATCAAGACGTCCTCGGGCTTGATTACGGACGCCAACGATGTCCAGTCCGGCGCAGGCGGCATCGAGACGACCCAATCGGTGTTGGCCGGTTCGTTCACCGTCACCGCCGTGGTGTCCAAGGGCACGCCGATCATCTGCGTCAAGCCCAACGCTGCCCCGGTGGAGGACGTCGCCGGTGCAGGGGCCGTGCAGGAGGTCTCCGTCACCCTCTCCGAGGGTGCCAAGGGCGCGCGGATCACCGACAGCAAACCGCGGGAGAAGTCCGGACGCCCGGAACTGACCGAGGCGGCGATCGTCATCTCTGGAGGCCGGGGAACCAACGGGGACTTCGGCCCCGTCGAGGCACTGGCCGACGCCCTCGGTGGCGCCGTCGGTGCCTCCCGGGCCGCTGTGGATGCTGGCTGGTACCCGCACTCGGCCCAGATCGGACAGACGGGCAAGCAGGTGTCCCCGCAGCTTTATGTCGCGGCCGGCATCTCCGGCGCCATCCAGCACCGCGCGGGTATGCAGACGTCCAAGACGATCGTCGCGGTGAACAAGGATGAGGAGGCCCCGATCTTCGAGCTCGTCGATTTCGGCGTCGTTGGAGACCTCTTCGCCGTGTTGCCCCAGGCCACGGACGCGGTGAACGCAGCCAAGCGCTGACCTCCCCCGCCTCCGGATTTACGCCTCAGGTGGGAAACCCGAGGTTCGCAAGGGAAGCTTCCCCTTGCGAACCTCGGGTTTCCTATGCGTAGCTGCTCCGCTCGGGTGTAGCTGCTCCGCTCGGGCGTCGGTGTCCTTGCGAGGCGCATGGCCGCCACATGCACTCCTTGATAGCCGTGGCACCACGTCACCGAACCACCACCGCGGGTTTCTACACTGGTGCGGATGTCTGCCTACCTCGATCATGCGGCGACCACGCCCATGCGTCCGGCCGCACGCGCGGCCTGGTCGGCCGCAGCCAATTCGGTGGGGAACCCCTCCAGCGCTCACGCCGATGGCCGGGCCGCACGCGCCACCGTGGAGGCGGCCCGTGAACGCATTGCCGCCATCGCGGCGGTCGATCCCAGCGAGATCCTCTTCACCTCTGGCGGCACCGAGGCCGACAACCTCGCCGTTCTCGGCGGTTGGGCAGCCCGCACGCCCGGCCGCGACCGGATCGTACTCAGCGCGGTGGAACACCACGCCGTCCTCGACGCGGTGGAGTACCTGGCCGCCCACGACGGAGCGCAAGTGACCTGGGTGGCACCGGACTCGGCTGGTGTCATCACCGCCGACGCCGTCGCCTCCGCAATCGACCGTCCCACTATCACCGGCGACGAGCCGCCCGGCTCGGACGTGGCCATGGTCTCGGTGCTGACCGCCGGGAACGAGGTCGGTGTCCTGCACGACATACCCGGAATTGCCGCCGCCGCCCACCGGGCCGGCGCGGTTATGCATACGGACGCTGTCGCAGCCCTGGGACATGTCGCCCTGGTCGATCGACACCAAGACCGCGTCTCGTTCCCCGTGTCCGCGCTCGGCGCTGACTTGGTCAGCGTGACCGCGCACAAACTTGGTGGACCGGTCGGTATCGGTGCCTTGATTGCTCGCCGGGGCGTGCCCATCGCCCCGACCACCTATGGCGGTGGCCAGGAGCGGCGGCTGCGCAGCGGGACCGTGGATGTGGCGGGCGCGGCAGCCTTCGCCGCAGCCCTCGCCGACGCGGATGAGGGCCTTGCTGAGGAATGTGCCCGCCAGGCTGTGCTCAGGGACACCGTGATTGAGGGCGCCCTGTCCCTTGGCCTCGACGTGCGCGTCACCGGATCGTGGACCCCGGGGGAGACCAGGGATCGGCTGGCGGGCAACGCCCATATGTGGGTTCCGGGCGCCGATGTCGATGCCCTGCTCGCCCTGCTCGACCTGGCCGGTGTCAGTGTCGCCGCCGGGTCAGCGTGCGCCGCGGGCGTGGCGAGGTTCTCCCACGTCCTAACCGCCATGGGGTATGCGGAAGGCACCGGCGCCCCGATCCGCGCCACATTGGGGTGGACCTCCAGCCCCGCGGACGTCGAGGCATTCCTGAGCGCATTGCCTGCCGCCGTCCACGGTGCCCGCAAGGCGCTGGCGGCCACGCGATGAGCAGGTTGCGCGTCGTCGCCGCGATGAGTGGGGGCGTCGATTCCGCGGTCGCTGCCGCCCGTATGCTCGATGCCGGCCACGAGGTCGTCGGGGTGCACCTGGCCCTGTCCCAGAGCGCGGCAACGTTACGCGAGTCCGCGCGGGGCTGCTGCACCCTCGAAGACGCGGGGGATGCCAGGCGCGTGGCCGACCAACTCGGCATACCGTTCTATGTGTGGGATCTGGCGCAGGCTTTCCATCGCGAGGTTATCGACGACTTTGTCGCGGAATACTCCGCCGGGCGCACGCCCAACCCGTGCCTGCGCTGCAACGAGAAGATCAAGTTCGCCGCGCTGCTCGACAAGGCCGTGGCTATGGGTTTCGACGCGGTCGCCACAGGGCACTACGCCCAGGTCGTTCTGGGCTCGCACGGTCATCGGCAACTGCATCGCGGGGTGGACCCGGCCAAGGACCAGTCCTACGTCCTCGGCGTGCTCACCGCCGACCAGCTCGCCCGCGCCTTCTTTCCCCTCGGGGATTCGGTCAAGCCGGACATCCGCAAGGAGGCTGAACGTCGCGGCTTTTTCATCGCCAAGAAGCCGGACAGCCACGACATCTGTTTCATCCCGGACGGTAACACCCGCGGTTGGCTGACCCAGGCGCTGGGGGAGGAGGCCGGGGATATCCTCGATGAGTCCGGGCAGGTGGTGGGCCGGCACGCCGGGTCCTACGGCTTCACCATCGGGCAGCGACGGGGGCTGGGATTGGACCGATCCTCCCTGGATGGGCGGCCGCGGTTCGTCATCGGGACGGACCCAGTACGGAACACGGTGACCATCGGCACCGCGGACCTGCTCGGAATCGACATCATCGAAGGGCACCGGGTGCGCTGGTGCGGCCAGGAACCCGTCGGCGAATTTTCCGGTGGTGTCCAGGTGCGCGCCCATGGCGAGGAGGTACCGGCCACGGCACGGCTCGATCCCGACCTCGTCGGGGACAACACCAGGGTGCGGGTAGTGCTGCAGCGCCGGATTCGCGGTGTCGCGCCGGGCCAATCGGTGGTCCTCTACGACGGGACGCGTGTCGTCGGTTCGGCGACGATCGTGGCGACCGATCGCAGTTAGCACCCTCGATCGCCTCGAGTTCAACCGGCGGCGTTGCTACCTCGATGGGGACGGACGCGATGACGTCGGCACGGGCAGAGCCGATCGGCTCGTTGACCACCAGGCGCGCAACCGCAACTCGCCCCGCGGGTCCGCCTGCAGGGGGCGGGCAGGATGAGCCCGGAGACGCGAAGCGTGGGGGTGAGCAGCTTGTTGGCTGTGCCGATATGGAGCAGGCCCGAATTCACGCTTGAATAGCGTCCATGACACCTGCAGCGGACGCGATCGGTCGGCACAAGGAACGCGCCGGAACCAGCCGCGCGGAGCTTTACGCCGTCCTCGACGACGCCCTCGTGGCCACCCTTTCCACCGTGCGCCAAGGGCGTCCCTGGGTCGTGCCGATGCTGTTCGCCCGCGATGGGGATCGCCTCATCGTGCATGGCTCAACCGGAGCGGGTGCTTTGCGCCACGTGGCAGCCGGCGCCCCGGTGGCACTGTCGGTGACACACCTGGACGGGATCGTCGTGGCTCACACGACGTTCGAGTCCTCGGCCAACTATCGTTCAGCCGTCGTCCACGGCGTACTTGAGCCGGTGTCGGCCGCGGACAGCGAGGAGGTGCTGGACCTGCTGTCCGACCGGATCATTCCTGGTCGGGTCGCCGAGGTGCGGCCCAGCAACCCCAAGGAACGCGCGGCCACCCTTGCCCTGCAACTGCGCATCATCGACGGGCAGTGGACGCTCAAGAGCCGCACCGGGTGGTCCGATGAGCCCGATGAACCCACCGATGCCTGGATCGGGATCGTGCCTATGGCCGTGGCCCCGGCGGCCGCCCAAACGGCACCGTTCAGCCCGACCGACCAGGTCCCCGCGAGCGTCCAGCGCCTCACCGGGGGTCTCGGGTGAGCAACCCCGACAACCCCAGCCCGCCGCGCGTCCGCGCCAGCGGGGTGGGGTCGTGGCCGGGCACCAACGTGCGCGAAGCCATGATCACCGTTCGCGACCTGCTCGGTGAGGACCTGCCCTACTTGCCCGAGCTGCCCGCGCGAGGCCCCGGAGCGGACCTTCTCGGTCGAACGAGCGCGCTCCTGGTCGATATGCCGGTTGACCTGCAACCGGCGGGATGGCGGCTGGTCGACCGGCCCGGACGCGATGCGCAGCGCACCGCTACCCTCTGGCGTGAGGACCTCGATGAGCTGGCGGAGGCATACGACGGCTGGACGGGGGATCTGAAGGTCTCCGTCGCGGGCCCGTGGACTCTGGCGGCCGGACTCGCCCTCACCCGGGGAGAAAGCGTGCTCGCCGACCCCGGCGCGACCCGCGACCTGGTGCAATCCCTCGCCGAAGGGGTCCGGGTTCACGTGAGGGACGTCACCCGCCTTGTCCCGGGGGCAGCGATCGTCCTCCAGATCGACGAGCCGTCCCTGACCCCGGTGCTTCAGGGGACGCTGGCCACACAATCTGGTTTCAGTCGCATCCCTGCTGTTCCGCCCGGCGACGCCATCGACGGACTACGTACGGTGCTTGACGCTGCCGACGGACGTGCCACCGTCGTGCATTCCTGCCATCCACGGCCACCGGTGCCAGTGCTGCGTGCCGCCGGCGCCGGAGCGGTCTCGGTGGACATCAATCTCATCGGTCCGGCGGATTGGGAATCGATCGCCGCCGGTGTGGAGTCAGGGACCGGTCTGTATGCCGGCGTGCTCGCCACGGACGGCGGCCAGGACCGCACGCAGGCAGTCGATGGCCTGCTTCGTGCCTGGGACAAGGTGGGCCTCGAGGTTTCCTTCCTCGGCGGCGTCGTGACCACACCAGCCTGTGGTCTTGCCGGCGCGAGTGTGGAGTCGGCCCGCTCGATCACCCGGACTTGTTGTGACCTCGCCCGGGACCTGACCGACCGGATGAATCGGTGAGGGGCAGGCGAGACGTCGAGTATGCGGGCACGGCCACGACCAGGCCCGCTACTTACCTGCCCCTACGTGGAGTCCCCAGGACGGCTTGGCAGGTCAAATTCGTCCTCCTGTCGCTGATTTGGGGCTCGAGCTTCGTTCTCATGAAGTTCGGCCTGCGCGCCTTGGCGCCCGTGCAGATCGCTGCTCTGCGGATCGCCTTGGGCGCCGGCGTCGTCTATCTCCTCCTGCGGCTGGGAGGTCGGCACCTCCCGCGCGGGGCTCGCACATGGTGGCACCTGTTCGTGGCCGGGTTCTTCCTCACCGCATTTCCGTTCACGTGCTTCGCGCTGGGGGAGACACGGGTGTCCTCGGCTTTGGCCGGGATCGGCAACTCCATCACCCCGATCGCCATGGTGATCTTCACCGTGGCGCTTATCCCCAGCGAGCGGGTGACCAAGCGCAAACTGGCTGCCGTGGCGCTGGGATTCCTCGGCGTCCTGGTCATCACCGAGCCATGGTCGGCCGGTGAGCGTCCGGACCCCATTGGCTTTGCCATCGTCCTTGCCGGCGGGTTCTCCTATGGCATCGGGTGGCCCTATATCCGCCGCTATCTCGGCGACGCCGACCTCGGTGGACTGTCCCAACCCGCAGCCTTGTTGCTGGCCGGGACGGCGCTGATGGCTCCGGTCACCGTGGCGTGGTGGTGGCCGCAGCGATCTGCGCTGACCAGTCCATGGTCGTTGCATGCCGACGTGTGGAGCGGGACGGCTTGGGTGGCCGTGGGCGCCATCGTCGCGCTCGGTGCCGTGGGTACCGGGCTGGCCTACGTGCTGCAGTTCGACGTGGTCCGTGACGCCGGCGCCGTGGTGTCCTCCACCGTGACGTACCTCATCCCTGTGGTGTCGCTCGTCTTGGGTGTGTTGCTCCTGGGCGAACGGCTGGGGCGCGCCCAACTCGCCGGATTTGTTCTCGTGCTGGCCGCAGCATTGATCATTGGCCGACCAGCGGGGGGTTGGTTGGCGCTGGTTCGAGGCAGGATGGGGCCGTGAGCCCGAGCAACGTGCCGGTGGCGATCCGGGAGCAGTGGGCGGACCTGGCCCAGCGCGTTAGGGACGCCCAGTTCGCCTACCACGTCCAGGACGCTCCGACGATGGCCGACGGCGAGTACGACGCACTGATCCGTCAGCTCAACCACCTCGAAGACCAGCACCCGCAGCTGCGCACCCCGGACAGCCCGACCCAAGCCGTCGGCGGCACGATGTTCGCCACCGAGTTCACCGCCGTGGACCATGTGCGGCGCATGCTCAGCCTCGACAACGTCTTCACCGAGGATGAGCTGCGTTCCTGGGCCGATCGGGTCCGACGCGACTTAGGCCAGGAGCCGGTCAGCTGGCTGTGCGAGCTGAAGATCGACGGCCTAGCGGTGAACTTGCTCTATGAGGCCGGCCGTCTCACCAGGGCATTGACCCGTGGCGACGGGCGCACTGGCGAGGTCGTCACCCTCAACGTCAAGACCATCGTCGACATCCCTGCGCGCCTCACCGGCGAGAATGTCCCCGACCTCGTGGAAATCCGCGGCGAGGTGTATTTCCCTCTCACCAGCTTCGCCGATCTCAACGCGGCCCTGGTCGAGGCGGGCAAGCCGCCGTTCGCCAACCCTCGAAATACGGCGGCCGGATCCCTGCGGCAGAAGGACCCCCGGGTGACGGCCGCCCGAGACCTACACATGCTCGTCCATGGCATCGGCGCGCACGACGGGATCAGCTTCGGCAGCCAATCCCACGCGTATGAACTCATGGCGGGGTGGGGGCTGCCCGTCTCCGCCCACTATCGGGTCCTCGGCACCGTCGATGAGGTCATCGCCTTTATCGAACACACCGGCGAGCGCCGCCATGACGTCGAACACGAGATCGACGGTGTCGTCGTCAAGGTCGATGACCTGGCCCAACAAGCCCGGCTCGGTCAGACCAGCCGGGCGCCCCGGTGGGCGATTGCCTACAAGTACCCGCCCGAGGAAGTGACGACCAAGCTGCTGGACATCCGCGTCGGGGTCGGACGTACCGGGCGGGTCACGCCCTTCGGAGTCATGGAACCGGTCGTCGTGGCCGGGTCCACGGTCAGCCAAGCGACCCTGCACAACGCCGACGAAGTCCGCCGCAAGGGGGTGCTCATCGGTGACACCGTGGTGCTCCGCAAGGCCGGTGACGTGATCCCGGAAATCCTCGGTCCCGTCGTCGCCCAACGCGACGGCTCGGAGCACGAGTTCCACATGCCGGCGCGCTGCCCCTCCTGCGACACGCCCCTGGCCTATGAGAAGGAGGGGGACAAGGACATCCGCTGCCCGAACGCCAGAGCCTGCCCCGCCCAACTGCGCGAGCGTCTGTTCGGGCTGGCCAGCCGGGGCGCCTTCGACATTGAGGCCCTTGGCTGGGAGGGTGCCGGCGCCTTGCTCGATGCCGGGGTGCTGACCGACGAATCTGGGTTGTTCTCGCTGACCGCGTCAGACGTATGCCGGGTGCCGCTCTACACCAGGGCGGCGCGAACGACCGACTCGGCGCAGAGAAACGTGCAGGGCAGGGTGCTGTCCGCGAACGGTGCCAAGCTGTTGGCGAACCTCGAGGTGGCCAAGACGCAACCGTTGTGGCGGGTGCTTGTGGCGCTGTCCATTCGGCACGTCGGGCCGACCGCTGCCCGGGCTCTGGCCGGGACTTTTGGGTCGATGGATGCGGTCCGGGGCGCGACCGAAGAGCAGCTGTTCATAGTCGATGGAGTCGGCGGGATCATTGCCGAATCCGTCCGAGAGTGGTTCGACGCCCCCGAGAACGACTGGCATCGCCACATTGTTGAGCAGTGGGCCGCCGACGGAGTGCGGATGGTCGATGATCGGGATGAATCGACGCCGCAGACCCTTGCCGGCTTGACCGTGGTCGTGACCGGGTCATTGGAGGGTTTCACCCGGGACGCCGCGAAGGAGGCGATCCTGGCTCGAGGTGGCAAAGCTGCCGGGTCGGTGAGCAAGAACACCGACGTCGTCGTCGTCGGCCCCGGGGCCGGTTCCAAAGAGGCCAAGGCGCGCGAGCTGGGCCTGACCATCCTGGACGAAGCGGGGTTTGTCGCGCTGTTGGAGTCTGGCTCCGCCGGCCCGCCCGATGCCTGACGCGCCCGCGGCGACCTACGGCAGCGGCCCCGGGCCGGGAACGTATGCCCCGTGCCCAGCCTCACGCAGATGCGCGCGGATGCGTTCGGCGGCGTCATCGAGAGCTTCCGGCGCCGGGTCAACCTCGACGTCATGGACCTCGAAGTCCGCCGGGCCCTCGGCCGGCCAAACATGCACATGCAGATGCGGCACCTGGAGCCCTTCGAGCAGCACGCCCACCCGGCGCGCGGACCACTGCGCCTGCTGCGCCTGACCGATCTTCTTGGCGACGGCCATGAGATGGGCCACGGTGGCGTCATCGGCCTGGGTCCATTCCTCGATCTCCGCGCGTGGCACGACCATGGTGTGCCCCGGGGTGATCGGCTCGATGGTGAGCATGGCCACGCAGACCTGGTCAGCCCAAACGAAGCGGCCAGGGATGCCCCCCTGGATGATCTGTGTAAACAGGGTGGCCATGGCGCTAAGCGTAGGGCTCCCGGTAGATGCGATCCCTTCGAGGGCGACAAGGGCGGGCTCGTCGGGGCCGCATCCGGGCCAGTCCACATTGCGCTGCCGAGATCGGCCGGCCCGGGCGCCGCGCCGCCCGATGACGATGCGACGGCATACGGAGCGCGGCGTCGCCGCGTTGATGAGCCCCATAGACTCACCGGTATGCCGGAACTGACCCGTAACGACGTTGCGCACCTGGCCGGCCTGGCCCGGATTGCGATGACCGATGAGGAGCTCGATCGCATGGTCGGCGAGCTCGGCATCATCCTTAGCTCGGTTGCCACGGTGCAACAGGCACCGATCGCCGATGTCGAACCGATGAGCCATCCGATGCCGTTGGTCAACGTCACCCGACCTGATCAGGTTCGACCCAGCTTGGGATCTGCGGCCGGCCTCGCCGCGGCCCCGGCCAGCGAGCAGGACCGTTTCGTGGTCCCTCGCATTCTGGACGAGGACTGACCGGGAGGACCACCGTGAACACCGAACTGACCCGGTTGACCGCTGCCCAGATGGCCGACGCCCTACGCGCCGGCGACATCTCCAGCGTTGAGCTGACCCGAGCGCACCTGGAGAGAACCGGCGCCGTGGATGGCGACGTCCACGCCTACCTGCACGTCGCTGCCGATGATGCGCTCACCGCCGCCGCCGAGGTGGACAGGGCGCGAGCGGCAGGGGAGGCCCTGCACGCGCTCGCCGGGGTCCCCATCGGGGTCAAGGACGTCATGGCCACCCAGGGCATGCCGACCACGTGCGGCAGCGCCATCCTGCGGGACTGGGTGCCGCCGTACGACGCCACCGTGGTCACCCGGCTGCGTCAGGCGGGCATGCCACTCTTGGGCAAACTCAATATGGACGAGTTCGCCATGGGCTCATCCACCGAGCACTCGGCATACGGACCCACCCGCAATCCCTGGGACCTGGGCCGAATCCCCGGAGGCTCCGGAGGCGGGTCTGCCGCCGCGGTCGCCTCCTTCCAGGCACCGCTGGCTACCGGCACCGACACCGGCGGTTCGATTCGTCAACCCGCCGCAGTCACCGGCACCGTCGGCGCCAAACCGACCTATGGGGGCGTTTCCCGCTACGGCTTGGTCGCCTTGGCCTCGTCCTTGGACCAGGCCGGGCCATGCGCGCGCAACGTGCTGGACACCGCGCTGCTGCACGAGGTCATGGCCGGGCACGACCCCTGTGACTCCACCTCCATCGATGCGCCGGTGCCGCCGGTACTCGAGGCAGCTCGGCGCGGCGACGTCTCCGGCATGCGGATCGGCATCGTCACCGAGCTCACCGGCGAGGGGTTCCAACCCGGGGTCCAAGCCCGGTTCGACGAGGCAGTGGCACATCTGAGTGCTGCCGGCGCGGACGTGGTGCAGGTCTCCTGCCCGAACTTCGTCTACGCGCTGGCCGCCTACTACCTCATCCTGCCCAGCGAGGCGTCCAGCAACCTCGCCCAGGTCGACGGGATGCGCTACGGGTTGCGCACCTGGCCCAGCCCGGACGCGTCCGCGGAAGAGGTCATGGCTGCTACTCGGGACGCCGGATTTGGGGACGAGGTCAAGCGACGCATCATCCTCGGCACGTATGCCCTGTCCTCAGGCTACTACGACGCCTACTACGGTTCGGCACAGAAGGTGCGCCGGCTCATCGCCGACGACTTCGCAGCAGCCTTCGCAGCCGCTGACGTGTTGATCAGCCCCACCGCGCCGACCACCGCGTTCAAACTGGGCGAGAAGCTCGACGATCCGTTGGCCATGTACCTCAACGACATCGCGACCATCCCGGCGAACCTGGCCGGGATACCGGGCATGTCGTTGCCGTCCGGGCTGGCCGACGAGGACGGGCTGCCGGCCGGTATCCAGATCCTTGCCCCGGCCATGGCCGACGACCGGTTGTATGCCGTTGGGGCGGCCCTTGAGGCCCGGTTGGTCGAGGCTTGGGGCGGCCCGCTGTTGGACCGGGCTCCCGAACTGAAGGCTGGTGCGTGAGATGACCCCGACACCTGGGACGACCTCGCTCGACACCGAGGCGACGGTGGACTACCAGGCCGCGCTTGCGGCATACGATCCGGTACTCGGACTCGAGGTCCACGTCGAACTGGGCACCGCGACGAAGATGTTCTGTGGCTGCGCGACGACCTTCGGCGCCGAGCCGAACAGCCAGGTGTGCCCGGTATGCCTCGGGTTGCCCGGCGCGCTGCCGGTGGTCAACGAGATCGGCGTGGAGTCGGCGATCCGGATCGGGCTGGCGCTGAACTGTTCGATCGCGTCGTGGTGCCGGTTCGCCCGGAAGAACTACTTCTATCCGGACATGCCGAAGAACTTCCAGACCAGCCAATATGACGAGCCGATTGCCTTCGATGGCTATCTCGATGTCGAACTGGAATCCGGTGAGACCTTCCGGGTGGAGATCGAGCGGGCCCACATGGAGGAGGACACCGGCAAGTCCTTGCACGTCGGCGGCGCGACCGGCCGGATCCAGGGCGCGACGCACTCGCTGGTCGATTACAACCGGGCCGGGATTCCGCTCATCGAAATCGTCACCAAGCCGCTGGTCGGGGCGGGGGAGAAGGCCCCGGAGGTGGCCCGGGCCTATGTGGCGGCGCTGCGGGATCTGCTGCGCGCGCTGGAGGTCTCCGACGTGAAGATGGAGCAGGGGTCGCTGCGCTGCGACGTCAACCTTTCCCTCATGCCCGCGGGGTCGGACGTGCTCGGCACCCGCACCGAGACCAAGAACGTCAACTCGTTGCGGTCGGTGGAGCGGGCAGTGCGCTATGAGATCACCCGGCACGCCGCGGTGTTGAATCACGGCGGCGTGATCACCCAGGAGACCCGACACTGGCACGAGGACACCGGAATCACCACCTCGGGACGGATCAAGTCCGACGCCGAGGATTATCGGTACTTCCCCGAGCCGGACCTCGTGCCGGTCGCGCCCTCGGCCGAGCTGATTGAGCGACTCCGGGCTTCGCTGCCGGAGAATCCCGCGGCGCGCCGCAAGCGACTTCAAGAGGCGTGGGGTTTCGCCGACCTGGAGATGCGCGACGTCATCAACGCCGGCCTGGTCGAACTCATCGAGGAGACCGTCGCTGCGGGCGCGGCGCCGGCGGGGGCGCGCAAATGGTGGTCCGGAGAGATCGCCCGGCGCGCCAATGAGCAGGTCCAGGACGTGCCGACATATGCGGCCTCCCTCGGGGTGACCCCGGCGTCGGTGGTCGAACTCGAGGGCATGGTGACCGCCGGCCGGCTCAACGACAACATGGCCCGCCAGGTGTGGGAAGGCGTGCTCGACGGTGAGGGCTCGCCGGTGGCCGTGGCCGATGCGCGCGGGCTGGAACTCGTGCAGGACTCCGGCGCGCTGGAGGCCGCCGTCGATGAGGTCATCGCGGCGAACGCGGACATCGCCGACAAAATCCGCGAGGGCAAGGTTCAGGCGGCCGGTGCCCTGATCGGCCAGGTCATGAAGGCGATGAAGGGCCAGGCGGACGCGGCCGCGGTCCGTGAACTCATCCTCGCCAAGCTCACCTGACCCTCTAGCATCACCCATCTCCGGTTTTACGCCACAGGTGGGAAACCAGAGGTTCGCACGGGACGACTTCCCGTGCGAACCTCTGGTTTCCCTTGCGTAGTTGACCGATGCTCAGGGCGAGTGGGGTGCGAGGTCGCGCCAATTACAGGTAGTACAGCCTGCTGAGCGGAACTGACTTAGCCGGCGGAGCGGTCAGCTCCTCACCGTCGAGGGTGACCCGCGCCCCGGATGTGTCCACCTCGACCTGGCCCAGCGTGGCATTGCGCACCATGTCCGCCAACCCGATGTCCCGGCACCCCGACACGGCCACTCGCCGCCGCAGGGTGGGCAAGCGGTCCTCCCCGGCGTCGGCGCACGAGCCGGAGACGAACGCCACCGCAAGGTCTGCTGGCGCGCCGCCATGCGCACCGAACTGCGGCCCGTAGACCAGCGGCTCGGCGACGTCGACAGAGGCGTTTGGGTCCCCCGTGACACCCCACGCCGGGAACCCCGCCTTGATCACCTGGCGTGGCTTGACCCCGAAATAGGCCGGCTCCCACAGGATGATGTCCGCGAGCTTGCCCACCTCCAGCGAACCGACCTCCCCAGCCAATCCGTGGGCGATGGCCGGGTTGATCGTCAGCTTCGCGAGATAGCGCAGCACCCGTTCGTTGTCATCGGCATACGGGTCGCTGAGATCGACCACCCCGGCCGCTGCGAGTCGCGCCTTCATGACCGAGGCCGTCGCAAACGTCCGCGGAACTGTCTCCCCGGCCCGACCCATGCCCTGGGCATCTGAGGACATGATCGGGATGACCCCGCGATCGTGCAGCACGTCCTCGGCGGCCATCGTTGCGGCGCGGATCCGTTGCTCGGCCAGGCGCCGATCCCATGCTTGGTCGAGGTTCAGCCCGTGGGCAAGGACGATCATCGCCTCGTGCTCGGCGGTCGCGTCCCGGCCGAACGGCATCGTCGGGTTCGTCGAGGAACCGATGACGTTGGGCACCCCCGCCAATGTCAACACGTCCGGCGCATGGCCGCCTCCGCATCCCTCGACGTGGAAGGCGTGGATAGTCCGGCCATCGAGCGCGGCCAGCGTCTCGCGCACGAACCCCGACTCGTTCAACCCGTCCGTATGCACGGCCACCTGGACGTCGTGCTCGTCGGCCACCCGCAACGCCATGTCCAACGCCCGCGGATGGGCCCCGAGGTCCTCGTGCACCTTGAACCCGCAGACGCCCCCGGCCACGAGCGCCTCGACGTGCGTGCCCGGCGTCGAGGAGGACCCCCGACCGAGGAACCCGATGTTGACGGGCCACGCGTCAAAGGCCGACCAGGCCCGATGAAGTCCGTAACGGTCCGAAACGCCGACCCCCCACATCGGCCCATATTCCTGCCCGAGGATGGTCGTCACCCCACTAGCCAGCGAAGCCTCCATGATCCGCGGGCTGAGCAGATGCACGTGGGTATCGATGGCTCCGGCGGTGGCGATGAGTCCCTCACCGTTGATGACCGCCGTCCCGGTGCCGACGACGACGTCGACGCCGTCGAGGGTGTCCGGGTTCCCGGCGCGTCCGAAAGCGACGATCCGGCCGCCCCGTATGCCGATCGACCCCTTCCGGATGCCGATCATGGCGTCGATGACCAGCACATTTGTGATGACCAGGTCACAGGTGTGCGATGGGGGGACTGCCTGCATGGCGATGCCGTCGCGGGCGGTCTTGCCGAACCCGATGAGGAACTCATCGCCGCGAGCCTGTGCGTCTGCCTCGACCCGCACGACAAGACAGGTGTCGCCGAGGACGACACGGTCCCCGACGGTCGGGCCGTGTTCGGAGGCATACGTGTGTGGGTCGACGGAGTTGGTCCGGGGTTTCCCGGGGCCGGAGCTCACGGTGTCTCCCCTTCCGCGCAGGTCCGATACCCCAACGCGATGGCGCGGGCGAGCGCCGCGTCACGTGCCCCCGCGGCATCGAGCGGGCCGTCGACAAGCCCGGCGAACCCGATCGCCACCCGTGCACCGCCGATGGGTGCCAAGGCCACCGTGACGAGCTCGCCCGGTTCGAACCGGACCCCGGTCCCGGCTGGTACGTGCAGGTGCATCCCGTATGCCGCGCGCCGATCGAACCGGAGCGCCGCGTTGGCTTCGAAGAAGTGCCAATGCGAGGTGACGGTCACCGCAACCGATGCGGTGTTGCGCACGGCAACCGTGACGTCGTCGTCTTCGATGGTGCCTTTGGGCATCCCCGGAGCGGGGCCGCGGTGGGGGAGGGGCGCCGGAAGGATCGCGCCCGGCGGAAGCGGACCGGGTGGCGTCGCCTGAGGTGAAGGTCTCGCCTCGGCCATCAGTTCACCGAACGGGGCGAGCACGACGACAAGTCGGGTGCCGTCATCGAACACGGCCTCGACGACGACCTCGGTGACGACATCGGCCACGCCGGGGAGGACGTCCTCGGCGCCCAGGGCCGAGGCTCCCGCGGAGACGACGGCAGGCATACGCAGGCCGTCTCGGGCTGCTTCGATGACGGTGTCGCTGATCAGGGCGATCGCCTCCGGTACGTTGAGCAGCAACCCGCGCTCACGTCGGCGACGAGCCTGTGCCGCCGCCGAGGCGATGAGCAGCCGGTCACGTTCCTGGGGCGTCAGCCGCATTTATGGAGCGTACCGACTGACGAGGGCCGAGATGGCCGACCACCTCAACGCCGGGTGCGGTTGGTGGTGATCGGGGTGTGGCAGACGATCGCCGCCACGTCACCGAGCTTGTCATTGCACCTCTCACCCACCCAAAGGTGGGGTGATTACCCCCACATCGGTGCGGTGATGTGCACAGTGAGGCCGGAGCCACACGCGCTCGACTTCGCGAATCCCAGAACTTCCGCTAGATTGGACTCACTCCAGAAAAGAGCCGAGTGCACAACCCGGCTCGGCACCCAACAACCCAGGAGGTTCCACCAGCCATGTCCTTGATCAACACCACCATCAAGCCGTTCGCCGCCACCGGCTACCGCAACGGCGAGTTCGTCGACGTGACCAGCGATGACATCGCAGGCAAGTGGGCCATCTTCTTCTTCTACCCCGCTGACTTCACGTTCGTCTGCCCGACCGAGCTGGGCGACCTGGAGGACACCTACGCCGAGTTGCAGAAGCTGGGCGTCGAGGTCTTCTCGGTCTCCACCGACACCCACTTCACGCACAAGGCGTGGCACGACAGCTCCGAGACGATCGGCAAGATCACCTACACGATGCTCGGCGACCCGACCCAGCAGCTGAGCCGCAACTTCAAGATCCTCCGCAAGAACGAGGGTCTGTCCGACCGCGGCACCTTCCTCGTCGACCCGGACGGCGTCATCCAGTTCCACGAGGTCACCGCCGAGGGTATTGGGCGCAACGCCGCCGAACTGCTCCGCAAGGCCAAGGCTGCGGTCTACGTGCGCAACCACCCGGGCGAGGTCTGCCCGGCCAAGTGGGAAGAGGGCGAAGCCACCCTCGCTCCGAGCCTGGACCTCGTGGGAAAGATCTGACCCATGCTCGAGACTGCGCTCGCCGAACAGCTCAGGGGCTACCTGACCAACGTCGTCCACCCGGTCACGCTGGTCAGCACCCTCGACTCCTCCGCGGTTGCCACGCAAACGGCCGAACTGCTCGATGAGATCGTCGAGCTGTCCGGCGGGCGCATCCGCCACGACCGGAACGGGGACGCCGCTCGGGTGCCCTCGTTCCGGATCGTCGGCTCCGATGCCCAGGCCGGGGCCGAGGTCGAGTTTGCCGGGCTACCGCTCGGCCACGAGTTCACCTCTCTCGTCCTGGCGCTACTCCAGGTCGGCGGTCACCCGTCCACTGCGGACGCCGAGTTGCTGGACCGGGTCCGGGGCCTTGCCGGGGAGCACCACTTCGAGACGTTCTTCTCCCAGTCCTGCCAGAACTGCCCGGACGTGGTCCAAGCGCTCAATCTCATGGCCGTCCTCAACTCGGGGATCTCACATACGGCGATCGACGGCGCCGCCTTCCAGGACGAGGCCACCGAACGTGGTGTCCTCGCGGTCCCCATGGTCTTCCTCGACGGCGAGGAATTCGGCCAGGGACGAATGTCCCTGGAGGAGATCGTCGCCCGACTGGACACCGAGGGGGAGCAAGTCGCCATCGAGCGTCTGGGCGAGTTGGCACCGTTCGACGTGTTGGTCATCGGTGGCGGTCCTGCGGGCACGACGGCCGCGATGTATGCCGCCCGCAAGGGAATCCGCACCGGGCTTGTTGCCGAAAAGATGGGCGGACAGCTCCTCGACACGGTGACGATCGAGAACTACCCGTCGGTGACCCACACCGAGGGCGCGAGAATGGCTGCCGACCTTGAGGCGCACGTCAAGGCATACGACGTCGATCTCATCACCGGCCAGCACGTTGCCGAGCTCCGTCCTGCGAAACACATCGGAGGCCTCCACGAGGTCCTCTTGGCTTCTGGCGCCATCTTGCAGGCCAAGTCCGTCATCGTTGCCGCTGGCGCACGCTGGCGCACGCTCGGAGTCCCTGGGGAGGAGCAATACCGCACCCGCGGAGTCACCTTCTGCCCGCATTGCGACGGACCGCTGTTTAAGGGCAAGCCCGTTGCTGTAGTCGGCGGCGGCAACTCCGGGGTGGAGGCGGCCATCGACCTAGCCGGCATCGTCTCGCACGTCACCCTTGTGGAGTTCTTGGATGAGCTGCGGGCCGACTCGGTCCTGGTCAAGACGCTGCGCTCGTTGCCGAACGTTGACGTCATGACCGGTACTGCCACCATCGAGATCGTCGGTGACACCACCAAGGTCACCGGGTTGAGGTATGCCGCCCACAACGGTGATCAGGAGGGAGAGCTGGAGCTGTCCGGTGTCTTCGTCCAGATCGGCCTGCTGCCCAACACCGACTGGCTCAAAGGGACGCTCGACCTCAGCGAGCGTGGTGAGGTCATCATCGACCACCGCGGGGCGACCTCGGTCCCCGGAATCTTCGCCGCAGGCGACTGCACAACGAGTCCGTACAAGCAGATCGCCGTGGCGGCAGGGGCTGGCGCGACGGCGGCACTGGGCGCCTTCGATCACCTCATTCGGTCAACCGAAGCCGCCCTCGCCAGCTAACTCCAGCGTTGAGTGTGCGTAACTCGCCCGAGAATCCGCCGGATTCCGGGCGAGTTACGCACACTCAACGGGTGAGGGAGGGACGGTTCAGCGGCCACCGCCGAGCAGCCCACCGAGGATGTTGATGATGCTGCCCGCATCGAACCCACCCGCGCCGGTGCTCGATGAGGCATCCTTCGATGACTGGCTCGCCGAGGAGGTACCGGCACTTCCGCCGAGCACGTCATTGAGCATGTCCTGCAGGCTCCCCGGGCCCTGGCCAGACCCGCCGCTCGCACCTGGCAAGAGGGGGCCGCCAGCGTCACCGGAGGATGAGTCCGAGCCTGAAGATGGTGCCCCAGACCCGCCCATCCGGCCCTGGAACTGCTTGGCCAGGTAGGACAGCACGATGGGGGCGAGGATCGGGATGAGCTTGCGGATCAGGGACCCGCCCAGATTGCCTGATCCGGAGACGCCCAGGGCACCCAACTGGTCGGCCACCGCGTCCTGATTCTCGCCAAAGATGTGCCCGGCGATCGCCTCACCATCGGAGGTGTCGACATCGGATAGGTCCACGCCGCCATCGATGAGCTGTCCGGTGTGCTGGCGCAGTGCCGCTTCGAGCGAGTCAGCCCCACCAGCCTCGGCCGCGTTTGCGCCGATCCCGCCGAGGATGGCCGGCAGGACCGCGCTGACGGCCTGCTGGGCCTGATCGGCGCTGATGCCGAGCTGCCCGGCCAACTGGTCAAACGGGATCGCCCCGACGATGTCGTCGTAGATGGACATGGCTGTCAACCTTTCGAGTTCGTGCCAGGCGGTGCCGGGCCGTCTCTGGGAACTTACTCCGCCACCTGGGTGAACACCCAGGGTTTCGGCGTGTCCGCCGCCCACCGCTGGGCGGCGTCGGCCCATACTCGATCGCCTCATGAGCGCATCTCGCAGGGCAGGCACGACCTTCGGTGGCGAGCTAGGTGGCATACCGTGGCGCCATGCTGGTGAGCCTGCCCGACGAGCACTGGGTCGAGGCTGTGGGGCCCATCCCCGGGATCGACGTGGTGGTGGACGACCTGGCCACGGCCCGCCCACACCAAGCACAACTCGAGGTCGTCGTGCCGCCGTACATGCGCGCCTGGGACATCGACCTGCTCCACCGTATGCCGCGCCTACGCCTGGTCCAACTCCTCACGGCCGGCTACGACACCGTGGCCGCGCACCTGCCGACTGGGGTCGAACTGGCCAACGCCGCCGGAGTGCATGACGCCTCGACCGCAGAACTCGCACTCACCCTGACCTTGGCCTCGCTGCGCGGTCTTCCCTCCTTTGTCCGCGACCAGCAGTCCGGGACTTGGCAGCGGCCGGGCATGCTGACGTCGTTGGCCGATCGGCGGGTCCTGATCGTCGGCTACGGGCGCGTAGGGGCAGCCATCGCCCGCCGATTGAAGCCGTTCGAGGTGGATCTGACCGTGCTGGCCGGTCATCCCCGCAGCGGTGACGACCTGGTCGCTCACGTCCACGGTCGAGACGATTTGGCTCGGTTGCTGCCCAGTCATGAGGTCGTCATCGTTGCCGTCCCACTGACCGAACAGACCCGAGGACTCATCGACGACCACTTCCTGTCGGCCCTGCCCGACGGCGCCCTCGTGGTCAACGTCGCCCGTGGCGCAGTCGCCGACACGCAGGCTCTGGTGCGTCACGCGGGTCGGGTGAGGCTTGCGCTAGACGTCACCAATCCCGAGCCGCTGCCGGACGGTCATCCGTTGTGGCAGGCGCCGAACGTGCTCATCACCCCGCATGTCGGCGGAGCCTCCACCGCCTTCGCCCCTCGGGCGAGCGCGCTCCTTCGCGGTCAGCTGACCCGTGTGGGCCGAGGATTGCCGCCGGAGCACGTGGTCACCTCCGGACATCCATGACCCGAAGACCTGAACGTCCTGACGCAGCCCTCGCCCGGACGGCATGCTGGGTCCATGACGTCGGCTGATCAGGACCGCACCCTCATCCTGCTGCGACACAGCAAGGCCGAAGACGGTGGGTGGGGCAACGACCATGACCGGCAGCTTTCCCGCCAAGGGAGGCTGGATTCACAGGAAGCCGGGGCGTGGTTGCGGATCAACGGCATGGTCGTGGATCGGCTGTTGTGCTCCACGGCGGTCCGCGCCCGTCAGACCGCTGCCGGCACGTGCGCGTTAGGCCCGGCCGGTCCGCCCACGAATTTCCTCGACGCGATCTACAACGCCTCGGCAAGTGGACTCCTGAGCGTAGTTCGCGGGGCAGCCGATGACGCCCAGGTCGTCATGCTTATCGGCCACGCACCCGGCATCCCCAACCTCGTCGCGCTGCTCGCCGACGGCGCAGGCCGGGCCGAGGCGCACGAGCGGATGAGGCAGGGCTTCCCGACCACCGGGATGGCCGTGCTGACCTGTACCGGACCGTGGAGCCAGCTGGCCTGGGGCGGCGCCGAGCTCCAGGAACTGGTCGTGCCGCGCGGCTAGGGCCCCGCATACCAAGACGCCCCTGCCTCGCCCCTAGTGCGTGGTGACACACTGACCCGTATGCCGGATCTACGCTCTCGTACCTCTACCCACGGCCGCACGATGGCCGGCGCCCGCGCCCTGTGGCGCGCCACCGGGATGACCGACGGTGACTTCGGCAAGCCGATCGTGGCCGTCGCCAACAGCTTCACTCAGTTCGTGCCTGGGCACGTGCACCTGAAGGACATGGGCGAGCTTGTCATTGGCGCGATCGAGGCGGCTGGGGGCGTGGGCAAGGAGTTCAACACCATCGCGGTCGACGACGGCATCGCCATGGGCCATGCGGGGATGCTCTACTCGTTGCCGAGCCGGGAACTCATCGCCGACTCGGTGGAATACATGGTGAACGCTCACTGCGCGGACGCGTTGGTGTGCATCAGCAATTGCGACAAGATCACCCCCGGCATGCTGCTGGCGGCCCTGAGGTTGAACATTCCCACCGTGTTCGTCTCTGGCGGACCGATGGAGGCCGGCAAAACGGTCGCCATCGAGGGGGTCGTGCACAGCAAGCTCGACCTCATCGATGCCATGATCGCCAGCTCGAACGACGCCGTCACCGACGACCAGCTGGATGCCATCGAACGTTCGGCCTGCCCCACGTGCGGCTCGTGTTCGGGCATGTTCACTGCGAACTCGATGAACTGCCTCACCGAGGCCATCGGGCTGTCCCTGCCTGGGAACGGGTCGACCTTGGCCACCCATACGGCCCGGAAGGACCTGTTCCTGCGCGCCGGAGAGCTTGTCGTCGACCTGGCAAAGCGCTACTACGACACCGACGACGCTTCGGTCCTGCCGCGCAACATCGCGACGTTGGCGGCGTTCACCAATGCCATGACCCTCGACGTGGCCATGGGCGGCTCGACGAACACGGTGTTGCACCTGTTGGCGGCCGCCCGCGAGGCGGGCGTGGATTTCTCCATGGCCGATATTGATGCGATCAGCCGGCGGGTGCCGTGCCTGAGCAAGGTCGCCCCGAACAGCCCGGACTATCACATGGAGGACGTGCACCGGGCCGGCGGCATCCCAGCGATCCTCGGCGAGCTGGATCGTGCCGGGCTGTTGCAGCGGGAGGTGCATGCCATTCATGCCGACGGCTTGGATGGCTGGCTGGGGGAGTGGGACATCCGGGGCGGTAAGGCCAGCGACGCGGCATACGAGCTGTTTCATGCTGCTCCGGGTGGGGTGCGGACTACCCAGGCGTTCTCCACGGGCAACCGCTGGGAGTCCCTCGATACCGACGCCCAAAGTGGCTGCATCCGGGATCGGGAGCATGCGTACACGATCGACGGCGGCCTCGCCGTGCTCTTCGGCAACATCGCCCCGGATGGGTGCGTGGTCAAGACGGCGGGGGTTCCCGAGTCGGTATGGACCTTCTCCGGGCCGGCGAAGGTGTTCGAATCCCAGGAGGCCGCGGTCGAAGGCATCCTCGGCAAACGCGTCGAGGCTGGTGACGTCGTCGTCATCCGCTACGAAGGTCCACGGGGCGGCCCGGGGATGCAGGAGATGCTCTATCCCACGAGCTTCCTCAAGGGGCGTGGTCTGGGTCAGGCCTGTGCCCTGATCACCGACGGCCGGTTCTCCGGAGGGACCTCGGGGCTGTCCATCGGGCATGTCTCTCCTGAGGCTGCTGCCGGTGGGGTCATCGGGCTGGTTCACGACGGGGACATCATCGAGATCGACATTCCCTCTCGCCGGATCCATCTGGACCTCAGTGACGCCGAGATAGCCGCGCGTCGGGATCAGGAGGAGGCCGCTCTGACCCCGTGGGCGCCGGTGGACCGCGACCGACCGGTCAGTGCCGCGTTGCGGGCGTATGCCGCGCTGGCCACCTCGGCCTCTGACGGCGCCTACCGCCTCGTCCCCTAGGGGCCGGTGTTATCTTCGGTTGCCCTCGGGCGCCAATTCGTCGCCACAGCAACCCGATCGGGTCCGCGCGTCTCGCGGATGTCCCACGTGGTGGCGTACGCTAGGGCCTGTCCCTAGTTCACTGTGAACGGCATGTCTGCATACGGACTCGCCGATCACCGTCCCCAACCTGCCAGCAGGCGTGGCCTACGGATCGGGCGCTGTGTGGCGCTCCCGCCCGGGTCCGTTTGCGATCGGATGCCCCTTGTGTCCGGATGCGGCGAAACCCACCATGTCCCTCACACGCCCCGTGAGACATCCGCAAGCCGACCGGTGATCCCTCGACGCGTGATCGCCCGCGGGGCCGCCTGGTCCGTCCCTGCCCTGACGGTCGGTGCCGCGGCTCCCGCCCTTGCCGTCAGCCCCGTTGCCGGGTGCCCCACCGGGTCGGCGCGAGTCGACCCCTTCATCGAACCGCGGGCACCCTGACCACCCCCGAGGTCTACGGCACCACGGCGCTGGTGGTGACCATCCCAGCGGATGCGTGCACGATCACCTACACGATCCGCGGTGGGGACGGCGCGTTCTACGGCGGGGGCGGCGTGCTCAACACCGGGACCATCACGCGATCGGATCCATCGGCCGGGGCGTTGACCTTGACCCTGATCGCCGGCGCCCATGGGACGAACGGCAATCCGCAATACCACGACCACAACGTCGTCTTCGGCCCGGGCTATGGACGCGGCGGGTCGTCGGTCTGGCTCGGCTACGGACAGTACGGGGGAGGGAACGGGCACGCGCACTCCTCGGCCGGCGGCGGGGGCGGCGGATCGGCGATCCTGCTCGGTACCGCGATCGACACCGGGCAAAGCGCCACGACCCCGTTGGTCGTGGCCGGCGGTGGAGGTGGCGGCTCCGCTACATGGATTCAGGTGGTGCCATCCAACAGGTTGGGCGCACCCCCGGGGGATCGGCGGCCGCTCCCTGCGTCGTCTACACCGGGCCCGGTCCGAGCGCCTCGGACGCCGACCCTACGCCGAGCTACCTCTATGGACGGGTGTACCTCGGCACACTTGCTGCTCCCACGGCATGGGCCGGCTATGGTCTTGGCTCTGCGGCGGACGGCCTCGTCGCCGGGGTGGGGCGCCAACGGGGCTACCGGGGGTGGGGGCGCCAATGCCTCCACCGGCGCCGGTGGAGCCTCCTACGCCACCGGCGGTCCGTGGTATGGCGCGGCGTCGGGGGTGACCTTCAGCCACTGGGAATGGGCCAACTCCGGCGGCACGGGCGGCGGCAACGCCAGCGGCTGGTTTGGCGGCGCCTCGGCCCGACGGTCGTCGTTGGGGACCCCCAGGAGTTCACGCCCGGCGGGCCCGGTGGAGGCGGCTACGCCGGAGGCGGCGGTGGGATGTCCTTCGCCTCCAATGTCACCGCGTCCGGGTCCGGCACCGCCTACGGCTCGTGGGGTTCGGCCGGGTGCGCCGGGAGCAGCTATGCGGCGCCGGCGGCGGTCACGATTCCCGGCGGCGGCAGCGGTACGGTGAGTGTCACCCCCGGCGCCTGGACACCGCAACCGTATGTCGACTACTCCGGTCCCAGCGGGTGGGTGTACGCCAACCACGGCTATGTCGAGGTGACCTGGTCCTAAACGAACCCCCCACTCCATTATCGACGGGCTCGTATTTGGATTGCCGTACTCCGGTGGCAGGAGGCGGTCCAGTGCGGGATCCCACGCTCACCACCGTCCACGGTCAGGAGTACCTCTTACGGCGACAGAGACGACCCACCAGGCGGCTGTGCCGCAAGATCAAGAGTGGCTCTCAAGCCCAAGAGAGCGAGCAGTATCCCACTGCACCCTTGGTGACATCTTCGGACCCAGGGTTGAGCGCGAACGACGACACCGTCACCGTGGCGCCTGGCTGTCCACTCGTGTAGCTGCTACCCGCGCCTCCGCCGCCTCCGGTACTCCCGGTCACGGTGCTCCCCTTCGGCGAGGCGCTTGAGGACGTACCTCCGCCTCCTCCGGCGTAGCCACCGCCGGCAGCGAAATTGCCGCCGGCACTGCCGACCGCGGTCCAGGTGGCCGCTGCGGAACCCGTGAGCGTTCCAGCGACGCCGCCGGCACCTCCTATGCCACCGGAGGCTCCCTTGCCGCCCGGAGCGGTATAGGAACCCCCGCCCGAAGGCGACACCAGAGTGAGGGTGCCGGTCTCGCCGTTTCCGGGCGTCAAGGTCGCGTTTCCACCACCATTCCGGGTGGCCACCGCCTGGGTCGTGCCCGAGCCACCGGTAAGGCCGCCGGCGCAACCGCCGCCCCCACCCGCAACGACGATGGGTGCAGACGACGTCACATATATGGCGGACCCACCACCGCCTCCGCCGCTCCAGGACTTGCCGTGGATGAGCCCATCGCCACCCTTGCCGTAGCCGGATCCGCCCAGAGCGACAACGCCAGCGGACGCAGGCTGACCTTGGCCGCCATCACCAACGACAACGGTCAGGGTCGTGGACGTTGCGCTGTTGGCGATGCTGATCGTGCCCTTGATCAGGGCACCCTGTCCGACCTGACTCCCAGTGGTCATGATGGAGGTTTGCGCGTAGCCGCCTTGGCCCCCAGCCAATTCGAATGTGATCAAGGTGCAGTGTGGCGGCACCGTCACCGTGTATGTGCCCGCGATCGTCTTGACGAAGCTGCCCGACGCGCAGCCGCTAGCCTCGGCCTTTCACGATTGCGGAACCTGTCAACCTGTCTGAGGCACGGCCGGTCGGAATTTAGTGAACGTCCTCCTCTGGTCGGTTGATCCAGGCGTCGGTCGGCAGCTTCGGTGGCGCGGGCGGCTTGTGGACGAACCGTTCCGGGTGCGCGGCGTAGGCGGTGTCCAGGACGCCGGCT
>JBKECS010000017.1:0-143753 GCA_047974805.1 Nostocoides sp. | reverse complement strand
TGCATGGCGGCTTCCGCCCCTATGGCGGCACCTTCATGTGCTTTACCGATTACGCGCGGGGGGCGATGCGGCTGTCGGCGCTGATGGGGCTGCCGGTGGTCTATGTCATGACCCATGACAGTATCGGCCTGGGCGAGGACGGCCCGACCCACCAACCCATCGAACACCTCGCCTCACTGCGCGCGACCCCCGGGTTCGACGTGGTGCGCCCAGCCGACGCGAACGAGACTGCCCATGCGTGGGCGCAAATCCTGCGCCGGGGACGGCCGGCCGGACTCGTCCTGTCCAGACAGAACCTGCCCATCATCGCGCGCGGCAAGAACGGTGCCGCTTCCGCCGCCAACGTCCGTAAGGGTGGGTACGTCCTGCTGGAATCCAGCACACCCACCCCCGACGTCATTCTCATAGCCACTGGCTCCGAGGTCAGCCTCGCTGTGGCCGCCCGGGAACGGCTGGAGCGCGCCAAGATCGGCACCCGCGTCGTCTCCCTGCCGTGTCGGGAATGGTTCGATGCCCAACCGGCGGCCTACCGGGAGCAGGTCCTACCTGCTGGTGTTCGTGCCCGCGTCAGCATCGAGGCCGGCGTCCCGATGGGCTGGCGCGACCTGGTCGGGGATGCCGGGGAGATCATCGCCATCGACCATTTCGGCGCGTCGGCGGCCGGAACAGTCCTCTTCGAGATGTTCGGTTTCACCCCAGCCCGGGTCGTCACCGCCGCCAAGAAGTCCATCACCTCTGCACACGCCACCCCGGAAGGCAACTGACATGAGCGACACGAACCCCCTCACCGACTTAGCCGCCGCCGGGGTGTCGGTCTGGCTGGACGATCTCTCTCGGGACCGACTGACCTCGGGGAATCTCAAAGACACCATGGAGCGCCGCGGTGTGGTCGGTGTGACGACGAACCCGACGATCTTCCAACATGCTCTGGCCGAAGGGCATGCCTACGACGCCGAGGTGGCCGAGCTGGCCCACCGCGGCGCCAGCCCGGACGAGGCCGTGTTCGCACTCACCACGAACGACGTTCGGGCCGCGTGCGACGTCTTCCAGCCCGTCTATGACGCGACACACCGCGTGGACGGCCGGGTGTCCATCGAGGTAGATCCCCGGCTTGCACGGGACACCGCGGCCACCCTGGAAGCCGCTCGGGCTCTGTGGACGAGCGTCGATCGACCCAATGTCATGATCAAGATCCCCGCCACGATCGAGGGGTTGCCGGCTATCACGGCAGCGCTCGCCGAGGGAATCAGCGTCAACGTCACGCTCATCTTCAGCCTCGAACGCTACCGGGCTGTGACCAGCGCTTTCCTCAGCGGCCTGGAACAGGCCCGGGCGAACGGCCGGGACCTGGCCAGCATCAGCTCAGTGGCCTCCTTCTTCGTCTCCCGAGTCGATTCCGAGATCGACAAGCGGCTCGATGCCATCGGCACGGATTCAGCCCTGGCGTTGAAGGGCAGGGCCGGGGTGGCCAACGCGCAGTTGGCATACCAGGCCTTCGAGGAGGTGTTCGGCACGTCCCGGTGGTCAAGTCTCGCCGAGGTCGGCGCGTGGAAACAGCGGCCGCTCTGGGCCTCCACGTCCGTGAAAGACCCCACCTACCCGGACACGATGTACGTCGACGAGCTCGTGGCCCCCGACACGGTCAACACCATGCCAGAAGGCACGCTCGACGCGGTCGCCGACCACGGCACCGTGGCCCGCGACGCGGTCACCGCGTCTTATGCTGGCGCCGATGCGACCCTGAGTGGCCTCGCCGCACACGGGATCTCCTACACCGAGGTTGTCGACTTGCTCGAACGTGAGGGCGTGGCCAAGTTCGAAGCTTCGTGGAACGAGCTGCTCGGCGGGGTTGCTACCGAGCTGCGGAAAGCGGTGCAGTGATGAGGGCTCTCGACGTCATCGCCGCCGGCGCGGCGGCCGACGCCATCGCCGCGCACGTGCCGGCCCTGGTCGAGGAAGGATTCGCTGGTCGACTCTTCGGCCAGGACGCCACGTTGTGGGGCCCCGACGCCGTCGATGAGGCGTCCAAACGGCTCGCCTGGGTGGGACTCCCCCAGTCCTCCCGGCCCCTGCTAGGGCAGATTCGTGCCCTGCGCGATGAACTGGTGGGCTACGGCATCGACCGCGTTGTCCTGTGCGGCATGGGCGGTTCGTCGTTGGCGCCGGAGGTCATCTGCGCTACGGCAGGGGTGCCCCTGCTCGCGCTGGACTCCTCCGACCCCGACGTGGTCCGGTCCGCCATGACCGATCTGGCCACCACCGTGGTCGTCGTGTCCAGCAAGTCAGGCTCCACCGTGGAGACCGACTCGCAACGCCGCGCCTTCGAGGCTGCCTTCCGCGAGGCCGGTCTCGAGCCGACCCGGCACATGGTGATCGTGACCGACCCGGGCAGCCCCCTGGAGGTGGACGCACGCTCCGGCGGGTTCACGGTAATCACCGCCGACCCAAACGTTGGGGGGCGCTATTCGGCCCTGACCGCCTTCGGGTTGGTCCCCTCCGGACTGGCCGGTGTGGACATCGAAGAGCTGCTCGATGATGCAGAGTCCGTCGCGGACATCCTGGCCAGCGACGATGATGCCAACCCTGGGCTTCGCCTCGGCGCGGCGATGGGTGGCACGGGACGGGACAAGTTCTATCTCCTTGACGCCGGTACTCCCATCGTCGGCTTCGGTGATTGGGCCGAGCAGCTCATCGCCGAGTCGACCGGCAAGCTGGGACGGGGGGTGCTCCCCGTGGTTGCTTCGGCTGCGGCGGTGGCGTCGGCCACGAACGAGCCGGGCTACCCGGACGTGACCATTTGCCGCCTCGTCGGTGACGAGGCCGATCCCGACGCCGGCGGACCCTCCCTGGTTCAGGTCGGCGGCCCCTTGGGGGCGCAACTGTTGCTCTGGGAAGTCGCCGTCGCCGTCACCGGACGCCTCCTGGCGATCAACCCGTTCGATCAACCGGATGTCGAGAGCGCCAAATCAGCCGCCCGTGAACTCCTCGACGGTGGCCTGGACCGAGGTGAGGCGCCCGCATACGTTGAGGACGGCATCGAGGTGCGCGCACTCGGCGGTGACTGGCTGTCCGACACCGCCACCGTGTCCGGCGCCGTTGACTCCCTGCTCGAACAGCTCGAGGACGACGGATACCTTGCGGTCATGGCCTATCTGGACCGGTTCACCGACGCAAGGCTGGCGGAGGTCACCGATGCCCTCTCCCAACGGGTGCATCGCCCGGTGACGTTCGGTTGGGGGCCACGCTTCCTGCACTCCACGGGTCAATACCACAAGGGTGGCCCGGCCACCGGGGTCTATCTGCAGATCAGCGTTACCCCGGAGCAGGACCTGGCTATCCCGGGCCGTGACTTCACCTTCGGACAGTTCATCGCCGCTCAAGCGGGGGGCGATGCTGCTGTGCTGGCCGGCCATGGGCGACCCGTTCTGCGGCTGCACCTGCCGGACAGCGCCGCCAGCCTGGACCGCCTCATCGACGTGCTCACCCGCATCTCGGATGGCCGCGGGTGACCCTGACCGATCTCGATTCAGGACGGAATCCGCTGCGCGATCCTCGGGACAAACGCCTTCCCCGGATCGCCGGCCCCTGCAGCCTCGTCCTCTTCGGCGTCACCGGCGACCTCGCCACGAAGAAGCTCATGCCGGCGATCTACGACCTGGCCAACCGGGGTTTGCTCCCGCCGGGGTTCTCGCTCGTCGGGTTCGCCCGCCGGGATTGGGACGACCACAGCTTTGTCCAGGTCGTTCACGAGGCCGTCCGGGAACGGGCACGCACCCCTTTCCGGGAGGAGGTGTGGGCCACCGTGGCCGCCGGCATACGCTTCGTTTCGGGCTCGTTCGATGATGACCAGGCATTTGACGCCCTGGCACAGACCCTGGAGATGGTCCGACAAGGGCGGGGCACCGGAGGCAACGTGGCGTTCTACCTGTCCATCCCACCGGACTTATTCGCCACCGTCTGCGAGCAACTCGACCGCGCCGGGCTGACCAACCCCATCGAGGGCTCCTGGCGACGGGTAGTCATCGAGAAGCCGTTCGGGCATGACCTAGCCAGTGCCCGGGAACTCAACGCCATCGTCGAAGGCGTCTTCCCACCGGACGCGATCTTCCGGATCGATCACTACCTCGGCAAGGAGACGGTGCAGAACCTGCTCGCCCTACGGTTCGCAAACCAGCTGTTCGAGCCGGTGTGGAATGCCAATTACGTCGACCATGTCCAGATCACCATGGCGGAGGACATCGGCATCGGCGGCCGGGCCGGGTACTACGACGGGATCGGCGCCGCACGCGACGTCATCCAAAACCACCTGCTGCAACTGCTGGCGCTGACGGCCATGGAGGAGCCTGTGTCCTTCTCCGCCGATCACCTGCGCGCCGAGAAGGAAAAGGTTCTCTCCGCCGTGCGCAGCCCGGCGAGCCTGGCCGAGTCGACGGCACGCGGTCAGTATGGCGCGGGGTGGCAGGGCGGGGAGCAGGTGCCCGGGTATCGCGCGGAGACCGGGGTTGCCGTCGATAGCACCACGGAGACGTTTGCCGCGGTGAAACTGCTCATCGACACTCGCCGATGGGCCGGGGTGCCGTTCTATCTGCGGACCGGGAAACGCCTGGGGAAGCGGGTCACCGAAATCGCCGTCGTCTTCAAACGCGCGCCGCACCTGCCCTTCAGCGACACTGCCACCGAGGAATTGGGACAAAACGCTATCGTCATCCGGGTTCAGCCCGACGAGGGAATTACCTTGCGTTTCGGCGCGAAGATCCCCGGCGGCCAAATGGACATCAGAGATGTGACCATGGACTTCGGCTACGGCCGCGCGTTTACCGAGTCCTCCCCCGAAGCCTATGAACGGCTCATTCTCGACGTGTTGCTTGGCGAACCTCCGCTGTTCCCCCGGCATGAGGAAGTGGAACTGTCCTGGCAGATCCTCGACCCCATCGAGCAGCACTGGGCCCACGAACCGCACCCACCGGAGCAGTATCCAGCCGGCGGCTGGGGACCGCAGTGCGCGGACGCGCTGATCGCACGCGATGGGCGCGCGTGGAGGATGCCGTGATTGTCGACCTGCCGGCAACGAGCACGATCGCGGTCTCCAAACGCCTCGTGCGACTGCGCGAAGAGGTCGGCGCGATGGCGTTGACTCGGGTGCTTACCCTGGTTGTCCTGGACAGTGAGGAGCACATCGAGGATGCCGTCGCCACGACGCTGGATGCCAGTCGGCAGAACCCGTGCCGAGTCATCGCCATCGCGTCGGGAACACGCCGAGGCCGCTCCCGGCTCGATGCCCAGATTCGCCTCGGCGGGGATGCTGGTGCCTCCGAGGTGCTCATCTTGCGACTGTTCGGCCCGCTGGCGGGCCATGCCGAGAGTGTGGTGACGCCACTGCTACTGGCTGACTCCCCCATCGTCGTATGGTGGCCGGGGCCGGCCCCACGGTCCCCCGCACACGAGCCGGTGGGAACCATGGCGACCCGGAGAGTAACCGACAGCGCTGCCACCGCGGGTCCACCGGGCAAGGTCTTGCGCAGACTCGCCCGCGGCTACCAACCCGGCGACACCGATCTGGCTTGGTCCCGGGTGACCTTGTGGCGTGGCCTGCTCGCCGCCGCCCTGGACGAAGGTCCCCTCGATCCGGTCACCGACGTTATGGTCACCGGCGCGGCAAACAGCCCGTCCGCCGAGTTGCTCGCCGGCTGGTTGGGGGTTCGTCTCGGCGTACCGGTGACGATGGAACAGGTCCCGGACGGTTCCGGCATCGTCGGCGTGACCCTTCTGCGACCGTCCGGACCGGTGGTGCTGCGCCGCCCCGGTCGGGCACCAACCGCCAGCCTCAGCCAGCCCGGGCAACCCGAGCGGTTGCTCGCCCTTCCTCGTCGCTCCGATGCCGAATGCCTGGCGGACGAGCTGCGCCGGCTCGATCCCGACGAGGTGTATGCTGCGGCGCTGCGCGCCCGGGTCCACCCTCCGCGAATCTGACGTGCACCGCATCTGAACTCACGAAGGAGAGACCATGAGCCAGCCACGCATTCTCGTCCACCCGACTAAGCAAGTCTTGGCGGACGCCATCGCCGCTCGATTGGTCAGCGCACTCGTCGATGTGCTCGCCGACCGGGGTGTGGCGCACGTGTCGTTGACCGGTGGGTCGATGGGCTCGGCGGTCATCGCCTCCTTGTCCGACAGCCCGGCAAAGGCCGCGGTGGACTGGACCAAGGTGGTCGTGTGGTGGGGCGACGAACGGTACCTGCCGACGGGTGACCCCGACCGCAACGACGTCCAGAATGATGCCGCCGGCCTGGCGTCGCTGGGCCTGGACCCGGCGAACATTCACCGTGCCGCCGGACCGGACCGATCCGGTTCGGCCGAGGAGTCCGCAGCCGCCTACAGCGAGCAAATCCGCGCTGCTGATGGGGGCGAATTCGACATCGTGTTGCTCGGGGTCGGCCCGGACGGGCACGTTGCCTCCCTGTTCCCGCATCATCCGGCCGCCGAAACGGCAGACGCCATTGCGATCGCCGTGCATGACTCGCCCAAGCCACCGCCGGACCGGGTGTCGTTGACCTTCGAGTCCCTCAACCGCTCACGTCGGGTGTGGTTTCTGGTCTCTGGAGCGGACAAAGCCGACGCGGTCCGGCGTGGTACGCAGCAGCGGGATCCGCAAAACACCCCAGCCAGCGCAGTCACCGGTAGCGAGGAAACGCTCTGGCTCATCGATGAGGCCGCCGCCGACGTGGGGTGAATCGCATCGGCGACGCCCCTTGCGGGGCACGGCACGCGGACGCTCTACCCGATGCCCCGCCTCAGGTTTTACGCCTCAGGTGGGAACCCGGAGGTTGGCAAGGGAAGTTTTTCCTTGCCAACCTCCGGGTTCCCTTGTCAAGGTCATCCGGGTCCCGGTGGGATCCCTACGGGGCACTCTGCTAGCAAGGGCAAGCTCCCACCCGTAGCCCCGCCTTACCAGCGCTGCGTCACCTCATCCGGTGTACCGCAGGGACTAGCGGATCAGGCCGCGTTCACGCAACGTGCTCAAGGCCTCTTGGAGGATGGCCTCACCATCAGCATCGGACCGCCGCTCCTTCACGTAGGCAAGATGCGTCTTGTACGGCTCCACTCGTGGTGGGGCCGGCGGGTTCTCGGCGTCCTGTCCGGCTGGGAACCCACACCTCGGGCAGTCCCACGTCTCGGGAACAACCAGACCAGGCTCCTGTGCGAAGCTCGGCCGGATGGTGTGTCCGTTGCTGCAGTAGTAGCTGACGAAGACCCGCGGGGCTGCTTCGCCGCGCTCGGCCTCACCCATTGGGCCGGCCCCGACGCGACTGCCGCGAATGGCGTTTCCACCTGCCATGGAAGTTGAGTCCTCTCCGTTACGCCGCGAAGCGGTCGATGACGCCGATACCGACAATGGCGGTGAACCAGATGACCGCCACGGCGATGGTGAACCGGTCCAGGTTGCGCTCGGCCACAGTGGACCCCCCGAGGGTTGAGGACATGCCGCCGCCGAACATGTCGGACAGCCCGCCCCCCTTCCCCTTGTGCAGCAGGATGAGCAGAGTCAGGAACAAGCCGCCCAGGACGACGAGCACCTCAAGTCCGATACGGACCGCGTTCACACTGCACACCTCTCTCGCATCGCGCCGGCAAACGCCGGACGCGTGGACCCCGACAGGATAACCCCGTCAGCGGCCGCGCTCGGCCTGCTCATGCCCCGATGTGGTCCCGGTAGCGGCAGATCGAGGCAAATTCCGCTGGATCGATGGATGCGCCGCCGACTAGCGCACCGTCGACATCCGGTTGGGCCATGATCGAGGCCACGTTGCCGGACTTCACGCTCCCGCCATAGAGAATCCGGATGCCCCCGGCGATCTGCGCGGAGTACAGATCGGCAAGCCTGCCTCGGATGGCCGCACACACCTCCTGCGCGTCCTCGGGCGTTGCTACTTCGCCGGTGCCGATGGCCCACACCGGTTCATACGCCACCACGATGGTGCCGGCTTGCTCCGGCGTGATTTCGGCGAGACCCGCGTCGATCTGCGCAAGTACATGGGCGACGTGGGTGCCCTCCTTGCGGACCTCCAACGGTTCACCGACGCAGAAGATCGGGGTGAGTTCGTGACGGTAGGCGGCCGCGAGCTTGGCGGACACCGTGGCATCGTCCTCATGGTGGTATTCGCGCCGTTCGCTATGCCCGACGACGACGTAGTCGCAGCTGAGCTTGGCCAAAAAGGCGCCGGATACCTCACCGGTGTAGGCGCCCGCGTCGTGCACGGATAGGTCTTGCGCCCCGAGTTTGAGCTCCAAACGATCCCCGTCGATCAGGGTCTGCACCGACCGCAGGTCGGTAAATGGTGGGAGCACGGCGACCTCGACTGCGGCGTAGTCGTGCCGGCCATCCTTCAGCGTCCAGTCCAGTTTCTGGACAAGGTGAGTGGCCTGAAGGTGGTCGAGATTCATCTTCCAGTTACCCGCCATCAGCGGGGTGCGGCTGTCAGCCATGGGGTGTGCGTCAGTCCTTCGTCAGAATGTCGATGCCGGGCAGGGTTTTGCCCTCGAGGTATTCCAGGCTGGCTCCGCCGCCGGTGGAGATATGGCCGAAGGCGTTGTCGGCGAACCCCAGTTGGCGAACAGCGGCAGCGGAGTCGCCGCCACCCACGACCGTCAACGCACCGTTGCCGGTCGCGTCCGCCAACGCCTGCGCGACGGCCATCGTACCGGCGGCATAAGGGGCCATCTCGAAGGCTCCCATCGGTCCGTTCCAGAACACCGTCTGGCAGTCGCGGATCTTTTCCGCGAACAGCGTGGATGACTGGGGCCCGATGTCCAGGCCCATCCGGTCGGCCGGTATGCCGGAGGCTGGGCAGACCTGGGGGTCGGAGTCCGCCGAGAACCCGGTACCAGCCACGATGTCCACCGGCAGGACGATTTCCACGCCCCGTTCGGCGGCCTGGTCAAGATAGCTACGGCAGGCCTGAAGGCTGTCCGGGTCGAGCAGGCTGGAGCCGACCTCGTGCCCCTGAGCGGCGAGGAAGGTGAAGACCATGCCGCCCCCAATGAGCAACCGGTCCGCCGTCTTCATGAGGTTCTCGATGACCGCGAGTTTGTCCGCCACCTTGGCGCCGCCGAGGACGACGGCATACGGACGTGCCGGGTCCTGGGTCAGCCGTTTGAGCACGTCGACCTCGGACGCGACCAGCTGGCCCATGGCGCTCGGTAGCCGCGTGGCGATGTCGTAGACGCTGGCTTGTTTGCGGTGGACCACCCCGAACCCGTCAGAAACGTAGGCGTCGGCCAGCGTTGCCAGCTGGTCGGCGAACGCTCCGCGTTCTACGTCGTCCTTGGTGGTCTCGCCCGGGTTGAAGCGCAGGTTCTCCAACAACACGACGTCACCGTCGGCCATGGCGGCAACCGTGGCCTGGGCGTCGGGACCGACCGTGTCGCTGGCGAAGGCGACCGGCTTGGCCAACAGCTCCGCCAACCGGGTGGCCACGGGCGCCAGCGAGTAGCGCTCGCCAGGGGCCCCCTGTGGGCGCCCGAGGTGGGCGCACACGACTACGCGTGCGCCCCACTCGGACAAAGCGGAGATTGTCGGTACGGAGGCTCGGATGCGCCCGTCGTCCGTGATGGTCGTGCCGTCCAAAGGCACGTTCAGATCGGACCGGACGAGGACCCGCTTGCCACGCAGGTCGCCGAGGTCGGCCACGGTGCTCATCTCGTGCTCCCCTTCGCCGCTACGTCGACGCTCGCTCAGAGCGAGGCGCCGACGTGGGCGGTCAGGTCGACGAGCCGGTTGGAGTAGCCCCATTCGTTGTCATACCAGCCGACGACCTTGACCTGGTTGCCGATGACCTTGGTTAGGCCGGCGTCGAAGATGCACGAGTGCCGGTCGGTGACAATGTCCGCGGACACGATCGGGTCCTCGGTGTACTTGAGCACGGCGCTCAGCGGCCCAGACTCGGCAGCCGCCTTGACCAGGGCGTTGACCTCCTCGACGGTCGTTTCGCGGCCCGCCTCGAAGGTGAGGTCCGTGGCGGAGCCGGTGGGCACGGGGACGCGCAGGGCATACCCGTCGAGCTTGCCCTTGAGTTCAGGCAGCACCAGGCCGATGGCCTTCGCCGCTCCAGTGCTCGTCGGAATGATCGACAGTGCTGCCGCACGGGCACGACGCAGGTCCTTGTGCGGGCCGTCCAGGAGGTTCTGGTCCTGGGTGTAGGCGTGCACAGTGGTCATGAGCCCACGCACGATGCCGAGGCCGTCGTTGAGGGCCTTGGCCATCGGCGCAAGACAGTTGGTGGTGCAGGAGGCGTTGGAGATGATCGTGTCGTTGGTGGCGTCATAGGCGCCGTCGTTGACACCCATGACGATGGTGTTGTCCACGTTCGTCGCCGGCGCCGAAATGATGACCTTCTTCGCGCCTCCGGCCAGGTGCGCCTTGGCCTTCTCGCCGTCGGTGAAGATGCCCGTGGACTCGATGACGATATCCGCGCCCACCTCACCCCAGGGGATCTGCGCCGGGTCACGCTGTTCGAACACCTTGATGGTCTTGTCTCCGACGGTGATGGAGTCCGCCGTCGCGCTGACCTGCGCATCCAGCACACCGAGAACGGAGTCGTACTTCAGCAGGTGCGCGATAGAGGTGTTGTCCATGAGATCGTTGGCGGCCACGATCTCGATGTCCGCCCCAGAGGCCTGCACGGCCCGGAAGAAGTTGCGGCCGATACGACCAAAGCCATTGATGCCGACGCGTACAGTCACTGTGTCTTGCCTTCCACGATGCGGATATACGGGATGCCGCGGCGCTGCGACACGAGAGTTGTGTCACACACCCTATTGGGTCAGGCCGATCCCCCGCGCCCGGTCCATGTTTCGGGCCGCATCATGTCGGTCCAGGGCGACGATCGCGCGGGCCCGCTGACCCCCGCATAGCCCAGCCGAGCGTTTCGGCGACGGCTTGCCGGCTCAGGCGTCGAGCAGGTCCGCGGGCAGGGACGCCTCCGTGTTGGGGATCCCTAGCTCCCCAGCGCGCTTGTCCGCCATGGCGAGCAGTCTCCTGATCCGGCCGGCCACCGCATCCTTGGTCATGGGCGGGCTGGCCAACTGACCGAGCTCCTCCAGGGATGCCTGTTTGTGTTCCACTCGAAGTATGCCGGCTGCCCGCAGGTGCTCCGGCACGGCGTCCCCAAGGATCTCCAACGCGCGCTGGACCCGGGCTCCGGCGGCTACTGCGGCCCGGGCGGAGCGGCGAAGGTTGGCGTCGTCGAAATTCGCCAACCGGTTCGCGGTCGCCCGAACCTCTCGGCGCATCCGGCGCTCTTCCCAGCCCAGCACCGCCTCGTGGGCGCCCATGCGCGTGAGCATGGCTCCGATGGCGTCACCATCGCGGATGACGACCCGGTCGACGCCACGAACCTCGCGTGCCTTGGCTTGAATCCCCAGCCGTCGTGCCCCCCCGACGAGCGCCAGAGCGGCCTCCGGGCCGGGGCAGGTGATCTCCAACGCCGACGAGCGACCGGGTTCAGTCAACGAGCCATGGGCGAGGAACGCGCCCCGCCACGCCGCCTCAGCGTCGTGGTCGGCAGCCGAGACAACCTTCGGCGGGAGGCCTCGCACCGGACGCCCCCGGGTGTCGATGAGCCCGGTCTGGCGGGCCAGCGCCTCACCTTCATGGACCACCCGCACGACGTATCGGCTGCCCTTGCGCAAACCGCCGGCCGACAGGACGAGGACTTCCGAACGATGGCCGTAGACCTCGGCGAGGTTGCGGCGCAGGCGACGCGCGGCATTCGCCGTGTCCAGCTCCGCCTCGACGACGATCCGTCCGCCAATGATGTGCAGACCGCCGGCGAACCGCAGCATCGCCGCCGTTTCAGACTTTCGGCAGCAAGGCCGAGTCACCTCGAGACGGCTCATCTCGTCCTTCACGGTCGCCGTCATCGCCATCACTTCATCCTGCCATTCGGGGAAATGGTGTTGTGCCCGGAAAGGGCACCCTGACGTCTATCGTGCGGAGAACCAAAAGTGTTAGCCGGCAGGTCCATACCGGACTACCGGCGAACGTCAGGGTTCGCCGAGTCCGCCACCCATGATGTCCCGGTATGCCGCAGCAAGCCGGAGCGAGTCATGCGTTCCCGGACGCCTACGCCCGGCCACCGGGGCAATAACGAGCTGGGCACCGATGGCATCCGCGGCGGCGTTGAGGGCACTGGCATCCTCGACGATGCTTGGATCAACGAGAACAATATCGAATCGCATGTCCGGCGCGTGCCTGGACAAGGTTTCGAGGTGGCGCACGGCGGTGAATCCCGACGTCTCCTGAGTGTTCAACTCGACGTTCAACGTGAGGATGCGGCGCGCCAGGGTCGTCTCCAGCGCGGCACGCAGGTGCGGGACGAGGAGGTGGGGCATCACCGAGGTGAACCATGATCCGGGACCCAGAATGACCCAGTCCGCTTCCTGGACGGCCAGGACCGCTTCCGGGCACGCCGGTGGCTCCTGCGGGGACAGGGTCACCTCGATGACCTCACCGCTGGTCTTGGCCACCTGCGCCTGACCGTGGACGATGACGTCCGCATCGGGCTCGCCCGGGACCAGGCCCCGAACCCGGGCAGAGATGTCCAAAGGGACCGCCGCCATGGGCACGACCGCTCCGCGGGCTCCGAGCAGTTGACCGACCAGTTGCAGACCGGTCACCGGGTTTTCATCCTGCTCCCACAAGGCGACGATGAGCAGATTGCCCAAGGCATGTCCACCCAACTCGCCCCACCCGGAAAAGCGATGCTGCAACACGTCGCGCCAGGTATGGCCCCATTCTGTGTCGTCGCACAGGGCCGCCAGCGCCATGCGCAGATCACCGGGGGGTAGGACACCGAATTCTTCGCGCAACCGGCCACTGCTGCCGCCGTCGTCGGCCACCGTGACCACGGCGGTGATGTGGTCGGTCAGCAGACGCAACGCCGACAAGGAGGCCGACAAGCCGTGTCCGCCGCCGAGGGCGACCACGCGTGCGGCGGTACCGGTGGTCCGTTCCTGCGTGGGGACTGCGTCACTCATTCCTGACCCAGGTCCCGGTGGACGAGAAACGTCTCTGTGGTGTCCGTGCGTAGCCGGGTGGCCAACAACTCGGCTACCGCGACGGACCGGTGCTTGCCGCCGGTGCACCCCACGGCGATCGTCGCGTAGCGCCGTCCCTCACGGACATAGCCGGTACGCACCGGCTCCATGAGCGCGACGACCCGGTCCACAAATGTGCCGGCCTCGGCCTGACCAAGAACGAAGGCCGCGACCTGGGGGTCTCGTCCGCTGTGGGCCCGAAGCTCCGGGATCCAGAACGGATTCGGCAAGAATCGCATGTCGAACACGAAGTCGGCATCGAGTGGAACGCCGTACTTGAAGCCGAAGGACATGACCGCCAATCGCAAGGCAGGCCCTCGGTCGGTGTTGAACATCGGGGCTACTTTGCGGGCCAACTGGTGAATGTTAATCCCAGAGGTGTCGATGATCAGGTCTGCCTCAGAGCGCAGATCGCTCAACAGCGCCCGCTCGTTGACGATCCCGTCCAGCAGCCTGCCCCGCCCCTGCAGAGGATGCGGTCGCCTGGTCGACTCGAATCGGCGCACGAGTGTTTCGTCGGCGGCATCAAGGAACACCAGGCGTGGACTCCAGCCCGCGGACCGGAGGGCCGCGATGGCCTCGTCCAAACGCTCGAAGAAGGTGCGGCTGCGCACGTCGACGACGGCCACGACCTTCAACGCCTCGGTGGCGGCCGAGCCGGGGCGTTGTCTGCTCGCTTGGTGGCCCGCGCCGAGTTCGGCCAGAGGCACGAGCAGTTGCGGAGGCAAGTTGTCCACAACGAACCAGCCGCCGTCCTCCAGGGCGTTGGCCACGGTGGACCGCCCGGCACCGCTCATACCGGTGAGGATGACGAAGTCGGCTTCGTCCGGCTGAGGGGGGCGCATGGTCACGGATCGACGACCTCTCCGGTGATCACGTTGACCGCGGGGGTGCGGTCAATCTCACGAGTCAACTCTGCCGCAATGCTCGCTGCCAGGGCGGCCCCCACGCCGGGCACCTCCCGCAGCTGTTCCTGACTGGCTGCGCGGATCTTGGCGACCGATCCGAAGTGCTGCAACAGCGCGGCGCTCCGCGTCTCGCCCAGGCCGGGAACCGAATCCAAGGCGCTGGCCACCATCGCCTTGCTGCGCCGTTGGCGATGGAAGGTGATGGCGAACCGGTGTGCCTCGTCGCGGACGCGCTGGAGCAGGTAGAGGCCCTCGGATTGCCGAGGAAGAATGACCGGAAAGGCCTCCTGGGGCAACCACACCTCCTCAAGGCGTTTGGCCAGCCCGACCACCGCCACGTCGCCCGCCCCCACGTCGGATAGCACTTGCCCGGCAACGTTCGCCTGGGGACCGCCGCCATCGACCACGACAAGGTTCGGGGGGTAGGCGAACCGGCGATTCCGCTCGGTGACCTCCGGCTCCGGGTCTGGGTCGGACATCCGCCGGAATCGGCGGGTGAGGACTTCGCGCATGGCGGCGGTGTCGTCGATGTATTCCCCGGAAGGGACACCCTGAAGGTCTCCGCGGACGACAAAGCGTCGGTATTCGGACTTGCGCGGCAGCCCGTCCTCGAACACCACCATGGAACCCACCACGTTGGTGCCCTGTACATGCGAGATGTCGAAGCACTCGATGCGCAGCGGGGCGTCGCTCAGGCCGAGGAATTCCTGCAACTCCCGCAGGGCCAGCGACCTGTTGGTCAGGTCACCCGCCCGCGACACCTTGTGCCGTGCCAGGGATTGTTCGGCGTTGCGGCGCACGGTCTCCATCAACGCCCGCTTGTCCCCGCGCGACGGCACCCGCAGCCGAACCTGGGACCCGCGGCGGGCACTGAGCCATTTCTGCACATCATCGGCATCTGGAGGCAGCACTGGCACCAGGACCTCCCGCGGAACTCGGTCACCGGTCGGTTCGCCGGCTCCGCCATACACCTGCTGCAGCAGGTGCTCGACCACCTCGGTGGTCGGGACATCCGCCTTCTCGGCGACCCAACCACGTTGCCCACGCACCCGCCCGGACCGCACATGGAAGACCTGGACTGCGGCCTCGAGTTCGTCCTCGGCGAGGGCGAAGACGTCGGCATCGGTCCCGTCCGGCAGGACGATGGCGGAGCGCTCGAGGGCCTTCTCCAAGGCGCCGATATCGTCACGGATCCTGGCCGCCCGTTCGAAGTCGAGTTCCTCCGCGGCTGACGTCATCTGCGCCTGGAGCCGACGCACGAACCGTCCCGAATCGCCGGCCATGAAGTCACAGAAGTCCTCGGCGATCCGTCGATGTTGGCCCGCGTCGACCCGGCCGACACATGGTGCGGAACACTTGTCGATGTAGCCGAGCAGACAAGGCCGGCCGACCTGACCGGCCCGCTTGAAGACTCCGTTGGTGCAGGTGCGCATGGGAAACACCCGAAGGAGCAGGTCCAGCGTCTCTCGGATGGCCCAGGCGTGGGCATACGGGCCGAAATACCGGGTGCCCTTGCGTTTGCTGCCGCGCATGACCAGCGCGCGCGGGAACTCCTCCCCCAGCGTCACCGCGAGATAGGGGTAGGACTTGTCGTCCCGGTATTTGACGTTGAACCTCGGGTCGTACTCCTTGATCCAGGCGTACTCAAGCTGAAGGGCCTCCACCTCGTTGGCGACAACCGTCCATTCGACGCTGGCCCCGGTCTGGACCATGGTCTGGGTTCGCGGATGGAGCGCGGCCAGATCCTGGAAATAGTTCGACAAGCGTGCGCGCAGGTTCTTTGCCTTCCCGACGTAGATCACCCGGCCATCCACGTCGCGGAAGCGGTAGACGCCGGGGTCCGTAGGAATCGTCCCTGGAGCGGGACGATAGAGCGTCGGATCGGGCACGTGTCAACCCTATGTCGGGCCGCAGGCCAGAGTGCGCACCCCGCGATCCCCCGGCTCTCACGACGCGTGTTCACCAGGGCACGCCGGACGGTCAGGTGATCGTCAACGTCCCTGAGGCATCACTGACTGATCGCGCATCCAGCCCCGAAGTGGCCGGGCCCTGCTGAACCGACCCGTCCTCAATGGAGAATGCGCTCCCGTGACAAGCACAGACAATCTGGCCGTCGACGATCTGGGTCATCTCGCACTGCTGATGGGTACAGATCGAACTGAACGCCTTGTAGGTGCCCGCTGTCGGTTGGGTCACGACGACGTGCGCTGCCGCAATGAAGGTTCCACCATCCACCGGGACCTCACTGGCCGAAATCTCCACCGGGCCGGATCCGCCGGCGTCCCCGGAGCCCGCGCTCCCGCCCGAGGCATCTGCGGAACAGCCGGCTACTGAGGTCGAGGCTGCCGCCGCGGCCCCCACGGTGACCAGTGCCGTGCGCCTGGTGAGTGGGTTGGTCATGATCATGTTCCTCGATGTATGCAGCCGTCCAGAGACGCTCGCCAGGATGTGGCCGCGGAGAATCCCGCTAGACCTCTCCGCCGAGATAGGCGGCCTTGACCGACTCATCCCCAGCCAATTCTGCCCCAGTACCCGAGCGGACGATCTCGCCGGTCTCGAGAATATGGGCTTCGTGGGCAAGCTTGAGCGCCTGGGCGGCATTCTGCTCAACTACCAGCACCGTGGTTCCCTGCTCGTTGATCTCCTTGATGATGGAGAAGATCTGTTGGATGAGCTTCGGGGCCAACCCCATGGACGGCTCGTCCAAGAGCAACAGTTTGGGCCGTGCCATCAGCGCACGACCCATGGCGAGCATCTGCTGTTCACCGCCGGACATCGTGCCCGCAACCTGCTTCTGCCGTTCCTCCAAACGCGGGAACAGGGAAAAGACCCGGTCGAGATCTTCGCGGTATGCCGCCGTCTTCCGGTCCGTGCGCACGTAGGCGCCCATGTCCAAGTTCTCGCGCACCGTCATCCCGACGAACACTCCCCGGCCTTCGGGGGACTGACTCAGCTTCAGGGCTACCCGGTCGTGGGCCGGCACGGCGGTAATGTCGGCACCGTCGAAGATGATCCGCCCTTCACGGACCGGACGCAGACCCGAGATGGTCTTGAGCGTAGTGGTCTTGCCAGCCCCGTTGGCGCCGATCAGCGTGACGACCTTGCCCTCTTCCACGCTGAAGGTGATGTGTCGTATCGCCTCAATGCGTCCGTAGTTGACACACAGATCCTCGACCTCAAGAAGCATCCTCATCAACTCCCAGGTAGGCGGCGATAACCGCCGGGTTGTCGCGAATCTCCGCAGGCTTGCCCTCGGCGATCTTCCTCCCGAACTCCAAGACGACGATGCGGTCCGTAACCCCCATGACGAGGCGCATGTCGTGCTCGATCAGCAACACGGTATAGCCCTCATCGCGCACCCGGCGGATGAGTTCCATGAGCTCGACCTTCTCCTGCGGGTTGAATCCAGCGGCCGGCTCGTCAAGGCACAACAGCCGTGGGTTCGTCGCCATAGCGCGGGCGATCTCGAGCCGACGCTGGTCACCATAGGAGAGGTTGGAGGCGAGTTCATTGGCTCGGGAACCCAGGCCCATGAAGTTGAGCAATTTCATGCCCCGCTCGTGACCGTCGTCTTCTTCGCGGCGATGTTTCGGGCTGCGGAGCAGGGCGGAAATCACCCCGGCCGAGTGGTTCGCGTCCGCGCCGACAAGAACGTTCTCAAGGGCTGTCATGGAGCTGAACAGCCGAATGTTCTGAAACGTCCGAGCAATGCCACGTTTGGTGATGGCGTGCTTCTTCAGTCCGCGAAGTGACTGTCCCTCGAACCGCACATCACCCGAGGTCGGTTGATAGACACCCGTGATGGCGTTGAACGCGGTCGTCTTCCCGGCACCGTTGGGCCCGATCAACCCGAGAATCTCGCCGCGGTCGATGTGGAAGGACACTGAATCCAACGCGGTCAGGCCGCCGAATTTGAGCGTCACGTTGTCGAGGTCAAGGACTCGAGTGTTTTCGCTCATCTCAGCCAATCTCCTGAACTTCCTCGTCGGCGCCCTCCAGTTCGGCGAGCTCCTTTTGGACCTCTCGCGCACGGATGGTCCGCCTAGGCGGTAACAAACCCTGTGGACGGTAGATCGGAAGGATCATCAACGCTAGGCCGAAGACCAGCAGCCGGAAGTCCGCGAAGGCACGGAATCGCTCGGGCAAATAGGCAACGAGCGCCCCACCGAGGACGGCGCCCCAGCGGTTGCCCGCCCCACCGACGATGACAGCGGCCACGAACAGCATCGACAACAGCAGCGGGAAGCTCTGTGGGTTGATGTATCCACTCTGGCTGCTGGCGTAGAGCGATCCGGACAAGCCACCGATGGCCGCGCCGAGAGCGAAGGCCAGCAGCTTGAACTTGAACGTCGGCACCCCCATGAGTTCGGCGGCGTCCTCGTCCTCGCGGGTGGCCTCCCAGGCCCGCCCGATGCGGCTGTCTTTGACGAGCCTATCCGCGAACAAGACGAGGATGAGGAAGCTCAACACCAACCAGTAGTACGGGATGGCGCTGGTCGCCCCGAAAGCGATGACCGGCACCTCCCGACTGGTATCGATGGAGGGGACGAAACCGTCCCAGGACAGCGAAGGGACGGAAAACAGTCCCCCGGGTTCGTACGGAGGCACCGGGGCTGGCCCGATGGCGGGAGGATGTGGGATGTCCTTGATCCCTGCAGCCGCGCCGACCCATTCGACGTTGGTGACGATGAGCCTGATGATCTCCCCGAAGCCCAGGGTGACAATAGCGAGGTAGTCTCCGCGCACCCGCAGGGTGGGCGCGCCGAGGATGACGCCGGTGATCATGGTGACCACGACGGCCAGTGGCAGGGCCAAGAAGAAGGGCCACGACCAGTGGTACACGGTAAGGACACCGGTCGCGTACGCCCCCACCGCGTAGAAGCCGACATATCCGAGGTCCAGCAGGCCTGCATACCCGATGACGATGTTCAGACCCACCGCGACAAGTGCCATCGCCGCCACGGCGAACATGACACCGCCGAAGTCGATCTGTTGGGTCGTGATGATCGGTGGCCGCAGCAAGGGCAACACGTAGAAGAACAACGCCAACAAGACCAGCAGGCCGATCCGGGCCGCGCGAGGCAGCGCGGCGTACCGGGCAGCCAGGTGGCTGAGGAAGGTGCGGACGACTCCCATCAGGCACGCGCCTTTCCGAGCGACTCGCCGAGCAAGCCCGACGGTCGAACGAGGAGGGTGAAGATGAGAAGAACGAACGCCACGACATCTTTCCACTCGGTCCCGAACACTGCCGCACCGTAGTTCTCGACCACCCCCAACAGGAGCCCACCGACCAGCGCGCCGCGCAAGTTGCCGATGCCTCCGAGGACGGCTGCCGTGAAGGCTTTCACCCCGAGGATGAAGCCTGCGTCCTGGCGGGTCGATCCAATTTTGATCATGTAGAGCAACGCCGCTGTGCCGGCCATAATGCCGCCCAGAAGAAACGTGCCACGAATGATCCGGGTGGAGTTGACGCCCATGAGCGCTGCAGAGTCCGGGTCTTGAGCTGTGGCTCTCATTCCGCGGCCGAACCGGGTACGCCGCACGAACTGGTCCAGGGCAAACATCATGATCAGCGATGCCACGATGATCATGATGTCGACGTCCTTGACGCCGTAGCCACCGATGCTGAACACCGTTTGTGGCTGGATGGTCACGGGGTTCGGGTAAACGTCGCGAGCCTTTTCAACGTAAACATCGAGGTTGCCCCGCAGGCCGAACCAGCCAGCCACGCGATCTCGCAGGCCCATCAGTTCGGAGAGCATGAAGGACGCACCGATCGCGGAGATGAGGGCCATGAGCCGGGGCGCGTTGCGCTTCAAGAGGGGCCGATAGGCGACCCGTTCGAGAAACAGTGCCACCAAGCCTGACATGGCCATGGCCACCAGCAATGCCGCGATGAGGAGCCCGGCGGACTGCCCCAACGACTGCGTCGCCGTCGAGGTGCCGTGAAAGAACACGACGACCCAGGCAGCTGCGAAGGTGCCATACATGAAGACTTCGGAGTGAGCGAAGTTGATCAGTTGGAGCACCCCGTAGACCATCGTGTAGCCCAGTGCGACGAGCGCATAAATAGCGCCAAGTGACAGCCCGGTGATGGTCAGCTCGGTGATGTTGTGGAAAAGAAACGAGAAGTCCAACGCACTCCCCTACGGGCAGAGACAAGGCCGGGGGGCGGATGTGCCCACCCCCCGGGCCTTGTCGCGACGTGTGGTCCTTTCGGACGCTCTTTACTTAACCGCTTCCGGGTTCTCTGTGTCTAGCTTCCCGTCCTTGACGGTGTACATGTAGATCGTCGAAACCTTGATGTCACCCTTGTCGTCAAAGGCGATCGGACCGCTTGCACCGTCACCGGTGTAGGAGCCGATGAAGGTGTTGATGTCTTGGGCGCTCGTCTTACCAGCCTTCAACGCCGCCAGGAAGATGTTTGCTGCATCGTAGGCCTGGGTGGTGTACAGACCCGCAGCCGCACCAGTGACGTCCTTGACCTTGGTCGAGAAGTCGGCGGGGGCGGGAGCTGCCGGGGCCGAGAGGAAGGCGCCGTTGGCTGCTTCACCGGCGACTTTGACGAACGCGGGGTCCTCAGCGCCGTCGCCCGAGACGAAGGTGCCCTTCCAGCCAGCCTGACGCAACTGCTTCACCAGCAAGCCCGCCTCGGTGTAGTAGCCACCGTAGAAGACGGCGTCAGAACCCGCCGCGGTCACCTTGGTCACAACCGCCGACATGTCCGTCTGCTTGACCTGGATCTCGTCGTAGCCGACCGCAACGGAGCCCAGCGTGTCCTTGACCACGGTGGCCAAGCCCTTGCTGTAGTCCTGGGCATCGTCGATGACGTAGACCTTCGAGGCCTTGACCGTGTCGGTGAGGAACTTCGCATCCCCCTTGCCCTGGGCGTTGTCGTTGCCGATGACACGGTGGAACTGGGTCCACCCCTGCTCGGTGATGGTGACGTTGGTGGCTGACGGGGAGATGACCGGCAGACCAGCCTCGAAGAAGGTCTTGCCGGTGGCCAGGGTCTCGCCGGAGAAGCCGGGACCGACCAGGCCGATCACGGTCTTGTCGTTGATGATCTGGGTGGCCAGCGCCGGGGCCTTGTCGGGGCTTCCCTGCGAGTCGAAGGTCTTCAGGTCCACCTTGCAGCTGGCGTCTTTGTTGTATTCGTCCAGGGCCAGCTTGATGCCGTTGACCATGTTGACGCCGAGCGCGCCCGCGTCGCCGGTGATGGCGCCGAGGTAGGCGATGGTCGTTGTCTGGCAGTCGCCGCCACCAGCGCTGCCGCTGGTCGAGCTTCCACCTTCTGAACTGCTACCGCAGGCGGTGAGCGTCAGTCCCACGGCACATACGGCCGCTCCGACACTCCAGATACGGGTCATTCGTGACATGGGTCCTCCGCGTGTTCCGGGCTTCGTTGGCTTTCTTGGTGATCGCATACGGACAACCAAGTGCGGGGAAACTAGCACGGATGACCACCCACTCCTAAGCAGCAAGCCTCCCCACGCCGGGGGTGTGACCAAGTTGTGACTCGACAGGCCATAACTGGAGGTTATGACGCCCATGCCTGCTTACGCGCTTGGGTCTTCTTCGACGTGGACGTGGCTGTCTTCGGTGCGGGCACAGTGAGATCGGTCTCGGCGTGTCCGGTACCGGCCAGGACGGGGGCCAGGAAGCGTCCGGTGTGGCTGCTCGGGTCAGCAGCGACGCTCTCCGGGGTGCCCTCGGCGATGACTTGTCCACCGCCCGAACCGCCCTCGGGCCCCAGGTCGATGATCCAGTCAGCGTTCTTGATGACGTCGAGGTTGTGCTCGATAACGATGACCGTGTTGCCCTTCTCGACCAACCCCTGCAGGACGATGAGCAGTTTACGAATGTCCTCGAAGTGCAGTCCGGTGGTCGGCTCGTCCAAGACATAGATCGTCCGGCCGGTGGAGCGCTTTTGCAGTTCAGAAGCGAGTTTCACCCGCTGAGCCTCGCCGCCGGAAAGGGTTGGTGCCGGCTGACCGAGCCGGACGTACCCCAACCCGACATCGTTGAGAGTCTTCATGTGCCGGGCGATGGCCGGAACGGCCGCGAAGAAGTCACCTGCCTCCTCGATCGGCATATCGAGCACGTCGGCAATGGTCTTGCCCTTGAAGTGCACCTCGAGGGTCTCCCGGTTGTACCGGGCACCGTGGCATACCTCGCAGGGGACATAGACGTCCGGGAGGAAGTTCATCTCGATCTTGATCGTGCCGTCGCCGGAACAGTTGTCGCACCGGCCACCCTTGACGTTGAAGGAAAAGCGGCCCGGCTGGTAGCCGCGAATCTTGGCTTCGGTGGTTTCGGCAAACAGCCGACGTATGTGATCGAACACTCCGGTGTAGGTGGCTGGGTTCGACCGGGGGGTGCGCCCGATCGGGCTCTGGTCGACGTGCACAACCTTGTCGAGATTCTCCAGGCCAGTGACCGATTTGTGCCTGCCCGGGACGTGCCGGGCGCCGTTGAGCTTGTTGGCCAAGACGTTGTAGAGAATGTCATTGACCAGGGTCGATTTGCCCGATCCAGAGACACCGGTGACTGCGGTGAAGGTGCCCAAGGGAAAGGACACGGTGAGGTTCGCCAGGTTGTTCTCCCGGGCACCCGTAACGGTGACGCGCCGACCACGCTCGACCGGACGGCGCAACGCTGGCATCGGAATCTCCAAGCGCTTGGACAGAAAGGACCCGGTGATCGACTCGGCGTGATGCACCAACCCCTCGACGGGTCCCGAATACACCACGTTGCCGCCGTGTTCACCGGCGCCGGGGCCGATGTCCACCACCCAGTCGGCCGCCGCGATGGTGTCTTCATCGTGCTCGACGACGATGAGCGTGTTGCCGAGGTCTCGCAGCCTGGTCAGGGTCTCGATGAGCCGATGGTTGTCCCGCTGGTGCAGGCCGATGGACGGCTCATCCAACACGTAAAGCACCCCCACCAAGCCGGACCCGATCTGAGTAGCCAGCCGGATCCGTTGAGCCTCCCCGCCGGAGAGGGTCGCGGCGGGGCGGTCCAGCGAAAGGTAGTCCAAACCCACGTCAAGCAGAAAGCCCAAGCGTGCATCGATTTCCTTGATAACGCGTTCGGCAATGGCCCGCTCCCGCGCGGTGAAGTCCACCGAATCGAGGAACCCGGAGGCCGCCCCGATAGACAGAGCGGAGACCTCGGAGATGCTCCGTCCGCCGACAAGCACCGCTAGGGACTCAGGCTTGAGCCGGGCACCGCGACAGGCCGGGCAGGGAACCTCACGCATGTAGCCCTCATAACGTTCCCGGGACCAGTCCGATTCGGTCTCTGTATGCCGCCGCTTCACCCAGTGCACCACGCCCTCGAACCCCGTCGAGTAGGAGCGTTCCCGCCCGAATCGGTTCCGATATCGAACATGCACCTTGTGGTTCTGACCATCCAAAAGTGCGTCCTTGGCGCGCTTGGGCAGGGCCCGCCATGGGGTGTCCATGGAGAAGTTCAGATCGTCGGCGAGTCCGCTCATCACCCGCTGGAAGTACTCGGCTGACCCGCTGCCACTGCCCCAGGGCGCAATCGCACCTTGGGCCAAGGACAGATCCTCGTCGGGAACCAACAACTCGGGGTCCACTTCGAGCTCGGTGCCGATTCCGGTACAGGCGGGGCACGCGCCGAACGGGCTGTTGAAGGAGAAGGACCTCGGCTCGATTTCGTCGATCGCCAGCGGGTGGTCGTTCGGGCAGGCCATCTTTTCGGAGAAGCGGCGCTCCCGCTCCGGGTTGCCTGGCTCACGGTCGACGAAGTCGATCACGACGACCCCACCGGCCAACCCGAGGGCGGTCTCGACCGAATCGGTCAATCGCTGTTTGGCGGAAGGCTCATCGCCTTTGGCCACCAGGCGGTCCACGACAACGTCGATCGAATGCTTGATCTGCTTCTCCAGTTTGGGCGGATCCGATAGGGAGATGACCTCCCCGTCGACCTTCGCCCGGGAAAATCCCTTGGATTGCAGGTCCGCGAACAGGTCGACGTACTCACCCTTCCTGGCACGCACCACGGGGGCTAGCACCTGGAAGCGAGTCCGCTCGGGCAGTTCGAGCAGCCGGTCGACGATCTGTTGCGGGCTCTGCCGGGTGATGGGCTCCATGCAGATGGGGCAATGGGGCCGGCCGGCCCGGGCGAACAACAGCCGTAGATAGTCGTAGACCTCGGTGATGGTGCCGACCGTCGAGCGCGGGTTGCGGTTCGTCGACTTCTGGTCGATGGACACCGCCGGGGAGAGTCCCTCGATGAAGTCCACGTCGGGCTTGTCCATCTGCCCGAGAAACTGCCGGGCGTAGGCGCTGAGCGACTCGACGTAGCGTCGCTGCCCCTCGGCGAAGATCGTGTCGAACGCCAGTGAGGACTTGCCCGAACCGGAGAGTCCGGTGAAGACGATGAGGGCGTCGCGCGGGAGGTCGACGCTGATATCGCGAAGGTTGTGTTCCCGGGCTCCACGGACCAGCAACCGGTCATGGTTTCGGCCAGCAGGGGGGTTGGGCGCAGTCACACGGCCAAGCCTATGCGTCAGCGGTGACAACCCTGGCCGGACCCGGACATCCGCGGCAATTCGACCCTGGTCGACACCCTGCCGCCGGTACCGTGTCGATCATGGACACGGCCGCCCTACTGACCCGGCATACCGCACTTCTGCTCGATACCGCCGGCCGCCTTGACGGGTTGGGAACGCCGTCGCTGTGCACCGGGTGGAGCCGGGCGCACGTGCTCAGTCACCTAGCCCGCAACGCAGAGGGGTTCGCCGGGGCCATCCGGGGCGTCCGCGAGGGCCGTGACGTGCCCGTCTATTCCAATGACGCCGCCCGGGACGGTGACATCAAGGTCGGCGCGACCTACGACCCCGGACGGATCCTTGCCGAACTACGCGAGAGTTCGCAGGATCTATCTGGCCTGCTGGCAACAATCGGCCCCGAGGAAGATTCCCCGGTCCACCGGACGCCTGCCGGACTCGTCTTCCGGCTCGGCGACCTGCCTCGGATGCGGCTGCGCGAGGTCGCCTATCACCACATCGACCTTGCCGCTGGCTTCACCTTCGATGATCTAGAGCCTGAACTCCTCGATGCCTTCCTCCACGACGAGGTCGATCGGTTGACGCCGGCCGCGCGCTCGGCCGAGCTCGGATTCCTGGCACGAGGTCTGGCGCGCTGATGGCTACCTACGAACCGAACATCGCCGCCGGAGATCCGCCCAGTGTTCGGGAGCTGGCGGACCTACGCATCGCCAAAGTCTCGGTCTCCTCGATGGATAACAACGCCTACGTGCTCACCGACCGAGCCACCGGTAATCAACTCCTCATCGATGCGGCAGACAATGCCCCCGTGCTCTTGGACCTCATCGGCGAGGGTGGACTCGCCTCGGTGGTCACCACCCACCAACACTGGGACCATCACCGAGCCCTCCGCGAGGTGTTGACCGCCACGGGTGCCCGCTCGTACGCCGGAGCCCCGGATGCGGATGCCCTGCCAGCACCGGCCGACGTGCGGTTGGAGCACGGCGACATCATCAAGTTCGGAGCGAGCGCCCTGGAGGTCATCCGGCTGACCGGGCACACGCCCGGATCAGTGGCGCTGCTCTACCGCGACCCGGCCGGGCATCCGCACCTGTTCAGCGGGGACAGCCTCTTCCCCGGCGGAGTGGGGAACACGACCATGCCCGGCCAGAGTTTTACGTCCCTGTATGCCGACGTCGTCGCCCGGGTCTTCGATGTTCTTCCCGATGACACCTGGGTGTATCCCGGGCATGGCACGGACACAACGGTGGGTGCCGAACGGCCGCACCTGCAGGAGTGGCGCGACCGCGGGTGGTGAGGGCTTCCGGTCCGCCCGGTAACGATCCCGTTGGGAGCCGGCAGACAATGCCTGGGTTGGTCCCCCATCGGTATGCCGTGCCCGCGCCCCTCCTCGTCCTTGGCGGCGTGGTCTCGGTGCAATGGGGCGGCGCCCTTGCCGCAACCCTCATCCCGCGCATCGGCCCTGGTGGAGCCGTCCTCATGCGGCTGGGGTTTGCCACCGTCATGCTCCTCCTCCTGTTGCGTCCACGGTGGCGTGGCTATCCCCGGTACGCCTGGCTGACCGTGGCGGCATTCGGGGTGGCGCTCGGCGTGATGAACCTGACGTTTTACGGTGCCCTGGCCCACCTGCCTATCGGCGTCGCGGTGACCATCGAGTTCATCGGACCGCTCACCCTGGCTGCTGCCCTGTCCCGGAAGATCGGCGATCTCGTGGCCGTCCTGGCCGCCGCGGTCGGTGTGGCGCTGACGTCGCAAGCCGCGACTCTCCCGTTGGCCGACCTCAACTGGACCGGGCTGGTGCTGGCGTTAGCGGCCGGAGCGTTCTGGGCGGCCTACGTCGTCCTCAGCGGACGCACCGGCGCAGCATTTCCACGGCTCGACGGGCTGGCCTGGGCCATGGTCGTGGCCACCATCGTTGTGCTGCCCGTGGGCGTTCGAACCATGCCGAACTGGACCGGCCGCGAGATCATGCTCGGGTTGGGTATTGCGGTGCTGTCCTCAGTGCTGCCCTACTCCTTGGAGCTGCTGGCGTTACGCACACTGTCTGCCCGGGTGTTCGGCATCCTGCTATCCCTTGAACCAGCGGTCGCGGCACTCGCCGGCTTGGTCGTCCTCGGCCAGCGGCTCGGCCCCTGGCAACTGGCCGGCATGGCCCTCGTCGTCGCCGCCTCGGCCATTGTTCTCGGCATGCGCCGGGCCGACGATCGGGCCGATCCGACCGAGGCCGTCGCCTAGGCCGGGGCCTGAGCGGGGCCTACGGCAGGGCGGCAAACTCATCCCGCAGCCGGTCACGGCGAGACTTCCACAGGCTGGCGATCGTGGTCACACCAAGGATGAGCACGATCGCGCCCAGTGACACGGAGATGGGGATCTCGGGCACGTTGACGTGTTGCCCCCCGTTGATGAACGGCAGGGTGTTCTCGTGCAGCGCGTGCAAGATGAGCTTGACGCCGATGAAGGCCAACAGCACTGAGAGTCCGACCGACAAGTAGACCAAACGCTTGAGCAGGCCGCCGAGCAGAAAGTACAGCTGGCGCAGGCCCATGAGCGCGAAGAGGTTCGCGGTCAGGACGAGGTAGGGCTCCTTGGTCAGCCCATAGATCGCCGGAATGGAGTCCAGAGCGAAGAGCAGGTCCGTGGTCCCCAGAGCGAGGATGACGAAGAACATCGGTGTGGCCAGCCGCTTGCCCTGCTCGACCGTGAACAATCGAGTTCCGACGAATTCTCGGGTCGCCGAGAAGCGCTGTTCCATGGCACGCATGAAGGCGTTCTCCTCGTACTCCTCATCGTCAGTTTGGCCCTCCCGAGCCAGCTTCACGGCGGTGTAGATCAAGAAGGCGCCAAAGAGATAGAAGATCCAGGACAGGGTGTTTATGGCGGCCGCCCCGACCGCGATGAAGATGCCCCGGAGCACGATGGCGATGATGATGCCCACCATGAGCGCAAACTGCTGAAGGCGCTCCGGAACGGCGAATCTCGCCATGATGAGCAGGAAGATGAAGAGGTTGTCAATGGACAGTGAATACTCGGTCAACCAGCCCGCAAAGAACTCCCCCGCGTATTGCTTGCCCGCCACCTGCCAGACCCCGATACCGAAAGCGATCGCCAACGCAATGTAGAAGCCCAGGGCGACCGAGAGTTCCCTGGTGGACGGGCGATGGGGGCGTCTGGCGATGATCACCACATCGATGATGAGAAAGGCCGACATCAGCCCAATCGTGCCCAACCACACCCAGACGGGGACGTTCATCGATCATCACACCTTCCGGACCCGGGGCGCACCCCACGGTGCCCGGAGGTCTCCCCCACCCAAGTGTGGGCCGATGCCCCGGGCGGCCATGGGGGCCGCCGTGGTGACGAGGCGTTCGTGCCGGGGTACTCCCCTCCAGGGAGTTGCCCCATTGTGCCGCAGGCCAGGCTGGTGGCGCCAACTGCGTCTCGCTCCTCCTCCTGTCGCAGCAACCGCCAGCGGCGAACGCCAGGCAGGCGCGACGGTCATCATCGCGCCTGCGGTCATCCCACCGTGATTCCGGCATACGGACATGATGGACACGCCCCGACCTGCGGTCATAACCTGCCGAACCAGGTCAAGAGTTCCAGCATCAAGCCCCGGCTTGCTGGACGGCAACCCTCCAACCGCGGTGGGGTGCCCCGGGTGAGGACCAGGCTCGTGGCCGGCCGGCCATGAGCAAGCGCGGATCGATCACCTGGCCGGCGACAACCGGCCGGCGTAGCGATCAGCCTCGAACGCATAAGGATGTGTTGACCATGACGTGGCATTTCGAAACTCGCCAGATCCATGCAGGGCAGTCGCCGGACAGCGACACCGGGGCGCGAGCCCTACCGATCTACCAAACCACTTCGTTCGTCTTCGACTCGGCTGACCAGGCGGCAGCCCGGTTCGGCCTGGCCGAGCTCGGGCCGATCTATACCCGGTTGAACAATCCCACCACCGACGTGGTCGAGCAGCGCATCGCCTCCCTGGAGGGCGGCGTGGGAGCGCTGCTCGTCGCCTCCGGCCAGTCGGCGGAAACCCTGGCGATCCTCAACCTGGCACAGGCCGGGGACCACATCGTCTCCTCCCCCAGCCTCTACGGCGGCACGTACAACCTCTTCGCCCACACGTTGCCGAAGCTGGGCATCACCGTCTCGTTCGTGGAGAATCCGGACGACCCGCAGTCATGGCGGGCCGCAATCCGCCCGAACACCAAGGCGTTGTTCGGGGAAACGCTGGCCAACCCGAAGCAAGATGTGCTCGATATCGAGACCATCGCCGAAATCGCCCATGGGGCCGGCGTTCCGCTCATCGTGGACAACACCATTGCCACCCCGTACCTGCTGCGGCCCATTGAACACGGCGCCGACATCGTCATCCATTCGGCAACGAAGTATCTGGGCGGGCACGGCTCGGCTATTGGTGGGGTCATCGTCGACTCCGGGAACTTCGACTTCGGCGCCCACGGCGATAAGTACCCCGGCTTCACCGAACCGGATCCGAGCTACCACGGGTTGGTGTATGCCACCGCGCTGGGCAAGGACGGCATTTTTGGGGTGAACCTCTCCTATGTGCTCAAGGCTCGGGTGCAGCTCCTACGCGACCTCGGACCGGCGATCAGCCCGTTCAACGCGTTCCTGCTCAGCCAGGGGATCGAGACGCTCTCGCTGCGGGTCCAACGCCATGTGGAGAACGCTCAGCGGGTGGCGGACTGGCTGCAACAACGCGACGACGTGCTTGAGGTGCGCTACGCCGGCTTGGACGCCTCCCCTTACCGTCAGCTCGCCCGCAAATACCTGCCGAATGGTGCAGGCGCCGTCCTGGCCTTCGAGATCGCCGGGGGCAAGGAAGCTGGCCAGCGCTTCGTCGATGGCTTGACCCTGCACTCTCACGTCGCCAACATAGGCGATGTCCGTTCATTGGTCATCCACCCGGCGTCGACCACGCACAGCCAGCTCACCGAGGACGAGCAGCGGGCCAGTGGTGTCACCCCGGGGCTTGTCCGGCTCGCGGTCGGCCTGGAGCACATCGACGACATCCTCGCCGACCTCGAGCAGGGATTTGCCGCAGCGTCGGGGGGCGACGTCGCCAACCCCGAGGTTGCCACCCCCGGCCACGTCTGAGGCCCCGATGAAGGGGCGCTGACCGTCGCGCTCGGGCTCGACGATCGGCCGCCTGCGGTGTGTCGTGTGGATGGCTCCCGCCTGCTTGCGGGGGCTATCCACGCCCAGAAGCTAGCCGATAGCGCTGGACATCTGACGCAATTCCTTCTTCAGGTCGGCGATCTCGTCCCGGAGCCGGGCGGCCAGTTCGAAGTGCAGATCGGTCGCCGCCTGATGCATTTGGGCGCTCAACTCCTGGATGAGGTTGGCCAGATCGCTTGCCGGCATGCCGCTGGCCCGGTTCGCCGCCACCGCCATATCGGCTTCTGCCGCCCCTCGTCCCCCACGGGACCGTCCTCGGGACTGCGCCCGGCCGGACCCCATCAACGTCGCCGTGTCCGCGTCTTCCCTGGCCAGCAGATCAGTGATGTCGGCGATGCGTTTGCGCAACGGCTGCGGGTCGATACCGGCCTCGGCGTTGTAGGCCAGCTGCTTCTCCCGTCGACGATGGGTCTCGTCGATGGCCTCTTCCATCGAGGGGGTGAGGCTGTCGGCATACATGTGGACCTCGCCGGCAACGTTCCGAGCCGCGCGCCCAATGGTCTGGATGAGCGAACGCGCCGACCGCAAGAAGCCTTCCTTGTCCGCGTCGAGAATGCTCACCAGCGACACCTCGGGGAGGTCCAGGCCCTCCCGAAGAAGGTTGATGCCGACCAGCACGTCGAATTCGCCCAGGCGCAGTTCGCGGAGCAGTTCGACGCGGCGCAGCGTGTCGATGTCGGAGTGCAGGTAGCGGACCCGCACACCCTTGTCCAACAAGTAGTCCGTGAGGTCTTCGGCCATCTTTTTGGTCAACGTCGTGACCAGGACGCGTTCAGAGCGCTCGGCCCGCGCTCGGATCTGCTCGAGCAAATCGTCGATCTGCCCCCGGGTCGGCTTGACCACAATCTGCGGATCGACCAGGCCGGTCGGGCGGATGACCTGTTCGACCACACCGCGGGACTTGGCCACCTCGTATGCCCCGGGCGTCGCCGACAAGTACACCGTCTGCCCGATCCGTTCGAGGAATTCCTCCCACTTCAAGGGACGGTTGTCCATGGCGGAGGGCAGGCGGAACCCGTGCTCGACCAGGGTCCGTTTGCGGGACATGTCGCCTTCGTACATGGCCCCGATCTGGGGAACGGTCTGGTGGGACTCGTCGATGACCAGCAGGAAATCCTCGGGAAAATAGTCCAACAGGCAATTCGGCGCGCTACCGGGTGAGCGACCGTCGATATGCATCGAATAGTTTTCGATGCCACTACACGAGCCGACCTGGCGCATCATCTCGATGTCGTAGGTCGTCCGCATCCGCAAGCGCTGGGCCTCGAGCAGCTTGCCCTGCCGCTCGAATTGAGCCAGTTGGGTCGCCAATTCTTCTTCGATCCCGCCGATAGCCCGGTCCATCCGCTCCGGACCGGCAACGTAGTGGGACGCCGGGAACACATACATCTCCTGCTCTTCCCTAACGACCTCGCCGGTCAGCGGATTCAGGGTGTAGAGCCGGTCGATCTCGTCGCCGAAGAACTCGATCCGAACGGCGAGCTCCTCATACACCGGGATGATTTCCACGGTGTCCCCGCGGACCCGGAAGGTGCCCCGGGTAAAGGCTAGGTCGTTGCGGGTGTATTGCATATGCACGAAGCGGCGGAGCAACTCGTCCCGGTCCAGGCTCTGCCCGACCCGCAGGGGAACCATCCGGTCGACATATTCCTGCGGTGTACCCAGGCCATAGATGCAGGAAACCGAGGCAACGACGACGACATCCCGCCGGGTGAGCAGGCTGTTGGTCGCCGAGTGCCGCAGCCGCTCGACCTCCTCATTGATGGAGGAGTCCTTCTCGATGTACGTATCCGTCTGCGGAACGTATGCCTCCGGTTGGTAGTAGTCGTAGTAGCTGACGAAGTACTCCACCGCGTTGTTGGGCAGGAGTTCGCGAAACTCGTTGGCCAACTGCGCCGCCAACGTCTTGTTCGGCGCCATGACCAGCGTTGGGCGCTGAAGCCGTTCGATCAGCCACGCGGTGGTAGCCGACTTGCCCGTGCCCGTGGCGCCGAGGAGCACGACATCCTGCTCACCAGCCTCGATACGGGCCGCCAGATCATCGATCGCCTGGGGCTGGTCCCCGGCCGGGGCGAAGTCCGACACCACCTGGAACGGCGCCAGCCGACGTTGGAGATCCGTCACGGGTCGCATGGGTCAAGACTACGGAGCCGGACCGACACCGGGGATGGCCCTGCCCCTGGAGACTGTGCCGGAGGAGGGCCGTGAGCGTACCGTTGGACACGTGGCTAGATCTGATTCTGGACGATCGCGACCGGCCACCACCGCGGCACCCGGCCTCAGTGGTGATCCAGGCGATTCCGTCACCGCCGCAACGGAACTCATCTGGGTGCAGAGTCAGCTGGCGTCGTCCCTGGAACGCCACGAAGTGATCCTCCGCCGGTCGTCCCGGGCGCTTATTCTCTGCGGTTCCGAGAGCGAGCCCAGTTCGATCCTGGCGCCTGGTCCCACGCTCGGCTACCCCGCAGGCATGGTGCTCCCTGACGGATTCCTCGGCTTGGTCCACCCCGACGACAAGGACGCCGCCCGACGCTTGGTGCTCGGAGCACAAGCGCGCCCGCATGACCCCCTCGACGCCCTTGATTTGCGCGTCCAGGATGCCCAGGGCAGCTATCTGACCTGCTCCGTCGACGTCGAGGACCTCACTCTGGTGGCTTCGGTGGGTGGCATCCTGGTCCGGGTCGCGGACGTCACCCAGGCCCGTCAGCATGCCCGCGAAGTCGCGCATGCCACGGCGCGAATGCGCACGCTCATCGACAATCTGGACTCGGCCGTGCTACTCGAAGACGAGAATCGCCGCGTGCTGGTCACTAACGAGGCGTTTGTGCAGATGTTCGAGGTTCGGGCGGCTCCCGATGACCTTGTCGGCGCTGACTGCTCCGGGGCGGCGGACGCGGCGGCAGGGATGTTCGCCGACCCTGCCGCCTTTGTTGCCGGGGTCAACGAGCGGGTGGCAACGGCCGCCCCTGTCCGGGGCGAACGACTTGTCCTTGTCGACGGAGGGGTACTGGAACGGGACTATCTGCCGATCGTCAGTCACGGACGACCTGCCGGGCACATGTGGGCATACCGGGATATCACCCAGCAGATCGACGAGAATCGGCTCCTAGCAGACCAGAACCGTTCCCTTGCCCAGCTCGCCGCGCTCAAGAACGAGTTCGTCGCCCGGGTATCCCACGAGTTGCGCAGTCCGCTGACCTCCGTGGTCAGCTTCGCCGAGTTGCTCGCCGACCCGAGCACGGGGCCGCTGAACAGCGACCAACGCGAGTTCGTCAATGTGGTGGTTCGCAACGCCGACCGCCTCCTGCGGCTCATCGAGGATCTCCTGCTGTTGGCCAAGCTCGAGTCCCACACATTGCCGTTGAACCTCGGCCTGGTCGATCTGGGGGGTTTGATCGACCAGGTGCTCATCGAGCAAGGGCCCGCCGCGACGGCGGCCTCAATCACCCTTAACTCCTCGTGCAGTCCCGGGTCAAGGGTGCGAGGAGACGCCCTGCGGCTCCACCAGGTAGTGACCAACCTGGTCCAGAACGCCATCCGCTATACGCCTCAGGGCGGACGCGTCGAGGTGCGCCTGGCCCTGGACCCTGAGCGGCACCGGTGGCAGCTCGACGTCACCGATACCGGAGTGGGCATCGCACCGGAGGATTCTCAACGCATGTTCGATGCCTTTTACCGTGCCGAGCACACGACACAAGGAGGTACAGGGCTGGGCCTGGCCATTGTGCGCCTCATCATCGATGAGCACGGCGGCGAGGTCCGAGTCACGAGTACGCCTGGGGAGGGGACGACGATGACCGTCCGCCTACCGGCAGAAGCCGCCTGATGGCCCGGCTGCTCGTCGTGGAGGACGACGCCGACATCGCCCTCGCGCTACGCACCCTGTTGGTCCGGGCCGGCCATGAGGTGGCCGAAGCCGCAGACGGCGCCTTGGGATTGCGCCGGTTGCACGAACGCCACCCCGACTTGGTGATCTTGGACCTCGGACTTCCCGTCATGGACGGCTGGGAGCTGCTCCGCCGGATCCGCGACGTCACCGATGTTCCCGTCATGCTGCTCACCGCCGCCGGCCGAGAGGAGGACAAGGTCCGAGGCCTGCGTGGAGGAGCCGACGACTATCTGACCAAGCCCTACCCCACCGCCGAGTTGCTCGCTCGGGTGGACGCGCTCCTGCGGCGCTCGGGGCAGACCCGTTATAGCGCTGACGACAGCGTCCACGGGATCGTCGTCCTCTCGCCGGCCCGACATGCGGTGACGGTGGGATCCGAGCCCGTGCCGGTCAGCCCGTTGGAGTTTCGCCTGCTGTCCACCTTCATGCAGCATGAAGGCCAGGTGCTGACCGCGGAACAGCTCCTCGACCAAGTTTGGGACGACCCCACCGGGATAGGCCCCGAACGCGTCAAGTTCGCCGTCCTTCGCCTTCGCAAGAAACTTGGCTGGGCCGATCCCGCGACCACTCCGCTGGTCGCCGTACGCGGCATCGGATACCGGCTCGATCCCCCCGCCTCGGCCTGAGCGGCCTACTCCTCCCCGTCCGCTTCCGAGGGGTCATCGTCGGCATTCGCCTGCGCTGCACCCATGCTGCACCCAAGCACAACCCAAATACCAAACTCTTGAATGTCACGCTTTCAATCATGTCCCCCCGTATTGCGGTGCTTGTCGTCGATGACGACCGTGATTCCCTCCTGCTGTTCAAGCACTTCTTCACCGGACACACCGAATACAAGCCCACCCTGTGCCGAACCCCCCTCGAAGCCAAGGTCGAACTCACCCGGCGATCCTGGGACATCGTCATCACCGACCTGCAGATGCCATCCCTGGACGGAGTCGAACTCGGCACCCTGGCTCACGCGATGTATCCCGACATGCCGATCCTGCTCACCACGGCGTTCCCCACGCTCGATGCCGCAGTTCGCGCCCTGCGCGGCTCGTTCACCGACTTCCTCGTCAAGCCGCTGCGGCAGGAGGAGGTCTTCGCCGCGATCGAGCGTGCCCTGGTGCGGAGCATCTTGGCCGGTCGCCACGTCGCGACAGCGTCTCCACCCACCCCCACCCCCTATCTGCCGGTGACTCGGATCGGCCCGCTTCCGGGCCTGGGCCGAGACCGGCGAGTTGCCTCGTCGACGTGGCGCTGCACCGTCGACTGTCCCATCCCCCACGGCTTGACCGGCCGCGGCGGCAACGCCACCGCCAAAGTTCCGCACCCGAGCTGACCCAACCCGACGCCCACACTCGTCACCCCACACCCCTGCCCCGAGCACAGATCAGAACCGCCGGCGCTACTAACAGCGGCAGCGACGGCCATCCGGAAAGGACCATGGTGAGCGCACCGCTCGACCTGAAGACCGATTGGCACATTCGTAGCGATGCCTCTGACGGCGCCGCGAACCTGGCGGACGTCGTCCGCGCAGCAGCAGCTCTGGGCCTTCACGAGATCCACCTCGCCGACGCCGTGACAGCGACGACCACATGGGCGCCGGAGTATGCCGCCGAAGTGCGCCGGATCGGTACGGCCAGCGGTCTGAAGACCGTACCCACGGTTACCGCCGCACTGACGAGCCTTCGTGGAGGATTGGATCTGCCCACCAAACTGGACGGCATCGCCCGGGTTGCCATCACCGCCACCCACTTCCCGACGTGGTCGGAATCCATCTCGCCGACACAGATGCACCGACGAATCGCCGCTGGCGAGATCACCGCCGAGGACGCCGTGGCGGACCTCCTCCTGGCCACGGCCCGCGCCGTGGTCAGCCAAGAAGAAGCTGTCGTCTCCGACGTCTTCTCCCTCCTCCCCCGGGCCGGCATCGACACGGCGCTGCTCACGCAGCATTCACTGGCGATGCTCGCCACCGCGTGCCGTGACACCGGTGCCGTCATCGAGGTCAACGAACGAGCCGAGCTGCCCGGCCCTGACACCGTGGCAACTTTGTGCGGGCTGGCGGTCGAACTCGTGCCTGCCTCCGGTGCGCGAGCCCTCACCGATATCGCCCGCTGGCACCATGTCTCGTTGGCCGCACAAGCTATCGCGCCCTGATCAGCGCTTCGGACCGGAGAGGTGATCTGCCACGGTCACGGCCCCTGACAGCCGGGTCGCCTCCGCGCGCTGCGGCGGGCAGTTGTAGGCCAAGACGTCACACAGCGGTTAAGGTACGCCGTAATACTGACGGGTAACAGAAGGATGACCCATGGCCTCACCGTCATCGGCGCCGGCGCCCTCCGGTGAAGCGCCGGCCCAGACCGGGGTGCCGGACGGTAACCGAGCAGGTGCCGGGGCGATCCATCACCCGCTGAGGGACCTGTACGCCCGACCGGACGACATGGTCGTGCGTGTGGGTCTTGCCCTCATCGCGGTGCAATTCCTCGTGCGGGTCCCCCTGGCACTGCGGGGTTGGTTCGTCGGCGACGACTTCGCCTTCATCGGCCGTGCCGCCGAGTTCGCATCGATCACCCCCGACTACCTCGGCCTGGCGTATGCCGGCCACGTCATGCCTGGCTCCTTGGCCTGGGTCTGGTTGTGCACTCACCTGGCGCCGTTCAACTTCGTCTTGCCCACCCTGGCGGACGCCATCGTCCAGGCGTTGACCGCCGGGGTGACGCTGGCACTGTTGGTGGTCCTCTTCGGTCGGCGCTGGGCCGTCCTTATCCCCTTCGCCCTCTTCCTGTTCACCGCATTGACCGTCCCTGCATTCGTCTGGTGGGCGGCTGCGCTCAACCAGGGTCCGCAAGAGCTGGCCATCGCCACGACCCTGCTCGCTCATGTGGTCTACCTGCGCAAAGGGACCTACGGCTGGGGGTTCGCCGGCGTCGCCGCCATGCTTGCCGGGCTAGCATTTTCGGAGAAGACCCTCCTCGTCTCGGGCCTCGTCTTTGCTCTGACCTTGGCGTACTTCAGTTCCGGACCGATCCGAGAACGACTGGTGGGTATGCTGCGCCGACATTGGCCCGTCTGGATTGGGTATGTCGTCGTCGGGGTGGCCTACTTGTTCTCCTACGTCACCTACGTGCCAACGCCCATTGCGGGCCAGAATCCCACCTCCGGGGGGACCAGCGCACTGTTCGCCAATCAGATCTTCCGCTCGATCATCCCCAGTGTTTTCGGTGGGCCGTGGCGCTGGGAGCCGCTGGGCACCAACGCGGCATTGGCTAACCCTCCGGGTTTAGCCGTGGTGGTGTGCACGGTCCTCGCTGCGGCGCTCATTGTCTTTTCTATCGCGAGGCACTACCGTGCCGCCTTCGGATGGCTGGTGCTGTTGGGCTACGTCCTGGTCAATGGGACCCTGCTGGCATTGTCACGGGCCGCGCTCGTCGGGCCAAATCTGGGTTTGGAATTCCGCTATGTGACCGACATTGCCCTTGTCGGCACCGTCTGCGCATCGCTCACCATCCTGCCGTTGAGGGCGGAGTGGACCGAACGCCACGGGCAGCACCTCATCGACCGTCCCGCCGGACAGGCGTGGCTTCAGGGCCTGCCAACGCAGCGCTTGCGGGAGTTCCTCCCACCGTTGGATCCGCCGGTCATCGCTACCACGGTCGTTGCGGCCATCGCCGCATCCTCGGTGTACTCCTCCTGGGCCTACACCGACATCTTCGGTCCCAACATCGGCAAGACGTTCATCCCGGCGGCGGCTGCCGAGGCCCGGCAGCTCGCGCCCGGATCGGTGGTCAGCGATACGCCCGTGGACTCCGGTGTGGTGTGGAACATGGTCTACCCCTACACCCTGCCGAGCCACCTCCTGCGCCCGTTGGGTATCGACCTGACTGTCCTGGCACCCGGCGAAAGCGCGGACGACCTGCTCATCCTCAACCGCGCAGGCCATTTCGAACCGGCCGGGGTGCAGGGTTTGGCCGTGTCTGCCGGTCCCGAACTCAACTGTGGATACCGCATCACATCCGAACCGCGCCAGATCCGCCTGCCGGCAAGAACGACCGTGCCTTGGGATTGGGTAGTGCGGATCGGATACCTGGCCGATCGCCCCGGCCAAGTCACCCTTACCGCCGCAGACACCACAACGACACTACAGATCCACCAGGGCCCAGGAGCGGTATATGCCTTGGTCAGCGGCAGTGTGGAGGTGCTGACGTTCGGCGGTCTGAGCAATGGGGCCTCCCTGTGCACCAACGACATCCGAGTGGGCACCGCTGTCCCCGTCCAGGATCTGGTGAAGGGGCCATGACGCCGCAGGCATCCCCGCCGCGGACGGCACCCTCTCGAGCGATGCCGGACCACTCCACCTACCCGGCGCTCGACGGCGTCCGAGCCGTGGCAGTCGCCATGGTGGTAGCGACCCATGCGGCGTTCTGGACCGGTGGCTACGTCAACAGCTCCTTCAAGGCTCCCCTGGCCCGCTTGGATTCCGGGGTGGCTGTGTTCTTTGTCCTGTCCGGCTTCCTGCTCGTCCGCCCCTGGTTGTCCGCCGCGCAGCATGGACGGGCGATGCCGTCCGTCCGGGCCTACCTGTGGCGCCGAGCCCTGCGGATCCTTCCGCTGTACTACGTCACCGTTGTGCTGGCCTTCCTCGTCGTTGACCAGGAGCCGGCGCTCACCCCCGCCGACTGGTGGCACCACGGGTTGCTCGTGCAGATCCTGCACTTCGGCTGGTTGCGAGGTGGCCTGACGCATACGTGGAGTCTGTCGGTCGAGGCCTCCTTCTACCTCGTCCTGCCGCTGCTCGGAATCACCGCCGTGGCCTACTCCCGACGATTCGGCTGGCGGCCGGTGCACCTGCTCACCGGGCTGGCCGCCCTCGCCTCCGTCTCGATCTGGTACCCGGCGCTGATCTTCCACACCGAGCTCGGCCTGACCTACACCGGCTATCTGTGGCTCCCCGCCTACTTCTCGTGGTTCGCTGGAGGCATCGCCCTGGCCGTCATCGACCTTCAGGCTCGAACCGGGGCGTTGACCGGCGCCTGGGCGGCACGATTGGCCACCGCCCAGGCGGTACCGGGAATCTGGCTCACCACGGCCATCGGCATCTTCGCGCTCGCCTGCACGCCGATCGCCGGCCCACTGGGCCTAGCCACGAGCAACGAGCGGTGGACTCCAGCCGTGCGCAGCACCCTCTATGCCCTGGCCGCCATCGCCGTGGTCTTCCCCGCCGTGTTCAGTCCCTCCAGTACGGTCACGCGGTTCCTTGCCAGTCGCCCGATGCAATGGCTGGGAAAGATCTCCTACGGGGTTTTCCTGTTGCACCTGGTCATCCTCGAGCTGGTGATGAAACTCTTCGGCTGGCCGTTGTTCGGCGGCCACGGTGTCTACCTGTTCCTGGTGACGTGCCTGCTCAGCATCCCTGCGGCCGCGCTCGCCTGGCGCTTCGTCGAGGCACCCGCAATGCGCCTGCGCGGGATGGTCGCTTCCTCAGCGCCGCCGCCGAAGCAGCAGGCTCAGGCCCAGGGCAGCCAGGGTGACCAGGCAGAGCAGCTGGACCCCCACCGTGCGGGCAGCGTAATGGCTGGTGAAGGGCGGCCAGAGGGCGACCGCAACGGTGGCGACGGCATACGCGGCAGCGGCCAGCCAGCCAGATAGCCAGGCCAGGTCGACGTGGCGCCGGCCGAACCACACGGCACCGGCGGCCACCACGGCGACCCCAAACCCGTACCAGCCGCCGGCGCCTGCCAGGACACCGGCGAGGACAACCCCCAAGATCCCCGTCGGCAATGGTCGGCCGGCGGGGCCGGTGAGGGCCGAGGGCCGTCTCGCCGGGGCCAGCGCCAGCGCAAACAACACCACCAGCGCAAGGAGTCCGGCCACCAGGCCCATCCGGTAGGGACCATCCGGGGCATACCGGAGGGTGACGACTCCCGCGGCCCCGGCGGGGACCAGGTAGCCCTGTTGCCACCCGTTGATCGTCACCGTCGACAGCCGTTTGCCATCCAGTTCAGCCTCCCACCCGGCGTTGGCGTTTTCCCGGACCACCAAGACCGCGTCCTCCGCGCGTTCGGGAAGCTCGATCCGGCCGGAGACGGCCGTCCAATCCTTGATGCCCACCGGCTGCTCGTCGGCGATGGCCGCCAGTCGACGCAGGTCGGCCAGTCGGACCGAGCGAACCTGCCACAGGGATGAACTGGGCGCGCGCAGGCGGTGCTCGCCGCGGGAGAGCGCCGCCGTGCCCAGCCCGGAACATAGCGAGAGCGGGATGGGCTGAAGCTCTCGCAGCTGCTTCACCGACGCCCGAACAGAGGTGTCCCGGGAGATACCGTCGATGACGACCTGCGGGCCCTCTCCGCATGGGACCTCGACCGTGCGGGCGTCCGAGGTGTACCGCGGCGTGCTCGTCAGCCCGGTCATGGTCAGGCCGGCGATGCCGATGCCCAGAGGTGTGGCAATGGCGGAGGTGCCGCCCAGCGACACCCGCTGACGGTCGGCATGCAGCGTCACGCTGATCCGCTGCCCCGCGACCGGGGTGATCTCGACCGTCGTGGAACCGGTGAGGTCGACCTCTTGGCTGAAGGTCCCGTTGCTTATCGTCATACTCGTCGGTGTAGTGGCGGCATAGGCCGGCGCCGGGTCGATCGAGATGCGGGAAACGCTGGTCGTCTTCGGGAACTCCACGGTGATGGTGGGGTCCCGGTCAGTGGCTGCGGCAACCCATGCGGTGCGCGGATCCGCATCGGTCAGCGACAACGGACCGGCGATCGGATCGGGCACGGCGCGGGAACTCACCGCTACCCGGGCATCGGCCTCCAGGGCAGCCTCGAGCAGCTGATCGAGCTGCGCCGACGGCCGCGGAACGACGGTGCCGCTCACGCCGTAGGTATGGTTCTGCGGAACATCGAAGACCCGGTAGATCCCGGCCGCGTCCTCACTGGCGTGTGCGAGCCCGACCGCGCATACCGGCTGGTCCAGGAGGTGCAGGCAGGCATCGGCGCTCGGTTCTGCGCCGAAGACGAACGCCTCGACCTGGGTCGGGCCTTCGGGCACCCGTAGGTAGCGTTCGGGTGCGATACCCGCCAGGTCGAGGCTGACCACACCCACCTGCTGGCTGGACAAATGATCGGACTGCACCGCAGGGAAGGACACGCGAAGCCGCGTGATCGGCCCATCCTCAGGCAACTCGATGCGGGTGCTGCTGCCCTGACGGGTTAACCTCACCCGTTGGCGAAGCCTGTCCGTCTCGATGTCCACGGCCTTCACCACGGCATCCATCGTCAGTTGCAGGTCGACGTATGCCACCGAGGTGGGGCGGTCCAACTGCACCTGGAGCCATTGGTCGGTGGGATTGGTCAGTGGGGCCGTCCGCCAGGCGGTTGCGGCGTCCCCGTCGAGAGCCGCCCAGGGCTGATCACCAGGCACGCTGATCAGGGCCGCAGACGCATCGCTGGCCGAGGTCGAGGCAGACACGGACGCGATCCCCGCATATTCGGCCACGGTTTCGCGGCCAGACGCCCACATCGGGAGGTAGTCCCGGACCGCCTTGTCGACCCGGGGCGACTCGTTCGCGGTCATGGTCGCGGACACCGCCCCGGTGTTGCGGCCGAAGGTGACATCCCGGCGTCGTAGGGAGTCGGTCACCACGGTGGCGGCCACGGCCGGCCGTTCGCTCGGAGCCACCTGGGCGAGATCGCCGCTGAGTACCGTCGCGGGCAGCGGCCGGGCCCCGGCAGTGGCCACCGCCAACCCACTTTCCGGTCCACCGGAGAGTTCCACCAAGCCGGACTCGGGGACCAGGGACACCTCGGGGATCCCGACGCTGCCGTTCACGGCGAAGATCTCCACCGCGGGATAGGACTGTTGAAGTCCCTGATCGACCGCAACCCCGTTGAGTTCGACCGCGCCCACCGTCGGCCCGAACTGCGTGACGCGTGAGATGCCGGCAGATCGCTCGAGAACGGCATGCACCTGTGCTGGACGCGGGGCACCGGCATCGACGTAGTTCAGGTCGTTGCGCACGACGAGGACATCGATCCCGTTTTGCTGCAGATAGTCGGCCAACCCGTCCGAAGGCTGGCCTGCGGCGAATTGGGCCTCGATCGCATCGAGCATCCGAATGTGTCCGGGGTCCACCATGGGAACGGCATCGCGGACCTCCCACTGCGTGCTGGCGAGTGGTTGGAGCGGCTCGTCCTTCGGGCGGCCCCACTGGAAATACGCGAACCGTGCTCCGGGAACAACCAGCGCCCGTTCGTCCCGCGCATGGCCCTGGAGCCACGCGGCGGCCTGCCGCCAGTAGGACGGGACCTCTACGTAGCTGCCCGACGGCGCGAGTCGAAGGACCACCAGCGGTGCCGCCGCAATAGCCAGGACAACCACGGTGGCGACATACAGCTGCGCCCGAGCGATCCGACGCTCCACGGCGTCCCGGCCCCACCCCAGCCCACCCACCAGGGACGCCACGCCCACGGCGATCGGCATACGGATGAACAGATCGACCTTGTGGACGTTCCGGAACGGCGCCAACACCCCGTCGAGCTGCATCCGTGCGCCTTCGGCGAAGAAGCCGTGCACCGGTCCGGCGTACCCCACGGTGAAGATGGCCACGCCGATGAGGAGGAGCCCGATGAAGAAGTGCCGGTGGAGGGTCGTCCGGCGGGCCAGGCCGAGCAATCCGAGGACGACGACCGCCCCGGTAGCCGCGATGACCGCCGACAGGCGCAGGAACATCTCCCCGGCAAGCCAACCCTGGGCAGACAGGAAGGCCGTCCAGTCCGCGGTGCCACGCAGCGTCTCGAAAAGCGTGGTCACCGTATTGACGACGCCGGCATTCTCGATGTGGTCGAGGAAGAGTGGGCTGTATCGACCCAATATCAGCAGAGCCGGCACCCACCAGAGCGTGGCGAGGACGACGCAGCCGACCCACCAAGCCAGCAGCGCCGCTGTGCGGCGTGACCATGGCCGGGTCACCAACCACAGCCCCGCTGGAGCCACAGCAGCGATCACGGCTGTTGCGTTCACCGCCCCCATAACGAAGACGGCCAACCCGGACGCGGACGCAGCCCGTCTCAGCGACCCACCGGGAGGGATCGCCACGAGCGGTGCCAACACCCAGGGCGCAACGGCCATCGGCCAGATCTCCGCCGACACCGGTCCGATCACGGTGAGCAGATGTGGCGAGAGGGCATACACGAGCCCTCCGACCGTGACACCGAACGGCGAGGTCAGGCCGAGCCGGGTGAGCAGCCGGACCATCCCGGCAAACGCCAGACACAGCACCAGAGCCCACCAGGCTCGGCCGGTCACCCACCCGGGCAGCCCCAGCGTGTGGCCGATCCCGAAGAAGGGTCCCATTGGGAAGAAGTACCCGAAGGCCTGATCCTGCACCTGTCCGGCGAAACCGGTTCGATCCCACAGGTGTGCAGCGCGGCCGAGGAACCCCCAGGGGTCCTCGGTGAGATCGATCTTGGTGTCCGGGGCGATCAGACCCGGTGAAGAGTTGAACGCGAACGCGGTCATCAGGAGCATGATCACCGCGCGGCGCAGCCGCCAACGGGCAGCCGAACTCAGATCAGGTGCTCCGGGGTGGCTGGTCGTGCCGGCCCTGGACGCGTCACTGCCAGGCGCGGGGACAGCGCGCTGGATCTCCTGGCTCATCGCAGTAATGCAGTCCTCATCGCGTCGGCTCCGGGGTTCCGGGATCTGCTGTGATCGGCCGGCCTACTATAGAGTAACTACGCCCGGCGATGCTGCCCACGCGCCGGGACCGGCCTCGCCCCGGAGGCCCCCCGGTCACTGCCGACCGGCGACGAGAGTCGAGGAGTTCGAGCGTGCGTATTCTCGTGCTTTCCTGGCGGGACACCGGCCATCCCGACGGGGGCGGTTCGGAACTCTATGTCGAGCAACTTGTGGACGGGTTGGCCGGCGCAGGCCACGATGTCACCCTCTTCACCGCCCGGTATCCCGGGTCGACCGCCCAGCAGCGGCGTCTGTCCGGGGTGCGGGTGGTCCGCGACGGAGGCCGGCTCGGCGTCTACCCTGCGGCGGCGCTGGCTTATTGGCGTGGACGGCTCGGCCGGCCGGAGGTCATCCTTGAGGTGCAGAACGGGATGCCGTTCCTGGCCCGACTGTGGGCTCGCCAACCTGCGAAGGTAGTCCTGTCCCACCATGTGCATCGTGCCCAATGGATGATGATCTTCGACCCCGTACTGGCGCGACTGGGTTGGCTGGTGGAATCCCGGCTGGCGCCCTGGATCAACCGCGGCCTGCGCTATGCCACGATCTCGCAGGCCAGCAAGAACGAACACGTCGACCTCGGCATACGGGCGGAGGACATGACGGTCATCTATGCCGGTACCGACCATCTCGCGGCGTCGGCACAGCACAAGCGTGACACCCCCACACTTATCGTGCTCGGTCGCCTCGTACCGCACAAACGCATCGAATGGGCCATCGACGCCGTCGCGTCGTTGGCAGGCCAATACCCGCAGCTGCGCTTGGATGTCGTCGGCGACGGGTGGTGGTCCGACAAACTGCGCGAGTATGCCCACGCCAGCGGTGCGCAGGATCGAGTGATCTTCCACGGCTTCGTCGACGAGGAGACCAAGAAGCTGCTCCTCGCGCAGGCCTGGCTCACCCTCATGCCGTCGGTCAAGGAAGGCTGGGGGTTGGTGGTCAGCGAGGCAGGCATCGAGCAGACTCCGGCAGTGGCGTTTGCCAGCGGCGGCGGTGTCACCGAGTCCATCGAGGACGGGGTCACCGGCGTGCTGGTGACGGAGGAGACCAGTGCCGCCTTCGCTGCGGCCGTGGGCTCGCTCGTGGCCGACCCCGCGGCGTTACGCACGATGGGTCGAGCTGCGTCCGAGCATGCCCGCCGGTTCAGCTGGGTGGACACCGTCGCCGAATTCGAGGCCGTGCTCACCGCAGCGGCTCAGAATCGTTCCGCCCCGGCACGTGCCCTGCGCCAGGTCCGGTCCCAGGAGCCAGCAAGACGCCTAGCGAATCCTCGGGTGACAAAGCATCAGTGAGGCTCCCGGGTCTCCCCGGGAGCCTCACTCATGGCTCCTGCCAAACGTGCCGGCGCGATGCCAGCGGGCCTTAGTTGCCGGTCAGCTTCTCCCGCAGCGCGGCCAGGGCCTCGTCCGAAGCGAGGGTGCCCTCCGCCGCAGGGGCGCTGTTCGTCGAGCTGCTACTGCTCGACCCCGAGCTGCTGTACGACGTCGGCACCTCCGCACCGGTTGCCGCCTCGGCGTCGGCCGTCCGAGCGGCCTCGACCTGCGCCTTGTGGGCCTCCCAGCGCTCATGCGCCTCGGCGTACTGCTTCTCCCACTTCTCCCGCTGCGCCTCGAACCCATCGAGCCATTCGTTGGTCTCGGGGTCGAAGCCTTCGGGGTACTTGTAGTTGCCGCTCTCGTCGTACTCGGCCGCCATCCCGTACAGGGTGGGGTCGAATTCCTCGATCGCCGCGCCGCCCTCGTTGGCCTGCTTCAGGGACAGGCTGATCCGACGACGTTCTAGGTCGATGTCGATGACCTTGACGAAGATCTCCTGACCGACCTGGACGACCTGCTCCGGCAGCTCCACATGACGCTCGGCAAGCTCGGAAATGTGCACCAGGCCCTCGATCCCGTCATCGACCCGCACGAAGGCCCCGAACGGCACAAGCTTGGTGACCTTGCCCGGAACGACCTGGCCGATGGCGTGGGTCCTGGCGAAGTGCTGCCACGGGTCCTCCTGGGTGGCCTTCAGCGACAACGACACCCGCTCGCGCTCCATGTCGACGTCGAGGACCTCCACCGTGACCTCGTCGCCCACCTCGACGACCTCGGACGGGTGATCGATGTGCTTCCAGGACAACTCGGAGACGTGCACCAGACCATCGACCCCGCCGAGGTCGACAAATGCGCCGAAATTGACGATGGAGGAGACCACACCAGAGCGGACCTGGCCCTTCTGCAGTTCCTTGAGGAAGGTCGTGCGCACCTCGGACTGGGTTTGCTCCAGCCATGCACGGCGGGACAACACCACATTGTTGCGGTTCTTGTCCAGCTCGATGATCTTGGCCTCGATCTCCTTGCCGACGTACGGCTGCAGGTCACGGACCCGGCGCATCTCGACCAAGGAGGCGGGGAGGAAGCCACGCAGACCGATGTCGAGGATCAGGCCACCCTTGACCACCTCGATGACCGTTCCGGTGACGACGCCGTCCTCTTCTTTGATCTTCTCGATCGTGCCCCAGGCCCGCTCGTACTGAGCGCGCTTCTTGGACAGAATCAGGCGACCTTCCTTGTCCTCCTTCTGCAGGACAAGGGCTTCGACCTCATCGCCCACGGATACGACCTCGTTCGGGTCGACATCGTGCTTGATGGACAGCTCCCGGGACGGGATGACACCTTCGGTCTTATAGCCGATGTCGAGCAGGACCTCGTCCCGGTCGACCTTGACAATGGAACCGGAGACGATGTCGCCGTCGTTGAAGTTCTTGATCGTCGCGTCGATCGCGGCGAGGAGGTCTTCCTCAGAGCCGATGTCATTGACGGCAACCTGAGGGGCGGTCTGCTCGACCGTGCTAGTAGTCATGTAGGAGGGACTCCGATGGTGGACAGATTCAATAGATGGACATGTGGATCGGTGCGCGCATCAGTGCCAGGAGCGAACAACGCGGAGTTGACGAGGCACCCAGTGCACAGCTGTACGTAGGCACGCCGGAGCGCGCCGCACTTCAGCCGCCCCAACCTTACCCATCGGTGGACATTCCGGTCCAATCCTCCGGGCGCTCCTGGCCGCTCGGCCAGTCGGTTTGCGGGAATCGCCCATACTGGTGCGATGACCTCTCCAGCGGATGACCAGGACGCCGCCGGACCGAGGGTGATCCGGCGAGCGGCCGACGCGGCCGAGACTGCCGCCGCCAATCGTTCCTGGTGGGACGGCAACGCCGAGGACTACTACGCCGAACACGGCGACTTCCTCGGCGACGATAATCTCGTGTGGGGCCCAGAGGGTTGGACGGACGCGGATCTGGGGATCCTCGGCGATGTCCGCGACAGCACCGTCTTGGAAATCGGGGCCGGCGCCGCGCAGGGTTCGCGTTGGGTCCGCTCACAAGGGGGCCGTGTCGTGGCCACCGACCTCTCCGCAGGCATGCTCACCCAAGCAGCGACGATCAACCAGCGCAGTTCACACCCGGTACCCCTTCTCCAGGCGGACGCGACCGCGCTCCCCTTCGCCCCGGCCGTCTTCGATCTGGTCTTCACCGCATACGGTGCAGTCCCGTTCGTCGCCGATCCGGGGTCGCTGATGACCGAGGCGGCCCGCGTGTTGCGCCCGGGTGGGCGGTTCGTCTTCTCCACGTCGCACCCGATTCGTTGGGCGTTCCCCGACGACCCGGGCCCGGGCGGGCTGACCGCAACGATGTCGTACTGGGATACCGACGCCTATGTCGAAACCGACGAGGCAGGGGGTGCGACGTATGCGGAACATCACCGCACCCTGGGCGAACGGATCCGTGACCTCACCGCTGCCGGACTAGTCCTGATCGACTTCATCGAGCCGACGTGGCCGGCTGGCAATACGACGGTGTGGGGTGGATGGTCACCGCTTCGCGGGGCGCTCCTGCCGGGCACGGCGATCTTCGTAGCCGCGCGAGCCTAACCCGACCGCCCGCCGGCCCAGGGCTCAGCCGCGTCGACGTCCTCCGCCGGTTGCTGGCCTGAGCATGACCAACGCCAGGACCCCAGCGAGGACGCCCACCACGGCGGCAGCCAGCGGCGCCACGGTTAAGGCGGCGGAGAGCAACCCGCCGCTGCTCTTGGCCGACGACACGTTCCTAGCCACCTGGTCATCGGTGAAAGCCAACTCCATGTCCAAGGCGGCGTCGCCGGAGTCCAACGTGCGCACCTGGTGTTCGGACTGCTTGATGATCGACCCCGTGGCCGGATCGATCCACATGGTCTTGTCCAGCGAATAGGTGCCCATGGTGTCCTTGGCGATCTCGGCGCCCTCGTCGGCCAGCGAGATGACGAACGTGTACGTGTCCAGCCCGTCGAGCTTCTCCGTACCCGAATAGGTCGCCGTCACCGCACGTCCGAGCACACCATCCCAGAAGGGGTAGTCCTTCTTTTGCGTGGAGAAGGGGAACTTGTTGACCAACCCGTCATGGGTCAGGGTCACCTTGTAGGTTGCATTGTCCGACTCGGGCAGGGACAGGCCGGACGTTCGATCGGCGGCGAAGTGATCGGGAGGATCAGCTGGACCGTTGATCAGCCGCGAATCGGTGTCGTCAAAGCAGGGAGCGCTATCCGCGCCGTCGCTCCAGGTGCTGCCCTCGTCCCAGACCAGGCAGGTGACCGCGTCGAACACCGCGACGTTGTCAGTGGACGCTCCGCCATCGACCCGGTTGTGGCTCCACGCCTTGACCGGCGCAGGCCCCTTGTCCAGGTAGGTGGCCGTTCCGGCAAGGTAGGTCCAGCTGTCCGTGTCCAGCGGGGTCTTCTTCAAGGCACCAGGGGCATAGAACCAGCCCATGACGGCTGTCGTCAGCAGAAACAGGGACACACCGACGGCAGTCAAGCCGACAACTCGACGCATGAGCCAAACCCTCCTTGGTTTGCGATGCGGTGACCGGGTGCGCCGAACGCGGGTGCAGCGGAGGCGCCGATACCCTGGCGGGCCGGTCGTGGGGACGGTCGGGTCACCCGCCGGTCGACCCGTAGGAATACATCGGGGTCGTCGATGACGCGTTGCCGGCGGGTTGGGCAACGTTGTAAACCGTGCAACTCCCGAGCAGGGCGAGCACGACGGCCGCAATGCTGGTGATAAGAACCTGGGGACGCAGGGAACGGCTCGTTGCTGGTGCACTCATCGTGGTCAAGACTCCTTGGCAGGATCCATTAACTGGCCAGGATCGTACCGGAAAGTAACTTGAAAGCGAAGCACCAGCACCACGATTACCACGGCGAGCAGATCGCCGAGCAGAATCGCGATGGCCGGCGGCTGATAGGCAGCGATGGCTCCGTCGTGGACCGGTCCGGGCACCTGCCATACCGCGATTGGCTGGGCTGTCGCTCCACCCATCTCGTTAACGAGCGGCAGCGGAACCGGCACCAAACCCGGCGGCGGTTCCACCGTCGGATCGTCGCTCAGGACGAACCGAACTCCGAGACCACGCAGGTCGGAGGCCGCACTGGGGCCGGTCAACGAGGCGCCGACCCGGTCGGCATACCGGTCCTCGCCAGGAATCTCGACCAGACCCTCCGGAGTGGAAACGACCAGCGCGGCATATGCGGCCACCGGCCGATCGAGCAACCGTGGCCACGGGGTGTAGGAGGTCCGTTCCCCGTTCCAGGCATATCGGCGGTATGCCTGGAAGGGCTGGACGGCCACGCTCCCGGGCGGCCCGGATTCGATGACGTCGGCAGCCGCCTGGAAGCTGGCCGGGATGGATTGTGACGTCAGCGATCCCCCCAGCCCCCAGGCGGCCCCGGGAACCGACAACAGCGGCAGCACCACGATGGCCGCCCCGATGGGCGCGTGCGGGAAGAACCGTCGGGCCGTCGCCGCGGCATAGCCCACGCCGACCGCCAACAAAACCACCCAGGCGCCCAGAAGTCGTTGACCATCCCGGAACAGCCCTCCCCCCGGAAGGTGGGCCAACCCCTCCGCCACCGGCCCCACGCTGGGCAGCAGCGCAGCGAGCAGGCTGGCGATTCCAGCACCGGCGAGGACGATGGGCAGGTCGGTGACCCGGCCACCGGGGGCGCCGGCCACGTCCGGACGTCGGCCACGAACCACCCACCCGAGCGCGGCAAGGGCGAGCAAGACGACGGCGACGATCGCCCCGACCACCGAGTCCCGCCCGGTCGGGACCGCCTCGGCATTCCACACCCCTCCCCCGGTCAACACGCTGGCCATCAGGCCCAGCGGCAGGTCCGCGGACGGTCGGAAGACGGTCAGGCCTGCCTCCCCCGCTTGATGGCCACCAAGCAGGCCTGGGACCGACCACGGCAGCGCGGTGGCGCCGAAAACCACTCCGAGGCGAACGAACACGCCGCGTTCACTCCGGCCGCAGCGGCGCCCGCGCACTACCCACCAGCCGCCGGCTGCTCCAACCGCCGCGACGGCCAATCCAAGCCAGGCCAACGCGCCGCCGAGCGCCCCTGCGACGACGGCCAAGGTCAACCCCGGAGAGGCTCTACGGTCCCCCGACAGCGCCCGGGCAAGCTGGGCCAGCATCCACGGCAAGCCGGCGGCACCGACCAACACCACCCACTGACCCATGGCGAGACGTTCGGTGACGAAGGGATTCCACAGGACTGCGACCGCGACCGCGACCTGGGTCAGGCGACTCGGACCGACCAGCCGGCCGGTTCCCCATCCGAGGAGAACCAGGACGAGCACGAGGATGCCCTTCTCCACCACCCAACCGGGGACGAGATGGCTGGCCACAGCAACGAGCGCATCGCTGGGAACCGTCCGCGGCGTCATCGTCCACAGACCGAGCAGCCCGGCGTTCAGGGGCGCCTGCGGAACGATGACGAGGTCCCTATACCACAGGTACCCCGGGGCCAGTCCAGGGCCCAACAGGAGCACCGTGACGATCAGCGACGTCAGTAACGCCGGCCCGCCGGCAGGGCGCCGGGCAGTCGAGGCGGCCACGGTCATGAACCCGTACGTTACTGAGGTCATGCCATAGGGTGTGCACCGTGTTGCTGGGCCTGATCCAGCTGGCGCGCCCCCGCCAGTGGGTCAAGAACATCCTCGTGGGCGCCGCGCCGTTCGCCGCCGGCGTCCTCTTCGACCCGCCGGTGCTCCGGGCGACCGTGCTCGCCTTCGTCGCCTTCTGCCTGGTCAGCAGCGCCACGTATGCCGTCAACGACGTCATGGACGCGACGCTGGACGCAGCCCACCCCACCAAGCGTTTCCGGCCCGTGGCCTCCGGCGTTCTCCCACCGAGCGTGGCTCTTGGGACCTCGGTCGTGCTCGCCGCCGGCGGTCTTGCCGTCGCGCGCACCGTGGGTGGCCCGTTGTTGCTGACCGTGCTGGTCTATCTCGTCCTGACGATGAGCTATAGCCTCGCGTTGAAGCACCAACCGGTCGTCGAACTCGCCCTCGTGGCCGGCGGATTCATCCTGCGCGCTGTGGCCGGTGGTGCCGCCACCGGCGTGTCCCTGTCCCAATGGTTCCTGATCATTGCCGGTTTCGGCTCACTGCTCATGGTCACCGGGAAGCGACTGTCCGAACTCGCCGGGTCCACCGGCACGCCCATCCGCCGCAGCCTGACCTTCTACCCCGACTCCTACCTGCGCACCGTGGCCGGGATCAGTGCCGCGGTCACCATCACCGGTTACGTCCTCTGGGCTTCCGAGGTCGGCGTCCAGCATGGACGCCCGCTGTGGACCGGCATTTCAGCCGTCCCGTTCGTCATCGCCCTCCTGCGCTACCTGCTCGATGCCAACACCGGGCGGGCCGAGGCTCCGGAGCATACGGTTCTGGCCGATCCGGTGCTGCTCGGCCTGGGCGCGGCGTGGATCGCCACCTATGGCTTGGCGGTCCTGTGATGGAGCGCCTGACCGGCTGGGGCCGGAGTCTATGGTCCCGATCCGAGGTCGCCTACCCGGCCACGGTGGAGGCTGTTGCCGAAGCAGTCACCAGTGCCGGACGACGTGGGGTCCTGACCCGAGGCTTGGGTCGTGCGTACGGAGATGCCGCGCTCAATGCGGGGGGGAGCGTCCTGCGGCTGAACCACATGTCGGCCATCGGCCCCATCTCACCTGACGGGGTCATCACTCTCGACGCCGGGGTGGTCCTGGACGACCTGATCCGGCACGCGCTACCCCAGGGATGGTTCGTGCCGGTCACGCCGGGGACCGCCCACGTCAGCGTGGGTGGCGCCGTTGCTGCGGACGTGCACGGGAAGAACCATCACGCCGTCGGGAGCTTCGGGCAACACCTGGCCTGGGTCGAGGTGGTCGACGGTCGCGGCCGGTTGCGCCGGCTTCAGTCCGCAGACCCCCTGCTCGGCGCCGTGATCGCTGGGATGGGCCTGACCGGGGTGATCACCAGAGTCGGGCTTCGGCTGCGACCGGTCACCTCGCCGCTGATGACCGTCCGGACCACCCGCACCACCGGCCTGGAGCAGACCATGGCCGTGCTGTCCGAGGACGACACGCGCTTCCCGTACACGGTCGCGTGGATCGACACCCTGACGGCCGGGGCGGCAATGGGCCGCGGCATCGTCACCAGCGGCAATCACACCGACGGCGCAGCGGCCCGCGCTACCGTCGCGGTCCCGCGGGCCGCTCGAACCCTGCCGGGCCCGCCATGGGCTCCCGCAGGGCTGCTCAATCGCACCTCCATCCGGGCCTTCAACGGGGCCTACTACCGTCACGGTCCCCGGCATCCCAGAACCGACGAGCAAACCATCGGTGCCTTCTTCCACCCGCTGGACGTCATCGATGGCTGGAACCGGCTCTACGGACCTCGAGGATTCCTGCAGTACCAGGTGGTTGTCCCGGATCCGCACAGCATCGAGGCTCTGATGACTCTGCTGCAGCGAGCGCATGTCCTCTCCTTCCTCGCCGTGCTCAAGCGCTTCGGCCCCAGCTACGGGGCCCCGCTGTCATTCCCCATCCCGGGGTGGACCCTGGCGCTGGACATCCCGGTCAGCAACGGTATTCACGCCACCCTCGACGCCGCCGACGACCTCGTCGTCAGTGCCGGTGGACGCACCTATTTCGCCAAGGACTCCCGACTGCGACCCGAGCTCGTCCCGGTCATGTACCCGCAGCTGGAGCATTGGCGAGCCTTGCGCGCCGACCTTGACCCCGATGGGGTGTTCGTGTCCGACCTTGCCCGGAGGCTCTCCCTGTGTTGAACTCCTTCCACGCCCCGCAATCCGTCCTCGTCTTGGGCGCCTCCTCGGACATCGCCCGTGCCTGTGTTCGCGCCCTGGCCGAGCGGGGGGCCCTGCGCCGGGTCGCCCTCGCAGGGCGACCCTCGCCCGGCCGGGACGCGGCCGCGGCGGAAGCCGCGGATCTCATCGGGGCGCAGGGCAGCATCGAAACTCACGACTTCGACGCCACCGACATCGCCAACCACCAAGGTCTGATCGATGCCATCTACGCCGACGGCGATATCGACGCGGTCATCCTCGCGGTAGGAGTCCTGCCGGATCGGGCGAACCTCTCGGCGGCCGAGGCCGCGCAGGTGGTCACCACCAACGTCACCGGCTGCGTCTCCGCGCTGACGGCCTGCGCCGAACGCAGCGTTGAGCAGGGGCACGGCACCTTGGTCGTGCTGTCCTCGGTCGCCGGGGAACGCGTCCGAGCGTCCAACTTCCTCTACGGCGCGACGAAGGCGGGACTGGACGGTTTCGCGACAGGGCTCGGCGATTCGCTGGTCGGTTCCGGCGTTTCGGTCCTCGTCGTGCGCCCTGGGTTCGTCCGGACCGGGATGACCCGCGGCCTGCCCGAACCCCCGCTGAGCGTGGACGCCAGTGATGTCGCCGACGCCGTGGCCGCGGCGATTGGTGGGCCGAGTCGGACGGTGTGGGTACCTGCAGCCATGCGTCCGGTCATGAGCGTGCTCAGGCATCTCCCCCGGGTGCTCTTCCGGCGTTTGCCCATCTAACCCTCGTGTCGACCGGCCAGCCCACCACCGGCGACACCGTCCGCGGCGGACTCGTCGTCGCGGTCGGCCTCGGCGTCACGAATGTCACGGCGTACGCCTACACGATCCTGGCTGCACGCCTCCTCGGGCCGGTCGGCTACGGCACCGTGGCCGCCCTGCTCGGCCTCGTCATCATCGGCAATGTGTTCTCCCTGGGATTGCAGGCGACTGGGGCGAGGCGGTTGGCCACGCAGCGCGGGCATGGAGGGAACGAGGAGGAGGTGGCTGCTGTTGTCGTGACGGCCCGCCGGGTCGCCGGGGTCCTTGCCCTGTTTGCGTTGGCCATCTCGCCCTTGGTCGCGCAGTTTCTGCGGCTCGACCCGTGGTTCACCGCAACGCTGCTGGCGATCCCGGCCGGTGCCTATGCAGTCATGGGGGCGGATCTGGGCATACTCCAGGGCGAGCAGCGATGGGTCGCCTTCGCTGTATCCACCGCAGCCCTCGGCGTCGGCCGGTTGGGTGTCGCCGTCGTCACCACGCTCGCCTTTCCAACGCCGCTGGGAGCTATGGCAGGTATTGCCGCAGGCGCCTTCGTCCCGGTCGCCGCCGCGCGGCTCGCCGTCGGTCGCCGACGCCGCGCTGCCGCGCGCAGAGCGCCGGCTACCGGGATGGTCTCCCAGATCGTCGCCGAGTCGGCACAGAATATTCACGCTCTGCTGGCGTTCTTCGTGCTCAGTTCCATGGACGTCGTCGTCGCCCGGATCGGGCTCCCGGCACAACAGGCGGGCCTGTACGCCGGCGGCGCCATCCTCACCAAGGCCGTCCTGTTCCTTCCCTACGCGCTGACGGTGTTGGTCTTCCCCGCCCTCGCACGCACCGGCGCCCGGACCCGGCTGCACCTCGTCGGCCTGGCCGGCGTGCTCCTCATCGGGGCGGCGGTGGCCGCGGTAGTGGCCGCCGTTCCCGGCATTACGCTCGTGTTCGTCGGGGGTGATGCGTATGCCGATATCTCCGGGTCCCTGTGGGCCTTCGCTGCGCTGGGAGCGGTGCTGGCCGGGATCCAAATCCTTCTCTACGCGACCCTGGCCCGCCAACGCCATGGGGCGGTCTGGATTCTGTGGGCCGGGGTGATCGTCGTGGCGTCAGGGTTCAGCGCAGTCGACTCCGCGACCGGACTCCTCAGGCTCCTGGCCGGGGTCGACCTGGCCGTCCTCGTTGCGCTGTTATGGTGGACCCGGAACGAGTCGGCAGCGGATCAGGGGGTCGGCTGAGCCACTGGTGGCGTGTTCACGGGCCGGTGTCGGCACTGGGCGCGTCGGCAGCACGCTCCAGGGCGATTCGCCATCCGGGTGAACCGACTTCCCGGACGTGGATGCGTGCCGGTCGTCCGGGGTCGCACGAGCGGTACAACGGCGTGGACCTTGGTTCGTCACCGCCTCGGCCAAGAAGTTCAGGGTCCTCCTGCGCCGCGACGACGAAGCCCATCCTGGCCATCGCCGCCGGGAAGACCGGGTCGTCGGCCGCCGCTAGGGAGGCGACCCCCACCTGGAGATCGAGCACATCCGGTGCGGGGCACCCCACGATGGAGGTCGGGCCGACGTGGTCCAGGCTGACGGCAGAGGGTCCCAAGGCATACCGGAGCCGGGCCAGCAACCGTTCGGCCTGGCTCGGCCACGTCGGGTCGGGCGGTGAGTCAACCGCGGAGAGTGGCGCACTCGGTGTGCCAGCGAGCACGTTCTCGGCGAACGGCACGAGCCGTTCCCGCCACAGCACCTCGACCCGACCGGCGAGGTCCGCCGGGGTGCCGTCGTTGGCTAATAGCACATCGGCGACGCGCCGCCGCTGCTCGTCGGTTGCCTGGGCCCGGATTCGCCGCTCCGCGTCGGACCGGTCCATACCGCGCGAACGGACAAGCCGATGAAGGCGTATCGGTTCGCTCGTGTCCACGACGACGACGAGGTGATACATGGCGGCCATGCCCTTCTCGACGATCAGGGGCATGTCGTGCACGACGATGGCCTCCGCGGCGGCGTCGGCGTACGCGGCGGCGGTGCGTTCCTCGATCAGGGGATGGGTGATGCCCTCGAGGTCGCGCCGTGCGTCGTCGTCGCCGAAGACGATCGCTGCCAGTCCTGCTCGGTCTAGCGCCCCGTCCTTATCGAGCAGGTCTCGGCCGAACCGGTCGGTGATGGCGGCCAGCCCGGGCGTCCCGGGAGCCACCACCTCACGGGCGATGGCGTCGGCGTCGAGCACCACCGCCCCCAAACTGGCCACGTAGCGCGACACGGTGGACTTGCCCGAACCGATCCCGCCGGTCAACCCCACGCGCAGCATGGGCCGAGACTATCCGGCTGGTCTTCTGGGTGGGCCAACGCCCCCGACGGTACCTGTCCTAGTGAGCCGCGGCGTGCCAGGAGCGGCCTACGCCCACGCTGACGTCCAGTGGCACGTCCAAGGCAATCGCCGAGCCCATCTGCTCGCGGACCAGGGATTCCAGCACCTCACGCTCTCCTGGGGCCACCTCAAGGACGAGCTCGTCATGGACCTGCAGCAGCATCCGGGAGGCCAGCCCACCGTCGGTGATGGCGCGATCCACCCCAAGCATGGCAACCTTCATGATGTCAGCGGCCGATCCTTGGATGGGCGCGTTGAGCGCCATGCGTTCGGCCATGTCTCGACGCTGGCGGTTGTCGCTGGTCAGGTCCGGCAGATAGCGGCGGCGTCCGAGCATGGTCTCGGTGTACCCGGTGCTGCGGGCCTGCGCGACGACGTCGGCGAGATAGTCCCGGACCCCGCCGAAGCGGGCGAAGTACTCATCCATCAACGCGGCCGCCTCGGCGGTGGAAATGGTCAACTGTTTGGACAGCCCGAAGGCCGACAGCCCGTAGGCCAGCCCATAACTCATCGCCTTGACCTTGGATCGCATGTCCGAGCTGACGTCCTCCGGCGCCACCGCGAACACCTTGGATCCGACGTACCGGTGCAGGTCTTCCCCGCTCCGGAAGGCCTCGATCAGGCCGACGTCACCGGACAGGTGGGCCATGATGCGCATCTCGATCTGGCTGTAGTCAGCGCTCATCAGCGATTCGAACGGCGTCCCGTCGGGCGCGTGCCCGACGACGAAGGCCTCCCGAATCCGCCGTCCCTCTTCGGTCCGGATGGGGACGTTCTGCAGGTTCGGATCGGTGGAGGACAGCCGTCCGGTGGCGGCGATCGTTTGTAGGTAGGTCGTGTGAATCCGGCCGTCGTCGGCGACGGATTTGATCAGGCCCTCCACGGTGACCCTCAGCCGCGCGGTGTCCCTGTGCCGCAGCAGCGCCTCGAGGAAGGGGTGCTCGGTTTTGGCGTACAGGTCGGCGAGGGCATCGGCATCGGTGGTGTATCCGGTCTTTGTGCGCTTCGTCTTCGGCATCCCCAACGTCTCGAAGAGCACCACCTGAAGCTGCTTCGGTGAGCCGAGGTTCAACGGTTTCCCGTCGACGTCGGGGCCACCGATCGCGGCATACGCGTCCTGCTCGGCCTGGTGCATCTTCCCGGCGAAGTCCGCTTCCAACGCGGTCAACCCATCCATGTCGGCCGCGATGCCCAAACGCTCCATCTGCGCCAAGACCTCGACCAGGGGCAGTTCCACCTCGGTCAGTAGCTGTGGGCTCCCGGTGGCTTCGACCTGCTGGGCCAACTCACCGGACAGGTCCAGGACGGCGCGGGCGCGCACCATCGCCTCCTCGGCCTCCGCGTCGTCGTCGGTGGCGAAGTCGAGCATGCCCTGGTCGGGGTTGGCCGTGTCTGGGGCGAGGTCCCGGCCGAGGTAGCGCAGCACCAGGTCGCCTAGGTCGTAGGACCGCTGATCCGGCCGGACGAGATAGGCGGCCAGAGCGGTGTCGTCACTCAGCCCGCGCAGGACCCATCCGCGGGCGTTCAGGGCATGGACGGGCCCCTTGGCGTCGTGCATGACCTTGGCCCGCCGGATGTCACCGAGCCATGCTCCGAGCGCGGCCTCCCCAGCCGGATCGAGGCTGGTCAGGTCAACAAAGGCGGCCGGACCATCCGCCGTGGCCAGTGCCAGGGCGCGGGCGTCCCCGGTGCCGCGGCCCCAGGTCCCCAGGACGTGCACCCCGACCGTGCCCCCTTGGGGGGCGTGGTGGGCCAGCCATCCCGCCACGTCCTCGGGCAGTAGGACGTTCCCGTCGATATCGAACCCGCCATGACCGGCCTCCGGCTCCACCGGATCCAAGGTGGCGAACAATCGTTCCCGCAGGACGGTGAACTCCAGCCCGTCGAAGAGCCGGTGAACCTCCTCACGATCCCACCCGGCACGGGCTAGGTCATCGACGGTCAGGTCCAGCGGCACGTCACGGACCAGCTGGTTCAGCCGGCGGTTGCGCAACACCGAGGACAGATGCTCACGCAGGGACGCTCCCGCCTTTCCGCTGATCTCGTCGACGTGGGTAACGATGCCGGTGAGGTCGCCGTACTGAGCGATCCACTTCGCGGCGGTCTTCGGTCCGACGCCTGGCACACCCGGAAGGTTGTCGCTGGCCTCGCCGACCAGCGCCGCGAGATCGCTGTACCGCTCCGGGGCGACCCCGTACTTGGCCGTGACCGCCTCCGGGGTCATCCGGGACAGCTCGGACACTCCGCGCACCGGGTACAGCACGGTGACGTCCGGGGTGACCAGCTGGAGAGTGTCCCGATCCCCGCTGCAGATGAGCACCTCCATGCCCTGGTCGGCCGCCTGCGTAGTCAGCGTGGCGATGAGGTCATCCGCCTCGTAGCCCTCGGCCTGAACGAAGCTGATCCGCAACGCCCGCAGCACCTCCTGCAGGAGGGCGATCTGGCCGGCGAACTCGTTCGGTGTGGCCGATCGGCCGGCCTTGTAGTCGGCATACTCCGAGGCCCGAAAGGTCTTCCGGGAGACGTCGAAGGCGACGGCGATATGGGTAGGTTCCTCATCGCGGAGCACGTTGATGAGCATGGCCGTGAATCCGTACACGGCGTTCGTGTGCTGGCCGGTGCTGGTGGAGAAGTTCTCCGATGGCAGGGCGAAGAACGCGCGATAGGCCAGTGAATGGCCATCCAGCAGCAGGAGTCGGCTCACACCATGACACCCTAGGGCCCATGACCGACGCCAATGTCCCCTCCATCGATCCGCTAGTGACCGAGATGGCCACAATGAGCCAGGGTTCGCTGCTGGAACGGATGCAGATCGAGCTGACGGTGGTCCAGCCGGACCACATCGAGGCCCGTATGCCGGTGGCGGGCAATACCCAACCGTACGGGCTGCTTCATGGGGGCGCCTCGGTGGTTCTTGCCGAGTCGCTGGGCTCGATCGGCTCCGCCTTGCATGCCGGTGCCGACCGCATCGCGGTCGGCCTGGATATCAACGCCACGCATCATCGTGCGGCCCGCTCGGGGTTTGTCACCGCGGTAGCCCGTCCGCTCAGCCTGGGGTCGACCATCTGCAGCTGGGAGGTTGTCGTTCGCGATGAGATGGACCGTCGGATCTGCACCTCACGGATCACCTGCCTGATCCGTGAGCGTCCCCCGGGCGAACCGACAGCCTGAGACCCCTCGATGGCGTCAGGCCGAATGGGACCAGGTGCCACCCAACGCGCGGCTGGCCCGCCGACGCCGCAAGACATGCTCGACGACGGAAACCTCAGTCTGTTCGTGGACTCGCCGGCGAAGCGCCGCCGATGTGGTCACCCGCCGGGTCGAGCTGGCACCGAAACCCAAGCGGGCGAAGAACCGGTTGACCTCACGGTCTTGGGCAGGGACGTTGCTGACGATCCGCTCACTGCCCAGCCGCTCGGCCTGTGCCGCCGTGGCGGCGAGCAGTTGCCGAGCCACCCCATGGCGCCGCATACCGGGCACGACGAACAGGCTGTCGATGCAGACATCGGCGGTTTCGGACAGGCCGAAGGTGCGCAATGCCAACACGACCAACCCGACCGGTTCGCCATTGCGTCCGGCCATGAAAACGTACAGGCCCTCCCGGCTCAGCGCGGCATCCAAGCGACCCTCGGCGACATACCGTGCGCTGGCCTCAGCGCTTCCCCCCTGCGCAACCCGGCTGGCGATCCATAGCTGCTGAAAATCCTCGTCGGTGGGTGACTCGACCGCGGTGACAAGAACCGGCCTACGTGACACGACAACCTCCGTTGGGGGACAGAGCCAAGCCGCGACGCCAGAGCGCGGCCACCCGACTGTATTCCTCCTCGCGGTGGAACGAAAGACCGGGCTACGCGTTGCCCATCTGCTCGATGACCGCCTCGGCAACCTGGCGCATCCCCATTCGGCGATCCATGGCGGTCTTCTGGATCCACCGGAACGCCTCCGGCTCACTGATCTTGAGATTCTTCATGAGCACACCCTTGGCCCGCTCGACAGCCTTACGGGTGGCCAACTGTTCGCCCAGATCGGCGATCTCTGCCTCCAGCGCAGCCACCTCGGACCAGCGGTGTAGGGCGATGTCGATGGCCGGGCCGAGGTCGGCGGAGCTGAACGGCTTGACCAGGTAGGCCATGACCCCGGCGTCCCGGGCGCGCTCGACGAGTTCTTGCTGGCTGAACGCCGTGAGCATGATGACCGGTGCCAGCTTCTCGCTGCCGATCTGCTCCGCTGCGCTCAGGCCGTCACGAACCGGCATCTTGACATCGAGGATGGCCAGGTCGGGCTTGAGTTCACGGACCAGATCGACGGCTTGTTCGCCGTCACTGGCCTGGCCGACCACTTCGTACCCGGCTTCGGCGAGCATCTCGGCCAGGTCGAGCCGGATCAGCGCCTCGTCTTCGGCAACCACGACCCGGCGCGCGCGTACCGGCGCCGGATCCCGCGATCCCTCGTCAACAGTCATCGGCTCGGCCCTCCATAGACGACGGGCGCCAGTCGGCGCCGAGTGCCGGGAGCGGGACTTGAACCCGCACGACCTTTCGGCCAAAGCATTTTGAGTGCTCCGTGTCTGCCATTCCACCACCCCGGCGGGTGCGACGACCAGCATACGGGTGACCTGCGGGTCTGCTGTACCCGACTCGGTCAGCCCCCGTATGCCACCGTCGTTTTGTTACGCGCATCACCAACGCGGTGGACCCGCAACGCATTGGTGGACCCGGGGATTCCCGGCGGGGATCCAGCGACGATGACCACCGTGTCTCCCTCCTGCACCCTGCCGTTGGCCAGCAGGGTCTCGTCGACCATCATGGCGTATTGATCCGTATGCGTTTGGTTGTCCCCCAGGTACGTCTCGATTCCCCAGGCCAGGGCCAGCTGAGTGCGGGTGTCCTGGATGGGGGTGAAGGCGAGCATCGGCAGACGCGGTCGCAACTGGGACAGCCTCCGGGCAGAGTTCCCGGACTGGGTGAAGATGATGATGAACTTGGCGTTCAATGCGCAGGCCACCTGCGCGCCCGCCTGTGCGATGAGGGCGTCGGTGGTGACCGGCGGCTTGGTCAGCGGAGCCATGAGTTCCAGGCCGTCTTCCTCGGTGGTCTCGATGATCCGGGCCATCGTCTTGACCGCCTCGATGGGGAACCGTCCAGCGGCGGTCTCGCCGGACAACATGAGCGCGTCGGCGCCGTCCAGCACGGCGTTGGCGGCGTCGGAGGCCTCGGCCCGGGTGGGACGGGAGTTCTCCACCATTGACTCCAGCACCTGGGTTGCCACGATGACTGGTTTGCCCGCATTGCGGGCAAGCTCCACCGCCCGCTTTTGCACTAGCGGGACCTGCTCCAACGGCATCTCCACTCCGAGATCACCGCGGGCGACCATGATCCCGTCGAAGGCCTCGATGATCTGCTCAAGGCTGTCTACCGCCTGGGGCTTCTCGATCTTGGCGATCACCGGTAGCCGGACACCCTCTTGATCCATGATGGCGTGGACCCGCTGAACGTCCTCGGCAGAGCGGACGAAGGACAACGCGACGAAGTCGGCGCGCAACGTCAATGCCCAGCGCAGGTCGCGCTCGTCCTTCGCCGACAGTGCAGGCACGCTGACCGGCACGCCCGGAAGGTTGATCCCCTTGTTGTCCGAGAGCGGCCCGCCGTAGACGACGACGCAATGCACCTCGGTTTCGTCGGCGTCATGCACCACGAATGACAGCTTGCCGTCGTCGATCAGGATCCGGTCGCCGGCTTGGACGTCCCCCGGTAGGCCGGGATACGTCGTGGACACCCTGCGTTGATCGCCGGGCACGTCTTCGGTGGTGATGGTGAAATGGTCACCGGCTTTGAGGTGAATGGGGCCGTCGGGGAATCGGCCGGTGCGGATCTTGGGTCCTTGCAGATCAACGAGAACACCAACGGCGTGCCCGGTCTCGTCGCCAGCTGCCCGTACGGCCCGATAGTTCGCCTCGTGAAAGGCGTAGTCGCCGTGCGAGAGGTTGAACCGGGCCAGATCCATCCCGGCGGCGACCAGCTCTCGGATCTTCTCCGGGGTGGCCGTGGCAGGACCGATGGTGCAGACGATTTTGGCGCGACGCATGTTCTCAAGGGTAGTTGTGTAAACGCTTACGCAGTGATCGCGCTCACATGCCGGGCGAAATCGGGAGCCTCGGTTGCGCGCATGGTCGATCGCGCCTGCCAACCGCAGCCTTTGATGAGGCTCCGATCAGATCGTCAGGGGCCGATCCGTCGGGTTGATCGGTCTCGGCAACGCCGAGACGGACCCGGTGAGGTAGGCATCGACCCCATGGGCGGCAGAGCGCCCCTCGGCGATGGCCCAGACGATGAGCGACTGGCCCCGGCCGGCGTCGCCAGCGACGAAGACGCCGGGCACACTCGTGGCATATGAGTCGTTTCGGGCGATGTTGCTGCGCGAGTCCTTCTCGACACCGAGCTGGTCGAGCAGCCCCTCGCCTTGCGGCCCGAGGAAGCCCATGGCCAGCAGGACCAGGTCGGCGGGGATCTCCCGCTCACTCCCCTCGACCGGTTCGAACCCCCGGTCGCCGAGCACGACGTCGTGCAGACGCAGGGCTCGCACGTGGCCGGAGTCATCGCCGACGAGTTCTGAAGTGGACACCCCGTACACCCGGTCGCCGCCCTCTTCATGGGCCGAGGCCACCCGGAAGATCATCGGATAGGTCGGCCACGGCTGGTTCGCCGGCCGCTCGTCGCTGGGCCGGGGCATGATCTCCAGGCTGGTCACCGAGGCGGCCCCCTGACGCAGGGAGGTGCCGATGCAGTCGGCGCCGGTGTCGCCACCGCCGATGACGACGACATGTTTGCCGTCGGCGGTGACCTGGCCGGGTGCACTCTCACCGCGGGCGACCCGGTTGGCCGGTGGAAGGAACTCCATGGCCTGCAGCACCCCGTCAAGCTCTCGGCCGGGGACCTCGAGGTCACGAGGCACGGTGGCGCCAATGGCCAGCACCACCGCGTCGTAACGGGAGCGCAGCTGAGTGCCGGTGACGTCTCGGCCCACCTCGACGTTGCACCGGAACCGCGTACCCTCGGCATCCATTTGAGCGATCCGCCGGTCCAAGATGGCCTTCTCCATCTTGAACTCGGGTATGCCGTAGCGCATCAGGCCACCGGGCCGGTCCGCCCGTTCGTACACAGCGACGGTGTGCCCAGCCCGGGTCAGCTGCTGTGCGGCAGCCAGGCCGGCCGGGCCGGAACCGACCACGGCCACCGTCTTGCCGGAAAGCCGATCCGGCGGCTGCGGTGTGATCAGGCCCGCCTCGAAGGACCGCTCGATGGTGGTCACCTCGACCTGCTTGATCGTCACAGCGGGTTGGTTGATGCCCAGGACGCAGGCTGTTTCGCACGGGGCGGGGCACAGCCGGCCGGTGAACTCGGGAAAGTTGTTCGTCGCGTGCAGCCGCTCGATCGCCGCACGCCAATCCCCCTTCCACGCCAAGTCGTTCCACTCGGGGATGAGGTTTCCCAGGGGGCAACCGTTGTGACAAAACGGAATGCCGCAGTCCATGCAGCGGCCGGCCTGGCGGCGCAGCTGCTCCACCGGCTGGGGCTCGTAGACCTCGCGCCAATCCTGCAGGCGCAGCGGCACCGGGCGGCGTTGCGGCAGCTCACGCTCACGCGTGGTCAGGAATCCGGTGGGGTCAGCCATGGGAAGCCTCCATGATGCGGTGCCACACCTCGGTGCCGTCGGGGTCCAGCCCCTCCGACACGGCCTGGCTGCGGACGTCGAGAACACGCTGATAGTCCCGGGGCAGCACAAGGCTGAACCTGGTCGCGGAGGTCACCCAGTCGGCGAGCAGTCCAGCCGCCACCTCTGAGCCGGTCATTTCGCGATGCCGCTGCACCAGATCGCGAACGATCTGCTCGTCGGATTCACGCAAGCCGGAGCAGTCCACCAGGTCGGGGTTGACCTGGTGGACATCGAGGTCGAGGACGTAGGCCACGCCCCCTGACATCCCGGCGGCGAAGTTTCGGCCGGTGGGTCCGAGGATGAGCACGGTCCCACCGGTCATGTATTCGCACCCGTGGTCGCCGACACCCTCGACAACGGCGACGGCGCCGGAGTTGCGCACACAGAACCGTTCCCCGACCTGGCCACGCAGGAAGATCTCGCCTGCCGTGGCACCGTACCCGATGACGTTCCCGGCGATGACGTTCGCCTCGGCCACCAGGGAAGCCTCCGGCGCAGGGCGCACCGACAGTCGCCCGCCGGACAGCCCCTTGCCGAGGTAGTCGTTGGCGTCACCGATAAGCCGCAGGGTGACGCCCGCCGGCAAGAACGCCCCGAACGATTGGCCGGCCGAGCCGGTCAGGGTGAAGTCGATGGTGTCCTGACGCAACCCGTTCGGATGAGCCTTGGTCACCTCGTGCCCCAGGAGGGTGCCGACCGTGCGGTTGACGTTGCGTATGCCGATCCGTCCCGTGACCGGGACACCGTCGGCGATGGCATCGGCAGCCATGGAGATCAGCTGGTGGTCCAGGGCCTTCTCCAGGCCGTGGTCCTGGGCGATCCGGTGGTAGATCCCGGACCCGTCCGGGGAACTGACCTGCGTGAAGATCGGGGACAAGTCCAGCCCGCTGGCCTTCCAGTGGTTGATGGCCTTGGAGGTGTCCAGGTACTGGATTTGGCCGATGGCTTCCTGGATGGAGCGGAACCCTAGCTCGGCCAAATGCTCACGCACCTCTTGCGCGATGTACTCGAAGAACGTCTCGACGAATTCGGGCTTGCCCGAAAAGCGGGCCCGCAGCTCCGGGTTCTGGGTGGCGATGCCGACCGGGCAGGTGTCCAGATGGCATACCCGCATGAGAATGCAGCCGGAGACCACCAGGGGCGCAGTGGCGAACCCGAACTCCTCGGCGCCGAGCAGCGCGGCGATGACGACGTCGCGGCCGGTTTTGATCTGCCCGTCCACCTGAACGACGATCCGGTCCCTCAGGCCGTTGAGCACGAGGGTTTGCTGGGTTTCGGCTAGGCCGATCTCCCAGGGTCCCCCGGCATGCTTGAGGGAGGTCAGCGGAGAGGCACCGGTGCCGCCGTCGTGCCCGGAGATGAGCACGACGTCGGCGTGCGCCTTGGAGACCCCGGCGGCCACCGTACCCACCCCGACCTCCGCCACGAGCTTGACGTGGATCCGGGCCTGCGGGTTGGCGTTCTTCAGGTCGTGGATCAGCTGCGCCAGATCTTCGATGGAGTAAATGTCGTGGTGCGGGGGTGGACTGATCAGACCGACACCGGGGGTGCTGTGTCGGGTCCGAGCCACCCACGGGTAGACCTTGGGGCCAGGCAACTGGCCACCCTCGCCGGGCTTGGCGCCCTGGGCCATCTTGATCTGGATGTCGTCAGACTCGGTCAGATAGAGGCTGGTCACCCCGAAGCGACCGGACGCCACCTGTTTGATTTTGCTGCGCCGGGTCGGGTCGGCCAACCGTTCCGGGTCCTCCCCGCCCTCGCCGGTGTTGGATCGCGCACCGATCCGGTTCATCGCGATGGCGAGGTTTTCGTGGGCCTCCTGGCTGATTGAGCCGTAGGACATGGCGCCTGTGGAGAAGCGCTTGATAATCTCGCCGACCGGCTCGACCTCATCGATGCTGATCGGTTTGCGCGGGGCCCCACCGCCGAGTTCGAACAGCCCACGCAGGGTCATCAGCCGCTCGGCCTGCTCGTCCACACGCTGGGTGTATTCCTTGAAAATGTCATAGCGGCGGTTGCGGGTCGAGTGCTGGAGCCGGAAGACCGTCTCGGGGTCGAACAGGTGCGGCTCACCCTCTCGACGCCACTTGTACTCCCCGCCGACGTTGAGCTCCCGATGCGGCAAGCGCACGCCCTCCGGCGGGTAGGCCACCGCATGCCTCGCGGCCGCCTCGGCCGCGATGACGTCCAAGCCGACCCCGTCGAGTTGGGAGACCGTGCCGTCGAAGTACTCATCGACCAGGGCATGCGAGAGCCCGACGGCCTCGAAGACCTGCGCCCCGCAGTAGGACGCCACTGTGGAGATGCCCATCTTGGACATGACCTTCAGTACGCCCTTGCCCAGGCCCTTGATGAGGTTCTTCACGGCCGTCTCGGCGCTCACTCCGGTGAGCTGGCCGCTGCGGACCATGTCCTCGACCGTCTCCATCGCCAGGTACGGGTTCACCGCGGCGGCGCCATAGCCGACCAGGAGCGCCACGTGGTGCACCTCCCGAACGTCTCCCGCCTCGACGATCAGCCCCACCTGGGTGCGCTGCTTGGTCTTGATCAGGTGATGGTGGACGGCCGAGGTGAGCAGCAGCGACGGGATCGGTGCCCGGTCGCGGCCGGAGTCACGGTCGGACAGGACAACGAACCGGGCGCCGTCCTCGATCGCCTCGGAAACCTGTTGGCAGATCACCGACAACCGGCTGCGCAGCGCCTCTTCACCACCGGTGACGTCGTACAGCCCGCGCACGACGACCGTGGCGTAGCCGGGCTGGTCCCCGTCGGCGTTGATGTGGACAATCTTGGCGAGTTCATCGTTGTCGATGACCGGGAAGGACAACACGACCTGCCGGGCATGTTTGGCGGTCGCGCTGAGCAGGTTGCCCTCAGGGCCGATGGCCGCACCAAGGGAGGTGACCAACTCCTCCCGGATGGCGTCCAGCGGCGGGTTGGTCACTTGGGCGAACAGCTGGGTGAAGTAGTCGAACAGCAGCCGGGGGCGTGCGGACAACACGGCGATCGGGGTGTCGGTCCCCATGGAACCGAGCGCCTCACCTCCGGTGCGGGCCATCGGTTCGAGAATGACCTTGAGTTCCTCGGTGGTGTACCCGAACGTCTGTTGCCGCCTGGCCACCGACCGCGGGGTATGCAGGATGTGCTCCCGCTCGGGCAAATTCGCCAGCTGGGTGATGCCGTGGTGGAGCCATTCGGCATACGGCAGCTCACTGGCTAGCTGGGACTTGATCTCGGAATCCTCGATGAGCCGACCGGCCGTGGTGTCGACGAGGAACATCTTCCCCGGCTGCAGCCGACCCTTGCGGACCACGGACTCCTGCGGGATGTCCAGCACGCCCGATTCCGAGGCGAGCACGACCAGCCCGTCGTCGGTCACCCAGTACCGGCCAGGACGCAGCCCGTTCCGGTCCAGGACGGCGCCGATGAGCTCGCCGTCGGAGAAGACGACGTCGGCAGGGCCGTCCCACGGCTCCATGAAGGTGGCGTGGAACTGATAGAACGCCCGCAGCTGGGGATCCATGGAGGCGTGGTTCTCCCACGCCTCGGGAATCATCATCAGGACCGCGTGCGGCAGGGACCGTCCGCCCAGGTGGAGCAGTTCCAGGACCTCATCGAACGACGCCGAGTCCGAAGCACCCGGCGTGCAGATCGGGAACAGCCGTTGCAGGTTCTCCCCGAACAGGTCGCTGCGTAGTTGGCTCTCCCGGGCGTGCATCCAGTTCCGGTTGCCCTTGACCGTGTTGATCTCGCCGTTGTGGGCGATGAGCCGATACGGGTGGGCCAACGGCCAGCTGGGGAAGGTGTTCGTGGAGAAGCGCGAGTGCACCAGGGCGAGGACGGAGGCGAACCGTTCATCGGACAGGTCCGGAAAGAACGGTTCGAGCTGCCCCGTGGTCAACATGCCCTTGTAGACAAGGGTGCGACAGGACAGGGAGGGGAAGTAGACCTCGACCTCGCGTTCGGCGCGTTTACGCAGAGCGAAGGTGAGCCGGTCCAGGCCGATCCCGACCATCCTGCCTCGCGCGGAGGTGACGAACAGCTGAGCGAAATGCGGCATGCAGTCCCGGGCCGCCCGACCGACCAGGTCAGGGGTATGCGGGACCTCGCGCCACCCGAGCACGCTCAGGCCCTCTTCGGCGGCGATGTCCTCGATCCGGCTGGTGGCCACGCGGCGTTCGTTCGCCTCTGTCGGGAGGTAAGCCATGCCCACGGCATACGATCCCGCAGCGGGCAGCTCGAAGTCGACAACCTCACGCAGGAACGCATCAGGGACCTGAGTGAGGATTCCGGCGCCGTCACCGACATGCGGGTCCGCACCGGTGGCGCCACGGTGGTCGAGGTTGCGCAACACCGTCAACGCCGAGGCGACGATGTCATGTCCGGCACGTCCGCGCAGCGTGGCGACCATACCGACGCCGCAAGCATCGTGTTCGTGCTCCGGGCGGTACAGCCCCTGGGCTGCGGGCTGGCTCGAAAATCGGGTGCCGGGCACGACATTCACCATCCTCACGAGGGTGTGGTGGCACCTGATGGCACCGCCTTGGGACATGGGGAGTGGACGTCCTCGGCCACGAATCGCCCATGGTAGCGAAGGGTCCAAGCGTCCTAGGATACGGTCGGTTTTGTCTCAGGATCCGGATGCTCGGGGGTTCCGGTACCGACCCCGGAGGGGTCCTCGGACGGTTCAAGGACGCGCTTGGAGGCACCAGCATGCCAGAACAGCCAGGCGCCGAGCACGAACATAGCCATCGAGGTCCACACATTGACCCGGAGGCCGAGGATGTGGTTGGCGAAGTCGCTGCGCAGGTTCTCGATGACGATTCGTCCCAGCGGGTAGCCCGCAACGTACAGCCCAGTCAGCTGCCCTAGGGCCAGGGAATATCTGGCATCCAGCCACAGCAGAACCATCGCCAGGAGGACGAGAAATACCAATTCGAGCAGGAAGGTCGGCACGAACGTGCCCAAGACCACGGGGTTGCCGGCCGCATCACGCACCGCCTGCCCCGTACCCTGGTCCATCTCATGGATCACCAGTCCCCAGGGTGCCTCGGTGGGCCGTCCGTACAACTCGTTGTTGAACCAGTTGCCCAATCGGCCGATGGCCTGGGCCAAGGCGACTGCGGGCACGGCCGCGTCGGCGAAGACGAGAAAGGGCACGCCCAGTCGACGGCACCCGAGGTACGCCCCCACCGCGCCGAGCGCTATGGCGCCCCAGATCCCCAGTCCGCCCTGCCAGATAGCGAGGGCCTTCCACGGGTCACCACCCGTGCCGAAGTAGGGCTGCGGGGTCGTGATCAGATGCCACACGCGGCCACCGACGATGCCGAAGGGCACCGCCCAGGCACCGATATCCAGCGCCCGCTCGCTGGGGTACCCACGGGCGTGCAGGCGGCGGCCGGTGAGCCAGATCGCCACGACGATGCCCATAAGGATGCATAGGGCGTAGGCCCGAATGGTCACCGGGCCGATCTGCCATGCGGAGACGGTGGGGCTGGGGATGCTCAGCAACACGAGGTGGTCAGTCCTTCACCAGGGGCCGTGATGGTCTCAGGTCGTGGCAGTGACGTAGGCCGCCTTCTCATCGCGCCCGAACACCCTCGGCGAGTTCAGCGACCGTTTCGGCCAAGCCAGCCAGCCCATGATCCCGGTCGCGATCGAGCAGACAGGAGACCAGGGCCGACCCGACAATGACGCCGTCCGCGAACTTGGCCACCTGGGCCGCCTGCGCCCCGGTCGAGACACCCAACCCGACGCAGACCGGGATGTCGCTGACCTGACGGATCCGGGCCACCAGGGCCTCCGCGCCGTCGCCGATGCTGTCACGCGCGCCCGTGACACCCATCGTCGAGGCGGCATAAACGAACCCGCGGGCGTTCGCTGTCACATAGCTGAGTCGTTGTGTCGTCGAGGAAGGTGCCACAAGGAAGACCCGGTCCAGGCCGGTTCGTTCGCTGGCCGCTATCCACTGCCCGGCCTCGTCAGGAATGAGGTCAGGGGTGATCAAGCCAGCTCCCCCGGCAGCCACAAGCCGGTCCGCGAAGCGACCCTCCCCCATGTGAAGCACCAGATTCCAATAGGTCATGACCAGCGGTGGTGCCCCAGCAGCCCGCACCGCAGCGGTGGCGGCGAACACATCCGAGACCCGGGTACCGCCGGCTAAGGCCGCCTCGGCGGCACGTTGGATCGTCGGTCCGTCCATCAGCGGATCCGAGTAGGGGATGCCGATCTCGACGATGTCGCAGCCGGCCCTCACCATGACGTCCATGGCCTCAATGGAGGTTGGCAGGTCCGGATAGCCGACGGGGAGATAGCCGATCAAGGCTGCGCGGTTCTCCGCCTGGCATGCCTGCAAGACCGAACTCACCCCGATCTGGGTCGCGGTCGTCATGAGTCCTCCCCGGGCACGAGACCGAAGTAGGCCGCCGCCGTATGCATGTCCTTGTCCCCCCGGCCGGAGAGGTTGACCAACAACGTCGCGTCCGGTCCGGCCGCGTCGAATAGCTCGGGACCCACGGCCATGGCTCCGGCCAGCGCGTGCGCCGACTCCAGGGCGGGAATGATGCCCTCAGTACGGCACAGCAGCTCAAAGGCGTGCATCGTCGCCTCGTCCGTGGCATACCGATATTCAGCTCGTCCCGAGTCGCGCAGGAACGAATGTTCCGGACCCACGCTGGGGTAGTCGAGCCCGGCCGAGATGGAATGTGACTCGACGGTCTGCCCGTCGTCGTCCTGCATGAGATAGCTCATCGTCCCATGCAGCACACCAGGGGTCGCCGAGGCGAAGCGGGCAGCGTGACGACCGGAGGCGATCCCCTCACCGCCAGCCTCGATCCCGATCAGCCGCACCTGCTCGTCTGGGATAAAAGCGTGGAAGATTCCCATGGCGTTCGATCCGCCGCCCACACAGGCCATCACGGCACCGGGAAGGCTGCCGGTCAGCTCGAGCACCTGGGCCCGAGCCTCTTCGCCGATGATCTTGTGGAAGTTGCGAACCATCTCCGGGAACGGGTGGGGCCCGGTGACCGTGCCGAGCACATAGTGGGTGTCGCCCACGTTGGTGACCCAGTCGCGCAGGGCCTCGTTGATGGCGTCCTTCAGCGTTCCGCTACCGTGATCGACGGCGACGACCTGCGCGCCGAGCATCCGCATCCGGGCCACGTTCAGCGCCTGACGTTCGGTGTCGACGATCCCCATGTACACGGTGCACTTCAACCCGAACAGCGCCGCGGCGGTGGCCGTGGCCACCCCGTGCTGTCCGGCGCCGGTCTCGGCGATGACGCGAGTCTTGCCCATCCGCTTGGTCAGCAGCGCCTGGGCGATGACGTTGTTGATCTTGTGTGACCCGGTGTGGTTGAGGTCCTCGCGCTTGAGAAGGACCCTGACCCCGCCGCAGTGCGCGGCGAATCGCGGCACCTGCGTGATGATGCTCGGGCGCCCGACATAGCTGCGCTGCAACTGCGCCAACTCCTCGCGGAACTGCGGGTCCAAGTCGGCCTTTGTCCGTGCTTCGTCGAGTTCTTCCAAGGCGGGGATGAGCGCCTCGGGCACGTATCGACCTCCGAAGGCGCCGAAACGGCCCGCACGCGCGGCGCTGCGGGGGTGATCGGTCATGAGGCTCGCCCTCCTCTGGCGCTGGCGCAGGCACGCAGGGCCGCGACGGCCGCCTGGGGGTCCCCGTCCTTGACCAGCGCCTCGCCGACGAGCACCGCGTCGGCGCCGGCCGCGGCATAGGCGGCAGCATCGCTCGCACCGAAAATGCCCGATTCTGCTACCCGGACCCGATCCGCCGGAATACGCCCAGCGAGATGTTCGAACAGTTCCGAGTGCACCTGCAAAGTCTTCAGGTTGCGGGCGTTCACCCCGATGAGGCGGGCCCCGGTGGCCAAGGCCCGATCCACCTCCTGCGCGTCGTGCGCCTCGACCAGCGCCGTCATACCGAGTTCGTGCGTTAGTTCGAGCAGGTCTAGCAGGTCTTTCTGGGGGAGGGCCGCGACGATGAGCAAGATGAGATCGGCGCCGTGAGCTCGCGATTCCCACACCTGGTAGGGGTCGACGACGAAGTCCTTGCGCAGGATCGGGATGTCCACGGCGGCCCGCACAGCATCCAAGTCCGCGAGGCTACCGGCGAATCGACGCTCTTCGGTCAGCACAGAGACGGCTGCCGCACCCCCGGCAGCGTAGGCCGCAGCCAACGCGCCCGGGTCGGGAATGTCCGCCAAGGCTCCTTTGCTCGGACTGGCCCGTTTGACTTCCGCGATGACGCCCAGGTCGGGACCGACGAGTCGACCGAGCACCTCCCGGACCGGGGGCGCGGCGAAGGCGCGTTGGGTCAGCTGGGCGAGGTCCACCCGGGTCCGGCGGATGGCAAGGTCCTCTCGCACCCCCGCAATGATGCGCTCCAGCACACTCGCCTGGTGGGTCATCGGCGCGGTCACAGTTCGAGGGGCGCGCGAGGCGCGGGAGGTTTGGCGCCGTAGCCGGCCGCAGCCATAAGCCATCCGATGATCAGGCCGAGGATGATCAGCACCGCCCCGATGACGATCGTCGTCGCGCCGCCCGCCATGATGCCCGCTCCAAGGACGACGGCGGCCACACTGAGGATGATGACGGTCAGCCACGCGGCGACGGAATGACCTTCGCCAAGACGTTCGTTGGTCTCGGTCTGAGACATAGCGCGGACTCCCTCGTGGGTTGAGTGGATCTGGGACGGGTCCACCCGCATTGTGTCAGGTGGCCGGCCGTCCGGGTCGATCAGGTCCACCATCGGCGGTGGGATCCTCACCGGCGCTGAGCCGTTCCCAGTCGCTGGCGACCCGCTCGCCTCGTGGCCCGGCACTCTCAGCGTCGGCGGCCGCGTCATATCGGCCGGACAGACCCCGCCAAGACCGTATGCCCAACGCAGCGACGACGCCGGCGAGCAACAGCAAGGCCAGGCCGGCGAGGGCGAGCCAGGGCCAGATCGTTGCCGTCGGCGAGACCGGGAGCGAACCCGTTCGGCCCATCGCCTCCGCCGCCACCTGGCCGACCACGGTCGCAGGGTCGGCCAGGAACCGCACGACGAGAATGGCGTCGATGAGCGTCGCCCCGCACAGCACGATGGTGCCGATCAGTCGACCCACTCGGCCAGCGGTCACCGCCGCTAGCCCCCCGGCAGCCGCGGCGAGCACCAGCGCAATGAGCGGACCGACCGCCTGAACACCGGTGACCGCCGCAGCAGTGGTCCCCAAACCGGTATCGGTGACACTCGAGGTCGCCCACAAGCGGGACCCGGTGAGCACGACCAGGCCGGCACCGGCAACGGTCAGCAGCACCGCTGTCGAGGCCCGACGCAACCTCGGCATACCCGGCGCGGCAGTGGTTGGGACCCCAGCGCTGGGGCGTTCCGGCGTCGCCGCTGAGCCGGTCATGGGGTGCGCAACGCCCGGGCATCGGCGACAGCGCGCAAGGCTGCGGCGGCCTTGTTCACGCACTCGTCATACTCGTGGGCAGGGACCGAATCGGCGACGATTCCTGCGCCGGCCTGCACGTGCGCCACCTGGTCCTTCAGGACGACGGTGCGGATGGCGATGGCCATGTCCATGTTGCCGTGGAAATCGAGATAGCCCACTACTCCCCCATAGATCCCACGACGAGTTGTTTCGTACTGTTCGATCAGTGCCATCGCGCGAGGTTTGGGAGCGCCGCTGAGCGTGCCTGCCGGGAAGGTGGCCACCAACGCGTCGAACGCCGACGCCTCCGGGGCGAGCTCCCCCACCACCGTCGACTCCAGATGCATGACGTGCGAGTAGCGCCTCACCTGCAAGAACTCCACGGTGTCGACGGTGCCCGCGCGGCATACCCGCTGGAGGTCGTTGCGGCCGAGGTCGACAAGCATGACGTGCTCTGCGCGTTCCTTGGGGTCGGCGGCGAGGTCCTCTTCCAGGTGCATGTCGTCCTCGGGCGTCTTACCCCGCGGGCGGGTCCCCGCGATGGGGTGGGTGATCGCCCGTCGTCCCTCCACCCGGACGAGGGCTTCCGGGGATGAGCCGATGACGTCCAGGACGTCACCATCGGGTTGGGGTAGGCGCAAGTAGTACATGTACGGGCTGGGGTTCGCCGCCCGCAACGCCCGGTAGACCTCGAGCCCGTCTGCGGGGCAAGGCAGGGAGAAACGCTGGGAGAGCACGACTTGGAAGACTTCGCCGGACCGGATGTCCTCTTTCGCGGCTTCGACGATCTCCAGATACCGCTCTTGGGTGACGTTGCTGGACACCTCGGCGAGGGCGTCGTCCCGAGCAGCAGCGTCGATCGCCCCGATCGTGCTGCTCGCCGCCTGACGAAGCGACTGTGTCATCGCGTCCAAACGGGCGACGCCGTCGGCCCATGCCTGCTCGACGCGCTCGTCGGTGTCGTCGTAGTTGATGACGTTGGCGATGAGCAGCACCGAGCCGTCGCTGTGGTCCAGCACCGCCAGGTCGGTGGCGAGCAACATGGTCGCGATGGGCACCCGGAGTTCGTCCCGCGTGGTCGTCGGTACCCGTTCCCAGTGCCGGATCGCGTCGTAGCTGACCGCACCGACCATGCCGCCGGTCAGCGGCGGCAAGCCCGGTAGAGCCTCGGTGCTCAGGGCTTCGAGGGTGTCGTGAAGAGCATCCAACGGGTCGCCTGTCCTCGGCACGCCCTTGGGGGGATCGCCAAGCCAAACAACCTGGCCGTCGCGTTCGGTGAGGGTGGCGCGGCTCGCCGCGCCCACGATGGAGTAGCGAGACCAGCTGCCATGCTCGGCCGATTCGAGCAGGAAGGTCCCCGGGCGGTTGCCGGCCAGCTTGCGATAGAGACCGACGGGGGTTTCGCCGTCGGCCATGAACCGGCGCACGACGGGGATCACCCGGCGGTCCCGGGCGAGTACCCCGAACACGTCCGCGTTGGGCCAGGTCCCTCCGAAGGTCAGGTCGGGAGCCTCTGCGTTGGCGGTCACCGGATCACATCCGCGTCGAAGCAGGTGCGGGCGCCCGTGTGACAAGCGGCACCGACCTGGTCGACAGTGACCAACAGCGCGTCCCCGTCACAATCCAAGGCAACGGACCGGACGTACTGCACATGGCCTGAGGTGTCGCCCTTGCGCCAATACTCGGCCCGGCTGCGCGACCAGAAGGTGACCCGGCCCTCGGCCAAGGTCCGGCGAAGCGCCTCGTCGTCCATCCACCCGAGCATGAGCACCTCCAAACTGTCGACCTGTTGGACGATCGCCGCGACAAGGCCGTCGGCGTCGCGCTTGAGCCGGGCCGCGATGGCCGGGTCGAGCTCTGGGGTGGTCATGACGGTCCATTCTGCCTGTCCACGTGCCGCCTCCCCCGTCCTGTCCAACTCCCTTGGGCACATCCCGGTCACAGACCCGCCTGCGGGGTACGGCAGAGTGGTGTCATGGCACACCTGGCACAGACCGAGCGGGTCGCGCTGGCCGACCTCGCCGCGACGCTGGACCCGCACGCGCCGACCTTGTGCGAGGGGTGGGATATCGCCGATCTGCTGGCCCACATCATCCTGCGTGATTCCCGCCCCGACCTGGCCGTAGGCCTCATGGTCCCGGCACTCGCCGACCGGCTTGCCCGCGCCCAGACTCAGCTAGCTGCGACGGCCTTCACCGCATTGGTGGAGCGAGTGCGCACCGGTCCCCCGGCGTGGCACCCAAGCAGGATCGGCGCCGTCGACGAGGCGGTCAACCTCATCGAGTTCTTTGTCCATCACGAGGACATTCGCCGAGCCAACGGCATGGGACCTCGACCGGCCGACCCTCCGCTGGACCGTGCCTTGGCCACCTGGCTGAAGCGGACCGGCCGGCTGTGGTTTCGCCGCGCCGAGGTGGGCGTGACGATCGCGCCGAGGGACGCCGCTGCCTACGACGTTCACGGTGACACTGAGCAGGGCCGGGTGACGATCGCCGGACGAGTCGAGGAGATCATGCTGTATGCCTATGGGCGGCGTTCGGTCGCCGATGTCGAATTGCTCGGCGACCCGACCGCGGTTCAGGCCTTGGCTCGATCACCGCTGGGGTTGTGAGCCCGACGCCCCGGCGACCGGACCGGGACGCCTGCATCGGCAAGTTCGACCTTGACCTGACCGATGGTCAGCTCCCCGACGTGGAAGACGCTGGCAGCTAGGACGGCGTTCGCACCGGCGCTCACGGCGGGGGCGAAATGGTCCAGATGCCCGGCCCCGCCACTGGCAATGATCGGCACAGCGACGGCGGACCGCACCGCCGTGATGAGTTCCAGGTCGAAACCTGCCTTCGTCCCATCCGCGTCCATGGAGTTCAGCAGGATCTCGCCGACGCCGAGCCGCTCCGCCCGGGCGCACCATTCAATGGCGTCCAGCCCCGTCCCGGTCCGGCCACCGTGCGTGGTCACTTCGAAATGTCCGTTCATGCGACGCACATCAGCGGACAACACGAGCACCTGGGCTCCGAAGCGGTCGGCAATCTCACCGATCACCTCCGGGCGGGCGATCGCGCCAGTGTTGATCCCCACCTTGTCCGCCCCCGCCCGCAACAGGCGGTCCACGTCCTGCACGGTGCGAACCCCGCCGCCGACCGTCAACGGGATGAAGACTTCCTCGGCGGTCCGGCGCACCACGGCATACGTGGTCTCCCGGCCGGCGCTGCTGGCGGTGACGTCAAGGAAGGTCAGCTCGTCAGCGCCTTGCTCCCCGTAGGCCCGAGCGAGAGCGACCGGGTCGCCGGCGTCGCGCAGATCCTGGAAATTCACACCCTTGACCACACGTCCCGCGTCGACATCGAGGCAGGGGATGACACGCACGGCCAAGGACATGGGCACATTCTGGCAGCCGGTTAGGGTGGGCCCTCGTGTGGTTCCAGATCCCAGACCCGGCGGATCCGCGGTATGCCGGGCACGTGAACGCGATCGCGACCCGGGCCCGCACCTCCACGCCCCGCTGCGGCGCAGTGCGGATCGTGACCATCGACGGCCCGTCCGGGGCGGGCAAGACGACGTTGGCACGTCGGGTCGGGCTGGTGTTGGCGGCCCCAGTCCTTCATATGGAAGCGATCTACCCCGGCTGGGATGGACTGGCCGAGGCCAACCAGATCCTCATCCGCGAGGTGCTCCGGCCACTGGCCCACGGTGAACCGGCCGGATACCCCACGTGGAACTGGCAGGAGCACACCACCGGACCCCGGGTGAGCGTGCCTGCGTCCGATTTGCTCGTCATCGAGGGCTGCGGGGCCAGCGCCGGCCCCGCCGGGTCGTATGCTGCGCTGCAGGTGTTCCTCGACGCGTCGCCCGCGGTGCGTCGAGAGCGGGGGAAGGTCCGGGACGGGGACGACTACATGCGGCACTGGGATCGGTGGGCGGCCCAAGAACGCGCCCTCTTCGCCGAGGACCGAACATCCGAGCATGCCGATGTCGTGCTGTGGAGCGACCTCACCGGTGCCACGCGCCGCGGCGCCGGTGAACCGGTCGATTCGTGACGCCGCCGAACGCCGAGCCAGCCCCACCGATATCGTCGGGCCGGCCGCTACTCATCCTGGTCATCGGGTATGCCGCAGTGGCGTTTAACCTGCGAACCCTGATGTCGGGCCTGCCGCCGCTGCGCTCGGACATCGTTGCCGATCTACACCTGTCGAACACCGCCGCCGGAGTCCTGACCACGCTGCCGGTGCTGTGCATGGGCTTGTTCGCCCCACCGGCGACAAGGCTCGGCGCCCGGTGGGGCATCGCCCGGTCGGTGACCATCGGCACCGCCGTGCTCGCCGTGGGCAACCTCATGCGGTTCGCGGGAGCGCACCCGGTCGCTCTCTACGGTGGCACCCTCGTCGCCGGCACCGGCATCGCCCTGGTGGGCACCCTGTTGCCCGGGTTCGTCAAGAGTGCCTTCCCGGCGTCACGGGCCGGCCTGGCCACCGGCATCCAGATGCTTGCCATGATGGGTGGCGCCGCGATCGCTTCCGCGATCGCCGTCCCGCTGGCATCGGTGTTAGGCGCCTGGCCGGCGTCCCTTGGGATGTGGGGGGTCATCGCGGTGCTCGGCTGCCTGCTCTGGCTGCCCATCGATCGGCGCGCTCACCTGGCGTCACGCACGCGCCGCGGGCTCGACCCCGTGGTCGTGGCGGCCGACCACGGGCTGCCGTGGCGATCACTGACCGCCTGGCTGGTCGCGCTCTACCTGACCTTGCAGTCGTGGCAGTTCTACAGCTCGCTGGCCTGGTTGGCTCCGACCTATGTCGATCAGGGGTGGACGGCGTCCTCGGCAGGGCTGCTCTTGGCACTGTTCACCGCCGCCCAGTTCGTCTCTGGCCTGGCCGCCCCGTGGCTGAGCGATCAGGTGCGTGACTGGCGGGTGTTGCTTATCGGGTTCGCGATCACCGGGCTGATCGGGGAACTCGGGGTGGCGGTGGCTCCACAACACAGTGCGGCCCTGTGGTCAACCCTCATCGGTCTTGGCCAGGGGGCGGCCTTTGCGCTCGGTCTCGTCCTCTTGGTGCGGTTCGCCCGGACCCCCCGAGCCAGCGCGTTGCTGACCGCGATGGCGTTCCTGGTTTCCTACACCTTGGCGGCGTTCGGCCCTACGGTCATGGGCAGGATTCGAGACGTGACCGGGGCGTTCACCTCGGTGTGGTTCGTGCTTGCCGGCGTCTGCGTGGCGCAGATCCTGGTCTCGCTCGTCACCGGCCCGGCCCTTCCCCCCGTGGGCGAGGGGCGCTAGGGGCCGGCCGGGTCAGCGTGACGAAGGCCTGGGTCCCCCAACGCCTCGAGCAAAGCGGCCAACCGGGCGGCCTCGGCTCGAGCGTAGGGTCCGTCGGCCTTCTGGATCGCCATGACGGCCACGATGTCGGTATCAGTCAGGTCCAACTTCAGCCACGGGTCTCCCCCGGCGAACTGGATCGCGACGACTTGGCTCCAGTCGAGCCGGTGGGTCATGAGCAGGTTACGGATGAGCAGCCCGGTGCGGGTCGGTACGGCACGGATCATTGCGTACCGAAGGAGGAAGGCCGCGATAAGGACCCCGAAACCGCCGAACATGATGCGGTCGCCAACCCGCCACGCCTCACCATCCACCGGCCCCGGCGTGATGATCGCCCCGATGATGAACACGAGCACGGTGACGATCGCCATCACCAACGTGACGTATCGGCCGCGACGGGGCCGGAAGGGCCGGAACGGGTCATCGGCATCCTCGACGGCCATCAGGTCACCTCCACTGCGTCACCGGGCATACCCGCTCGCTGGTCCACGGGGGTCTTCGACCCGGCATTCAGAGTCGACAGGCAGAGATATCGGTGACCAGAATGGCGCGCGCGCCGAGCTCGTACAACTGGTCCATGATGGCATTCGTCTTCGTCCGCGGAACCATCGCTCGCACCGCCGCCCAGTCCCGGTTCTGCAAGTGGGACACCGTCGGAGATTCCAGGCCGGGCGTCAACGCACAGGCCTGCTCCACCAGGTCCGCCGGCACGTCATAGTCCAGCATGACGTAATGACGGGCGGTGATGACTCCGGTCAGGCGCCGGCGCAGCACGTCCAGACCGGCCCGTTCAGCGCTGCCAGCCCTGGTGACCAGGACCGCCTCACTGCGCAGAATGGGGTCGCCGAAGACCGCCAAGCCCTGTTGGCGCAAGGTGGTTCCGGTCTCGACGACATCGGCGATGGCGTCGGCAACCCCCAAGGTGATGGCCGTCTCGACCGCCCCATCCAGCCGGACGACGTCCGCGCCCACCCCGGCCTCGGCCAGGTATGCCGCGACCAGACCGGCATACGAGGTAGCTACTCTCCTGCCGGCGAGGTCGGTGACCTGCGTGACGTCGCCCGGGCGGGCAGCGAACCTGAAGGTGGACCCGCCGAAACCCAGCGCCAGCACCTCCTGGGCGGCGCTCCCGGAATCGAGCAGCAGGTCCCTCCCGGTGATCCCTGCGTCGATGGTGCCCGACCCGACGTACACGGCGATGTCCCGAGGGCGAAGGTAGAAGAACTCGACGTGGTTATCGGCATCGATCACGACCAGTTCTTTGGTGTCCCGGCGGGTGCGATACCCCGCCTCGCGGAGCATGCCGACGGCAGCCTCGGACAAGGTGCCCTTGTTGGGAACGGCGATACGCAACATGGTTCGATCCTGACCTTGATCAAGCACGGGCCGACTGCCTGCAGACCGGTCCGACGGCGACGCGCCTAGAGATGGGCATAGATCTCATCCGGGGTGAGCCCAGTGGCCACCATGAGCACTTGAAGGTGGTAGAGCAGCTGGCTGATCTCGACGGCGGTGGCGTCCCGCCCTTCGTACTCAGCAGCCATCCACACCTCGGCGGCTTCCTCGACGATCTTCTTCCCGATGGCATGCACGCCGGCGTCCAAGGCGGCGACGGTCCCTGACCCTGCGGGCCGGGTGCGAGCTCGTTCGGCGAGCTCGGCATACAGGTCCTCGAACGTCTTCACGGGGCCCAAGGGTAGTTGCGGCCGACGGCTGCGGGGCGAATCGACGCTATCCGGACGCGCCGCAGGCGTCCACGGCCGGCGACCTGCGGCTCTCAACCTGCGATCAGCCGCCCCCGGCGGTGCGGTGAGCATGGCTCGCTACAAGATTGCGCAGGGTGTCCACCGCAGCGGCGGCATCGTGAGCGCCGTACACGGCCGAGCCGGCAACGAATACATCCGCGCCGGCCTCGGCACACACCTCGATCGTCTCCACAGAAACCCCGCCGTCTACCTGGATCCAGATCTCGCCGCCGAAACGTTGCACGGCGCGCCGCACCGATGCCACTTTCGGCATCATCTCGGCCATGAACGACTGACCGCCGAACCCGGGTTCGACGGTCATGACGAGCACCATGTCCACCTCGGGCAGCAGGTCGGCATAGGGCTCGAACGGGGTTCCGGGTTTCAGGGCGAACGCGGCCCTGGCCCCGGCCGCCCTGATCGCCCGAGCGGTGGCTACCGGGTCCTGCACCGCCTCGATGTGGAACGTCACGGATCCAGCCCCGGCCTCGGCGTAGCCGGGCGCCCAGCGGTCCGGGTCGTCGATCATCAAGTGGCAGTCGATCGGCAGGGGGGTGACCTGCAGCAGGGATTCCACGACGGGCAGACCCATGGTGAGGTTCGGGACGAAGTGGTTGTCCATGACGTCGACATGGGCCCAATCGGCGTTGCGGACCCGGTCCAGTTCGGCCTGGAGGTTGGCGAAATCGGCCGACAGGATGCTGGGTGAGATCAACACGAGCGGCAGCCTAACCAGCGTCGAGCTTGCGAAGAAGCGCCAGGAACATCCCGTCGGTGCCGTGCACGTGCGGCCACAGCTGGACCGTGGGGCCGCAGCCGAGGTCCGTCAACGCTGCCTGGCTCACCTCGGTGACCACATCTCGCGCATCGACGAGCTCGACGTCTCGGCGATGTTTGAGCACGTCATCGATGACGAACCGGGTCTCCGCCAGGTGTGGGCTGCAGGTGGAATAGGCGATGATCCCGCCTGGCCTGGTCGCGTCGATCGCCGAGGCCAGCAGGGCGCGCTGCAGGGGCCCCAAGGTGGCCAAGTCCGCTGGTGAACGCCGCCATCGTGCCTCAGGACGGCGCCGGAGTGCGCCGAGACCGGTGCAGGGTGCGTCCACCAGGACGCGGTCGTACGCCGCCGGCTCGGCCTGCCCCACCTCGCGTCCGTCCTGTGTCCGGACCTCGATACTGACCCCGAGACCACCGGACTGCTCGATGGCTGGGCGCAGCGTGGAGCGGACAAGATCGCTTCGATGCTCGCTCACCTCGACACACACCAGGTCGGCCCGCGCTTCGTCCTTGGCGCCCCCGCCGGGGAACTGCGCGTGCTGTCCGGCCAACCCAGCAAGCACTCCGGCCTTGCCGCCTGGTCCGGCGCTCAAGTCCAGCCAGCGCTCCCGGGCCCTGGGCCCGGGAGGCACGTTGACGGCCGCCAGCGCGAGCGCCAACACCTGGGAGCCCTCGTCCTGCACGGCGGCGCGGCCCTCCCGGATGGCCGGGATGTCGCCCGGCACACCCCCGGGAAGGCGGGCGCCGATGGGTGAGACGAGGCTCGGGGTCGCACCCGCATGGACCAGATCGGTCACGGTGGACAAACCGGGGCGGGCGACCAGGGCAACGGTCGGTGGCTCGTTGTCGCAGACCAGGAGGCACTCCAACTGGTCGTCAACAGTCGCTGCGGTGGCGCGACCGTGGCCGATGAGGGCCTGACGCAACGCTCGGACGATCCATTCGGGATGGGACTGTGCGACGGCGACGCGAGCCGTCGCGTCGTCGGCGGGGATGACCTCACCGGCCCATTCCTCCCGGCTACGTTCCGACAGACGCCGCATGACCGCGTTGACCAGACTGGCCGCGCCGGCGCCGTTGACCGCCCGTGCGAGCGCCACGGTCTGGTCGGCTGCGGCGTGGTCGGGGACCCGCATCCCGAAGAGCTGGTGTGCGCCAAGCCGCAGCGTGTCGCGCACGCCGGGGTCGAGCCGGTCGACGGGCCGGCTTGCGGCGAGTTCGATAATCCGGTCATACAGGCCGCACCAGCGAATCGTGCCGAAGGACAGTTCCGTCGCGAACGCGGCGTCGCGCCCGTGGAGGCGCTGCCGGGTGAGGATCTTGGGCAATTCGAGGTTGGCATACGCACCGTCGTCCACGGCACGCAGCAGGGTGTAGGCGGCCAGTCGGCTCGGGTCGCCGCGACGGGCACGCCGAGCCGGTGGCGTGGCCGAGCGTGGCCTGGGCCGCCGCGGTGGTCGCTGCTCACTCACCGAAGCGCTCCCCTGGCTCGATCCGCATTCCGCGGGCCCAATCGGCGGCAGCCATGGGCTGTTTGCCCGCAGGTTGCACCGTGCCCAGCGTCACCGGTGTCGTCGCGGTCCCCACCCGGACCGTCCGCTTGGTCACTTCGATCACCCCGGTGCCGAGCGCGGACCCGGAATCGTCGGTGGCCACCGGCTCCTCCGCAGCCGGTCGCGCAGCCACCGGACCGAGTTTGAGCCGTGTTCCGCGAAGGACGGTCCATGCCCCCGGTGCCGGGGTGCACCCGCGGATATGCCGGTCCACGGCGAAGGCCGGTGTCGCCCAGCGCACGCCCGCCTCGTCCACCTCGATCTTCGGTGCCAGGGTGATCCCGTCGACAGGTTGGGCCACCGGGATGGCCCGCCCGTCGGCGATGGCGTCCACGGTGGCCACGAGCAACGGCGCCGCAAGCCGGGACAGTCGATCCATCAGAGTTCCGGCGGTGTCGTCCGGACGGATGAGTTCGGTCATCGACCCGAAGACCGGCCCGGTGTCCAGGCCTGCCTCGATCTGAAAGGTGCTCGCCCCGGTGACCTCGTCCCCGGCCATGATGGCCCGCTGGACTGGAGCCGCGCCGCGCCAGGCTGGGAGCAGCGAGAAGTGCAGGTTGACCCAGCCGTGCCTTGGGACCTGCAGCACCGAGGACGGGATCAACGCCCCGTAGGCGACGACGGGGCATACGTCCGGGGACAGGGCGGCCAGTCGCTGCTGGAACACCTCATCCCTTGGGGAGGGTGGGGTGAGCACCTCGATCCCGGCTTCGCGGGCAACCTCGTGAACCGGCGAGGGAGTCACCCGTCGGCCACGTCCGGCCCGAGCCTCGGGTCGGGTGATCACCCCCACAACCTCGTGAGGTGACGCCAGCAGTGCCCGCAGGGAGGGAACCGCCGCCGCAGGGGTCCCGGCGAACACGATCCGCATCACATACCCAAGCCGAAGGTCGAATGGGGCGAGGCCTTGATGACCGGGCGCTGCTGGCCGGCCCAGTCTGCCTCCCGGATGATCTTCATCGCCTCCTTGCGGGCGTGACGATCGAGCCGGTCGATGAAGAGGATGCCGTCAAGGTGATCGGTCTCATGCTGGATGCAGCGGGCAAGCAGCTGGGAGCCCTCGATCGTCACCGGCTCACCATGCATGTTCATCCCGGATGCCACCACGCCGTATGCCCTCGTGGTGTCGAATTGAAGCCCTGGGAAGGACAGGCAACCTTCCGGTCCGTCCTGCTCCTTCTCGGTCAGGGTGAGGCCGGGATTGATCAAATGTCCAGTGTCACCGTCGACGTGGTAGGTGAAGACCCTCAGCGACACTCCAAGCTGCGGTGCGGCCAACCCCACCCCCGGAGCGTCCATCATGGTGTCGGTGAGGTCGCGGACCAGGGTGCGCAGTTCCTTGTCGAAGGTCTCCACCGAATCGGCCGGCGTGCGCAACACCGGGTCGCCGAACAGTCGAATGTTCTGGATCGTCACCGCGGCAGTCTAAGGAGTGCCATCGATCTGGCGTCGACATCGGCACGCCACGATCAGCTGGCCGGCCATGACATGGGGGGCTGTCCCTGGCCCCAGGGGCCACTGACGCTGCCATTGGCGATCCGGGCCGGGCCGAAGGAGACCTGCCCTCCCGCAAAGACCGCCGAATCGAACGAGATGCGGGTCCCCTCGAACGCGGCACCCCGCAGCGACACGTGACCGCCCTCGAACCGCGCCCCAGGAAAGAACACCGACCCGTTGAGGAAGCGCGCGCTACCCATCAGCAGCGCCCCACCGGCCATGGTGGTCCGGGCAAACGAGACCCGAGTACCAGCGAAGGTGGCTCGATCGAAGGCCAACGACCCGGCCCGGATCTGCGAGCCGGCGAAGGAGACCACACCGTTGGCCAGGTCCGCATCGTCGAAGACGACCGTAGCCCCCTCGAAGGCGCATCGTTCGAAGGACACCACCCCGCCGAATTTCGCCCCGCTGAAGCTCACCACGCCGGTAGTGAATGCTGCTCGATCGAAAACGTACCGTCCATCGGTGAGGTCGGCGCCGGTAAAATCAAGCGCGAGACCGCCCCACGGCACCGTGGACTCAGGACGGAGTCGAATGGCGATTTCCCGGACGATCGTCTGACGGACCTCCCGGTCGCCCGGGCCGGCCGCTTCATCAGCACCGGACATGCGCAGATATCCGCAGAGAACGTCGAGTCCGCGCTGAGCTCCCTTGGTATGTCCGGCCGACACGAAATCGTCGACGAGGTCGGCCATTCCCATGACGCCCGCCAGGCGAACGGTCGGCGCCGAATCTCCCATCTGATGAACGAGCTGGTCCCAGCGGTCCGCACCCGCCACGGACCCGTCCGGTCGCCTGGCCAGCTCGGCGAGCTGCGCCTCGACCTGGTCCAACCGCGCCACGGCGCCGGCCTCAAGCCCAACCGACGCCACCCGTGCCGGCGAATCGTTGGTGGTGTGGCCGAAGGACGTTGCTCGCCCGGGCCGTCGCCCTTGTCGGATGACCCCGATGATCACTCCGCCAATGGCCACAGCCCCGATGGCTGCGACCACCGGATCCGGCCCGTCCTGGCGTCCCCAGGGCCACCACGAGCCCGACCCGAGCCAACCCAACAGCACGAAGGCCGCCGCAACAAGCACGACGAAGAGCACCACGGACCCGAGCTTGACCAGGGTCGACGTGGTCCCTCCACTCATTCGTCCACTGTGCCCCGCGACGCCAAGCTGCCCCGTGGCGTCACCCATCATTGATCACTCACTTTCCCGCCGCCCCGCGTTGCCCGCTGGCCACTGCGACCTGCGCCAAGGATCGCCGGCCCACCCACCGAGGAACACCATAGCCGGTGGCCCCCGGTCGCGTTGGGCGTCTGGCGTGAAAACAGCTGTGGCTCAGGCGTCTAGGTGGGCGGGGTCGAGTCGAATCGTGAGCTTGCCCGGCTCTTTGCGCGCGCTGCGGACCGCTCTGACCGCTCGCCATGCCTGCTCGAACTGTTCCCCAACTTCTCGTGCGGCCATCACTACCGCCGTGCTCGACCCGTGCCCGGAAGCACCGGCCCAGAGTGCCTCATCCCGATCTGCCTGTTCGTCTCTGCCATCCACTGGCGCCTGCGGGCGAAGGACCAGGCAGCCGGGAGGAAGGACGACGGTGCCCAACGCAGACGCCACGGCGTTCCGGTCTCCCTCGAGGACGGCCACTCGCCGGGCCGGCGGTAGCCCCACCTCCTCGCGCGCCGCCAACTCCCGTTCGGCGAGGGCAGACGGCCGCCAGGTGAGTAGCGCCTGCACCGGTCCGAAGGATTCCTCCGCAGTCGCACCGACCAGGAGCACCCGTCCTCCCTTGGTTGAGGGACGAACCAGCGCGCAGGCAGCCGCCCACCGTCTCAGGGCCTCCTCCCCCGCATCCAGAGCAGGCCGTTCGAGAAGCGCCCACGCATCGAGCAACAGCGCGGCCGCGTAGCCGCCTTCAGCGAGTGGCTCGGCCCCGGGAGTTGCGATGACCAAGGCTGGTGCGCTGCCGACGCCGGCGAGGACCTCACCGGCGCCGGAGGTGTGAATGGGTACCCCCGGGAAGGCACGGCCCAGTTCTTCCGAAGTCCGCCCGGCACCCACGATGCGCGCCCGCAACCGGGTGCCACCACATGAGTGACACTGCCACGAATCCACTGCAGTGGCGCACCAGCGGCACCGGGGCGGACCGGATCGGCTAGGCATTCCCAAGGGGCCACCGCACCGCGGGCACCGAGCGGCCCGGCGGCAGTCCTGGCACGCCAGCGACGGCAGATAGCCGCGCCGGGGTACCTGCACCAGGACAGGGCCGCAGGCCAGTCCGTCCTTGGCCAGGCGCCAGGCCCGGGAGGGCAAACGCCCGGTGGCCCCAGCCGGGTCGCGCTCTCGATCGCTGCCCTCCCCGGCCAACTCGATCCGAGGCAGTGCCGCCCGGGCCACTGCCGGCCTGGCGGCCACGTCCGCCAGAACGCCCTCTTGGCGGAGCAGCTCCACCGCTGAGGTGCGAACGAACCCTCCGGAGATCACTGCGGCACCCTCGATCCCGGCCCGTGCCAAGAGGATCTCCCGAACGTGTGGGTACGGGGCACGCGGTTCGTCATGCAGGTCATCGCCGTCGTCCCACCACGCCACCAGCCCCAGCTCAGCAACCGGGGCGAAGGCAGCTGACCGCGTACCGATGACGACCCGGATCTGGCCCCGCAGCACCTTGAGGAAGGCGGTGTATCGCGCGTGCGGCCCCTGATTCGCGGTGAGCCGGACGTGTCGCCCCTGCCCCAACCGGGTGGCCAGAGCTGCATCGAGCCGATCGACGTCCCGCTGATCCGGCACCACGATGAGCGCACCGCGTCCTCCGGCCAGCGTGGCCACCACAGCCTGGGCGAGTGCGGCTGGCCAGTCCGTGTCCGGTGGGCTTCCTGGCAAGGCAAGCCAGCTAGCGCCAGGTGATTCGCCGTTGGACAACCGGTCCAGCAGGGCGGCTCCAGCGGGATAGCCCGCCCAGGGGTTTGTTCCCGAGCCGAGAGGCCGTATGCCGTCGACGGAGCCTGCCCGAGGTTCCCCGGCGGGGTCGTCGGCACCCAGCGTGCCCTCGGCCGCATTCAGCGCCTTTTCCGCGGCGGCGTGCCGGGGCGGGACCGCCAACCGGAGGATGTCCATGATCGAGCCGGCCTTGATCGTCGCCACGGATCGTGCCGCCGCGAGCACGGCCGGGGTCAGCACGGGTTCGGGCGAGACGACCCGCCGCAACGGCTGCAACCGACCGGCGTGCTCGGCCCGAAGGGCACGCTCGATGATGAAGCCGTCCCGCTCCTGGCCGGCGAACCGCACCTTCACCCGCACGCCCGGCCTCGCGCTATCTGCCATGGAGGCTGGCACGAGATAGTCGAACGGGCGGTCCAGGTGCGCCAACCCGGTGTCGACCACCACTCGCGCGACCGGGTCCTCGGCCAGTTCTGGGTTCGCCGTGGTCGATACCCCGGCCTGGGTGGGCCGGCCAGTTCCGATGGGCAGTCTTGCCACGTCGCTCGACGCCAGGTGCGGCAAGGGCGGCACGCGGGGGTCGGTGGCACGTGGTCGAGGTGTTATGGGCCGCACAGCGCGAACTTAGCGCTGTGGAGGGACAACCGGCGCCCTCGTCAAAGGCCGGCAGCCGCCTGTAGTTGGTCCACGCGGTCGATCCGCTCCCAGGTGAAGGCGTCCGTCACGCCCGGCGCCTCGGTGCGGCCGAAGTGGCCGTACGCAGCAGTGGGCCGGTAGATCGGCCGGAGCAGGTCCAGGTCGTGCACGATGGCCGCTGGACGCAAATCGAAGACCGCGTCGATGGCGGACTGGATGCGCTGCACAGGGACTGCCTCAGTACCGAACGTTTCCACGTACAGACCAACGGGCTGGGCCTTGCCGATGGCATACGCGACTTGAACCTCACACCGCGTCGCCAGACCGGCCGCGACGACGTTCTTGGCGACCCAGCGCATGGCATAGGCCGCAGAGCGATCCACCTTGGAGGGGTCCTTGCCGGAGAATGCCCCGCCGCCGTGCCGGGCCATCCCGCCATACGTATCCACGATGATCTTGCGTCCGGTCAACCCGGCATCTCCCATGGGCCCCCCGATGACGAACGTCCCGGTCGGGTTGACCAGAAGCCGATAGCCCGAGGTGTCGAGCTCGACTCCAGACTCCGCGAGATCCTGCAGCACCGGGGCGACGATGTGGTCGCGGACATCCGGGGTGAGCATCCCGTCCAGGCTGATGTCCTTGGCGTGCTGGGTCGAGAGCACGACGGTGTCCAGTCGCACCGGGGTGTCCCCGTCGTACTCGATAGTCACCTGGGTTTTCCCGTCTGGCCGCAGATAGGGCAGCGCCCCCGACTTGCGCGTTGCCGACAGCCGTTCGGACAGCCGGTGGGCGAGATAGATCGGCAAGGGCAGCAACTGCGCTGTGTCGGTGCAGGCGTAGCCGAACATCAGGCCTTGATCGCCGGCACCTTGCTTGTCCAGTGGGTCGACTCCCCCGGTGCGCGATTCGTAAGCCGTGTCGACGCCCTGGGCGATATCCGGGCTTTGGGCCCCGATGGACACCGAGACACCGCAGGAGCGCCCGTCGAAGCCCTTGGTCGAATCGTCGTAGCCGATCTCGCCGGCGACCAAGTTTCGGATGATGGACGGGATCTCGACGTATGCCGAGGTCGTCACCTCACCGGCTACGTGCACAAGCCCGGTGGTCACCATCGTTTCCACGGCGACCCGGGCGTGTGGGTCGTCGGTGAGAATCGCGTCCAGGATGGCATCGGAGACCTGATCGCAGATCTTGTCGGGATGTCCTTCGGTGACGGACTCGGAACTGAACAAGCGTCCAGGCACGGTGGCTCCTCGGGAATGAATAAACTAGCGGCTGATGCATTCTATGAGGTGGGGTGCTGCCGCGACGCGACCCCCTGAACGTGAGACGATAAGGCCACGATGACCTCCGCAGAGAGCCCTACCGAGGCCCCCGAGGCCGTCGGAGGTGACGCCCTCAGCCTGCTGGCGCGCGCCCAGACGTTCGCCGACCGGCTCCGAGCCGATGCCGCCGCCGAGGCCCAGGCCGCCCGGACGGAATTGGCTGACATTAAGGAGCAGGCCGCGCGCAGCCGAGCTGAGTTGGAGGCCACAGAGCAACGTCTGATCGAGTCCCGCGACCAGGCCGACGAACAATTGGCCAACGCCCACGAGGACGCCCAGAGCATTCTCGCCGATGCCGCAGACCAAGCCATGCGACTCCACGCGAGCGCGACCAAGGCCAGTGACGAGGCGATCCAGCGGGCCCAGGACGAGGCCCGCTCCACCGTGGCCCGGGCCACGGCCGAGGCCACTCGGCTGCGGGATGAGGTCGAGGCGGAGCGAGAGCAGGTTCGCCAAGCGCTGGCTCAAGAACGCGCTGAACACGACGCGGCCGTGACAAGGCGACGAGCCAAGCTGGAGGAGCAGGTCGCCAGCGTCCTGGAACGCACCGAGAAGGATCTCGCCGAAGCGCGTGCCGAGCACGAGCGGTCCCTGCTTGTTCAGCAGCAACAGGCTCACGGGGAGGCTGCCCAGCTGAGGGACGAGACCGCACGCCGGTTGGCCGATGCGACCACTGACGCCGAGCGCACGCGTGCCGAGGCCGAACAACAAGCCCAGACCCTCCTCACCCAGGCCCGCGAGGAAGCCCAGGAGCGGGTCCAGGAAGCGGACGCCCAGTTGGCGTGGGCTCGAGACATGGTTCGCCAGATCATCGATCAGGCGGATGCGGAGGTGGCACGCAGCCGCCGAGAGCACCACCAGGCGCTCGTGGCCCATGCCCGCGAACAACGGGAGCGGGTGGCCACATTGGCGACGGCCGTCGAGCGCCGGTCCCAAGACCGCTTGGCGGAGGCGGAGGTCGCGGCCACGGATATGCGCGAGCGGGCACAGGCGGTGCTGACCGAGGCGTCAAAGGAGGCCGACCGCAGCCAGACGGCCACCGATCTTGCAGCCCAGGCGATCCGAGCGGAAGCCGACCGGTACCATAAAGATGCCACGGCTAGGGCCAACCGGCGCCTTGCCGAAGCGGAAGAGGGGTCCCGTTCGGTGCGGCAGGCCGCGGCGGAGGAGATCGAGCGACAGCAGCGCGAAGCCTACGAGCAGCACAGCGCTGCCCGTGCCGAAGTCGCCCGGCTGTCCGAGGACGCGCGGGGAAGGGCCGAGAAGATGCGTGCCGAGGCAGAGGCTGCGGTGACGCGGGCACGGGCCGAGGTGGAGATGCTGGCGGCACGCCGGAACGCCATCATGGCCCAATTGGGCGACCTCTCCGGGGTCATCGATGCGCTCGCCGTTCCCGACGCCGGCTCCCTGCCCAGCCTGGCCGACCAGTCGCCGACGGCTGAGCCTCGCCCGGCCACCGACCCGGTCGCGGCACCCGCCTCGGGCGCCGCGCAAGGGTCGATGGCAAGCAACGGACACCCCGAGCGGGCATGGCTCGTGTCCGGACAAGGTCCCCCAAACCCGGCCGATGAGGCACGTGCCAACCCCCATGAACCGCACCGTACAGACCGCGAGGAGCAACACCGATGACCACCAGCCCCGAATTCCCCACCGTCTTCCGCGGCTACGACCCCGTGCCTGTCGACCAGCACATCAAGGCCCTGGGCGACGCCGCTGAGGCGGCTCGCCAAGAGGCGGCCACAGCTTCGGTCGAGTTGGCCAAGGTGCGTACCGCCCACAAGTCGGCGCAGGAACAGCTGGAGGCACAGCACAAAACCATCGCTGAATTGCGCGACGCGTCGGCGCGAGTGAACCAGCCCACGTTCGCCGACCTTGGTGAGCGGATCGGTTCGATGCTCTCACTCGCCGATGAGGAGGCCCAGTCCCTGCGAACAGCGGCCCAAACAGAGGCCGAATCGCACAAATCAGCTGCAGCTGAGCATGCTCACCGGATCAAGGCGGAGGCAGACACGTACGCCGCCGAAGCCCGGTCCCGCGCCGAAGCCCAGGCCCAAGATGTCCTCGCCAAGGCTAAGGCACATGCCGACTCCAGCGTCGACGACGCCGCCCGAGAGGCTGCGGCCCGGCGGGAAGAAGCCGAGGCCTACTACGAGAGTCAGCGCGCCAAGGCCTCCTCGGCGGCAGCCGACTTCGAATCAACGCTCAGTGCTCGCCGTGATAAAGCCGCTGCCGAGTTCGCCGCTCAGATGTCCACCCAGGAACAGTCCCTAACCCAGATCCAGGACCAAGCAGCGGCCCTGAAGCGGGAGGCCGAGGATGAGCGGGCCGCTCGCGCACAGGAGTCCAGCACGCTCCTCGAAGAAGCCAAGGCCCAAGCAACCAAGGTGCTTGGGCAGGCACGGGAGCAGGCGGAGAAGATCCGTCGTGATTCCGAACGTGAGGTCGCGGCCGCTGCGGCCCGTCGGGACAGCATCACTGCTCAGCTGGCCAACGTGCGCAACATGTTGGCCACCCTTGGCGGCGGTTCAGCTCCGGGCGACCAGCCGGTGGACGCACCTGAGGAGGCTGCCACCCCGGCGGATGCGGCCGATTCCGGCGAGACTGAGCCCCGGGGCGAGGCCGAGGAACCGGTCGACAGCACCAACGAGCAGCCGGTGACCAAGACCACCGCGAAGAAACCGGCGGCAGCTCCGGCCGGTTAACCCGCCAGGCGATGGGTGCCGACGGCTGGGCCGTCGCCACCCATCCGCTGCGCTCAGGCGAGGTCCGCGCCGATGATGTCGATGAGCCCCCGGGCCACGTCGTCTTTGGTCGCTGGGCCGATCTGGACCACCTCGCTTGATCCGGCGCGGAGGATGTGCACGGTGTTGTCGTCGGCTCCGAAAGTCTTGGTGAAGCCCACCTCGTTGACTACGAGGAGGTCGCAACCCTTGCGAGCGAGTTTGTCGGCACCCAGGTCGAGTACAGAGCGCTCGCCATCACCGGTTTCGGCGGCGAACCCGACGATGATTGGTCGGGCGGCAGCGCCTCGGCCAGCCACCAGGCCGGCGAGGATGTCGGGGTTGCGCACCAAGGTGATCGTCGGCGCTGAGTCATCCGTTGACGACTTCTTGATTTTCGTCGCTGCCACGGTGTCCGGCCGGAAGTCCGCCACCGCGGCCGCCATGACCAACACGTCGGCATCGTCGGCATTGGCCTGCATGATCTCACCGAGTTCTTGCGCGGTCTCGACATGAACGACCTGCACGCCTGTGGGTTCCTCCAGCTGCGTGTTCGCGGCAACGAGGGTGACCTGCGCGCCGGCGGCAGCGGCTGCGGCAGCGATGGCGAAGCCTTGCTTGCCGGATGATCTGTTGCCGAGATAGCGCACCGGATCGAGCGGCTCCCTCGTACCTCCTGCGCTGACCACCACCCGAGCACCGGCCAGCGGCTGGGGGGGGTCAACCGCTCCCCCAGTGGCCGCCCCCCGGGCTTCGTGGAGGATCCGGCGGGCCACGGCATACAGCTCCTCAGGCTCCGGCAGCCGCCCTGCCCCGCTGTCGCTACCGGTGAGGCGACCGGACGCAGGCGGAATGATATGGACCCCCCGCTGGGACAACGTCGCCACGTTGGCCTGGGTCGCCGGGTGTTCCCACATCTCGGTGTGCATCGCCGGCGCCATCGCGACCGGGCATCGCGCGGTGAGCAGGACGTTGGTCAGCAGGTCATCCGCATGCCCGCCGGCTGCACGAGCGAGCAGATCAGCGGTCGCCGGCGCGACCATGACCAGGTCGGCATTCTGGCCGAGCCGGACATGCGGAACCTCGGTGATGTCCTCGAAAACCGACGTCCACACCGGTTTGCCGGTCAGCGCCGCCCACGTCGGCGCACCGACGAATTCCAGAGCGGCTGCCGTCGGCACGACCGTCACATCGGCGCCGCCCTCGGTGAAGAGCCGAACCAGCGAACACGCCTTGTACGCGGCGATGCCGCCGGCGACGCCGAGAACGACCCGGTCGGTCATTCGACCGTCGGTTGGACGCTCGGCTGGTTGGTCAGCAGGCCCTCGTCGATCTCCCGGAGCGCGATCGACAGCGGCTTGTCGTGGACCTGGCTGTCCACCAACGGGCCAACGTACTCCAACAGGCCCTCCTGGAGCTGGCTGTAGTAGGCGTTGATCTGCCGCGCCCGCTTCGCTGAATACAGCACCAGGGCATATTTGCTGTCGGCCTTGGTGAGCAGGTCGTCAATCGGCGGCTTGGTGATACCGATCGGCTCGGCCTTGGTTCCGGACATGCAGCAACTCCTGTGCGATCAGTGGGTTGTCATCAATGATACGAGTTCTTCGGCAGCTCGCCGAACGTCGTCGTTGACAATGGTGACATCGAACTCGGGTTGCGCCGCCAATTCGATGCGTGCGGTGCGCAGCCGCCGATCCCGCTCTTCCTCCGTTTCGGTCCCTCGACCATGTAGCCGAGCGACCAGTTCCTCCCATGACGGTGGTGCCAGAAAGACGAACAGCGCCGTCGGCATGCTCGTCCGCACCTGACGGGCGCCCTGTAGATCGATCTCCAGCATCGCCGGGCGCCCCGTGGCCAGGGTGTCGAGCACGGGTTGGCGTGGCGTTCCGTAGCGATACCGTCCGTGGACAACCGCCCATTCGAGCATGTCGCCGCGATCGACCAACTCGGTGAATCGATCGTCGGTGACGAAGTGGTACTGCACGCCGTCGACTTCACCTGGTCGAGGGGGGCGGGTGGTCGCCGACACGGACAGCCACACCATGGGATGATGTGCTCGGATGTAGCTCGATATGGTGCCTTTCCCGACCGCCGTCGGGCCCGCGAGCACTACCAAACGTGCTGGTGACGTTGCGGAGGGGGCGTCCTGCGACGGTTCAGGCACCGCCGCCGAACCGGTCGACGAGAGCCTTGATCTGGTTGGCGCCAAGGCCCCGCACTCGGCGGCTTTGCGCGATTCCGATCTCGTCCATGAGCTGCTTCGCGCGCACCCGTCCTACACCGGGCATGGATTCCAACAAGGCGCTGACTTTCATCTTGCCGATGACATCGTTCGTCTGTCCGTTGGCGATGACGTCGGCGATCGACCCGCTCGAATGCTTGAGCCGGTTCTTCACCAGGGCACGTTCGCGGCGCGCAGCGGCCGCCTTTTCCAGCGCCTCAGCCCGCTGCTGTGGGGTGAGTTCAGGCAATGCCATGACGTGCCTCTCTCGGTGTTCGCGACTTCGCGGTGATGGCTGATGTCCCTCGACGGTAGTCATGGGCGACAGGCTTGGCAATCTCTGCGGCACCGGTGCGTCACGCCTGACGCAGCGCGCGCAGCGACGAGGCCACGGTTCCGGCGGCGCGGCGCAGCGATATGGGGTCCGGACCGGTCGAAAGAACCTCCCGGCTGCTCGAGGCCAGGACGAACCTCGTTGCGGCACCGAAGGCCTCCCGAACCCCTGCCACGGTCCCTCCCTGAGCACCCAACCCTGGGGCGAGCAGCGGAGCGGCGGCGGAGGTTAGGTCCAGGCCGAGGTCTGCCACGGCTGCCCCGACTGTGGCCCCGACCACCATGCCGACGCTGCCCAGTCGGCCGGCGGACCGCTGGGCGGCATTCCGCGCCGTGACGTCGGCGACGATCTCGCCGGCGACGCTGCCGAGCCCGGTGTGGGCATGCTGGACTCTCGCTCCTTCCGGGTTGGAGGTCAGCGCGAGGACGAAGACGCCGCGGCCGGTCGCCTCGGCGAGGTCGAAGGCCGGGGCGAGGGTACCTACCCCCAGGTAGGGGCTGACCGTGATGGCGTCGGCCCGCAGCGCGGCGTCGTCGGAAAGGTATGCCTGGGCGTAGGCGGTCATGGTGGAGCCGATGTCGCCACGTTTGACGTCCAGCAGGCTCAACGTCCCGGCGTCGCGAAGCCCGGCCAAGGTGGTCTCCAATACGGCGATGCCGGCCGAACCGAAGACTTCGAAGAAGGCGGACTGCGGCTTAACCATCGCGACCTGTCCCCCGAATGCTTCGACACATATGGAGGCGAAGCGGGCAACACCGGACACCGAGTGCGGCAGGCCCCAGGCAGCGAGCAGCCCGGGGTGTGGATCGATCCCCACACACAACGGGCCATGCTCGGCCATGGCAGCGTCGAGGCGTTCTCCGAAGGGTAGGCGCTCGGTCGACGTCATCACTGCGGGCTCCTCTTCGGGGCGGGTCGATTCGGCGTCCGGGCCAGGTCACGCAATGTGTCGCGGACCCACAGCGGACCGCCGTAAATCAATCCGGTATAGACCTGAACGAGGGTGGCTCCGAGCTCAAGCCGGCGGGACACGTCCGCTGCCGTGTTGATTCCGCCGACGCTGATCACCACACTCGCCTGCGGTAAGTGCTGACGCAGCAACGTCAACACGGCCTCGGATCGGCCGGCGAGGACCGGCCCGGACAGGCCACCCTCCCCGGCAGCAGCGACCAGCTCCGGCGGCGAATTCAGGCCGGCCCGGGCGATCGTCGTGTTCGTGGCAACGACACCGTCCAAGTCGAGGTCGGTCACCAAATCGGCGACCGCGACGATGTCGGGGTCGCTGAGATCGGGGGCGATCTTGACCAGCAGCGGCACCGGCTTGCCGGCGGAGCGGATCGCAGCGGATCGGGTCGCCTCCAGGATGGGACGCAGCGACGTGATCGCCTGCAGGTCGCGCAACCCGGGCGTGTTGGGTGAGCTGACGTTGACGACGAGATAGTCGGCATACGGTGCGAGCCTCGCGGCAGCAGTGGCATAGTCGGCCGGAGCCTGCTGGACCGGGACCACCTTGGTCTTGCCGATGTTGACGCCGAGCAAGACATCCGTGCGGCGCCGCTGGTGCGCGCGCCGGGCCAACCGGGCGGCTACAGCAACGCACCCCTGGTTGTTGAACCCCATCCGGTTGACGATGGCCCGGTCGGCGGGCAGCCGGAACAGGCGCGGTGGCTCATTGCCCGGCTGCGCTGACGCGGTGACTGTGCCGATCTCCACAGCGGCGAACCCCAACCCGGCCAGCGCGTCGATGCCTTCCCCGTTCTTGTCGAACCCGGCAGCCAAGCCGATCGGGTGCGGGAGGGTCTTGCCGAACACACGCACCGCGAGGTCCGGGCCATCAGGGATCACCCGAGACCGGGCGGTGCCGATGGCGCCGGGCACCTTGGCCAGCGCACGGAGGGCACCGAAGGACGCTCGATGGGTGCTCTCCGGGTCGACTCTGGTCAACACCTGGTCGAAGACAGCCTGATAGATCCCCATCAGCCCTGGCCCACCGCCTGGTAGAGGTTGAGGTCGCGGGCGTGGTCCTGCAGCGACTTCACCCGGATTCCGCCGGCGGCATTCGCCTCGATCGCTTGGACCGCGGCGCCCAGCTGCTGCACGGTCGTCACGATCGGCTTGTCCATGGCCGTCGTTGCTGCCCGGATGAGGTAGCCGTCGGCCCGCGCGGCCGGCCCGGAGGGCGTGTTGACGACCATAGCAACCTGCCCGGCGTTGATGAGGTCGACGATGCTGGCCTCGCCGTCCTGCCGCTCACCATGTTTGGCGATGACCTGCACCTTCACCCCGTTACGACGCAGCACGTCGGCGGTTCCGGCGGTGGAGAGGATGTCGAACCCGAGGTCCGCGAGGCGTTTGACCGGGAAGATCACACCTCGCTTGTCCCGGTTGGCTACGGAGACGAACACGGTGCCGGTGGCGGGCAGTCCGCCGACCGCGCCGAGTTGGCTCTTGGCGAAGGCCCGCGGGAAGTCGTCATCGATGCCCATGACCTCACCGGTGCTGCGCATCTCCGGTCCCAGCAGGGAATCGACGATGAGGCCGTCTCGGGTCCGGAAGCGTTTGAAGGGCAGCACCGCCTCCTTGACCGACATCGGTGCATGAACCGGCAGGGCTCCGCCGTCCACTCCCTCCGGCGGGAGCAGGCCCTCGCCGCGCAGGTCGGCGATGCTCGCTCCGAGCATCACGCGGGCGGCAGCCTTGGCCAGCGGGACGCTGGTCGCCTTTGCCACGAACGGCACCGTTCGGGAAGCCCTCGGGTTCGCCTCCAACACGTAGAGGACGTCCTGGGCTACGGCGAACTGGACGTTGATCAGTCCGCGGACACCGATGCCCTGGGCGAGCGCCAGGGTGGACTCACGCACCCGGTCCAGCTCGGTCGGACCGAGGGTGACCGGCGGCAAGGTGCAGGAGGAATCACCAGAGTGGATCCCGGCCTCCTCGATGTGCTCCATGATCCCGCCGACATACATCTGGTCACCGTCAAACAGAGCGTCGACATCGATCTCGATGGCGTCGTCGAGGAAGCGGTCGACCAGCACGGGGTGTTCCGGGCTGGCCACGGTGGCCCGGTTAACGTAGGTCGCCAAGGTGTCGTCGTCGTAGACGATCTCCATGCCTCGCCCGCCGAGAACGTAGGAGGGTCGGACCAGAACCGGATAGCCGATCTCCCGGGCAATCTCTACGGCGTCTTCGGCGCTGTAGGCGGTGCCGTGGCGGGGTGCGGGCAGGCCGGCCTCAGCCAGCACTCGCCCGAACGCTCCGCGGTCTTCGGCGAGGTTGATCGCCTCCGGTGAGGTGCCCACGATGGGCACGCCCTCATCCTTCAGTGCCTGGGCAAGCCCCAATGGCGTCTGCCCGCCGAGCTGGACGATGACCCCGGCGATCGGACCCGCCTGTTGCTCGGCGTGGAACACCTCGAGGACGTCCTCGAGGGTGAGGGGTTCGAAGTAGAGCCGGGACGAGGTGTCGTAGTCGGTGGAGACCGTCTCCGGATTGCAGTTGACCATGACGGTCTCGTAGCCGGCCTCGCGCAACGCGAAGGAGGCGTGCACGCACGAGTAGTCGAACTCGACGCCCTGCCCGATCCGGTTCGGTCCCGATCCGAGGATGAGCACCGCCGGGGTGGTCCTGGGCTTGACCTCGCTCTCCAGGTCGTAGCTGGAGTAGTAGTACGGGGTCTCTGCGGCGAATTCTGCGGCGCATGTGTCCACGGTCTTGAAGACCGGCCGTATGCCGAGTGCGTGCCGCACGCCGCGAACCACCGCTTGGGGCATACCGGAGAGTTGGGCAAGTTGAGCATCGGAGAAGCCGTGCCGTTTGGCCAGGCGCAACACGTCGGGAGTGAGTTGATCCGCATCAGCGACGCGCTGGGCAACCTCGTTGATCAGCGCGATCTGGTCGAGGAACCACGGGTCGATCCCGGTGGCGTCGTGGACTTCCTCGACGCTGAGTCCGCCGCGGAGCGCCTGCTGGACTTCGATGATCCGTCCATCGGTCGGGGTGCGGGCCTTTGCCAGCGCGGCCCGGGCCTGGGCCAGGCTGGGCCGGTCACCGGACCAGTGCAGCTCGGAGTCGCTGCGTTCGATCGAGCGCAGCGCCTTTTGGAAGGCCTCGGTGAAGTTGCGTCCCAGGGCCATGGCCTCGCCGACGCTCTTCATGGTCGTGGTCAGGGTCGGATCGGCGGCCGGGAACTTCTCGAAGGCGAACCGTGGCACCTTGACCACGACGTAGTCCAGGGTCGGCTCGAAACTCGCCGGCGTCTCCTTGGTGATGTCGTTGGGAACCTCGTCCAGGGTATAGCCGATGGCCATCTTGGCGGCGATCTTGGCAATGGGGAATCCAGTGGCCTTGGAGGCCAACGCCGAGGAGCGGGACACCCGGGGGTTCATCTCGATGACGACGATCCGGCCGTCGTCGGGATTGACCGCGAACTGGATATTGCACCCGCCGGTGTCCACGCCGACCTCGCGGATGATGGCGATCCCGATGTCCCGTAGGTTCTGGTATTCGCGGTCGGTCAGGGTCAGCGCCGGCGCCACGGTGATGGAGTCGCCGGTGTGCACACCCATCGGGTCGAGGTTTTCGATGGAGCAGACGACGACCACGTTATCCGCGCGGTCCCGCATGACCTCCAGCTCATATTCCTTCCAACCGAGGATGGACTCCTCCAGGAGCACCTCGGAAGTTGGCGAATACTGCAGCCCGGCACCGGCGATTCGGCGCAGGTCCTCCTCGCCATGGGCGAAGCCGGACCCGAGCCCGCCCATGGTGAAGCTCGGTCGGACGACAACCGGGTAGGCCAAGTCCTCGGCGGCCGTCAAGCACTCGTCCATGCTGTGGCAGATGATCGAGCGGGCCGATTCAGCCGGCAGTCCGTCTCGTTCACGGACGGTGTCAACGACGCCCTTGAACTTCTCCCGATCCTCACCGAGCTGAATCGCCTCGACGCTCGCGCCGATCAACGGGGCGTTGAACGCCGCCAGGGTGCCGTCCTCATGCAGGGCCATGGCGCAGTTCAACGCGGTTTGTCCGCCGAGGGTGGCCAGCACGGCGTCGGGTCGTTCCTTCTCGATCACCCGGGCAACGACTTCCGGCGTAATCGGCTCGACGTAGGTGGCGTCGGCGAACTCCGGGTCGGTCATGATCGTCGCCGGGTTGGAGTTGACCAGAATGACCCGCACCCCCTCCTCGCGCAGCACCCGGCAGGCCTGGGTGCCGGAGTAGTCGAACTCGCAAGCCTGACCAATGACGATCGGGCCGGACCCGATGACCAGGACGGACGTGATGTCCTCGCGTTTGGGCATCGCGGCTTACGCTCCTTGCATGGTGGGGACGATGGACTGCCCGGACAGCAGGGCAACGAACCGGTCGAACAGGTAGGCGCTGTCGTGCGGTCCAGCGGCCGCCTCGGGGTGGTACTGCACTGAGAAGGCCGGCACGTCGAGGCAGACCAGGCCCTCAACCACGTCGTCGTTGAGGCATACGTGGGACACCCGCACCCGACCGTATGCCGTGTCGGTGTCCGACTCCAGGGGCGCCTGAACCGCGAAGCCGTGGTTGTGCGCGGTGATTTCGACGGTGTTCGTAGCCCGATCGAGCACGGGCTGGTTGATCCCCCGGTGGCCGTACCGAAGTTTGTACGTGCCGAAGCCGAGCGCCCGGCCGAGCAACTGGTTGCCGAAACAGATCCCGAAGAAGGGCATCGAGGCGTCCAAGACCTCGCGCAGGACCGCGACCTGATGCTCGGCGGTGGCTGGGTCGCCCGGGCCGTTGGAGAAGAACACTCCATCGGCTCCGGTTGCGAGGATGTCGGCATACGTCGCGGTGGCGGGCAGGACGTGCACCTCGATCCCCCGCTGCGCCATGAGCTGCGGGGTCATCGCCTTGATGCCGAGGTCGAAGGCGGCGACGGTGAACCGCTTTCCACCGACAGCGGGCACGACATACGGCTCGGTGGTGGTGACCTCGCAGGCGAGATCGGCCCCGGCCATCGCTGGCGAGGTAGTCACCTGCGCCAGCAGTTCGACGCTGCTGGCGTCGGCGGCCTCACCGCTGAAGATGCCAACCCGCATCGCGCCGCGCTCGCGCAGATGCCGAGTCAGCGCCCGGGTGTCGATGCCGCTGATCCCGACAATCCCCTGAGCGATCAGCTCATCTTCGAGACTTGACGTGGCGCGCCAGTTCGACGGGCGCAGCGCCGGGTCACGCACGACATAGCCGGCGACCCAGATCTGCTGGGATTCATCGTCCTCGTCGTTCCAGCCGGTGTTGCCGATGTGCGGGGCGGTCATGACGACCACCTGTCGCCGGTAGGACGGATCGGTGAGGGTCTCCTGAAAGCCGGTCATTCCCGTGTTGAACACGGCCTCACCCACGGTGGCCCCGATCGCCCCGTATGCGGCGCCGGTGAACGTGCGCCCATCCTCCAGGACCAGCACTGCGGGGCGGCGGTCGGTCAGCAGCGTGGACTCACTCATATCGGTGGGTCACCTTTCCGTTGAGGATGGTCGTCAGGACACGTGCGGGCAGCTCGCGGCCGTGCCACGGGTTGTTGCGCGCCAGCGACCGGGACTGTGCCGCGTCCACCCGCCAGGTTGCTGAGGGGTCGATAAGCACCAGGTTGGCCGGTTCACCGGCGGCGATGGGACGGCCATGTCCGGTCAGCCCACCGATCCGGGCCGGAGCCACGGACATCCGGTCGGCGACACCGGCCCAGTCGAGGTCGCCAGTGGTCACCATGAGCTCGGCGATGACACCAAGCGCGGTCTCTAGCCCGATCATGCCGAAGGCGGCGTCGACGAAGGCGTGATCCTTGTCTTGCCGGGCATGGGGTGCGTGATCGGTGGCGACGATGTCGATGGTGCCGTCGACCAGCGCCTCCCGCAAAGCAATCTGGTCCTGCGTCGGTCGTAGCGGCGGGTTGACCTTGTAGACCGGGTCGTAGCCGCTGACCAGTTCGGTTCCCAGGGCCAGGTGGTGCGGCGTCGCCTCGGCGGTCATACGTATGCCGCGCGCTTTGGCCCAACGGACCACCTCGACACCCTCGGCGGTGGTCACATGGGCAACGTGGACTCGTGCTCCGGTGTGCGCGGACAGTTCAGCGTCCCGGGCGATGATGGTTGTCTCCGCAGGGGTGGGCCAGCCGGGCAGACCGAGGCGCCCGGACAGTTCCCCCTCGTGGCAGCAGGCACTCGGTCCGGCCAGGTCGCTGTCCTGTGAATGCTGGCTGATGACGCCGTCGAAAGCCTTGATGTAGTCCAGCGCACGGCGCATCACCCGGGCGTCTTGTACACATCGTCCGTCATCGGAGAAGACGCTGACCCGGGCCCTGGAGCGGTGCATCAGACCCAGTTCGGCCAACTGCTCCCCGGCCAAGTCCTTGGTCACCGCTCCGATTGGCACGACGTCGACCAGGCCGGTAGCGCGACCAAGGTCGAGCACCCGCTCGGCCGCCTCGGCCGTATCGGTGACCGGGGAAGTGTTGGCCATGGCGAATACCGCGGTAAAGCCTCCGGCCGCAGCGGCCGCCGATCCGCTGGCGACGGTCTCGGCATCCTCCCGGCCCGGTTCGCGCAGGTGGGTGTGGAGGTCGACAAGCCCCGGCAGCAGGATGAGCCCGTCGGCGTCGATGATCTCCGCGGGAGAGTCCTGGCCCTGAGCACTGCCGGTTGCCGGGAGGTCCGCGGCTCGGCCGACGCCGGTGATGACCCCGTCGCGAATGCTGACATCCGCGGCCCGCCCGCCAAGAACTCGAGCACCTGTGATGATGATGCTGCTCACGCGGCGGATTCCTCTCCCGAAGCCAGCAGATGGTAGAGCACGGACATGCGCACGGCGACCCCGGCGGAGACCTGGTCGAGGACCACCGAGGAGCCCACGGCATCGGCGGCTTCCGGGGCGATCTCCAGCCCCCGGTTCATCGGTCCGGGATGCAGGACGAGGCAGTCCGGGTTGTGCGCGAGGAGGCGGCTGAACCGATCCCGGGTGAGCCCATATCCGACGGTGTACTCCCGGGCGGTGGGGAAGAACCCGCCGCTCATCCGTTCCCGTTGGACGCGGAGCATCATGACCGCATCGGGCGCCCTGTCGGCATACAAGGCGGTGTCCAGATCGTGGCTAACCGTGAACCCGTCGGCCTCGGCCCAGGCGCCGATCCCGCTGGGCATGAGCGTGGGGGGCGCCACCACCGTGATGTGGGCGCCGAGCAGGCCCAAGGTGATGAGGTTGGACCGGAAGACCCGGCTGTGGGTGAGGTCGCCGACAATGACGATGTGCTTGCCATCGAGGTCGCCCAGCCGTGTTCGCACGGTGTAGGCGTCCAGGAGCGCCTGCGTGGGGTGTTCGTGCATGCCGTCGCCGGCGTTGATCACCGCCGCGTTGACCCAGCCGGCGACCTGATGGGCTGCACCGGACGCGACGTGCCGGATGACCAGGGCGTCGACGGACATGGCGTCGATGGTCATGACTGTGTCGCGAAGGGACTCTCCCTTGGATGTTGATGAGCCCTTGCCGGTGATGTTGATCGTGTCCGCGCTCATCCATTTGCCGGCGATCTCGAAGCTGCTGCGGGTCCGAGTGGAGTCCTCGAAGAAGAGGTTGATCACGGTCCGCCCGCGCAGTGCCGGCAGCTTCTTGACCGCCCGGTGCTGCACGTCATGCATTTCGGCGGCGGTGGTGAGGATTTCCTCGACCTCCACGCGGGTCAGATCGGCGGAGCTGAGCAGGTGGCGCGTCATCGCGCAGTCCCGGTGGCCGATGTGCTCGCGCCGATGCGGACCGAGTCGGGGATCTTGTCGTGTCCGGACAGGCGCACCATGACCTTCTCGGAAGCGGCGGTGGGCAGGTTCTTGCCCACATGGTCAGCCCGAATCGGCAGTTCGCGGTGGCCCCGATCGACCAGCACAGCGAGCCGGACCGCCTTGGGTCGGCCCAAGTCGGTCAGGGCATCCAGGGCGGCCCGGATGGTCCGCCCGCTATAGAGCACATCGTCGATGAGGACAACGACCTTGCCGTCCACTCCACTGGATGGGATCTCGGTCGAGCGGGGGGCCCGAACAGGTTGTGTTCGCAGGTCGTCGCGGTACATCGTCACGTCGAGGGCCCCTACCGGCACGTCCACCCCCTCGACCTGGCGGATCAGTTCGGCCAACCGACCGGCAAGCTCGACGCCCCTGCTCGGTATGCCCAAAAGGAGCAGGTCGCTGGCGCCCTTGTTGCCCTCGAGAATCTCGTGAGCGATACGACGCAACGCGCGAGCCACATCCGGCTCGTTCATCACCGTGCGCGTCTTCGCATCGTCGAGCGAACCGTCTGGTGTCATGGCTGCTGGCGTCATGCGCAAGCGACCTCCTTCCCTGCCTCACGGGACAGGTCGTTAAAGGACGTCTGATTGCTCGGAGTTTACGTCCTCCATGGCCCCGGTGGCACATCGGCCCACCGCATCACTGATCCCCCACCCCGATCCGCGTGGGACACATCGTCCCGAGCGTGCTGACCTCGGCGCTTGACAAGAGAACCCGGAGGTTCGCGGGGAAAAGTTGCCCTTGCGAACCTCTGGGTTCCCACCTGAGGCGTAAAACCGGGGGTGCCGAGTCTTGTGACATGTGAGACGCCGAGTCTTGTGGCATGTAAGACATCGACGCTGTGCTGCCTGACCGGTCAGTTGAGGGTGGGTTTGACCTCGGCGATGCGGGCAAGGAGGCCGTTGACGAACTTGGGCGATTCGTCCGTGGACAGGTCCGTGGCCAGGGCCACCCACTCACTGATCGCCACCGGGTCGGGCACGTCAAGGGCCCACACGACCTCGAACGTCCCCAACCGAAGGATCGCTCGGTCCACGGCCGGCATCCGTGGCAGCGTCCAGCCTTGGGCATACGTGCTCAGCAGCTCGTCGATCTCGGCTCGGTGCGCATCCATGCCCTCGACCAGCGCGACGGCATACTCCGGCAGCGGGGATTGGGCGCCGGAGTCGGCGAGGCGGTCCCGCAACAGCCCGGTGAGATCCCGGTCGCGCTGTTCTGCCTCAAACACGAGATCGAGGGCTCGTTTGCGGGCCTTGGTTCGGGCAGCCACGAGATGATCGGCGATCCGGGGTCAGTTGACTCGGCCGAGGTAGGACCCGTCGCGGGTGTCCACCTTGACCTTTTCGCCCTGGTTGAGGAACAGCGGGACCTGGATCTCGGCCCCGGTCTCCAACGTCGCCGGCTTGGTGCCGCCCGTCGAGCGGTCCCCCTGCAAACCCGGCTCGGTGTAGCTCACCTCAAGGACCACCGATGCCGGCAACTCGACGAAGAGCACCGATCCGTCGTGCCGAGCCACGATCGCGTCCTGGTTTTCCAGCATGTACTTGGCCGCGTCCCCGACCACCTCCGCACTGACCGGGAGTTGGTCATACGTGTCGGGGTCCATGAAGATGTAGTCGGTGCCGTCGTTGTAGAGGTACTGCATGGTCCGCTTGTCGACGTTGGCCGTCTCGACCTTGACACCAGCGTTGAAGGTCTTGTCCACAACCTTGCCGGATAAGACGTTCTTCAGCTTGGTGCGCACGAAGGCTGGGCCCTTGCCGGGCTTGACGTGCTGGAACTCCACAACGGTCCACAGTTGCCCCTCGATGTTGAGCACGAGGCCGTTCTTGAGGTCGTTCGTCGTTGCCACGGGTGCCTATTCCTTGAGGTCGTCGTTCCAGGGGCCACTGGCCGGATGCCGTCGCGCTGGTAGGCAGGAGGGGATCAGGTCGGTGACGTGGGATTGGCCACGATTCTACCGGTTCCTCGGCACCGGCAGCGCCGTCGGCTGCTGGCACGCCCTCCAAGTGCCAGCAGCCGACGAGGTCAACGATCGGTGCCGATCAGCACACGCCCAGCATCAGCACACGCCCAGGGTCAGCGCATTGTCGCTGACCACACCGGTCCCGCCGATGGCCGTGACCCACGGGGCAGCCAACCGGTCCACCTCGGCCACGGTTCCCGCCGTGTCACAAGGCCCCGCGGTGAGCAGCGTCGACGCGGCGAGCAATCCGGCGAACGGCGCCGCGGACAGGGCATCGGGATAGTTCAACCCGTTGACCAGGACGACCTCACTAGCCGGGGCGTACAGCTCCTGGGAGATCTTCACCGCCGTGTCATAACGATTCGTCCCACCGAGCCGGGTGACGGTGGCACCAGGCAGCAGGCCGACGATCTGGTTCTCGACGGCCGTCGACACCGCGCCGGTGCCGCCGAGGATATAGACGGTTGCAGGGTCGATCATCGTCAGCGCCTGCTGGGTAGCACTCGGCAGCGTCGTGGGCGACGTCAGCACGAGCGCACCCGTGTTCCCGGCTGCCGCGCCCCCGCCACCGAGGGCGTCGGCAAACCCGAGCCCATTGGCGACATACACCGCCTCGACGCCTGAGCCGCTGTCGGCGATCCAGCTGTCGTTGTTCGCCACGGCCAATAGGGCGGCTGTCTCGTACCGGTTGGCGCCAGCTTCCCGGCTGATGCCCGGAGCAACCGCGGCGAGTTGGTTGAACACCGCTGCGGAGACTGCGCCGGTCCCACCGATGACATGGACCACGGTGGAGTTGACGCTCGTGTTGGCGGTCGCGATCCGGTCGATCTCGTTAAGGACCGCCGCTGGGACCGTGCCCGTCGCTGGGACGAGGAGGACCGGCCCTGAGCCGGCAGCTATCGGCCCAGTGGCAAGGGCATCGGGGAAGTCGGTGCCGCTGGCCACCCAAATGTCGGTGACCGGCTCTCCGCCAGCCCACGTCCCGGTCGGGAACGTGGCTTCGGAGACGGCGACCGCGGTCGCATACCGGTTCGCGCCGGCAATCCGATCAAAGTTCGGTGATGCAGCCGCAAGGGCCGGCGCGGCGGCGGTGTCGCGCAACACCGCCCGGTGGTGTCGGCTCGATCCGCTGGGGTCAGGGGCGGCCTGCGCCGGAGCGGCGCCAACAAGGAACAAACCGAGAACGGCCGCGCCCGCGGCGGCCGTGATCCTCCTGGACAACGGGGACTCCTTCATGAAGAGTGCAAACGGCCCGATGAGGTGCTGGTTCACGCATGCTCAGCCGGTGCGTGAGCCGAGCGTAGCGGACGAGATTTCACCGTCCGGATCGGGTCACTCGAGGCCGAAGCTGCCATGTTCTGCCGCGGCAGGCGGGCGCCCGGGTCAGGCGGAATCGCGGCTCAGCGCCCGATAGCTTGCCTGAAGAGTTTCCGCCGAGGGATCGGCCAATCGAGTCGGGCGGGCGATGTCATCGAGGACGACGAACCGCAGCGTCGAGCCTCGGGTCTTCTTGTCCCGGTGCATGACGGTGAGCAGCTCCTGCCAGCGGCCTTGGGCATACGTAATGGGCAATCCGACGCCGGACAGAATCTGCCGATGGCGGCGCACCTGCGCGTCATCCAGATGTCCGTTTGCCGAGGCGAGTTCGGCGGCGTAGACCATTCCGATGGCCACCGCCTCCCCGTGACGACGTCGGTACCCCTCAACCTGCTCGACGGCATGCCCGAAGGTGTGGCCGTAGTTGAGGATTTCCCTCAGGCCGGCCTCGCGCAGATCCTCACCGACCACGGCGGCCTTGACGTTGACGGCGCGCTCGATCAGTTCTGCCGTATGCGGCCCGTCCCAACGGACTGCGCCGGCAGGATCGGCCTCGACGAGGTCGAGAATCCGCGGGTCGGCAATGAACCCGGCCTTGATGACCTCTGCAAGGCCGGACACGTAGTCGGCCTGCGGCAGGCTGGCCAGCACGTCGAGGTCGCACAGCACCCCGGCCGGCGGGTGGAAGGAGCCGACGAGGTTCTTCCCCTCCGGAGTGTTGATGCCGGTCTTGCCCCCCACGGCCGCGTCCACCATGGCCAGCAGCGTCGTCGGTACGTGCACCACGTGAACACCGCGCAACCAGGTGGCCGCGACGAACCCTCCCAGGTCGGTCACCGAGCCACCACCCACCGCAACGACGGCATCGCTGCGGGTGAAACCCTCGCGACCAAGGACGGACCACAGGTGGGCGGCGACGTCGACGGTCTTGGCCGCCTCTGCATCCGGCACAGTGGCGACCACGGTGCGCAGCCCGGTTGCATCCAGGGTGTCGATCACGGCACGCGCCACATCGGTCACCGACTCCGGATGAACGATGAGGACCCGCTGAACGCCGAGCCCGAGCAGCGGCGGCACGTCGCGAACGATGCCCCGACCGATGACGACCTCGTAGTCCGATCCCACCCGAATCGTCGTACTCACATCTCCTCCAAGAGGTTGACGATCTCGCCAGCGACCTCCTGCGGGGTCCGGCCGGACGTGTCGACCCGCCAGGTGGCGATGGATTCGTAGACCGGCCGTCGGGTGCGCATGAGGGCAATCCAGGTGGCTCGCGGGTTGACCGCGAGGAGCGGCCGTGAGCCGTCGAAACCGATCCGCCGGGCCGCGTCGGCGATGCCGACATCGAGAAAGATCACCCGGTGGCCGGACAAGGCCTTACGAGTATCCGGGTCCATCGGTGCGCCCCCGCCGAGCGCGATGACGCCGCGCTCCTCTGCCAGCGCCGACGCCACGGCCACTCGCTCCAACTCGCGGAAGCGTAGCTCGCCGTCCTGAACGAAGATCTCACCGATCGTCCGTGCCTGAGCCTGTTCGATGGCGTCATCGACGTCATGAACCTCGACACCCAGCCGCTGGGCGACGAGGGCGGCCACGGTCGACTTTCCGGCACCCGGTGGCCCGATGAGCACCGCGGCAGGCGGCTGCGATCGATGGGTGGACGTCACGCCGGCCTCACCACGTGCGCATGGTGTCCGGGACGGCAGCCAGGTATGCCGCATGGTTGCGTGCCGTTTCGGTGACGCTGTCGCCGCCGAACTTCTCCAGGCACGCCTGCGCCAGTTCCAGCGCCACCATCGCCTCGGCGACGACCCCGGCGGCAGGCACCGCGCATACATCGGAGCGTTGGTGGATGGCCGTGGCCGGGTCGCTTGAGGCAACATCGATGGTGTCCAGCGACCGGGGCACCGTGGAGATGGGCTTCATCGCCGCCCGGACCCGCAGGCTGCCCCCGACAGACATGCCGCCCTCGGTGCCACCGGCCCGCCCGGTACGGCGCACGATGGTGCCGTCGGGTCGACGTTCCATCTCGTCATGGGCCTGTGAGCCGCGCCGGGCGGCGGTGGTGAAGCCGTCCCCGACCTCGACCCCCTTGATGGCCTGGATGCTCATCAAAGCCCCTGCTAGGCGCGCGTCCAGGCGGCGATCCCAGTGCACGTGCGACCCCAGTCCTGGGGGAAGGCCGGTGGCAAGGACCTCGACCACCCCGCCGAGCGTGTCACCATCCTGCTTGGCCGCGTCGATCTGCGCGATCATGGCGGCCTCGGCCCCGGCATCGAAGCATCGAACCGGGCTGGCGTCCAGCCGCACAACGTCATCGGGCCGTGGCAGCGGTGCGTCCGCCGCCACGGCCGCCTCACCAATGGCCACGGTGTGCGAGAGCAGCCTGATCCCGTAGGCCTGGTGCAGGAATCGCGCAGCCACCTCACCGAGCGCGACCCGGGCGGCCGTTTCGCGCGCCGAGGCACGCTCGAGCACCGGGCGGGCGTCGGTGAAGGCGTATTTCTGCATCCCGACCAGATCCGCGTGGCCGGGCCGGGGACGGGTCAGCGGCCGGTTTCGGCCCACTTCTTGGGGGGCACCGATCTCGGAGGCTGCGGCGTACGCCTCCTCGGGCACCGGGTCTGGCGACATGACGACCTGCCATTTCGGCCATTCGGTGTTGGCCACCATGATCGCCAGAGGCGAACCGAGGCTGATCCCGTGCCGAACCCCACCGAGGAAGGAGACCTCATCCTTCTCGAAGCTCATCCTGGCACCGCGGCCATAGCCGAGCCGACGCCGGGCCAGGGCGGCCGCAACATCGCCGGTGGTCACCTCGACACCGGCCGGGAGGCCCTCGATGGTGGCCACGAGGGCGGGGCCGTGGGACTCACCAGCGGTCAGCCAACGCAGCATGAACCGATCCTTGCATGACCCGATGCGCGTGGCGGTCATCGTTCGGTATCCGGGCTGCACATCGCATCAAACGACCGGCCCGTGGGTCTGGAGCCCCACCCGCTACGTCACGGCCGCCCGCATGGCAGCCACCGGCGCTGGTTGTCCGGTGAAGAGTTCGAACTGGCCGAGCGCCTGACCGATGAGCATCTCCACCCCGCTGATGGTCCCCATCCCCGCCTGCTGGGCGGCGCGGGCCAGCGGAGTCGGCCAATTCGCGTAGACAACGTCGAACAGTGTCCCCCCCGCCCAACCGTCTACCGACGCTGCCGCGCGTAACTGTTCGGCGGCGGCGTCGCCGCCCGAGGGAGCCAGGGCACTGACCACGAGCCGGGTCGGTGTGCTAGTCCAGGACGTCAGGTCTGAGGTAGTGATGCTCAGATCGCCGGGTAGGTCGCCGGCCCAGGCAAGTAGGTCCTCGCGGGCTTCCTGGCGTCGGGCGGCCACGTGCACCGACTGCACCCCGAGCAAGCCCAGGGCCACAACGCTCGAACGGGCGGTGGCGCCGGAGCCGAGAATGGTCGCGGTGCCGTCGTGCACGACGCCGGTCAACGCCCTGACGATGCCGGCGACGTCGGTGTTCTCCCCCGCCCAGCTGCCGTCGCTGCGGCGTACCAGGGTGTTGATCGCCGCGGCCTGGCGGGCAGTGTCGCTGACGGTCGAGGCCTCCTCGAAGGCCACCTCTTTCAGCGGCATGGTCAGGGACAGACCCCGCCAGTTCTCGTCGAGCCCGGCCACGAAGGCGGCCAGATCGTCCTGGGTCACTTCGTGCGCGGTGAAACTCCACCCGGTCAGGCCCAGCGCGGCATACCCCGCCGTATGCATGCGCGGGGACAGCGAGTGGCGCACCGGGGAGCCGAGCACGGCAGCCTTGTTCAAGCGATCAGCACTTTCCGGGATGGGCCTTGCACCAGGCCTGGAATTTGGCCACCGATGCAGCGTGCTCCTGCGCCGTGGTGGCGAACTCGGTCTCACCGGTCTCCGGGTCGACCGCGACGAAATAGAGCCATGGACCGGATGTGGGATGGGCAGCGGCAACGATCGACTCGAGTCCTGGATTGTCGATGGGGCCGACGGGTAGGCCGGGACGTAGGTACGTGTTCCAGGCGTTCTTGCTCGCTCGCTCGGCGTCTGTGGTGGTGATGGCCCGGTGCTTGACGCCATAGGACACGGTCGAGTCCAGCTGGAGATATCCATACGGCGGTGGTCCGGCCTTGCTGAGCCGATTGTTGACGACTCGGGCCACCTTGGCGCGGTCCTCGGACCGTTTGGCCTCGGCTTCGACGATGGAAGCCAACACGAGGGTGGACTGCCAGTCCTTCTGCTCCAGCCCCGCCGCCATGAGGTTCTTCTTGGTCTGCGCGACCATCATGGCCAGTTGTTCGACCGCGTCGGACCCGTCGGGGAACTCGTAGGTTGAGGGAAACAGCCACCCCTCGACGTTGCCCTTGGCGGACGCCGGGAGGCCGATCCCCTCGATGTCTTTGGCGGCTGCGACATAGTCCGCGACGGAGATGCCGGTGGCCTTCGACAGGATCGGGTAGATCTCCTGCGCCCAGAGACCCTCACGAATGGTGACCCCATCGGCCACGCGGTTGGCTGGGTCCACCAGGGCGGCCAGCGCATCTGAGGCCGACATTTCCTGGGACATCGTGTAGGTCCCCGGTTGGATGGCGTTGGCCGTGGACGGGTCCGCCTTGGCGGCATCGACGAAGGCGCTCGTTGTCTTGACTACGCCTGCGTCCAACAGCGTGGCGGCAATGGCCCTGCCGGAGTCACCGGGCCGGACGACCACCTGTACCTGCCCTGATCCCGGCCCGGGGTAGTCCTTGCTCGCGGTGAGCTGGTTGTACACCGGCCGTAGGACCGAAACGGCGAGGAAGCCGCCACCGGCGACGAGGGACATCGCGAGGAGCAGCGCCAGCCACCGCCGCCAGGTCCGTTTCCGTCGGTGACGATGCGGCTGGCGGGGATACGGATCAGCCTCCATCGTCAACGGGCCCGGCTGGTCAGCGAAGATCGCCTCTTCGAGTCGGCGGTCACTCACGCGGTGTGCCCTTCGTCCTCGGCTTGCGCCGCTCGCCAGTCGCCGGGACGCCAGGGGGGCGCCCGGTGGTCCGCTCCGCGTCGAGCGCTGCCTGGAGGATCATCACGGCGGCCGTTTGGTCGACCACCGCGCGTTGCCGCCGAGACGACAGTCCGCTGCCACGGAGTGCACGGTGCGCATCGACCGTGGACAGTCGCTCATCGACGAGCCGGACTGGCACCGGGACAACACGCTCCGCAATTGCCGCAGCATACTGGCGCGCCATGTGAGCCGAGGCTCCTTCGGTGCCATCGAGGTGTCGTGGCAGCCCGACGACCACCTCGACAATTCCCTCCTGGACGACCAGTTGAGCCAGGTCATCGAGGTGACGGGTGGATTCGTCGTCACCGTTGTCGGGTAGGTGATCTTCGGGATGACGCAACAAGGTGGCCACCGGCGTGGCGAGCAGCCCGTCCGGATCGGAGACAGCGACCCCGACCCGAACCGTCCCGACGTCGATACCCAACCGGCGTCCGGGCCGCATGCTGCGCTGCGATCCGCTCAGCGGCGTACCCGCTGTTCCACGGCCCCCAACGCCTCGCCTACCGCGCCGGGGTTCGCGCCGCCACCCTGAGCAAGATCGTCTTTGCCGCCACCTCCGCCGCCGAGGACTCCAGCTGCGGCCCGGACGAGTTCGCCCGCCTTGAAGCCGAGTTCTCGGGCACCGTGGTTGGTCGCCACGACGATGACGGGACGCTCTCCGGAAACTCCTGCCACGGCTACCACCGTCGCCTTGTCGTCACCGAGCCTGGAGCGCAGGTCGAGGACCAAAGTGCGGACATCGTCGGCGCTGGCCTGACCGGCGTCGTGGGTGATCAAGGTGACCCCACCGAAGTCACGCGCGGTCTCCACCAGTGCGCCGGTCGCGGCCAGCACCTGCGCCTGGCGCAGCTTGTCCAGGTCCCGTTCGGCGTCCTTGAGCTTGGTCACCAGCGCGGACACACGCTCGGGTAGCTCCTCCGGCCGGCCCTTCATCAGTTCGGTGAGTTGACCGACGATGGCTCGTTCCTTTGCCAGGAAGGTGTAGGCGTCCGTGCCGACGAGGGCCTCCACCCGGCGGACCCCCGCGCCGATGGACGACTCGCCCAGCAACGTCACCAGGCCGAGCTGGCTGGTGTGCTCGGCATGGGTTCCGCCGCACAATTCCCTCGCCCAATCGCCGACGGAAACGACCCGGACACGGTCGCCGTACTTCTCACCGAACAGGGCCATGGCCCCGGAGGCGACCGCGTCGGCCTGAGACATGATGTCGGCGTGGACCTGCAGGTCCTCCAGCAGGACCTCGTTGACCTTTGCTTCGACGTCGCGTAGCACCGAAACCGGCACCGCGGACGTGGCGTTGAAGTCGAATCGGAACCGTCCGGGGCTGTTCTCCGAACCGGCCTGAGTCGCCGTTTCGCCGAGCGCCTCCCGGATGGCCTTGTGCACCATGTGCGTCGCCGTGTGCGCCCGCGAGATCGACCGGCGCCGCGCGACGTCGACCTCGGCGTGCACGGCCGCGCCCAGCCCAACCTCGCCACCGAGCACCCGCGCGCGGTGGACCATCAGGCCGCTGATCGGCTGTTGCACATCGTCGACCTCGATCAGGGAGCCGTCGCTGAGCCGCAAGACGCCACCGTCGGCGAGCTGACCGCCGCCTTCGGCATAGAACGGGGTGCGGTCCAAGACGATCTCCACCGTCTCGCCGGCACCGGCTGTGGTCACTGGAGACCCGTCCCGCAGGATGCCTCTCACCTGGGCCTCAGCCGTCACCCCGGAATAGCCAGTGAACTCCACGGCGTGCCCCAGGCCGTCCGCCAGCCCCCGGTACACGCTGGTGTCGACATGTCCGGACTTCTTGGCTCGGGCATCGTCCTTGGCGCGTTGACGCTGCTCGGCCATCAACCGGGTGAAGCCTTCCCTGTCCACGGAAAGCCCCTGCTCGGCGGCCATTTCCAGGGTGAGATCGATCGGGAAACCGTAGGTGTCGTGCAGGGCGAATGCGTCGGCGCCGGAGAGTTGGCTGCCCCCTGAGGACTTGGTCCTGGTCACGGCGGTGTCCAAGATCGTGGTGCCCGACGCCAGCGTCCGCGCGAAGGCCTCCTCTTCGGCATACGCGACCTCGCTGATCCGGCCGAAATCGGTGCGCAGGGTGGGGTACGAGGCGCTCATCCGCTCCATGGAGACCGGCAGCAACAGCGGCAGGCACGGATCGGTGAAGCCGAGCAGCCGCATCGAGCGCACCGAACGGCGCAGCATCCGGCGCAGGACATAGCCGCGTCCCTCGTTGCCCGGGGTGACCCCGTCACCGATGAGCATGAGTGAGGACCGGACGTGGTCCGCGACCACCCGCAGCCGGACATCGTCGGCTGAGGAGTGCGCCGCGTCTCGCCCGGACCCGCTCCCGTAGGTCTTGCCGGTGAGCTCGGCCGCGCGGGCCAGCACCGGGTAGACCTCGTCGATCTCGTACATGTTGTCCACGCCTTGGAGGATGCTGGCAATCCGCTCCAGCCCCATCCCGGTGTCGATGTTCTTCTTCGGCAGCGGGCCGGAGATGTCGAAATCGACCTTGGAACGGACCGCCGACAGTTCCTCCTGCATGAAGACCAGGTTCCAGATCTCCATATAGCGGTCCTCGTCGACCGCCGGCCCCCCGTCGGGGCCGTACTCGGGCCCACGATCGACGTAGATCTCGCTGCATGGCCCACCTGGTCCGGCAACGCCCATGGACCAGTAGTTGTCTGCCTTGCCTCGACGGACGATCCGCTGGCGAGGTATGCCGGTGCGGGCCACCCACAGTTCGACGGCCTCGTCGTCATCCTCATACACAGTCACCCACAGCTTGTCGCCGTCGATGCCGTAGCCGCCAGCGTCCTGGCTGGTGGTGAGCAGTTCCCAGGCCAAGGAGATGGCGCCGTCCTTGAAGTAGTCCCCGAAGGAGAAGTTGCCGTTCATCTGAAAGAACGTGCCGTGCCGGGAGGTCTTGCCCACCTCCTCGATGTCCTGCGTGCGTACGCACTTTTGTACGCTGGTCGCCCGCGCATACGGCGGCGTTTCCTGCCCGAGGAAGAACGGCTTGAACGGGACCATCCCGGCGTTGACGAACAAGAGGTTCGGGTCGTCGTAGACCAGCGGAGCGCTGGGGACCTGGGTGTGTCCACGGCTTTCGAAGAAGGCCAGCCAGCGGCGCCTAATCTCGGCGGTTTCCATGCGAGTGCTCAGTCCTTGTCCAGCGGGGGCAGGCGGGCGCGTCCCGGTGTCAGGGCGCTGCCAGCATGCTATCGGCCGGGGCTGCCTGGTTGGCCTCCCGACACCGACCAGGCCCCGCGCCTCGATAGCTCCGGCCGCCCGGGAAGGGCCTATCCGCGCAGCCGCTGCCTCAGCCATGCCCACCGGTCGGCCAGTCGGGCCTCGAATCCTCGGTCGGTCGGGCGGTAGTAGTCGGTTCGGCCGTGAAGGGCGTCGGGCAGGTACTGCTGAGCAGCGACCCCGTCCGGCTCGTCATGGGCGTAGACGTAGCCGGTGCCCGAGCCGATCCGCTGCGCACCGGCATACCCGCTGCCACGCAGGTGGGCCGGAACCGGCCCGCTGTGTCCGGCGCGCAGGTCGGCGGTAGCGGCGTTGATGCCCTCGTATGCCGCGTTGGACTTCGGCGCTAGGGCATTGTGCACGACCGCCTGGGCGAGGATGATCCGTGCCTCGGGCATCCCGATCTGCGCGACCGCGTGCATGGCCGCGACGGCGGTCTGCAGCGCGCTCGGATCGGCCATACCGACGTCTTCCGAGGCGGCGATGACGATCCGGCGAGCGATGAAGCGCGGGTCCTCCCCCGCCTCCAACATGCGGGCGAGGTAGTGCAGCGCGGCGTCCACATCAGACCCGCGCATCGACTTGATCAGCGCACTGGCCACGTCGTAGTGCTGGTCGCCGGCCCGGTCGTAGCGCACCGAGGCTGCGGCGACCGCCTGTTCGGCGTTGGCCAGGGAAATCTCCAACGGACCGCTCGAGTCCTGGCCGAGCCTGACCGCATCCTCAGCGACACCGGCGGCCGCCTCCAGCGCGGTCAGCGCCCGTCGAGCATCTCCACCGGCCATCCGGGCGAGATGATCGAGCGCGGCCTCGGCGAGGGTGAACCGCCCGGCCAGCCCCCGGTCATCGGCCAGCGCAGATGCGATCAGGTCGCGCAGATCCCGGTCGTCCAGTGGCTGCAGGGTGATCAGCATGGAGCGGGACAGCAGCGGGGCGATGATGGAGAACGACGGGTTCTCCGTCGTCGCTGCGACGAGGATGACCTGCCGGTTCTCCACGCCCGGCAGCAGGGCGTCCTGTTGGGCCTTGGTGAACCGGTGGATTTCATCGAGGAACAGCACGGTGGCCCGGCCGTAGAGCGACCGGGTCCGCTCGGCCGCCTGCATGACCGTGCGGACGTCCTTGACCCCGGCGGTCACCGCTGACAGTTCAACGAATTCACGATCCGCCGCGGTGGCGACCAGGTGAGCCAAGGTCGTCTTGCCCGTCCCCGGGGGGCCCCAAATGATCGCCGACATGGGGCCGGCCGAGCCGCCACTGCCCTCAATGAGCCGGCGCAACGGGCTACCCGGCCGGAGAATGTCCTGCTGTCCGCGCACCTCCTCCACGCTGCGCGGACGCATCCGGACCGCCAGGGGGGCAAGGAGGTCGCCCGACCCCGACGAGCCGACCTGCGGCCCGGCGTTCACGGACGCCTCGAACAGATCGGTTTGGGAAGGTTCGGACACAGTGAGAGGCTACGCCCGTGGCATCGACGCGCGAGGACGAGCGGACCTGGCTCCACCGTTTCGGCGAGTACCTCGCCCGGCGCCCCGGGCGGGTAGTGGTGACCTGGGTGGTCCTGACGATCGGCGGGTTCATGCTGGCCGGGGGCGTCGTCGGTGAGGGGCTCTTTCCCCGCTTGCACAGTGGCGCCATCACAGTCCCAGGCATGTCCCAGGAAGGTTTCGACGCCCTGTCCGCGGCGTCCTCCGGCGCCGGCACCGGGCCGCGCTACACCATGGTCGTCACCGGGGCGGACGTCACCGGACCCGGGTCGGCGCAGGCAGCGGCGAGCGCCGTCCAAGCGATGTTGGCGGTGCCGCACGTCGACACGGTGGCCACGCCGTGGACCGTCCCTGGCGGGATCGACGGACAGGCGGCGCGTGCCCTGCTCGCCTCAGGGTCAACGAACAGCGGAGGGTATGCCGTCGACGTGACGTTCGACGACGCCACCACCGCCGACGTGCTCACCGAGCAATTGCCCGCAGTGGATGCCGCCTTGGACACGTTGAGGTCGGCGACAGGCGGGACCTCGGACCTGCGCGGCGGGATCACCCAGCTCGTAGATGCGGTCGTCCTACAGATCCAGGAGGACCTCAAAGTCGGTGAGGGCCTGGCATTGCCGGTCACCTTCCTCGCCATGATCGTCGTTTTTGGTGGATTCATCGCCGCCGGTATGCCGCTGGCCGGGGCGATAGCGAGCATCGCCGGAGCGTTGGCCACGCTGCTGGGCTTCTCCTATGCCATCGAGCTGGATGCGACGGTCGTCAACATCGTCAGCGTGCTCGGTCTCGGCCTGTCCATCGACTACGGCCTGCTCATCGTCAGCCGGTATCGAGAAGAGTTGCGGGCGATCGCGCACGGGCGGCCGGTGTCGGCGATCACTGCTGAGGAGACCATCGCCGCGGCCGGAGCCACCATGCACCGGGCCGGCCGCACGGTGATGTTCTCCGGTTTGACCGTGGCGATCGCCCTGACCGGGCTGCTGCTCTTCGAGGCCGACATCTTGCGCGCCATCGGCGCGGCCGGAGTCTCGGTGGTGCTGGTCGCCATGGTCGCGGCGCTGACGCTTGTTCCGGCGTTGTGCCGAGTCGGCGCGCGGTGGCTGCTGCGCCGTGGCACCGAGATCGCCCCGGAGCACGGGGTCTTCTTCCGGTTGGCTCACCGGGTCCAGCGGACGCCCTGGGTGGTCATCGGCCTGGTCACCGCGGTGTTGGTCGCGCTTTCCCTGCCTGCCCTGTCGATGACGTTGACCTCGTCCAGCGCGGACCTTCTCCCGGTGGGAGCGCCACAACGCACGCTCGTCGAAGAACTCCGCACCGACTATCCACAACTGGCCAACCCGGACATCTACGTCGTCACCAAGCCGGGCGTAGCGAACGACCAGGTGTCCTCGTGGGCGAGCAGCACATTAGCCATGATGCCCGGGGTGTGCGGGGTGGCCGCCCCTGTGCTGCACGGCGATCTCATCGTGGTCGGCATACGCACCTGCGATGGGGGTCTCGGTGAGGCCTCCCGTGCCTTAACCGCATCGCTGCGGGGTGATCAGGCGCCCCCGTTCCCCGCCTACATCTCGGGTCAGGCGTCCAGCATGACCGACTTCCAGGACTCCATCGTCCGCAGCGCCCCGTGGGCCGTTCTCGTGGTCATCATGGCGACGTTCGTCCTGCTCTTCCTGCTGACCGGGTCGGTGGTCATTCCCGTCAAAGCCCTAGTGATGAACGTCGTCTCTGTCGGCGCCAGCCTCGGCGCCCTCGTATGGGTCTTTCAAGACGGGCACCTGCAGGACCTGCTGCAGTTCACCTCCGTGGGCGCGGTCGAGCAGATCATCCCCATCATGGTGCTCGCGTTCGGTTTCGGCCTCTCCATGGACTATGAGGTCTTCCTGCTCTCCCGGGTCGTGGAGTTGCACGAACAGGGCAGGAACACCAACGATGCGGTCGCCGTCGGCCTGCAACGATCAGGAAGGATCATCACCAGTGCGGCCGCGCTCATGGTCATCGTGTTTGCCGGCATCGTCACCGCAAAGGTGCTGATCATCAAGGAAACCGGGGTGGCCCTGGTCCTGGCCATCGTCCTTGACGCCTCGCTGGTCCGGATGCTGCTCGTCCCGGCCACCATGACGGTGCTCGGTCAGGTGAACTGGTGGGCGCCACGGTGGATGGCGCGGCTGCACGCCCGCTTCGGAATCACCGAGTAGTGGCCGCAGCGGCCCGGGGCAGGAAGGCCGCGACCTCCGCGGGTGGGTGCGTCTCAGCCTGCCGGGGCGTCCTCGTGCGGGGCGTCCTCGAGCCCTTGCGCCTCGGGGGACGATGGAGCGGGCGCCGCATCGATGCCCGCCTCTTTGCGTTGGGTCGCAGTGATCGGTGCCGGGGCCTGGGTGAGTGGGTCGTAGCCGCCACCAGACTTGGGGAAGGCAATGACGTCGCGGATGCTCTGGTAGCCGCCGAGCAGCATGACGAGCCGGTCCCAGCCGAGGGCAATTCCGCCGTGCGGTGGTGCCCCGTAGGCGAACGCGTCGAGCAGGAAGCCGAACTTTTCCTGTGCCTCCTGCTCGGACAGGCCCATGACCGCAAAGACGCGCTCTTGCACGTCGCGGCGGTGAATACGTATGGAACCACCGCCGAGTTCATTGCCGTTCAGGACGATGTCGTAGGCGTAGGCGAGCGCGTTGCCCGGGTCGGTCTCGAAGCTGTCTATCCACTGCGCTGTGGGCGAGGTGAACGCATGGTGCACCGCCGTCCAGGAACCGGCCCCGACCGCGACGTCACCGGCGGCGACGGCCTCGGCGGCCGGTTCGAACAGCGGCGCGTCCTTGACCCACACAAAGGCCAGCGCCTCGTTGTCGATGAGGTCACCGCGTCGGGCGATCTCCACCCGGGTGGCCCCGAGCAGTGCCCGGGATGCCTTTACCGGGCCGGCAGCGAAGAACACGCAGTCGCCCGGCACCGCGCCGACATGGGCGACGATGCCGGCACGCTCGTCCTCGGAGAGGTTCTTGGTCACCGGACCGCCGAGTTCACCGTCCTCCCCCACGAGGATGTAGGCCAAACCCTTGGCACCGCGCTGCTTGGCGAATTCCTGCCAAGCGTCCAATTGGCGACGCGGTTGGCCGGCCCCACCGGGCATGACGACGGCGCCAACATAGTCAGCCTGGAAGACACGGAAGGGCGTGTCGGCGAAGAACGCCGTACAGTCCACCAGTTCCAGCGCGAAGCGCAGGTCCGGCTTGTCCGTGCCGAACCGGGCCATGGCGTCGGCATACGTCATCCGGGGGAAGGGGGTGCTCAACTCGACCCCGACGATTCGCCAGACTTCGGTCAACAAGGCCTCGGTCAGGTCGATGATGTCGTCCTCGGTGACAAACGACATCTCGATGTCGAGCTGGGTGAACTCCGGCTGCCGGTCCGCGCGGAAGTCCTCGTCCCGATAGCAGCGCGCGATCTGGTAATACCGCTCCATCCCGGCCACCATGAGCAGTTGCTTGAACAGCTGCGGGCTTTGCGGAAGCGCATACCAGGATCCGGGCGCGAGCCGGGCCGGCACGAGGAAGTCCCGGGCGCCTTCCGGGGTCGAGCGGGTCAGCGTCGGGGTGTCGATCTCGACGAAGTGGCGTTCGCCGAGAACCTTGCGGGCTGCGGCGTTGACCTGGCTGCGCAGCCGGATCGCGTGGCCCGCGTTGTGGGCGCCCGGTCGACGCAAGTCGAGGTAGCGATACTTCAGCCGGGCCTCTTCCCCGACGGTGACATAGCTGTCGAGTTGGAAGGGCAACGGCGCGCTCGGACTGAGCACCTCGATCGTCTCGGCGACGACCTCGATCTCGCCGGTGGGCAGCTCCGCGTTGACGTTGCCTTCACCGCGTCGGACCACCGTTCCGGTGACTGCGACGCAGTACTCGTTGCGCAGGTCGTGGGCAGCTCCGGTGAGCACCTCGTCACGGGCGACGACCTGGACCACCCCGGAGGCGTCCCGAAGGTCGATGAAGGCCACCCCACCGTGATCGCGCCGGGTGGCCACCCAACCGGTGAGCGTCGCAGTCTGGCCGGCGTCGCCGACACGCAAGGTGCCGGCCTCATGGGTGCGGAGCACGAGCGAGGTTCCTTTGTTTCGTCACGGATGGTCGCCGGAAAACCGCCCCGACGGGTTCGGATGCCGTGCGCTGACGTCCAGGCGGCCCGCAATCGGCGGGACGAGGAGGGTTTGGGCGCATGGGTAGTGCACAGTCTACGAAGATCGAGGCCGTCTAGGAAAAGTGGCTGAGCCGACGCAACACCTCGACCGCCAGTTGGTGGGTGCGGCACCTGACGACATACTCGGCGCCGTCCGGAGATCCTTGTGTGCTCTCGGGGATCTTAACTCGAAGCCCAACGGACCAACCGAGCCGATGACCGGCTCCGGTTGTGCTCATGAACGCGAACGCACCTGACCGTTGGTCCGTTCTGGTGCGATGGCATCACCATCAGAAGAGCTGCGGAATGAAGGTCTGTTCGTGCATCGGTGGACGCACGTACGGCATTTCCTTCATCACGGGCAACTGCACGACGTCTGGCGCCACGTCGTCGTAATCGAACTGAGACAGCAAATGGTTGATGCAGTTGAGCCGGGCTGACTTCTTGTCATCGCTCGGCACGACATACCAAGGTGCCTGTTTGATGTCGGTGTACTGGAAGGTGGTGTCCTTGGCCATGGAATACTTGACATAGAGCTCATGCTCAGCAAGGTCCATCTCCGAGAGCTTCCAGCGTTTCAGCGGTTCAGCGTTGCGGGCCTCGAACCGGGCGCGCTGCTCCTCATACGAGACAGAGAACCAGTATTTGAGCATGACGATGCCGCTGCGCACCAGCATCCGCTCGAACTCCGGGCAGGACCGGAGGAATTCCTGGTGCTCCTCCGGGGTGCAGTAGTCCATCACCCATTCGACGTTGGAGCGGTTGTACCACGAGCGGTCAAACAGGACCATCTCCCCGGCAGCCGGCAAGTGTTCGACGTACCGCTGGAAGTACCACTGCGTCTTCTGCCGCTCGGTCGGTTTGGGCAGTGCCACCACCCGCACGGTGCGTGGCGAGGTGCGCTCGGTGATCCGCTTGATCACCCCGCCCTTGCCTGCCGAGCCGCGGCCCTCGAAGATGACAAGGACCTTCAGGCCCTGTTGCTGGATCCAATACTGCAGCAGCACCAGCTGCTCCTGCAGGCGCTCCATCTCTGCCTCATAGACCAGGGTCTTCAGACGGCCGTTCTTCTTGTAGTCCTCCGGGTGACGTTGGCGCCCGATGACGCCCACATCATCGGCACCTTCGGGCAGCTGGCCATGCTCGGCTTTGCTCCTGGCTGACATGCGCCCATCCTTCTCCCTGGTCACCACGGGGACAAGGCCGCAGCGTTGTGGTCAGGACGACAGTGTGCGAACGCTGAGGATCTGCCCCACCGCCACGACGGCCAGCAGCAGGAACGTCGCCACGTGGACGACGGTGCACCATGTGCAGATGGCGTGGATCTGGAACAGCTCCGCCCAGATCAGGTAGAGCGCCGTGAGCAGGCCGACCCCGAGGGCGACCAGCCGCGCGGTGTCCAACCGGGGATCCGGCAGGCGCCAGATCCTGGGCAGGCACAGGATCGTCATGGCGAGGAAGAACACCAGGCCGAGATAGGCGACCGGTATGCCGAGCACCGTCGACCAGGTGCTCGTCGTCACGGTCAGACAACTCGAGCTCGGCCCCCCCGTGGGGCAGTACAGGCTGGCGTTCTCCGTGGCGTGCTCATAGCTGAGGTACCCCGCGGCGATCAGCCCGATAAGGGCCAGTGTCAGCGAAACCGGGGCGAGCCATCGTGGCCGCTGCACGCTCAAGCGTTGGCTCACCTTCGCCGCCACCGTCCTTGCCGATGCACCCCGGTTGGTCACTTCGGCAGCAGATTTGCCGCGGCGGTGACCCCGGCTGAACTGCATACGTCATTGGGGGCGTTGTCGGTCAAGGTGCAGATCTGGGCAGAGATGACGTTGGATGCGGCGAGGACGTTCTTGCCTAGGCCGTCGCTGGCGTTGGCCATGGCCGTTGCCACCTCGTCGTGGGTGACCGTCGCGGTCGGCCCACCACCGGTGAAGTCGGTGAGCGGCACGGCCGAACCGATGGACTGCCACGGTCCAAACCACGTCCACGGGATGGAACCGGTGTTTTGTTCCTCCACGTAGGGCGGTGCGTCGTACTTGGTGAATATCGTCGAGACATCGTCCGGCAGCTCTTGCAGCGCGTTCCCCTCCCGGTCTTGCGTCTCGTATGCCGAGAACGACACCACGTCGCTGGAGTACGACGACTTGACGAACGTCACCGTAGGGATGTTGCCGTCGTTGTCCGCGGAGCTGGTGGGCGCAAGCCCGGTAAAGGTCCCAAACCGCGATAGTGCCGCAACCAATGCCCAGCGCTCCCCTGCGCAGTACGGGCAGAACTCCCCGCCGACGTAGTACACCAGCGGCTTGTCGCCATCCTTTGTGGGCTGGCCGTCGGGGACCTTCACGATCGACGGGCTCGCTGCCGCCGGTGCGCCCGCCTCATCGAACTTCGCGGCCGGGATGGAGGTAATGGTGTCGACAAAGGCGGTACCGACGCTCGCGGTCCCCGGATCTGGCGTCTTCTTTGTGTTCTGCGAGACCGCGTACGCCACGGCGACGACCATGAGCACGATGACCAGGGACGAGACCACAACGGTCAGTTGCCGGCGTTGTTTGTCCTTGCGTTCTGCCTCGGCGCGCATCTTGGCTGCCTTTTCACGGGCGGCTTCGCGGGTCGACTTGGCCATAACGCTCCTTCATCCCTGGTCCGGGGGTCCGGCGACACCCTGTCATGGAGTGTACGAGGGATTCCTGGATGAATCGGGCGGCAGCCTTCGTTCGGCCGCGAGGAGCCCGGCGATCGTCGTCATGTTCTGCACATCACCGGCAAGGGCCGCCTCGACCGCCTCGGTGAGGGGCACCCATCGCACCTCGATCTGCGACTCCTCCTCCGAGCGGGTATGACGCTGCTCCGGGGGTACCAGGTGGACACCTTGGGCCAGAAACGTGGTGAGGTGTTCGTCGGTGAATCCTGGCGAGGTGTAGTGCTGCAGGAGGACGGAGAACTCGTCCGCGTCGTGATCGGTCTCTTCGATGAGTTCACGGCGGGCGGCCTGGACGAAGTTCTCACCGGGCACGTCCACCAGTCCCGCCGGTAGCTCCCATTCGATGCGGCCGACCGGATGCCGGTACTGCCTGATCAGCAGAACTCGATGAGCATCGTCGAGCGCAACGATCGCCACGGCGTCCAGATGGGCGGCGACGTCACGGGTGAGCTCCGACCCGGCAAACCTGATCCGGTCCCGTCGCACGGAGAAGATGGGGCCGCTCCAGAGTTCCTTGCTGGAGGCCACCGGCGCCCGCCAAGCTTCGTCACGCAGCGGGATGGTCATTCGGCGACGCTGGCCTTGGGCCGTTCCACTTCGACAAGCCGGTTCCCTCTGTGCCGTTCCAGCGCCGCGCCAACCAATCCGGCGAACAACGGGTGGGCGTGGTCCGGGCGCGACTTGAACTCCGGGTGAGCCTGAGTCGAGACGTAGTAGGGGTGCACGTCTCGAGGCAACTCGACGAACTCCACGAGCGACCCGTCCGGTGAGGTGCCGGAGATCACCAGGCCCGCCTGCACCAGCAGCTCCCGGTAGCGGTTGTTCACCTCGTATCGATGCCGGTGCCGCTCGGTGACATTGGTGGTGCCGTAGGCGCTGGCAACGATCGAGTCCGGGACCAGTCGGGCCGGGTAGGACCCCAGCCGCATGGTGCCCCCCATGTCACCGTCCCCTCCCTCGACGAAGGCATGCTGGTTCGCCATGGTGGCCACCACGGGCGCCGGGGTGTCCGGCTCGAACTCAGCGCTGCTGGCGCCCTCGATCCCGGCCTGGTTCCGGGCATATTCGATAACCATGCACTGCAGCCCAAGGCATAGCCCGAGGGTGGGCACCTGATGGGTCCGGGCCCACTGCAGGGCCCCGATCTTGCCGTCGATGCCGCGTATGCCGAAGCCTCCCGGGACAAGGACGGCATCGACGCCGCCGAGTGCCTTGGCGGCGCCGGCTTCGGTGGCGCAGTCGTCGCTGGCCACCCAGCGCAGGATGACCTTGGCGTCATGATGAAAACCGCCGGCCCGTACGGCCTCGGTCACGGACAGATAGGCGTCGGGCAGATCGATGTACTTACCGACGAGGGCTATCTCCACGTGGTGCTCAGGGTTGTGCACCCGCTCCAGAAGGGTGTCCCATTCGGCCCAGGCGACGTCGCGGAAATTCAGGCCCAGCCGACGGATGACATACGCGTCCAGGCCCTGGGAATGCAGCACCTTGGGGATGTCGTAGATGCTGGGCGCGTCACTGGCGGCGGCGACCGCTTCGACCTCGACGTCGCACATGAGCGAGATCTTCTTGCGGATGCCTTCGGGAATTTCCCGGTCGGCGCGCAGGACGAGGCCATCGGGCTGAATGCCGACTTGCCGCAACGCAGCCACGGAGTGCTGGGTTGGTTTGGTCTTCAACTCCCCGCTGGGCGCCAGGTAGGGCACGAGGGACACATGGAGGAAGAAGACGTTGTCTCGTCCCACGTCGTGGCGCACTTGTCGGGCCGCCTCGAGGAAGGGCAGAGACTCGATGTCGCCAACCGTGCCACCGATCTCGGTGATGATGATGTCCGGGGCCGCGGCGGGTTCAATCCCCGGGCTGCCGGCCGCCTCGGCCCGCATCCGGGCCTTGATCTCGTTGGTGATGTGCGGAATCACCTGGACGGTGTCGCCCAGGTATTCACCACGACGTTCGGCCGCGATGACCTGGCTGTAGACCTGCCCAGTGGTGACGTTCGCCGACCCGGCCAGGTTGACATCGAGGAATCGCTCATAGTGACCGATGTCCAGGTCGGTCTCCGCGCCGTCCTCGGTGACGAAGACTTCCCCGTGCTGGAACGGGTTCATCGTGCCCGGATCGACGTTGAGGTAGGGGTCGAGCTTCTGCATCGTCACCTGGAGCCCGCGGGCTCGAAGCAGGTGACCAAGGCTCGAGGCCGTTAAGCCTTTGCCGAGGGAGGAGGCGACGCCCCCGGTGACGAATATGTGCTTTGTCGAGGCGGCCACGGACCTCCACTTTATGGCATCGCCGGGAACGTGAGTGCATCGGCGCCGCGTGTCTTCAGCCATGGCCGCCCGTCCACCGGCATTGATCAGCCTCGGCCGGTGCCGTCCCGGCGCGGGGGATCCCCCATGGAGATGGCCTCGACGTAGCTGGCCAAGGCCGCATCGACCGCGTCGTCAACGGTCGGTAGGGTTTCGGCAGCCTGGCACGCGGCGAGACGTTGCGCGGCGGCACATTGCGGGTCGGTAAGTATCATCCGTATGCCGTCCGCCAGCGCAGCAGCGTCACCGACGGGCACCAAGAGACCGGCCCCGGCAAGGGTTTCAGCCGTACCGCCGGCGTCGGTGACCACCATGGGCGCGCCCACCTGCAGTGCCTCTTGGAGCCACAACGGCTGTCCCTCCCATCGGGCGCTGGAGGCGACCACGTCTGCGGCGGCGAGCAGATCCGGCACGTCATCCCGGACACCGAGCAACCGCGCCGGAAGCCCTTCGGCGGTAATGCGCGCGGCGAGTGCGGCACGTTCGGGTCCGTCTCCGGCGATGACCGTCCGGACGGACAGGTCACGAAGCTGCCCAACAGCGTCCAGAAGCAGCCCGAAGTCCTTCTGCGCAGCCAGGCGTCCCACGCTGACCAGGAGGTAGTCCTCGGTGAGCAGCCCGAGCGCGGCGCGCACCTGAGCTCGATCACGGCCTGGTTGGCGGCGCGGTGGGGCGGGGACGACGGCGCGGCGGGGATGCCTCGCGCCGAGATGCCGCATGCGCTGCACCATGTCGGTGGAGACGCCACCAACGATCCGCGCCCGGCGGGCGACGATCCGCTCCAGCAGCGCATAGATCGCGCCCGCCACGCGGGTAGACGGAGCGGCGTTGTGCAAGGTGGCGACCAGCGGCACCCCGTTGGGTGTGGACAGCGCCGCGAGGGCCGCTGCCCGTAGCCCGTGCGCGTCCACGATGTCCGCATCGACCGTTAGCGCTCGCAGGTCCCTCCGGGCGGCCACATCACGCCGCGGGTCGGGACGATTGCTGACAACCAGCGGGATGGAGCCAACGCCGGTGAGTTCCCCGATCCCGAACCGCTCCAACTCCTCCGGCGGCGCGGCGAGGACAACCTCGTGGCCGCGCAGGTGAAGGCCTTCGGCGAGCGCGGTCACGTGCCGACCGACACCACCGGCGGAGGTCCCCATGACCAGGACGATCTTCATGGCCGCTCCCCCTGGCGTCCCCGGCGGATCGCTTCCATAACCGCCCGGCGATCGATGACCCCGGCGATGAGTGTGTAGGCGGCCACCGCAACGGCCGCGGCGATGGCGGCGATGACCAGGGAGGAACCCAACCCGGAGGGGGGCCACGTATGCCCGATGCTCCACCCAGCCACCCCACCGACCACGAGCCCGGCGACGGTGCCGCTCGCCGTTCGCCCCGCACCGGCGATGGCGGCACGACCCCAGCTGCGCACCACGAGAGCGAGCAGCCCGACCGCGGCCACGGTCATACCGACGCTGGAACCGATCCCGAGCATCCGCAGCGTCCGTCCGGCCCCCCCTGAGTCGGCCAAGGTCGTCAGGGGGATCACCGCGGCCATCAGCCAACCGGCGGCGATGATGGCACCAGCTCGGCGGGCCGATCCACGCACATACAGGACCCGAGAGGCAAGGGCGATCAGCCCGAACCCGATAAGTCCCGGCGCGTAGGCGACCAGTCCGGACGCGAGTTCGTGCAGCGAATCGGTGCTGACGTTTCCGTCGCCACGGTGAGCGTCCAGGACCGCGAAGAACGTCTGCACGGGCCCGGCGGTCGCGATGAGCACAGCCGCCGCCAGCCCGGTGACCACGAGGATGGCACGCACGGCGCGCGCAAGAGTGTCGGCGAGGTCACGCCCTGCCCCTTCGGCGTGGGCCATGGTCGGTGTCACGGCGGTGGCGATCGGAACGGCAAGGACGGCATAAGGGAGGACATAGACCGCCTGGATGTACTGGTAGACGGACATGGTGCCGGTGTCCCCACGGTGGTTGGCCAGCCAAATCGTGACGACCACGAGCACTTGTTGGGCACTTAGCGCGAGCATCCCGGCCCCGGCCAGTTGTGCTACCCGGCGGGCATCCCCGGCGGGGAAGGCGAACGTCGGCTGCCAGCGCCATCCGGTGGACAGTGCCGGAAGGACCAGAGGCAGGCTGAGCGCCGCCACCCCCAGGGTGGTACCCCAGGCGAGGACGAGCACCGCGGCGTGGGAAACGTTCGCCGGATCGGTGCTGCCTGCCGTCATCGCCCCGTATGCCGCGTAGGCGACGATCACCACCACGCTGGATTGCAGCGGGGCCAGAGCAGCCGCAACGAACCGCCGATGTGCCTGAAGCAGACCGGCCAGCACGATTCCCATTCCATAGAGCGGCACCTGCACGGCGAAGATCCGCAACATCGTGGTCCCAACCTCTACGGCGCCGGGCTGGCGTGGATCGACCAGCCAGGCCGAGAGCAGGGGCGCCGCGATGGCCAGTAGCACCGCGATCGGCACTAACACCGCCACAGCCCAGGTGAGCAGGGCCGACACGCTGCGGTGCGCCCTTTGCGGGTCGCCGGAGCCCAGATGTCGCCCCACGATGGGGACGACGACGGCAGCCAACACCCCGCCCGCGGCGATTTCGTACAGAACGTTGGGCACGGCGTTGACCGTGTTGTAGATGGCGCCGACGCCGGCGCTTCGCACGGCCTCGGCGAAGACGAGCGTTCGACCGAATCCGGCCACCCGAGCAGTGAGGGTGATGGCCGCGACGAGCCCGGCTGCGGTGGCCACCGACATGGCAGCCCGAGAGGTCCGGGGGGTCAGCGCCCCCATGCGTCCACCTCACGTAGGCCCGGAGTGGACTCGATGATCGTGGTGAAGCTCACGCGTTCGGAGGCGAGCGTCAATCCTGCCAAGACAGCCGCCGTGATGCACCGTCCCCTGGTCGACATCCCGGCGACAAGGGCGCTGCCGACGAGTGCGCCTGCAGCGTTGGCGCCGGTGTCACCGAGCATGGTCTCGCCCGCCAAATCCTCCGGCAGCAAGGATGCCGCTGCGCCCACGGCAGCAGCGGCAGCTGTGGCGCTGGAACCGCCGGCCAACATCAGCGGGATGGACACCGCTAGCGTCGACTTCAGGGTTCGTCCGGGGCGCAGGTCGAGCAGGTTGGCGACGTTTGCCGCACCGGCGATGATGGCCGTGCCGAGGACCGCGCCCCCCAGGGTCAGTTTCGATCCGTCGATCGCCCTGGTCGCGGCTAGACCGGTTGCCGCGAGCCCAAGCACCTTGACGGACCCGGTGGTCAGGCGCCCCGATGCCAAGGCACCCAGGTGTCCCTTCAGTCCCTTGTGCGTCGAATCCTCGGCCAGGTCGTCCACGGCTCCCAAAGCACCGGCTGCCAGGACGGACAAGCTCGGTCCGGGGCCGGCCAGGGTCGCGGCCGCACCAGCCGCGATGACGAGCGCCGGTCCCTCGAGAAGGGAGACCTCATGGCCGGTATGGTTAGTCCGGGCAAGGATGTCCCGCGGGATCGCCGTGGCCAGTGCCGGTCGGGCGGCTCGGGCGAGGAGGGCGCCAAGCGTCGCGGCGGCGAGCGGCCCGGCGAAGCGAGCGGCCCTGCTCACGGCTGGGACAGTCCCTTGACGGCAGGGAACGGCGCCGAGGCCCCAGGCCCCTGGCCGTACTGACCTGAGGTTCCGGCCTGTTCGAGGATGAGCGCCATGACGATGCTTCCTTGGCCCATGGGTGGGCTGGCGTCGTCCACGGTGGAGATGTCCCGGCTGAGGATGGTGTCATCGCGGATCACGGCGATCAGGCCTATCGATCCGGAGGGCGGTTCTTCGATGGCCTCGTTGGTGGCGATCACGGTGGCGACCCCGGCCCGGTCTACCGCTGTACCGATATAGGCCAGCTGGCGCGCTGTAGCTGTGCCCGCTTTGATCGACTCCTCCGAGACCACGCCGCCGACGACGACGGCCGCATCTGCGCCTCCCGGTGCGGAGGTATCGACGCTGAGCAGCCCCCCATCCGACAATTCGCGAAAGGCGTCATTCCGAGATTCTTGCGAGGTGTCCTGCCTCAACAGCGTGGCCAGAACCTCATCAAGCAGGGGGCGATCTTCGGCATCGGCGGCAGCCACCCCCAGTTGCTCGGCCAGCTGGGTGGCGACGTGTTGGCGTTTGGAGGCCACCTCGGCGTCGGTTGAAGCCCAGTCCTCGCTGATCGTTATGGTGTCGCCGGTGGTCGCTCCCGCGCTGGCCAAGGTGGAGCGGACGCTGCGCACCAGCGTGGTGTCGGCACCGGGTAGCTCGATGAGGTCCACCCGCACGCCCGCCAGGCGTCCGACGAGAACGGTCTTCATCGTTGCTGCCGTGTACTCGTCCCGAGAGGCCACCGCCTTGTCCGCATCGGCCAGTTGCTGGCTGAGCGCCGCTTTGTCCGCCCGAAGGGTTGTCACATCCTTGGTGATGGTGTCTCCGAGCTGCCCCTTCAGGGGGCCGGCGCCGAGCACGATCCCGATGGCCAGTGCCATGAACACCGAGACGATCGAGACGAGGTGATAACGAAAGTCGATCACGAGAAGAGCTCCCTGATGGCCTGCCAGAAACTGTCCCAGCGGACCCCGATGAGCTCGATCACGGCCTTTCCCCCCGGGGTGGCCCACAGGGCGACATACAGGGCGATCATGGCCGAGGTGGCCAAGGCAACAAGCCAGCCGACCGAGATCCGGGTGCGATAGAGCCTGCTGACGCCCTTGGCGTCGACGAGTTTGCCGCCGACACGCAGGCGGGTGAGGAAGGTGCTGGCCATCCCGGCGCGACCCTTGTCGAGGAACTCGACCAGGGTCGCGTGGGTTCCCACGGCGACGATGAGTTTGGCTCCTTTGTCATCGGCCAGCAACATGGCGACGTCTTCACTGGTGCCCATCGCCGGAAAGATCACCGGGGTGATCCCCAGCTCCTCCACCCGGCTCCGTCCCGGCGCATGCCCGTCACGGTAGGCATGGACGACCACTTCGGCACCGGAGCGTAGGGCAGCGTCGGAGACCGAGTCCATGTCGCCGACGATGAGGTCGGGCGTGTGGCCCGCCTCGATGAGGGCGTCCGCGCCCCCATCGACGCCGATGAGGATCGGTCGAAACTCCCGGATGTAGGAGGCGAGGATCTGCAGGTCTTCCTTGTAGTGATAGCCGCGGACGACGATGAGGACATGCCGGTCGTCCAGCGACGTGGCGATGTCGGGGACCCCGACACCGTCCAACAGGAGGTCGCGCTCGTCGCGGAGGTACTGCATCGTGTTGTTGGCGAAGGCCTCCAACTGCTCGGACAGGCCGGCGCGGGCATCGGCCATGGCACTGGAGATGCTCTGCTCGGTTTGCATGTCACCCACAGCGACCTGCCGGCCGTCGACGAGGATCCGCGAGCCGTCCACGGTCACCGTGGTGCCTTCGCGAATGTCGGACATGACCGATGGTCCGGCCGCGTCGATCAGCGGTATGCCGGCATCGATGAGGATTCCTGGGCCGAGGTTGGGGTATCGCCCGGATATGGACCGGGCAGCGTTGACGACAGCGACCGGTTTGCAGGCGACCAAGGCCTCCGCGCTGACGCGGTCGAGGTCGACATGGTCGATGACGGCCACCTCGCCGGGACGCAGCCGCTTGGTGAGGTTCTTGGTGCGCCGGTCCACGCGGGCAGGGCCGGTCAGTCCTTGCGCTGAGGATTCCGGTTCACGGGTGCGAAGTCGTATGGGCATACCGGCCTCATCCTCGCACGACCTGGGCGTGTCCTCGCGTCAACGACGGTGGGAAGTGGTCAGCGCGTCGGCTTCGGTCGCGGCGAGCAGCTCGCGTGCGTGGACTCGCGCGGTGCCGGTGTCGCTGCCGCCCATCATCCGGGCAAGCTCCGCTTCGCGAGCTTGCCCTTCGACGGTGGCAACGTCGGCCTCGGTCACGGACTCATCGCTGGACTTGCTCACCACGAGATGACGATCCGCGTATGCCGCCACCTGGGCCAGGTGGGTGACGACGATGACCTGAGCATGTGCGGCCAGTCGTGCCAGCCGCGCACCCACGGCCAGGGCCGCCTGGCCGCCGATTCCGGCATCGACCTCGTCGAAGACGAACGTTGCCGGCACCGCGTGGGAGTCCGCGGTGACGAGCTCAACGGCGAGCATGACCCGAGACAGTTCGCCTCCCGATGCTGCCGTGGCGATGCTCGCCGGTCGGCTGCCGGGGTTGGCCTGAAGCAGGATCTCCACCTCGTCCGCTCCGCTGCGTCCCGGGGTCGACCGCTGCGTGACCGCGACGCGCACCACGGCCTGGTCCATGGCCAGCCCCGCGAGTTCGCCGGTAATGGCTGCACCGAGTTCCTCCCCGGCCGCCCGGCGGGCAGCGCTGAGCTCCCCGCCGAGACGCTCGACACTGCCGCGAAGTTCCTCGGCGCGAGCTCGTAGCTCAACGATGCGGTCATCACCGCCGTCGAGGTCGAGGAGCTGCCGTGTCGCGGTATGCCGCCAGTCGAGCACGTCGTCGAAGGTCGGGCCGAAGCGCCGAGTCAGGTCGGTCAGAGCGGCCTGTCGCTCCTGGACTGCGGCGAGTCGGACGGGGTCGGCGTCGATGTCGAAGGCATACGCGGACAGATCCGCCTGCACGTCGGCGAGCAGGTGACCGACTTCGATGAGCCGTGCCCGCAGTCCCTGCAAGGCCGGGTCGTGATCGGCGACGACGTCCAGCGCGTGCCGGGCGGCGCCAAGAAGCTCCGATGCCGACGCTGAGCCCGCGCCGGTGGTGTCGTCTCCGGCCAGCAGCACCGCCGCCTCCTCGGCTGCCGCCGTCAATTGGGCGGCGTGGGCGAGCCGTTCAGATTCTTCGTCGAGGCGTTCCTGCTCTCCGGGTTCCGGCGCGACCTGCTCGATCTGGCCCAGGCCATGACGCAGCGCCTCGGCCTCCCGGTTGCGCGCTACCGCGTCCCGCTCCAGCCGGTCGGCCTCCTCGGTGACCAGGCGCAACTCCTCCCAGGCCGCCCCGTATGCCGCCCGGAGCTCACGGACCGCCGGTCCGGCGAAGTCATCGAGCAGCTCGCGGTGCTGGCTCTTCCTCCGCAGCCGCCATTGGTCGGCCTGACCATGCACCGCAACCAGGTGCTTTCCGAGGTCGGAGAGGACACCGACCGGCGCGGCGCGTCCGCCGACATATGCGCGGCTGCGCGCCTGTGCGGTGACGGTCCTGGCCAGCAGCAACTCCTCGGCCACGTCGGCGCCAGCCTCCCGGGCGCGGGCCATGGCCGGATGGTCCTGAGCCAGATCAACGACCCCTTCGACAATGAGGCGTTCGCTGCCGGTCCGGACCAGGGCGGCATCGGCACGCCCGCCCAACAGCAGACCCAGGCCGGACACCACCATCGTCTTCCCGGCACCGGTCTCCCCGGTGAGGACGGTGAGACCGGGGTGGAACGCGATGGTGGCGTCGGCGATGACCCCGAGGTCCCTGATCCGCATCTCGGTCAACACGGCCTCAGCCTAGCCGGGCCACCCGGATACGTCGGTGCGGCAAGGGGGTCCGCCACACCTCGTCCGGGGTCTTGGTTTCGCGCACATGTATACTTCAGGGTGACATTGGTCGTCGGCGAGCACCGCGGAACCGGCGACGTCCCCCAACGTCAGCAGGAGAGCCCCTATGTCCGACGAAGCCCATGTTGCGTCTCACGATGCTCTCCGTCTCTCACGCAGGCGCTTATCAACGGCGGTTGCCTGGACCATGCCCGCAATTGTCGTCGGTGCTGGGTCGCCAAGTTTTGCCAGCAGTCCCTCCGCGGTCGCCTGCGCCGCCACTGGTGCCGACAGCGAACTGCGACCGGGACAACGGCACCTGACCACCATCCCGTACGACTGCGCCATTACCTTCGAAGTCGTCGGCGGGGGCGGTGGACATGCCTTCGATCAGGGCCGAGGGGCCAAGATCTTCGGAACGATGCTGGTTGCTGCCGGCACGGACATCGTCATCTGGGCCGGCGGCGGCGGCGTCGACGGAACGGCGACCGTCCTCGGTGCTGGCGGTGTGGGTTACGGCAACGGAGGCAATGCTGGCTTGGGCGGATCCGGATCCGGCGGCCGCGGCGGAGGGGGCGGAGCGTCGGCCATCCTCGTGCGAACTGCGGCGAGCCCGTTGACGTTTGCTCCGGTGATCGTGGCCGGCGGTGGTGGCGGCGGCAACGGAGGGGGCACCTCGGGCACGGCGGCCAACTGCGAGACGTTCACTGGCGTGTTCGCCCCGTTGGGCGGCAGCGACGCCGTCGACATGCCGGGAGCTCTTGTGGCAGCAGATGCCAGCGGAACTCTGACGTGGGGATGCCCGACCAGCCAGAGTGTCGCCGTCGGGGTGACCGGTGGACGGGATGCCTCTGGCCCAACGGGCGGTGCCGGGGCCACCGCGTCTGGGCCCACCTACTCGCCGTCTGGGTCCCATCCGGATGTCTTCGGATACTCCGCAGGCGGAAGCGCTGGCGGACCTCACGGGAGTAAGACCATTCCCAACGGCACCCCTACCGGGTGTGCCCTGGGCGGCAATGGGGGCAGTTCGTCCCTGCCCACGGTGACCCCACCGTTTGGCACGTTCACGGCCAACCCCGGTGGTGGCGGTGGCGGAGGATACGCCGGAGGCGGTAGCGGCGGTGTGGTCTTTGTCGAAACGCCGGCGCTCAGCAGGCGCGGTGGCTCTGGCGGGGGTAGTGGGAGCAGCTATTGGGGTGGTTACCTCGGGGTCACCCTGATCAAGGTCAACCTCGGGTTGGGCCCCATCAGCGGCGGTGGCAATGGACTGGACGGGTGGGTGAAGCTCACCTGGTGACGCGTGCCTTGTCGCTTGGCGGACCTTCCCAGGGCCAGACACCTCCCTGACGCTCCCCGATGGTGATCGCGATAAGAACCTCGAGACCTGGTCAACGGGCAACGGCCGGGCACCGCATCATTTGGGACCGAACGATGTGGTTTAATCGGACCGCGCGTATGTGGTATGTCACCATATCCACCCCCGTTCGAGTCGATGGCGACTCCCGCGAAGGCGCCGCCATCGCCCGCACCGCCGATCCGGAGGTTGCCCATGGGCGAAGCAGCACCAACGCTGGTCACCGAGTTCCAGACCGAGGTAGTGGTCACCGCCGTTGACCGCCTCGCCGACGATGTCCTGCGCGTCAGCCTCGCGAACCCCGATGGGACGCCGTTGCCGGGCTGGACGCCGGGCGCGCATATCGACCTCGTTCTCGGCGAAGGACTGGTACGCCAGTACTCCTTGTGCTCCAGCCCCAAGGACACCGGTACCTACAGCGTGGCGGTCCTGAAAACACCGGACAGCCGGGGGGGCTCCATCGCGGTTCACCGTCTCCAGGTCGGGGATCAGCTCGTGATTCGCGGGCCGCGCAACAATTTCCCGCTATTGGGGGCGACACGTTACCGATTCATCGCCGGCGGGATCGGGATCACCCCGATCCTGCCGATGATCGAGTCGGCCCAGTCGGCCGGCAGCGATTGGCACCTGTATTACGGCGGACGGTCCCGAGATTCCATGACCTACCTCGACCTTCTGGCCGTTTACGGTGACCGGGTCACCGTGGTTCCCCAGGACGAAAAGGGGCTGCTCGACCTACCTGCCATCCTGGCCAGCCCGGCATCGGACACCTTGGTCTACGTATGCGGGCCCGAGCCTCTGCTGGCGGCGGTGGAAACGGGCTGCCAGGCCTGGCCGCAAGGCGCACTTCACCTCGAGCGGTTCGCCGCCAAGCACACCGAACGTGAGGGTCCTGACGAGGGCTTCGAGGTGGTCCTGCAACGCAGTGGCCTGACCATCACCGTTGCTTCGGACACCAGCGTCTTCCAGGCGATGCGTGATGCCGGCGTCTCGGTGCTGGGCTCGTGTTTGGAGGGCATCTGTGGGACCTGTGAGACCGGGGTCCTCGACGGGGAGGTCGATCACCGCGATTCTGTCCTCGATCAGGAGGAGCAAGAGGCGATGGACTGCATGATGGTGTGCGTCTCCCGAGCCAAGGGCAACCGGCTCGTCCTGGACGCGTGAGGAGGCTAGACATGTCGAACAGTGCCGCACCCATGCGTCGTCTGGAGGGCGTGCCCCACAACACCTGGTATGCCGTCGCCCTGTCCGACGAGGTCGGCCGGGCACCAATCGGCCGAGTGGCCCTGGGGCAACGCGTCGTCGTCTACCGCACCGGCGTTGGCGTCGTGGTCGCCCTCAGCGATCGCTGCGTACACGCCCCGGTTGCGCTCAGCGAGGGGTCGGTGGACGGGGACGACATCATCGCGCCGTATTCGGGGTTCCGGTATGCCCCCAACGGACAGGTCATCGCGGTACCGACGCAGACCAACGTCCCGTATGGCGCCCACGTGCATGCCTATCCGGTGCACGACGACGGCTCCTTTGTGTGGATCTGGCCCGGGGAGCCGGGACTGGCTGCCTTACGCGCCACCCCGGTGACGTCGTGTCTGCGCGACCCTGATCAAGGCACCGTGGGTGGTCAGTGGATCACCCAGGCATCCCTGACCCTCATGCAGGACAATTTCGCCGACATCACCCATCTGCCCCGGGTCGATTCTCAGATCTCACCTCCCGCGTTGCTGACCACCCCTCCCCCGCTGGCGGTCCAAGTCACCGAGACATCGGTGTCGTTTTCGCGGGACTACCCGCCGGCTCGGATCGCGCCCTGGCAAGCCACCCTGCTCGATCTGGACCCGAACGCCACGTATGCCCAGCGCGAGGAGGGCGCCTTCGTCAGCCCCGGCTTATGGGTGGATCGGTGGGCCATCACCCATGGGAGCGGTCAGGCGAACTTCACGTTCACCCATGCGCTGACACCGGTCGACGAACGCCGCACGATGCACGCCTGGAGGGCAACCCGCAATTTTGCTCTGGGGGCATCCGGCGACGGCACGGTCCGGCCGCTGTTGGAGCAGTACTACCGGCGGGTGAAGGACATCCTCGAGGGGATGCAGGCGCTGATCGATGAGGATGGAGCGGCCACCGCGCAGGTCCGCCTCTCGGCAGATGCCGCCGGTTCCCAAGTTCGCAGAATCATGGCACGCCTGGCCTCCGAAGAAATCGGCAGGGCATGACCGAACGCCATCTAGCCTCGATCGACTGGGCTGCTGCTGCGGCGGCGCAGCCGCTGCCGTCAGGGTTGGTCATCGGCGGCGATGTCGTGCCCGCGCAGCGTCGGCATACGCTCATCACCCCACGGGATGGGGGCGCACTGGGCGAGGTGCCCTGGGCGGGTCCGATCGACGCGGATCGAGCCGTGGCCGCGGCTCGTCAAGCATTCGATACCGGCCCGTGGCCTCGGATGCACCCGCGGGAGCGCGGCGACATCCTCCTGCGCGTGGCCGACGAACTGGAGCGGCACCGCGACGAGTTGGCGCTGCTGGTTTCGATGGAGATGGGCAAACCGATCCGGCAGGCCTGGTCGATCGAGTTGAAGACGTTCATCCGCACCTGGCGCTACTACGGCGAGCTCGCCGACAAAGGACACGGTGAGATCACCCCGACCGGTCCCGGGGAGTTGGCCCTGGTCACCCGAGAGCCGGCTGGCGTCGTCGCGGCCGTGGTCCCGTGGAACTTCCCGTTGACCCTGGCCGGTTGGAAGGTCACCCCCGCGCTGGCGGCCGGATGCACCGTGGTGTTGAAGACCTCGGAGCTGGCCCCCTTGTCCATGTTGCGGGTTGGCGAACTGGCCCTTGCCGCGGGGCTACCCCAGGGGGTCCTCAACGTTCTCACCGGTGACGGGGAGCAGGTGGGACGACGGCTCGGTGAGCACCTCGATGTCGACGTGTTGACCTTCACCGGTTCGACCGCCGTCGGGCGCCACTTTTTGCGTTATGCGGCCAACAGCAACCTCAAGCGGGTGTATTTGGAATTGGGCGGCAAGAGCCCGAACATCATCTTCCCCGACGCGCCCGACCTGCAACAGGCGGCGTCGATGGCGGCCTGGGCGATCTTCTTCAACAGCGGCGAGATGTGCACGGCCGGATCTCGCCTCATCCTCCATCGGGACATCGCCGACACGGCCTTGGACATGGTTCTCGCGGCCACGGCCGACTGGGCACCAGGGGACCCCCTCGATCCAGTGACCACCATGGGACCGATGGTCAACGAGGCGTCGCTCACCCGGGTGCTGGGGCAGCTGGAGGAGGGTTTGGCCGACGGGGCAGAGCTCCTCGCGGGTGGCCAGCGGATCGGTGACGGCAGCGCCGGCCCCTATATGCAGCCGACCGTGGTCGCCGGCTTGACGCAGGAGAACATCCTGGTCCGGGAGGAGCTGTTCGCGCCCGTCTTGTCCACGTTCATCGTCGATAGCGAGCAGGAGGCCGTTGCCGTGGCCGGGAACACGGCATACGGGCTCGCCGGCGCGGTGTGGACCAGCGATCTGGGACGTGCCCTGCGTGTCTCCCGGGCCATCCGCGCCGGTACCGTCTGGGTCAACTGCTATGAGGAGGGCGATCTGTCCGTCCCGTTCGGCGGGGTGAAGCTCTCCGGGTTCGGCCGGGACAAGTCCGCCCACGCCATGGCCGGATACACCGATCTGAAGACCACGTGGATTGTTCATGGGTGATCGGCCGCTCATCGCCATCCCCCAGCGCTTCTCGGCAACCACCTCGGCGCTGCGCTATGCGGCCGAAGTCACCTCGGCGAATCTTGCCGCCGCCGTGTATGCCTGCGGCGGCAACCCGGTGTCGGTCCACCCTCATCCCTTGCCCGGACGACCCGACGCAGCATCCGTCGCGGGCGAACTGGCCTGGGCTCACGGCGTCCTGCTGCCCGGGGGCGGAGACATTGCGGCCATGTGGAGCAACCAACCGGAGCATCCAGCGTTGTATGACGTCGATCTGATCCAGGACGCGTTCGACGTGGCCATGGCCCGTTTTGCGTTTGCGCGTCAGGTACCGATGCTCGCAATCTGCCGCGGGAACCAGGTCGTCAATGTCGCCCTCGGCGGCACGCTCGTTCAGGACATGGACTCCGACCCGAGCCGTCCGGATAACCATCGGAACTATCGAGGGGTGGTGGAAACGAAGGCAGGGACGGCCATCGCGACCCTTGTCGGTGAGCAGGTGGCGACGTCCTGTTATCACCATCAGTGCCTCGATGTCCTGGCGGCCGGGCTGGTCGCGACCGCGTGGTCACAGGACGGGGTTATCGAGGCGGTCGAGCGGCCGGGATCCCCACCTTGGTATCTCGGGGTGCAGTGGCATCCCGAAGACACGTGGGACACCGACCCGGATCAGCGCGCCCTTTTCACTGCGTTCGTCGACGCCTCCCGAGAACGCGTTCGGGTCCATCCGGCGTCAAGCTAGTCCGGAACGTTAGTCCGCGGCACCTCCCGGTGTGGGGCCGGTGGAGCCTCGCCATCCGGTCGTGGGGAGGTCGAATTTGCGGACCAGGCGATCGGTGAAGGCCCCGGTCTGCAATCGGGCCAGGCGCACCGGCGTGGCGGAGCGCTCCACCTGCACCCAGGCCCCGGCCGGCAGGTCGAAGGTTCGCCGACCGTCGCACCACAGCACCGCCGCGGCCTCCCCGGTAGGGATAAGCCCGACGGCCAGCCGGCTGGTCGGTGCCACGACGAGCGGGCGGGCGAAGAGGGCGTGGGCGCTCAGCGGCACGAGCAAGAGGGCTTCAACGTTCGGCCAGACGACCGGTCCCCCGGCGGAGAAGGCGTATGCCGTGGATCCGGTCGGCGTTGCCAGGACGACCCCGTCGCACCCCCAGGTCGACAGTGGGCGACCATCGATCTCGACGGACATATCAATCATCCGTTCCCGAGCGGCCTTCTCAACCGACGCCTCGTTCAGCGCCCAACCGGAGTAGATGTCTTCGCCGTCGACCTGGGCCCGGACGTCCAACGCCATGCGCTCCTCGACGGTGTATGCCCGGGCCACGATATGGTCCACCATTGCCGCGATGTCCTCACGCTCCAACTCGGCAAGGAAGCCGATATGCCCCAGATTGGCGCCGAGGACAGGAACCCCGTGAGACCGCGCGACATCCACACCGCGCAAGATCGTGCCGTCACCACCGAGGACGACGACGAGTTCACAGCCGGACGCGGCAGCGACATCGTCCACGACCCCGTCGGGCAGGTCCGGCAATGTTGCCACCGCGATCCCGGCCGACTGCAGCCGGCGGGCGACCTCGTGAGCGATCTCGATCGCCTCTGGCCGACGCGGGTGCGTCACCAACAGGATCCGGCGGCTGCTCACGGGGCTCCTTCGGAGGGCGGACAAATATCTGGCCCTACTCTCCCACGCCTCCGGAGATGGTTCACGACCAGGTCAGGACCAACCCGTGGGGGTCGTGCAGGCTGATCGATCACAGCGCCGGACGACACCACAGGAGGAACTCCTGGTTTCCCATGACGCCGTCAATGGGGCAGCGTTCGCTGCCCAGCATCTGCAGCCCGTTCCGTTGGGCAGCCTGCGCGACGGCGTCCAGCGCCGCCGCGCGATCCTGCTGCGAGCGGACCACGCCGCCCTTGCCCAATCGGTTCCTGCCGACCTCAAACTGCGGTTTGACGAGGAGGACGACATCGGCATCTGGGGTAAGGAGCCGAACGAGGTCCGGCATGACCAGTTGCAGGGAAATAAAGGACAGATCCGCGACGAGGACCTCGAACGGGCCGCCCACGGTGGCGGGGTCCAGCCCTCGCACGGTCGTTCCCGATGCGTCGACGACGCGGGGGTCACGGCGCAGCTCGGCAACCAGCTGACCGTGGCCGACATCGAGGGCTACGACCTGGGTTGCGCCGTGTTTCAGCAGGACCTGGGTGAATCCTCCAGTTGAGGCGCCCACGTCGATGCAGCGTCGTCCGGTCACGCTCAGACCGGCCGGACCGAACGCGGTCAGTGCGGCAAGCAACTTGGCGGCGCCACGACCAACCCACTGTGCCGACGCCCGATGAACGTCGATGATGCTGGCGTCGCCTACTCCCGTTGAGGGCTTGGTCACGGCCTGGCCATCGACCGATACCTCCCCACCCGTCACGAGTTCCCGGGCATGTCCCCGGGAGCGCGCAAGGCCGCGGTGAACCAGTTCGACGTCCAGGCGTTGGCTCACGAATCGAGGTCGCCCAGACGGGCCACCAGGACGCGGTGCAGCGCCTCCCCCGACTCCAGGACGAGGTCTAGCTCACCGGGATTTGGCTCGCCGTCGCCGCCAGTCTGTGGGGCCTGCGCCAACTGGGCAACCGCGCGATCAACCACGTCATCGCCGGTCAGTGGGGGCGACATGGGCACCGCTTCATCCTCGCCGGCGTCCAACGCGCTCACTCGGCGGCCCTCCCAGCGGTGGTTTGCTTGGCGGCTGACTGCTTCGCCGCAGACTTCCCCGTGGTGGCCTTCTTGGCGGCTGACTTCTTCGCCGCAGACTTCCTCGTGGTGGCCTTCTTGGCGGCTGACTTCTTCGCCGCAGACTTCCTCGTGGTGGCCTTCTTGGCGGCTGACTTCTTCGCCACAGACTTCTTGGCCGCGGCCGTCGCCGCGGGGGCCTTCTTCGCCGCAGACTTCCCCGTGGTGGCCTTCTTGGAGGCCGACGTCGTCACCGCAGACTTCTCCACCGTCGCCTTCGCGGTGACCCTCTGTTCGGCCGACTCCTTCTTCGTGGCCGACTCCGCCACCTCGCTATCCCCCACGACCGGCGGTGTCGCCACAAGGGAGCTGCGGGCCTCCGCTCGGCGGTTACGGATGGACGACCGGGAGGGGCGAGTGCCGACGCGCGTGAGGACCGGCGGTGGCGGGTCGTGGGGCGTCGATACCGGCGGACGCGTCTCCTGGGCGGACCGGGCGGCCAGCGAGGCGGCTTGCATCGGCCCGGTTCCGTTACCGGCACCGAACACCAGGCCGGCGATGGTCGCGCCAATCTGGGTCAGGTCATCGGCGACCTCGCGCGGTTGGATGAACCGATTGAGCCCAGTCGCCTCTGCGGCAGATTGGGCAAGATCGATGAGTGGATCGGCCATTCGCCGCCCGAGGATCAGCAAGGATTCGGCATACTCGCGGAATTCATCGCTCGACATCGAAGGTCCCTTCATCGGTCCAACGCTACCTATCGGATAGCCCAGCGGCCACCAGAGCGGCGACATCCTGCCGAAGAGCGGCGACATCCTGCCGACTCACCGAGTCGTCCGCGCTGACGGCCTCAGCCACCGCGTGGAGGATGTTCGTCAAACGATCCGTGCGGCTGCCGGTCGACTTGACCTGCCAAGCGCCCTGGCGCAGACGCCTGACGTCCTTTCCGCACGTCCACCAGTCCTCAGCGTAGCCGGCGTGGTTCAACGGCCGGCCAACCGCGGACAGGTCCTCAGCGACGAACGTTGGGCGCTGCCGGGCGGGGGCCAATGCGGCGTCGACAACGTCGTGCACCCCGGTAAGTACAAGCAGTGAGTCCAGGCCTGCTGTCACTGCGCCTTCAATATCGGTGTCGAGTCGATCCCCGACAGCCAGCACGCGCGAGATCGGCAGGCCGAGGCGTGCGAGGCACATGCGGTACAGCGGTGGATGCGGCTTGCCGACGATGAGGTCCGGGTCACGACCGCAGGCAGCGGCGACTGTGGCGAGCAAGGCTCCGTTCCCGGGTGCCAGCCCGCGGTCAGTCGGCAGGGTCATGTCGGCGTTGGTCCCCACCCACAACGCTCCCTGGCCAACGGCATACGACGCCTCGGCCAGGTCCTTGGCCCGCACGTCCGGACCGAATCCCTGGAGGACCGCTGCCACCTGCGGCGTCGTCTCGGTAGCGACCCTCAACCCGGCATCGCAAAGGGCATTGGCCACGCCCGGACCACCGACGGCGAGCACGTCAACTCCACCGGGAAGTCTTTGGGCGATCTCGGCGGCACCAGCCTGAGCGCTGGTCACGACCTGTTCGTTCGCTACCGCCATTTCGAAGCCACGAAGGTGTTCCGTCACTTGCACAGGGGTGCGTGAGGCGTTGTTGGTTGCGAAAACGAGTGGCGCCTCGAGATCGTTCAGTGTCTGCACAGCTGCGGGCACGGCGCTGCCTCCGCGGAAGACGACGCCGTCGAGGTCACAGATGAACCCGTCATAGCTGGTCACCCTAGGCACGTGTGTCGTCGGCATCCGTCGATGGAACTGCCGGGGGTGGGGCCGAGGAGGATCCCTCGGGAGCATCGCCGTCCTCATCGAGCAGGTCGACCACCACGACACCGTCGATCTGTTCCAGCCGTTCCGCAGCGTCCGTGGCCGCGTCGGGATCGGCGGTGATCGCGCGGGCGAACCACTCCCGAGCGCCGGCCGAGTCACCATCGGCAAGCAAAGCCTCGGCGTAGGCGTATGCCAGCCGCGGGTCGATCCGTGCACCTGCACGTCGTACCAACGACTGCAGCGCCAGCGCCGCGGCTCTTGATTGCCCCTGATCGCGCCGGATCCCCGAAACGACGATCGCCAGTTCGAGCGCATCTGCACCCTTCAGCGCGCGCCCATCCTCACTGGACGCCATCTCCAACGCCCGATCATCGCGACCCAGACCGCGTTCGCAGTCGACCATCATCGGCAACACGTGTTGAGAGCCGGACAGTCGACGCACAGCCCGAAACTCCGACAGCGCCTTGGCATAGTCCCCCATCCGGTACCTGACCAGCCCTAATGCCTCTCGAGCGGCTGGGACCCGACCGGCACGTCGCACCGCGGTTTCGGCGTGCGCCAAGGCAGCGTCGTAGTTCTCCTCGGCCAGACGAAGGCCGACCATCACCAGGTGTTGCGCGACGCCCTCGGCGTTCTCCTTGCTCAGGGTGCGTAGTTGGCCGCGAATCGATCGGTCCAATTCCCCCCCGGTGATCCCCTCGTCGATTCGAGGCTCTGGCAGGCGCGGCCCTTTTGGCGCTAATCTCGACCCTCCACGACGCACGCTGTTGTCTGGCTCCCCATCCAACAACCGACGTTGCCCGGGTACCCCTCGACTACCCTGACGGTCGGCCGCAGGCTTCCGGTCCCGTGCCCCGGAAACGTTTCCGGGCCTACCGCCTCGGCGTGAACCATGGCCGGTACCAGACCGGCCGCTCGCCGCCTGCGACCGAGGCCGCTCGGTCGGGCCTTCGCTCATCGGGACTGCTCCTTTCCACACCCCGCCCCGAAGTCGGGGCGGGAACGATTGACGCTAATACACTCTGGCACGCAAGCGCTTCATAGCGCGTATACGCAAGTAGCCCATCCACGAATGGATGGGCTACTCGGAAATTATGTCCGGCTGCGTCCTACTCTCCCACACCGTCACCAGTGCAGTACCATCGGCGCTGAAGGGCTTAGCTTCCGGGTTCGGAATGGAGCCGGGCGTTTCCCCTTCGCTCTGACAGCCGAAACTCTATGGAGATATCAATCGTTCCCGACCGTATCTCGGGAACTGCACAGTGGACGCGAACACCAGAAGTTAGTGTGTATCAAGTTATCGGCTTATTAGTACCAGTCAGCTACATGCATTGCTGCACTTCCACGTCTGGCCTATCAACCCAGTAGTCTAGCTGGGAGCCTCTCGGACCGAAGTCCATGGAAACCTCATCTTGAGACGTGCTTCCCGCTTAGATGCTTTCAGCGGTTATCACTTCCGAACGTAGCTAATGAGCGGTGCCCTTGGCAGAACAACTCACACACCAGAGGTTCGTCCAACCCGGTCCTCTCGTACTAGGGTCAGCCTCTCTCAAGTTTCCTACGCGCACAGAGGATAGGGACCGAACTGTCTCACGACGTTCTAAACCCAGCTCGCGTGCCGCTTTAATGGGCGAACAGCCCAACCCTTGGGAGAGACTCCACCCCCAGGATGCGACGAGCCGACATCGAGGTGCCAAACCATCCCGTCGATATGGACTCTTGGGGAAGATCAGCCTGTTATCCCCGGGGTACCTTTTATCCGTTGAGCGACGGCGCTTCCACAAGCCACCG
>JBKECS010000092.1:0-21717 GCA_047974805.1 Nostocoides sp. | reverse complement strand
TCAGCGAGGGAGAGACGCCACACCGGGTGGAAGGAATCGCTGACCGACCACCGACTGGGAAATGCCTTCGCGGTCTAGCAGAGGGGTCAAGCCGCCGTTCCAGAACTGGAAACCGGCACCGGTGATCATCGCCAGATCGATGTCCATGGGTGCCTGGGCAACGCCTTCGGCGAGCATAAGCCCGACTTCTTCGGCCAGCCCGGACAGCACGGTGACGCGCACCTCCTCCTGGGTCAACGCGACGGCGTCCGTCGGTGCTTGGCGGGCCTGCGCCAGGTCGACCTTCTCAGCAACGGCGCGTTGCAGCGTTGCGGACACATAGAAGCGATCGCCGAAGGCCTCGTGCAGGGTTTCGCTGTTGTGCAGGGCGATGGCTGGGCCGACCAATTGCAGCAGCGTCGCGGGCGGCATGGGGGCCAACCCAGCGACAGCCGCATCGGCGACGGACTCCGCCGTGCCCTCGTCGACGACCTTGGTGAAATCGCCGAGGAACCGTCCGAGCAACCGATTGACGATGAACGAGGGGGAGTCCTTGACCAGGATCGTCGTTTTGCCAAGGGTCCTGCCCGTGGCGAAGGCCGTCGCAAGCGTCGCCTCATCGGTCTGGCCGCCGGCAACGATCTCCACTAGCGGCATGACTGCGACGGGATTGAAGAAGTGGAAACCGACGACGCGTTCTGGGTGCGTCAGGTGGGCCGCCATCGCCGTGATGGACAGCGAGCTGGTGTTCGAGGCGAGGAGCGTTTCGGGGGAGACGATCGCCTCGACCTCGGACCACACCTGCTGTTTGACGCTGAGCTCTTCAAACACTGCCTCGACGACAATATCCGCGTCGGCGAACCCGGCCTTGTCGGTGGCGCCGGAGACCAGAGAGGTCAGGAATCTCGCCTTGTCGGCCGAGAGCCGTCCCTTCTCGGTAAGGTCGGCGATCTGACCGTGAACCCAGGCGACACCGCGGTCAACTCTGACCTGGTCGAGGTCGGTCATGAGGACGGGAACACCGAGCTTGCGGGCAAAGAGCAGTGCCAGTTGGCTCGCCATCAGCCCGGCCCCGACAATGCCCACCTTGGTCACCGGTCGGGCCAACGCCTTGTCCGGCGCGCCGGCCGGGCGCTTGGCCCGCTTTTGAGTCAGGTCGAAGGCATAGAGTCCGGCGCGCAGCTCATCACTCATGATGAGATCGGACAGGGCCTCGTCCTCGGCGGCGAAACCCTCATCCATGGTCGCCGTGCGCGCCGCCCGGATGAGGTCGATGGCCCGCTGCGGGGCCGGTGCCCGCCCGCCGGTCTTGACCAGAGCGGCCTGATGGGCATCGTCGCAGGCGGCATTCCATCCCGCCTCGTCCCGGTCGATCTCGGGCCGTTGGACCACCAGTTCGCCCCGAATAACCGCATCTGCCCAGGCGATCGAGGATTCCAGGAAGTCGGCCGGCTCGAAGATGGCATCGGCCATGCCCAAGGCATACGCGGCGGGGCCGGACAGCGTCCGGTTCGTCGCCAGGGGGTTCTCGACGATCACCTTCAGGGCATTGGTCACTCCGATGAGATTGGGCAAGAGCCAGCAGCCACCCCACCCGGGCACCAGCCCAAGGAAGGCTTCGGGCAGGGCAATCGCGCCGGCACCGGTCGAGATTGTGCGATAGTCGCAGGCCAGGGCGGCTTCGACGCCGCCGCCCAACGCTGCGCCGTTGACGAAGGCGAAGGTGGGCACGGGCAGGGCGCGGATGGCCGCGAAGGCCGCGTGACCGGCTCGGGCGATCGCCCCCGCCTGCTCCCTGCGGGTCAGGTATGGAACTCCGGACAGGTCGGCCCCGACGGCGAAGACGAAGGGCTTGCCGGTGACCGCGACAGCGGCAATCTGACCGGCCTCGGCGCGCTCACGCAGGGTTGCCAGGCCCGCGGAGAGCTCGGCGATACCGATCGGACCGAAGGTGCTCGGTCGCGTGTGGTCGCGGCCGTTGTCCAAGGTGATCAGGGCTAGCGTGCCGCCGTGGGGGAGGGCGACATCCCGGATCAGGCTGTGGGTGACGATCTCCTCGGGCAGGGTCGGGGTGTTGGCTCCTGGGTTCGACCCGGTGCTGCCCTTGGTGGGTTCTGGCGAATGCGTTGTGGACATGGCGGGTCAGCTCTCGGCTCCGGTGCGGACAAAATTTTCGTGGTTCGGGTTCTCCCAGATGACGGCCCCGCCCATGCCCAGCCCGATGCACATAGCGGTCAATCCATAGCGCACCTCCGGGTGATGCTCGAATTGCCGGGCGAGCTGGTTCATCAACCGGACTCCGGAGGAAGCCAGCGGATGGCCCGTGGCAATCGCGCCGCCGTATTCGTTGACGCGTGGATCGGTTTCCGCGATCTGGAAATGGTCCAAGAAGGCGAGCACCTGCACGGCGAAGGCTTCGTTGAGCTCGAACAGGCCGATGTCGGCGATAGTCAATCCGGCGCGGGCGAGTGCCTTCTCCGTGGCCGGTATGGGTCCGATCCCCATGACCTCGGGCTCAACCCCGACGTAGGCAAACGAGACAAGCCGCATCTTGACCGGAAGTCCCAGCTGAGCGGCGGATTCGGCGGATGTCAGGAGGCAAGCGGTGGCACCGTCATTCAGGCCCGCGGCGTTGCCTGCGGTGACATGCCCGTGAGCACGGAAGGGGGTCTTGAGCTCGGCCAGGCTCTCCATGGTCGTCCCAGGTCGCGGTGGCTCGTCAACGGTCGCCAGCCCCCAGCCCTGATTCACATCGCGAATGGCCATGGTCACCAGGTCGGGCTGAATCAAACCGGCCTCGTACGCTGCGGCGAGTTTGGTTTGCGAGCCGACCGCGTATGCGTCGCAGCGTTCCTTGGTGATCGCGGGGAATCGGTCGTGTAAGTTCTCGGCGGTCCTGCCCATGACCAGGGCCGACTCGTCAACGATTCGTTCGGCGATGAACCGGGGGTTCGGGTCCGCGTCGGCGCCCATTGGGTGATGGCCCATGTGTTCGACGCCGCCGGCCAGGGCAACCTCGATTGCGCCACAGGCGATGGAGCCGGCCACGGTGGTCACCGCGGTCATGGCGCCGGCGCACATCCGATCGATGGCATATCCGGGGGTGGACGCCGGCAAGCCCGACAACAGGGCAGCCGTGCGACCGATGGTCAGGCCCTGGTCACCGGTTTGACTGGTGGCGGCGATGGCTACCTCCTCCACCCGCCCGGGCGGCAAGGAGGGGTTGCGACGCAGGAGTTCGCGGATGCAGCGGACGACGAGGTCATCCGCCCGGGTCTGGGCGTAGATGCCGTTCTCGCCGGCCTTGCCGAACGGAGTGCGGACGCCGTCGACGAACACGACATCATGAAGGGTGCGGGACAACGCGGTGCCTTTCGCGGGGATCACGGACGCCCGCCATGTTACTCGCCGGTAGCGAGTCTACTCAGTCGGTGTGACGAAGGCCGTATGCAGCATCTCGGCAACGATCTCGACCTGCCAGGGACGTGCGCCCATGGCAGCCAGCGCAGCCGCGAAGCCTTCGGTGGAGGTATCCCTGGGAGGATCCCAGACGATCCGCCGCAGCGTGTCCGGCGTACACACGTTCTCCACCGGAACACTGCTCTCCTCCGAGAAGGCGGCGAGTTGCTGACGGACCAGGGCCAGATGTTCGGCGGCCTCGGGCTTCTTCTCCGTCCAGGTCTTCGGGTGCGGTGGGCGATCCGAGGACAGCGATCGCGGCGGCAGCTGGGCCTCCGGCAGGGCCCGGGCCCTTTCCACGGCGGCGAACCAGAATCGGGCATAACGCGCTGCCGGCTTGGATTGATTGACCTCGGCAAGGGTCCGGGGGTGGGCCATCACGATCTCCATGAGGTGCTGGTCGGAGATCACTCTGCCGGGAGACAGATCCCGCTCGCGGGCGATCCGGTCTCGTTCGAACCACAACTCCCGGACGGCGGCGATGTCGCGCGTCGATCGCAACTTGTGGATGCCGGACGTCCGGCGCCACGGGTCGACGCGTTCGGCGGGCTCCCAGGTTAGGAGCGCGGCGAACTCCTCGCGTGCCCATTGATCCTTCCCGGTGCTGGCCAGGTCGACACCCATAAGATTCCGCAGCTCGATGAGCACTTCGACGTCGAGTGCGGCATAGCGGAGCCAAGGCTCCGGGAGCGGTCGCGTGGACCAGTCCACCGCAGAGTGTTCTTTGGCCAACGAGAGTCCGAGATAGTGCTCGACGACCGCGGCCAACCCAACCCGAGGCAGCCCGAGGAGGCGACCGGCCAACTCGGTGTCGAACAAGGCCTGGGGGCGCAAGCCGACCTCGGCCAGGCAGGCCAGATCCTGGGTCGCAGCATGGAGGATCCACTCGGCTGACCCGATGGCTGCATTGACAGGGCTCAAGTCGGGGCAAGCCGCCGGATCGATGAGCCAACTGCCAGCCCCCTCACGGCGCAACTGAACCAGGTAGGCCTTCTGACCATAGCGATATCCGGAGGCACGTTCGGCGTCAATAGCCACCGGGCCGACGCCGTCACCAATGGTTCTCGCCGCCGCAGCGAGGTCGCGTTCGGTCACGACTAGGTCCGGGACGCCATCACTGGGAACGTTCAAGGGGACAGGAGCAGGCGCCTCGGGCTCGCCGGGCGTCGCGGAAGCTCCAGTGGTTGCGGTATGAGGCATGCTCGTTCGGCTAATTTCGTTGACCCGGAAGGGCGGTGACTCCCTCTGGCAGCGGAGGGAGTCCTGCCACGGTACACAGAAGATCGGTCCACGCGAGCAGATGTGGGCCAAGTCGGCCATCCACTGGCGTCCACGAGGCCCTGATTTCCATCTCGACACTGGGCTCCCGGTCGGCCAGTCCGGCATAGCTCTGGGACACAACTCGAGTCACCGTGCCAGCCTCTGCGGTATAGACCAGCTGCCGGGCCGCGAGCGCATCCACGAGCCAACTCCAGCCGACATCGCCGAGCACGGGGTCCGTGGCCAGCTCGGGTTCGAGCTCGGCACGAGCGAACGTCACCGCACGCCATTCCCCAGCCCACGGTTCCGGACACGCGGGGTCGTGGAGAAGAACGAACCGTCCTGAGGCCACATCCTCGCCGTCGATGACGACCTCGCCGGTCAAAGCGAGCGCATACGGGGCAATCCGCTGAGGGGCAGGTACCTCGGTGAGTCGTACCTCGGAACGCGCACGCACCGTATCCAGGTCGCGGACGGCAGCGGCAAACGCTGGTGACGGGTGACCCGGATTACCCCTGGTGTTCACACAGAGCAGGGTAGGTGAGAAGCCCGTGGGCGGCCCGCAGCACACGCCGCTATCCGCCCTCGTTAGGGTTGCGCCGTGTCCGCCTTGTTGGCCCTGCTCTCCTCGCTGTGTTGGGGCACGTCGGACTTCATCGCCGGGTTGTTGTCGCGGCGTATCCCAGCCGTCGCCGTCGTTGCCTGGTCTCAGGGATGGGCGCTGCTGGGGTTGACGCTCGTGTTGGGTTTCCGCGGAGATTTCGGCACCAACCTCCTGCTGCCCTCGGCCATGGGGGCCGGAATCAGCGGAAGTGCCGCCCTGGTCTGCTTCTACCTTGCGCTGTCAACTGGGACCATGGGGGTGGTGGCGCCCGTGGCCTCATTGGGTGTCGTCGTGCCGGTCCTTGTCGGCATCGCGCGCGGCGACCAGGCCCCACCGTGGGCCTGGTTTGGGGTTGCGGTCGCCGTACTCGGCATCGTGTTGGCCTCGGGCCCGGAGCTGTCCGGGGGTGCCTCCGTGCGCCCGGTACTGCTGGCCATCGTCGCTGGGATCGGGTTCGGGATCACCCTGGTGCTGATTGATCTCGGGGCTCGGCAATCCGTCATGCACACCCTGTGGGGGATGCGCGCTACCTCGGTGTCCCTGTTTCTCGTCGCCGGTCTCATCCTACGTTCTGCCGGCGGGGTTCGAGCGGGCCAACAACCGACCCTCGCCGTTGTGGGGATCGTCGACCTGCTCGCCAACGGGCTGTATGCGGTGGCCTCCTCATCCTCTCTGGTCAGCCTAGCCAGCGTGCTCGGGTCGCTCTATCCCGTCGTGACCGTCGTACTGGCCCGGTTCGTTCTCTCCGAACGACTCCGCCAGATTCAGCTGGTCGGGGTGGCGCTGTCCGCCGTGGGCGCGGGATTCATCGCGCTGTGAGCCGTCGTGGCGAGCCGCGATTGCAGGTCCGTTCCGTAGGATCCCGCTCGTGAGCGACATCGAGTCCCCGACAAATCCCGCCGACAGTGTCCTGGTGCGGGCGGCGCGGGGGCAGGCGGTGCCGCACACCCCGGTGTGGTTCATGCGCCAGGCCGGCCGGTCGTTGCCGGAGTACCGGGCCGCGCGCAAGGGGATCGGCATGCTCGAGTCCTGCCGCCGTCCGGAGCTGGTTGCCGAGATCACCCTCCAACCGGTCCGGCGGCATGGAGTGGATGCGGCCATCTTCTTCTCCGACATCGTCATACCGCTCGCCGCAGTTGGCGTGGACCTCGACCTCGTCGCGGGAGTGGGGCCGGTGATCGCCAAACCCTTCCGGGCCAGGCGCGACCTGGATCGGCTTCCTGAGCTCACCGCGGACATGGTTCCCTACATCGGTCAGGCCGTCGCGCTGACCACCGCCGAGCTCGGCGGAACCCCGCTCATCGGGTTCGCCGGTGCCCCGTTCACCTTGGCCAGCTACCTCATCGAGGGTGGACCCTCCCGGCACCACGAGCACACCAAGGCGCTCATGCATGCCGACCCCGGGCTTTGGCATGATCTGTGCGCCCGGTTGGCCCAGGTCTCCGGGGCATTTCTCCGGGCGCAGGTCGAAGCCGGCGCCAGCGCGATCCAGCTCTTCGACTCCTGGGTCGGGTCTCTCTCCCGGGCGGACTATGCGGCATACGTGCAGGAGCATTCGACGGCAGCTCTGGCGGCGGTGTCGGACCTCGATGTCCCCCGGATCCATTTCGGGGTCGGAACCGGAGAGCTCTTACCGCTGCTCGGTGCCGCGGGAGCCGACGTCGTCGGCGTGGATTATCGCGTCAGCCTCAGCGACGCTATCGAGCGGCTCGGCCCGACGTATGCCGTCCAGGGCAACCTCGATCCTGCCCTGCTGTTTGCGCCATGGGAGCCGTTGGCTGGCGCAGTGGAACGCATCGTGCAGCAGGGCAGGGCCGCGCGGGGGCACATCTTCAACTTGGGCCATGGGGTGCTACCGGCCACCGACCCGGCGATCCTCACCGCCGTGGTCGAGCATGTGCACGCGGTGTCGGCGCGTCAGCCCTGACCAGCGGCGGGTTCGGCGGGAGGTCCTGCTGGTGGGGTCGGGGGCGTTGGTACCTGGCGGGCTGTCGTCCGGCGGCGCCACCACCCCCAGACCGGCAGACCGACGATAGCCAGCACGAGGAGGAAGGGCAGCAACACCCCGAGCGTCGTCAAGACAGCGACCGTCGATGCCGTCAGGGCGGCCCATCCGGACTTCAGGCCGGCGAGGAATCCGTCGTCATCGGGGGGAGGCGTCGCGGATGTGTCCGTCGTCAACGCCACGGTGATCGGCGACATGGCGACGCGATCCTTCAGGGAGGCCAGCTGGGCCTTGAGCGATTCCAGCTCGGCTTCTCGCGTGGTCAGCTCCTTCTCCAAGGAGACAACCTGGTCCAGTTTGGTGCTCTGAGCGAGGAAGGCTCGCAGGCGCTCAATGCTCGTGGTCATGGTCTTGATCCGACTATCGGTATCGACAAGCGAAGCGGTGACGTCCTCGGTGCTGACACTGCGGTCGAGCACGGTGCCCAACCCCGCGATCTTTTCCATGGTGGCATCCAACGCGCTTGCGGGCACAGAGATGGTCACGGTGCCGGACGTCCTCGCGTGTCCGCTGTCGGTTGAGGTGACCAGGTCCTCTGCGGTAACGATCCCAGACACTCCGGCGGCAACGGCGCGGATTCGCGCAGAGGCGGCAGTGGCATCGCTGACCTGCAAGGACAAGGACCCCGTGCGAGCCAGCTGCTGGTTGGCGGCATAGGCTGCTGCTTGCATGTCTGCGCCGCTCGACGACTGCTTCTTGGTGGCGTCCCCCTTCTCACTGTCGACCGAACCCACCGCGCCGCCCGAATCCTCGGCGAAGCCGTGTAGGCCTGACTGAGGTTCGCTCGAGGTGGACGTGGTGTCGGCGCCACTGGAGCATCCAGCAAGCAGGACTGCACCCAGCAGCGCGACCACTGACAGCAGCAACCGGACGCGAGCGCAGACCCGCAGTCCGTGCGGTGTCACCATGGGCGCTAGCGAGGAATGTGGTGTGGCGTCGAGGTTCAGGCTGGGCATGAGTCCTCCGATCGGCTGGGGGTATGCGGGTTGGACCACGTCCGGCGCCCAGCGGTTCCCCGACCCGGTCACAGTCGGATCACGACTGTCTGCAAGAGTGGGGGCGTGAGCAGTGTGGTGGTCGTCGGTGGGGGGATAGCCGGCCTGACGGCCGGGTTGGCCGTGCTCGAGTCGGGAGCCACCGTGACCGTGCTCGAAGGAACCGACCGGGTGGGTGGCAAGCTGCGCCGGGAGATCGTGGCCGGCCACCCGGTCGACGTCGGGGCCGAGGCCATGCTGGCCGTGGGCGATCAGGGCACCGGGCTGGCCACCGCCGTGGGGTTGGGCGAGCAGCTTACGACCCCGGCCACCAGCTCGGCCGGGGTCTTCAGCAGCGGACGGCTCTGGCCGATACCGTCACCCAGCCTGATGGGCATACCGGCGGACCCGGAACAGGCCGCCGGGCTGCTCAGTGAGGTCGAACTCGACCGGCTGCGCTCCGAGGTCACAACCGGGGCGGTCGACCAGGATTCCAGCGTCGCAGAGTTCGTCAGCTCGCGACTTGGTCTGGCCGTCTTGGACAAGCTCGTCGATCCCTTGGTCAGCGGCGTGTATGCCGGTGACCCGTGGCAGCTGTCTCTGCGGGCGACGGCGCCGCAGCTGTGGACAGTGGCCAGGTCTGGTGAACGCTTGCTCGATGCTTCTGCGCGCCTGGACCGCTCCGGTGGTTCCCGGGCACGGGGGGCCTTCGCCGGCCTCGTCGGCGGGATGGGCACGCTGCCGGAAGCCGTGGCCAACGTCTTGCGGGATCGGGGGGCCCGAATCGTGCCCGATACGATTGTTCGGCAGCTGAACAGACGGACCGACGGCGGCTGGACGGTCGTGTCCGGGCCCACCACGGATCCGAAAACCTGGGCGGCCGACGCGGTCATCGTGGCGGTTCCACCATCGGCCGCGGCCAGACTCCTGTCGGTGAACGCCCCGACCGCCGCCTCAGCGTTGGCCACGATGGACAGCGCGTCGATGGCGGTGGTGACCCTGGCCTTCCCGGCGCAACGCCTGGGTGACCTACCCGGGTCGGGGTTCCTCGTTCCAGCCGTGGAGCAGCGTCCGATCAAGGCGGCCACCTTTTCCTCGGCGAAGTGGGCATGGCTGGCCGAGACTGCCCCGGAGGTCGCCTACGTGCGGACCTCCGTCGGGCGAGCCGGCAGTGCCGAAGAGTTGCAGCGACCGGATGCGTCTCTCATCGCGGCCTCCCTCGCCGAACTCGGCCATGTGCTGGGGCGCGACGTGCCTCCCCCGATCGATGTCCACGTCCAGAGGTGGGGCGGAGCCCTCCCGCAATACGCCGTCGGGCACGTGGACCGGGTCGCCACGATTCGCGCCTCGGTTGCCGAGGCGGGTGGACTGGCCGTGTGCGGGGCGGCATACGACGGCGTGGGAATCCCCGCCGTGGTGGGCTCAGCGCGCGCTGCTGCCGCCGCCGTTCTAGCCTGAAGATCAACCCCAACTGTGCCATGAAAGGAAACCCAGTGTCCGACAAACCCGCTGCTCCCACGACAAGGAAGAAGTCCGCGGGGGCGGGCGGCGCGCGTGCCCGCGCCATCCCGGCAAAACCTAGCCCTGCCCGCATGCGCGAAATCAACGAGACCATCCGGTATGCCATGTGGTCGGTCTTCGCCGTTGACACGCCGCTGGGGGAGGCTGACCGGGCTGCGCTGGCTGCGGAGGCAACGGCATACCTTGAACAGCTTGCAGCGGCCGGAGTGACCGTCCGCGGCGCCTACGACTTGTCTGGGATGCGTGGCGACGCTGATCTGATGATCTGGTCCCATGCGGCCACGGTGGAGGAACTCCAGGACGCCTACAAGGGGTTCCTTCGCACCAGGTTCGGATCCCATCTGAAGCCGGTCTGGTCCTCGGCAGCCCTGCACCGGCCTGCCGAGTTCAACAAGAGCCACATCCCGGCCTTCATGGCTGAGGAAGAGCCCCGGGCATACGTTTGCGTTTATCCCTTCGTGCGGTCCCATGAGTGGTATCTGCTGCCCGATGAGCAGCGGCGCGAGTTGCTGAGCGAGCATGGTCAGATGGCGCGGGACTACCCCGATGTGCGGGCCAACACCATCGCCTCGTTCTCCCTGAACGACTACGAATGGGTGCTGGCCTTCGAGGCGGATGACCTGTATCGGATCGTCGATCTCATGCGCGAGCTGCGGGGATCGGGTGCGCGTCGGCATGTGCGGGTGGAGACACCGTTCTTTACCGGCCCCCTCGTGGACCTGCCCGAGCTGATCTCCACACTTCGCTGATCTCACCCCACCCCACCCCGCCTCCGGATTTACGCCTCAGGTGGGAACCCAGAGCCTGGCAAGGGGAGGTTGCCCTTGCCCGGCTCTGGGTTCCCTTGCGAAGTTGACGGGGCTCACGATGCCGTGCTGGCCACCGGTTGCGTTGTCCACAGTGTGTCGCGGGCGGCCACGCCGTCCACAGAGTGTGGACCGTCACTGGTGCGAGGCGTATGCCATGGCCACCGTCAAGACATGACGACGACCCACGCGTGCGCATCCATGCTTCCCTCAGACCTCGTTGCTCTGGCCGATGGGCAAGGAGGACTCTTCACGACCGGGCAGGCTCAGTCCGCCGGTGTGTTCGAGCGGCAATTGACGGAGCTGGCCCGCCATCGGGCCGTGGTGCGCCTGAATCGCGGCCTGTATGCCGTGGCGTGGAGCATCCCGACGCGGCCCGAGGAGCGACATCTCCAGTTGGCCGCAGGGGCACAGCTGCTCTACCAGGACGCCTCCCTCATCGGGGTTACCGCCGCGCTCGCCCTTGACCTGCCCGTTTGGGGTGTGAACCTGCGGCGGGCACAGTTGGCTCGGCCAATACAGCGCTCGGTCACAACCGAGGCGTTTCATGTTCGTCCCGGTGAGGTCATCGGGGTCCAGACGCCCGTCGGAATGGTGCCGCCGGTGGCCGACATCCTGGTGCAGATCGCCATGGATGCCGGGGCCATTGCCGCCGTGTGCACCGCAGACGCAGCCCTAAACAAACAGATGCTCAGCGTCGAGGATCTGGCCACCTCCGCTGAGCTACTCGGCACCTGGCCACGCTCGGCCCATGCCCGTGCCATGGTGCGGCAGGTCGATGGACGGTCGGAATCGGTCGGCGAGTCCCGCCTACGCCTGGGTCTTTCGTCGCTTGGCGTCGTGCTCGAACCGCAGGTTGTCATCCGGGACGAGCATGGCGACGTGCTCGGCCGCGTCGATTTCGTGGTGGCGGGAACCCGAATCGTCATCGAGTTCGACGGTGCGATCAAGTATGCCGAGGGCGGCGCGGACGCCCTGGTCCGCGAAAAGCGGCGTGAAGACCAGATCCGGAGCCAGGGATACACCGTCATCAGGGTCACTTGGCCCGAACTGAACAACATCAGGCTGATCAAACGCCGCATCGATCACGCGGTCACCCAATCGGCGAGATGGGCCTCCTAGTCAGGACCGCCCAGCGGGTGCACCGACGTCACTGGGATCCCCCACGCCGACGCCGAAGTGTCCATCGGGCTTCGCCTGCTCGTTCGACCCGCCGGGGCTGGCAACGCCGTGACGATGACCTTGGGATGGGTTGCGTGGCATGGCTCAGTGATAGCCGGACACTTGACATGGGAAACCGGAGCATCGCAAGGGAAAACTTCCCTAGCGAACCTCCGGTTTCCCACCTGAGGCGTAAATCTGGAGGATGGGGGGTTGGAGGATGGGGGTGGGGAAACGGTGCGGTGGCTAGTTGGTGGTGGGGCGCAGCGTCAGACAAATGCTGTTGATGCAGTAGCGCTGGTCCGTGGGCGTCGGGTAGCCCTCACCCTCGAAGACGTGGCCCAGGTGGCTGTCGCAGTTGGCACACCGGACTTCGACCCGTTGCCTGCCGAGTGAGGAATCCGGCAGGTACCGCACGGAGTCCCCAGCCAGCGGCGCGTAGAACGACGGCCAGCCGCAGTGGGAGCCAAACTTCTCGTTCGAGGTGAACAACTCCGCTCCGCAGGCCCGGCAGGCATAGACCCCTTCGGTGGTGGTGTCGGTGTATTCCCCGGTGAACGGCGGCTCGGTGCCACCTTGTCGCAGTACCTGGTACTCCGACTCGCTGAGCCGCTCCCGCCACTGGTCGTCGGTCAATTCCATGGCCGATTCATGTCCTCTCCGCTCGTGCCCGCGAGCTCGCGGATCGCGCTGGTGCATCGTGGCGGCTACCACGGGGAACGAGCCCAGTATGCCGCGTCCTCAGGTCGTCACAGCGCCGCGCCATCCGGCCCGGGTAGGCTCACCCATCGTGGCCGATGATGCTGCGCATGTCGAGATAGCAAGTCCGGACGGGGTTCGCACGATCCGGATCTCGAGCCCTGACCGGGTGCTCTGGCCCGAAACGCCGGCGAGCCCGGCGATCACCAAGGCCGACCTGGCGGCATACGTCATGGCCGTCGGCGAACCGTTGGTGGCCCATCTGGCGGACCGCCCGGTGACCCTGCAGCGCTTCCCCGAGGGGGTCGAACGCGAGGCGTTCTACTCCAAGAACCCGCCCAAGGGAGTCCCGGAGTGGGCGAGCACCGTCGCCGTGCGCTACCCGAGCGGGCGCCGCCATCCGCAGCTGGTGGTCAACGAGGCGGCCACCGCCGTGTGGGCGGTCCAGATGAACACGATCACCTTCCATCCCTGGCCTGTGCGCACCAACGAGCTCGACAACCCCGACGAGATGCGGATTGACCTCGACCCTCAACCGGGGCGGACCTTCGCCGACGCCGCAACGGTCGCGCTGGCGCTGCGGGAGCTCATGCTCGAACTCGGGCTCACCCCGTATGCCAAGACGTCCGGCAACCGTGGCGTGCACGTGTTCGCCCCTATCGCGGCGACCCACGAGTTCCTGGATGTGCGCCACGCCGTCATCGGAATCGCCCGAGAGCTTGAGCGGCGGATGCCGGAGTTGGTGACTACGTCCTGGTGGAAGGAGGAGCGCGGGGTGAAGGTGTTTGTCGACTTCAACCAGGCGTGCCGAGACCGGACCATCGCCGCTGCCTACAGTCCGCGCCCGCTGCCTGGGGCGCCAGTGTCAACCCCGGTGACCTGGGCTGAACTGACCGTGGCCGGCCCGTCCCGATACACCGTGTTGACCGTGCCGGATCTGCTGGGGGATCGAGGCGACCCGTGGGCCGACATGGCCGATCACACCGGTTCGTTGACTGCTGCGCTTGAGCTGTGGCAAGCCGACCTTGACGCTGGTCTGGGCGAGTTGAACTTCCCCCCGGACTATCCGAAGATGCCGGGTGAGCCACCTCGGGTGCCGCCGAGCAAGCGCCGTGCCGACAAGGCAGACGCCGACTATCTCACGCCCAAGGCGGACCGGGACGCCGAGCAGCGGCGCCTGTGGGATCTGCCGGTCTTGCCCCCCGTGGAACCGATGCTCGCCAAGCCGGCCAAGGCGATCCCGGCCGGGGAGGTCCTTATCGAACCCAAATGGGACGGGTTCCGGGCCTTGGTCTTCCGTTCCGGGGACCGGCTCGAGATGGCCAGCCGCAACGGCAAGCCGATGACGCGGTATTTCCCCGAGCTGGTCGCAGCGTTCACCGGTTATCTGCCGGACAAGGTGGTGCTTGACGGTGAGGTGATCCTCATCCGCCCGGATGAGCCGCGCCTGGACTTCGAGCTTCTCCAGGAGCGCCTCCATCCGGCAGCCAGCCGAGTGGCAAAGCTCGCCAACGAGACGCCGGCAAGTTTTGTCGCCTTTGACCTCCTTGCCCTCGGCGACGTCGATTACAGCCAACGTCCCCTGACCGAGCGCCGAGCCGCCCTGGAGGAGGCGCTGGCAGGTGTGCCGGCCCCGATCTATCTCACCCCGGCGACAACGGACCGAGACCTGGCGGCGCGCTGGTTCACCCGATTCGAGGGTGCCGGGCTGGACGGTCTCATCGTCAAGGCGTCCGGCGGGCTGTACACGCCTGGCAAACGGTCCATGACGAAGATCAAACACGAGCGAACCGCTGATGTCGTCGTCGCCGGATACCGGACGTATGCCGCCACCGACGACGCGGTCGGGTCGCTGCTTCTGGGGCTGTTCGCCCACGACGGGGCTTTGCACAGCATCGGGGTTGTCGGGGCATTCCCGATGGCCCGCCGAAAAGAACTCTTCGCCGAGCTCCAGCCACTAGTCACCACGTTCAGCGATCATCCGTGGAGCTGGGCCGAGCAGGAGATGTCCGCTCGGACGCCGACCTCGGGCGGCGGATCACGCTGGAACGCGGGCAAGGACCTGTCCTTTACCCCGCTACAGCCGGTTCTTGTGGCGGAGGTGCGCTATGACCACATGGAGGGCACTCGGTTCAGGCATACGGCGCAGTTCGTCCGATGGCGCCCCGATCGCGACCCTCAGTCGTGCACGTATGCCCAGCTGGACGAGCCGGTCTCGTACGACCTCGGTGACGTTCTCGCAGGCGGGAGCCGGTGATGACGCGATCACAGGCGCGCACTGATCGGCGGGTGCCGGGGGTGGCCCTGGCGGCCGGGGCAGCCACGGCCGGGTCGCTGCTGGGAGTCGGGGCCGGATCGCTCGGTGCGGCGGCCCTTTTCGCCCGGCGGGTGCTCACGCCGGATCGTCGCCGTCCCGACGATGCCCGGGTCGTTGCTGTTGGCGACCGCGATGTCCTGCTCACCGCGACCGCCGACACGCGTGTCCGCGGCCGTTTCGGGCTGTGGTTGAACGGCGGGACGGGGCATGCCCGGGTTGGCGACATCCTCGATGTCGACCCCGGCAGTGGGCTAGTACGACGAGTGATCGAGTCGGTCGACAGCGGCAGTCTGCATGCCGGTCCGGTGCGCTGGAACACGTACTACTACTGGGCCGCCCCCGACGTGAGTCTGGGGTTGGCGACTCAGCGGGTGCAGTTCCGGGCCGAGGTCGGTGGTCTGGACGCCTGGGTTGTGCCGCCACCAGGCGCTTCGCCGGGAGCGGACTGGGCCATCCTCGTGCATGGGCGTGGTGCCCGTCGCGAGGAAACGCTCCGCGCCCTGCATGCCCTGGGTCGCAGCCAGGTCACCGCAGTGATCCCGCAGTACCGCAATGACGAGGGTGCGCCCGCCGGGCCCCGGGGGAGATACACCTTGGGCGTGGGGGAGTGGCGCGACCTCGAAGCGGCCATGTCGTACGCCATCGATCATGGTGCTCGACGCCTGATCCTTATGGGGTGGTCGATGGGGGGAGCCATCGTCCTGCAAACATTGGCCCGTTCGGAGCTTGCCGCCGAAGTCGACAAGGTCGTGCTCGATTCCCCGGTCGTCGACTGGGCGGATGTCCTGACCCATCACGCGCGACTGCACAAGGTGCCCAGCCCGATCGGCGCCTTGGGGCAGACGCTCATGGGACGGCCTTGGGGGCGCCATCTCGTCGGCGTGGACGACGTGATCGACCTTGCGTCGACCGACTGGGTCCGCCGCGCCGACGAGTTAGCCACACCGATCCTGCTCATTCATTCGGCCGACGACGAGTTCGTCCCGGTAGGACCTAGCAAGGCTCTAGCGCACGCCCGACCCGACCTGGTCACGTTCGCCGAATGGACCCAGGCACGGCACTGTCAGGAGTGGAACACCGACGTGGAGCGTTGGGAGAGCCTCGTCGAAGGGTTCATCCGAGAAACCTGATCTCGCCGAGGTCAACCGCCGGCTAGACCTGCCGCAGCCAGCCGAGCAGAGGCTCGGTCACCGCGGCCCAGGACAGACGATCGGCTACCGCTCGGCGTTCTGGCGCCGTCATGGGGGCGGAGGACGGAGGTGTCAAGAGACGGGTGAGCGCCGCGATCCATTCCTTGGGGTCATCCGAGGCGAGATGGAGGCCGGGGTGTACGTCACCGTCCACGGTGGTCACGGTGGGGATGCCGGAGGCGAGCGCCTCGGCGATCTTCACCGGGCCACCGACCCCATGGCGGATAGGAGCCGCGATGGCCCAGGCGTCGGCGGCGAACTTATCCAGGCGGTCCAGCCGGCCCACGACCTCCACCCCATCGACCAGCCCGGCCTGCTCAGCTCCGGTCCCGGCGATGACACATCGGGCAGTGGTGGCGGAGCGGACATGTGGCCAGACCTGTTCGAGGAACCACTCCAAACCGTCGTGGTTGGGTCTCCAGGTCCACCCCCCAAACAGCTTGAGGACGGGCTGATCGGCGGGGATCGGCTCGATTCGCCACTCGGAGGCATCGACGCCGTTTCTCAGTATCTCGGGGTGCCGTGAGCCGGGGGTGAGCAGCGCGGGTGGGCCGTGAAGCAGCCGTTCGGCCTCCTGTCGGGTGCACACCGAGACCTGATCGGCGTGATCCCAGAGATCGGCCTCCAACGCCGCCTGCTGCCGCGCCTGGTCATGGTGTCCGAGGGTCCACTGCCAGCAGCTGTTCACGTTTTGCAGGTCGACCCACAGCGACGGAGGGTCTGGGGCAAGGTAGGGCCGGAAGGTCGCCCATGACTCGGAATGGACCACGATGATCGCGTCAACTGTTGACTGGAGGCGGCCGAGTTGTCGCTGGACGCCCCGGCTGCGCCCGGCGAATCGGCGGCGCAGACGCACCCGGTGGACCGGGGCGACCGCGCGGATGCTGCTGTCGTCTTGCGGACCTGCAAGCGAGACCACGGTGACCTCAACTCCCGCGTCCACGAGGGCTTTGATCTGGAAGAACTGACGCCGTTGACCTCCCTGACCGGCCCGGTCTGGTGTCTCGTTGCTGATCCAGAGGGCGGTCACGGGGTCATGCTAGCCCCGGTGCCACGGCCCCTTCCCTGACGCCGGGCGCCGTTCGAGGAGCTGTTTGGTGGCCTACTGTGGGCGTCATGTCAGGCAGCCCACCCCCGCCTGAGAACCCTTTGTCGATGCCCCAGCCGGGCGAACCCCTTGGGGCTGTCGAGGAATTGACCGGGGTCACCGGACGTCAGCTGCAGGCGGGGGCGGCCAAGGGCGCTCTATGGACGGCCATCCACACCGTGGTGTCGCTGCCGGTGGCCCTGTTGACCAACATCGTCGTGGCGCGCCTCCTCGGTGTGGCGGAGTTTGGTTCGCTGGCCGTTCTGACCACGATCCAGGGGATCGCGGTCGCGGCGCTGGGGCTGGGTTCGGGTGCAGCCCTCGTGCAGTTCGGATCGAAGTGGTTCGCCGCGGGTCGGGTAGCGCCCACCGAGCACTTGGTCTCCAGGGTCCAGGGCCTGCAGATCCTGGTGACGATGCCGCTGTTGACCATCGTCTACCTGGCGATTGCCGACCTCCCCCCCTGGGGACTGGCCGTGCTGCTGGTCCTCGGGGTTGCCGCCCCGACCACGATCGGAGTCGCCCTGGACTGCCTCCTGATCGAGAACCGGTCTGCGGCAGCGGCCAGGATCACGATGGTGGTCTCTTTGGCCTCGCAAGGGGTCATCATTGTGGTGGCGGTGTGGGCCCGGCAGTCGGACGCCGTCTGGGCCTCCCGGGTGGCCTTCTCGGGCTTGGTGGTCCTTAGCGCGGCACTGGTCATTGCACCGGGCTTCCGGCGCGCCTTGCGGCATCCCCGGTGGCCCCGCAAGATGCCAGCGGGGTTCTGGAAATTCGCAGTGACCTCAATGGTCAGTGGCCTCGTCAGCATGCTGGTGATGTCGCGCACCGAGGTCTTCGTCCTCGACCGTTTCCGCACCACGGCCGAGGTCGGGATCTTTGCCTTGGCGTTCGGGTTGAGCGCGCACGTGTTCGCACCGGCCCAGGCCATCGTCAACCCCCTCGTACCGGCGATCTCCGCTATTCACGAACTGAGCGCCGCCGGTCGGGTGGAGCGCGCCTTCCTCCGCACGATGCGGACCGCCAGCACGGCGAGCGGCTTCTTGGTCGCCGTGGCCATGCCGGCGGTGGCGATTCTGGTGCCCACGATCTATGGACACTCCTTCGCGTCCGCGGCCCCGGTCGTCATGGGGCTGGGGGCGGCCGGCGGGATCGCCCTGCTCACCGGGCCGACGTCGACGTTCATCCTTGCGCGCCTGGCGGCGGCCGCGATCCTCAAGGCCACGGTGGCTGCACTGGTCCTCAACGTCGGCTTGGCGCTGGTCCTCGTGCCGTTGTGGGGAGTCTGGGGCGCCGTCGTCGCCAATATTGCCGGAGCGCTGGGATTGACCGCCCTGATGCTGTGGCTCGAGGTGGGTCAGCTGGAGGTGTCCTGGAGCCTGGTCGTCCGGTCGATCTCGCCGTCCCTTGCCGGGGCCGGCGTCGGGTGCGCGGTATTCGTCCTCGGACGGCAGATTCCCAGCCCGATGTTGGGCTGGCTCGTCGCTGCCGTTGTCGGCGCCGTCGTCTATGTCGGCGTTTTGCGCGTGTCCCGTACCGGCCTGACCAGTGATGACGCGAAAGCTTTGGTGGAGGCGCTGCCCCGCCGCCTCCAGCGCGCTGCCGGATCGAGTATGCGGTTGGTCACCGCGGTTCGGCAGTGACGCGCCAGAGGCCGAGCAGCGTCGATTCGTGCTCGCACAGGGTGTGCAGTTCCAACGGGACGTTCAGTGACGGGCCTTCGGTGATCCGAAACGCTGACCCGCCGACAATGGTCGGGGTCCAGGTGAGGGCAACCTCGTTGACCAAACCCTGTTCAAGGAGGAGCCCGAAGACCGTCGGGCCACCCTCGGCCATCACGTGGCGCAACCCGTTGCTGGCCATCGTGCGGACAGCTAGTTCGAGGTCAACGTGCCGCCCGTCACCCACCACCCAGACGTTGTCGGAGCCTAGCCGCGAGCGAAGACGGGCCACGTCCTCGGCATCCGCCTGCTCGGTGGTTAGCACCACCACCGGGCCGCCACGGGGGTCCTCGGCGAGCAGCTTCTCCGGCACCGACGCGGTACCGGAGACCACCACCAGGGTGGTGGGCCCGAACATGACGTGCTCCGCCGAGGGCAGAGGAACTCGGCCATAGCCCTCGATGCTGACCGTATTGGAGCCGACGAGCACAGCGTCGGCCATGGCCCGCTGCAGCGAGAAGACCGCCGTGTCACTGTCGTTGTTGATCGAGCCGCTGCGACCATCGGTGCCGACGGCGGCACCGTCGAGGGTGGAGACAAGATTGGCCCGCACCCAACCCGCGTCTGGGAAGGCATACAACTCGCCGAGATCGTGACTGGCTCCCTCGGGTGCGACGATGACGCGCATACCGGCATCGTGCCAGCGCGTCGAACGCAACGCGAGCCGCCTCGATGGTTATATGGCGGCATGGGTCCACATGCGCCGACATCGTTGCCCGTAGCGTCCATGCGTGGGGCGCTGCGAGTCGGTCCCGGCTTTTCCCTCGAGGATCTCGACCCGCGCTCGACGCCCGGGTTTACCGGGACGAAGGAGGACGCCGAGGAGGCGATGCCGGACATCCAGCGGCAATTGGGCAGTCTGCAGGAGCGGCTGTTTGCCCAGTCCAGAGAGGGCGCCGAGCGGTCGGTGCTGCTCATGGTGCAGGGTATGGATACCTCGGGCAAGGGCGGCATCATGCGCCACGTCGTCGGCGCGCTCGACCCGCAGGGTGTGCATTACCACGCGTTCAAGGCGCCGACGAAGGAGGAGCTCAGCCACCATTTCCTCTGGCGGGTGACCAAGGCCCTGCCCGGCCCCGGGCTGGTGGGCGTGTTCGACCGGAGCCAGTACGAGGATGTCCTCATCGTGCGAGTGCACAACCTGGTCCCGGGGGACGCGTGGTCCGGCCGGTACGACGAGATCAACGCGTGGGAGGAGGACATCGTCGAGTCCGGTACCCAGATGGTCAAAGTCATGCTGCACATCTCCCACGAGGAGCAGCGCTCCCGGCTGGGGGAGCGGCTCGACCGGCCGGACAAATATTGGAAGTTCAACCCCGGAGACATCGATGAGCGGGCCCACTGGGCGGCCTACATGACGGCATACCAGGCGGCGTTGGAGAAGTGTTCGACCGAGGTCGCGCCCTGGTACGTGGTCCCGGCGGACCGGAAATGGTTCGCCCGGTATGCCGTCAGCCGGCTGTTGCTGGAGACCCTGGAGGCGATGAACCCGACCTGGCCGCCGGCCGCCTTTGACATTGACGAACAGCGCCGGCGGTTGGCCGCAACCTGAGGGGACCCGTCCGTTGGTTTTCGCCCGGTGGTGGAAGCCCCCCTGCAGCGGGCATTGGGATCCCACAAGAACCGTTGGCCTCACCGGTAACGGTCCGGACACGGCGGGGGGTCACCGGTGCGCCGTCATCCCATTGGCGTGTCGCGCCTCTAGCGTGGCGTGCGTGGCCGAGGTACGGACGTGGTCCCGGGGACAGCTGGCCCGGGTTCCCGGACTGCATGCGAGCGCCCGGTTGGTCTTGGAGACCATCCGGGTGTGCCTCCGTTATCGGGTGACCGGCTTGGCCGCCGAGGCGGGGTTCTTCGCCCTGCTCTCGTTGCCGCCGTTGGTGCTCGGCCTGTTTGGCGGTTTGGGCTATGTGGGGCGTTGGCTGGGTCCGGAAACGGTAGCCGGGGCAACCGATGACCTCTTGGCCTACAGCGCGTCCTTCCTGACTCCCGACGTTGTCGATCGCGTTATTGCGCCCACCGTCCAGGACGTGCTCGGACAGGGTCGGCTCGACTTGATCTCGGTGGGTTTCCTCCTAGCCTTGTGGTCCGGATCGCGGGTTCTCAACGTCATCCTTGACACCATCTCCATCATGTATGGCCAGGCCGGAGTGCGAGGCATCGTCCGGACCCGGGCTCTGAGCTTCAGCTTGTATGCCGTGGGTCTGCTCGTCGGCATGGTGATCTTGCCCTTGCTCATCATCGGGCCAACCTGGCTGGCGAGCATCCTTCCGGCCCGGATGGCGCTCCTGGCCGGGTTGTACTGGCCAGCTGTATTGCTTGTCGCGGTGGGCTCCTTGACCGTGCTGTTTCACGTCGCCGTACCCCGGAACATCCCGTGGCTGCGGGATGTGCCCGGAGCGGTACTGACCGTGGCGCTGTGGTTGTTCGCCTCGATGGTGCTGCGGTGGTACTTGGCCGATGCCGTGGGCAGCATGTCGATTTACGGCCCGTTGTCGGCGCCCATCGTTCTGCTCATCTGGTTGTACTTCCTTGCCATCGCGGTGCTCATTGGTGCTGCACTCAATGCGGCGGTGATGAGGCTGTGGCCTGAGCGGGGCCTGCGGGGGGTTCGGGGTAGCGCGCGCCGCGCCGTGGCCGCCTGGGGCGCCGCGCTTCGTCGGGCTCGGCGTGGCGACCCTCACGAGGTGCTATCCCGTGATATTGACCCTGGTGAAGGGGACCTGGCTACCGGCTCGGGCGAGCCGGCCCGGTTTGGTGGTGGGCCCTCGGATCGGTTAATGTCTGTCCGCACGCGCAGACCTTCTCAGGATGCGCGGACAGTGCGGATGTAGCTCAGTTGGTAGAGCGCAACCTTGCCAAGGTTGAGGTCGCCGGTTCGAGGCCGGTCATCCGCTCGGAGGGCTTGACCGCCTTCATGGTGGAGTGGCCGAG
>JBKECS010000067.1:0-25222 GCA_047974805.1 Nostocoides sp. | reverse complement strand
CGTGGTGGTGAGATCTTCCGGGTCAACTGCGCGATGTGTCACAACTTCGCCGGTTCCGGCGGTGCGCTGACCCGCGGCAAGTCCGCTCCGGCCCTGAACGGCGTCACTCCGACACATATCTATGAGGCGCTGGTGACCGGCCCGCAGAACATGCCGGTCTTCAATGACACCAATCTCGACCCTCAGTCCAAGCGTGACGTCATCGCCTACCTCAAGGCCGTGGAGAACGAACCCACCCAGGGTGGTTCCAAGCTGGGATCGCTCGGCCCGGTACCCGAGGGTCTGTTCGCCTGGACGTTCGGACTCGGCCTGATGATCGTCGCCGCGGTGTGGCTGGGAAAGAAGGCCGCATGACATCGCATCGCACGCACGTGCATGGCTCCACCGCCCCGAGGACAGGAACGATCACCCGATGAGCGAGCAGGACACCCCCGGCAGCGACATGGCCGAGACCGACGACTTCGGGTCCGGCGCGGTTCGTCTCGATCAAGGACACATCGAAGGGACTGGCGCGCTGCCGGCCCGGTTCGACAACCCTGGCCTGCCCACCCACGTGCCCCGGATGGCCGACACCGACCCCAAGGCCGCCAAACGAGCGGAACGGCAGGTTGCGACCCTCTTCGGCCTGTCCATCATCGGGACCGTGGCGTTCATCATCGCCTACTACGCCGTGGACGAGTACGGGTCGATCTTCGTGCCCGGCATCGGGCAGATGAGGGCATACAATCTAGCTCTCGGAGTCACCCTGGCGATCGCGCTGCTCGGTATCGGGTTCGGCGCTGTGCACTGGGCCAAAACCCTCATGCCCGATGAGGAGATCGTCGAGCTTCGGCACCCGATGCGCAGCAGCGACGAGGCCCGTGCCGACTTCGTCGACACCCTTTACACCGAGGGTGACAAGGCACAGCTTGCCCGGCGTCCGATGCTCAAGTGGAGCTTCGTTGGCGCCATGGCGCTCTTCCCCCTGACCCTGACCTGGCAGCTGGTCGGCAGCCTCGGGCGCTTGCCGCATGACGAGCTAGCGCTGACCTTCTGGAACGGCCCGGTCGGCGAGGACGGGAAACCGACCTTTACGCCGATGCGCCTGGTCCGGGACCCGGAGAACACCCCGATCAAGGCATCCGACCTGACCATCGGGTCGGTCGTCCACGTCCAGCCCGAGGGGTTGCTTGACCTCGAACACGGCGTCCTGGAGGAGAAGGGCAAGGCGTCCGTCCTGCTCATGCGCCTGGACCCGAACGACATCAAGATCCAACGCGAACGGGAGTGGGGTTACCAAGGCATCGTCGCCTATAGCAAGATCTGCACGCATGTGGGCTGCCCGGTCGGCTTGTACGAGCAGCAAACCCACCACCTGTTGTGCCCGTGCCACCAGTCGACATTCGACGTGACGGACGACTGCCGGGTCATCTTCGGTCCAGCCAAACGGCCCCTGCCCCAGCTGCCCATCACGGTGGACGACGAGGGCTACCTGGTCTCCAAGGCGGCCTTCGCCGAACCGGTCGGACCGAGCTACTGGGAGCGTGAGAAGCAATGAGCGCCACGACAGACGCCTCGCGCACGGCAGACGGCCTGCGCAGCAACGACGTCAGGACGGCTACCGCCCACGGCAAGACCGCGCAGAAACTCGGCGGCGTTGCTGGATGGCTCGATGATCGCACCGGCTCCGCCAAGGGCGTGAGCTACCTCATGAAGAAGGTCTTCCCGGACCACTGGAGCTTCATGCTGGGCGAGGTCGCGATGTATTCGATGATCGTCTGCCTTCTCTCCGGGGTGTTCCTCACCTTCTGGTTCGTGCCGAGTGCGAACGAGGTCGTCTACAACGGCTCGTATGCGCCCCTGGACGGGGTGACCATGTCGGCGGCATACGAATCCACCCTGCGGATCAGCTTCGACATTCGCGGTGGCCTGATCATCCGTCAACTGCACCACTGGTCGGCCTTGATGTTCACCGTGGCCATCTCGGCGCACATGTTCCGGGTGTTCTTCACCGGCGCCTTCCGGAAGCCGCGTGAGGTGAACTGGGTCATCGGTTCGCTGCTGTCCATGCTGGCCATCATCGAAGGGTTCGCCGGTTACTCCCTGCCGGACGACCTGCTGTCCGGAACGGGACTTCGGGCCGCTGAGGGCTTCATGCAGTCCGCCCCGATCGTGGGGTCCTACCTGGGCTACATGGTCTTCGACGGTCCGGTCCCGGGGCAAGCGATCATCCCCCGGCTGTATTCGGTGCACGTGCTGCTCATTCCCGGCATCCTTATCGCGCTGTTTGCCGCACACATCGGGCTGGTCGCGCTGCAAAAGCACACCCAATTCCCCGGGCCGGGACGCACCGAGGACAACGTCGTCGGCTACCCGGTCATGCCGGTGTATGCCGCCAAGGCCGGTGGCTTCTTCTTCGTCGTCTTCGGTATCTTGGCGTTGATTTCGGCCCTGGTGCAGATCAACCCGATCTGGGGGTACGGACCGTACGATCCCTCCCCCGTCACCGCAGGATCGCAGCCCGACTGGTACATGGGCTTTGCCGATGGCGCCTTGCGCATTACGCCGAACTGGCTGGAGTTCACCATCTTCGGGTACACGTTGAGCCTGAACGTGGCGCTCGGTTCGCTGCTGCTCATCCCGGTGATGTACACCGTCCTTGGTGCCTATCCGTTCTTCGAACGTTGGGTGACCGGGGACAACCGCGAACACCACCTGCTGGACCGGCCGCGCAACGCACCGGTTCGCACCGGGCTCGGCATGGCCGCGCTGACGGCCTACGGCGTGTTCATGTTCGCCGCCGGGAACGACATCATGGCCATCACCTTGCACATGTCGATCAACGACATCACCCACTTCTTCCAAGTCGGGTTGTTCGTTCTCCCACCGTTGGCGTTCTGGGTGACCAAGCGCATCTGCCTGAGCCTTCAGCGGCATGACCGGGACAAGGTGCTGCATGGGTTGGAGTCCGGCACCATCATCCGGACCGCCGAAGGGAAGTTCTTCGAGCGCCATGAGGAGCTCGACGAGTTCGACCGGTGGAACCTGGTCGGCCACGAGCCGGTCGCACCGATCGAGGTGCCGGCGACGACCGATGCCAACGGGGTGGCCAGCAAGAGCGCCAAGCGTCAGAAGCGCCGGGCCGCCTGGTCACGGTTCTACTTCAAGGATGCGGTGAACCCGGTAACCCCGGCGGAGCTGGCGGCCGCGCACCACGACGGTCACGCGCACGAGGAGATTGCCCCGGCGATCCCCCACGACGCCGACCATTTCGAGGGCATGGACCAAAAGGACGCCGACGAGATGGGCAGTTACAACCACTGACGCCTCCGGATTTACGCCTCAGGTGACAAACCCGAGGTTCGCAAGGGAAGCTTTCCCCTGCGAACCTCGGGTTCCCTGTGCGAGGCTCGGACGGGCGCCGCTGGTCGCCACTACGGGCTCGGGTTATGTCGGGGGTTGCCTTCGGCGTGAACGAGCCGTCAGGCGCCGCGCAGCGGACCCAGAAGCTCCTCTAGGCGGCGTTCCGCGTCTGTGGGTGGCTCGGTGAGCTCGACAACCTTTGTACGGGCTGACGCGCCTGTGATGAGCCGCACCGTCCGTCGCCGAACCGAGAAGGCATCAGCGATCGCGTCCAGGGCGGCTTGTGTCGCCGCCCCGTCGACCGCGCGGGCTGTCACCGCCACCCCCAAGACGTCACCCTCGCCCCACCGGCCACCGACCTTCGCGCGTGAGGCCCCTGGGCGCACCCGTACCGTGATCCGCATGCGCCCATCGTGGCAGGCTTGAGCCCATGGTGGACATCTGCGCGGACGAGTTCGACGCAGCGGTGGGATACGCCTTGACGCTCATTCCGCCGGACCTCATGGCCCTGGTGGAGAACGTCGCCGTCTTCATCGACGACGAACCGCCCACCGAGGAGCCCGACCTCCTCGGCCTGTATGAAGGGACACCGCTACCTGAGCGGGACGGTTCCTGGGCGCTGCCGGATCGGATCACCGTCTTTGCCGGGCCGCTGTCGCGCATGTGCGACACCCGGGAGCAACTCATCGAGGAGATCACCGTCACCATCATTCATGAGGTGGCCCACTACTTCGGGATCGACGACGAACGCCTGCACGAGCTCGGCTGGGGATAGCCACCCACCACGCCTGTCCTCGGCGCCGCCCCTGGGTCTGCTCCGGGCTCTCCCAGGCACTGACGATCAGGTCAGGGCGCTCTGCTTTTGCCAGTTTGCATAGCTGTATTGCCACACCCCGATGCCTTCGGTGGGCAAGAACGGACGATTGGACCCGGTGAACTGGACGATGTCGCCCACTTTGGAGAACTTATACATCCAGATCGCGTTGTCCGGCCCCACGTTGACGCAGCCGTGCGAGACGTTGGCGTTGCCTTGGGCATATACCGACCATGGCGCCGAGTGGATGTACTCCCCCGTCCAGGTCAACCGGAGATCCCAGTCGACCTTTTCCCGGTAGTAGTTCGGGTCACTCTTTGGGATCCCCGATGTTGCTGCGTCCATGATGACCGTGGGCTGCTTCTCGATAATGACCTTAGTCCCGCTGCGGGTGATGTAGGGCATCTCGTTTCGGCCGGCACTGATCGGGATCGTTTTGACGGTCTTGCCGTTCTGAGTCACCTTCATTTGGTGTGTGGCTACGTTGACGTAGCTGATGGTGGCGGCCCCGACGGTGAAGCCCCCGGAGTCATCGTTGGCCACCCACTTGTCTGGACCCGTTTGCAGCCCGGTGAATCGCGTCTTGATCTTCACCACAGTGCCCGGCTTCCAATACTCCTTTGGCCGCCACATCAACTGACGGTTGTCCAGCCAGCCCCAGGAGCCGGGTTGTTCCGGCGTGACGGTCAGGTCGATGTTCTTCTCGACCTCGGCCCGGTATGCCTTGTCCGTCACCGCGGAGTCGAACTGGACGATCACCGGCATACCCACGCCGACGGTCATGCCCGCGTAGTTCAGCCCGTAGGTTGCGGTGGTCTTCGGCGTCAACGTGCTGAATGTGCTCGTGCTCGTCGCCGGCGTGCCGTCCGTTCCGGAGGCCGTCACGGTCACCGTGTAGCTGGTGTCCGGCGTCATCCGCGAGGTGGCCGTCCAGGTCCCGTCGCTGCCGAGGCCCCCGGTCAGGGCGTTGCCCTTGGCATCCTTGACTGACACCGTATCGATCGTCCCGACCGATGCGCTCACGGAGACGTCGGCGTTGGGAAGGACATCGGTTGCCTTGTCCGTCGGGGTCACGGAGACCTCAGCCGGTGTGGCGGTCGATGTCTGGGTCGGGCTGTTCTCGCCCGAGGCGCCCACGGTTGCCAAATCGCCGGTGGCGCCACCGCTACACGCCGAAAGGAGCACGGTACCAGCCAGGCCGAGCACACCCAGAGCGTGAGCCACCCGGCCGAGGCGGGCGGCGGACAGTGATTGAGGCAACGACAGATAACCTTCACGAGGAGGAGGCGACCGCTGCGCCGGCAGCGTCCACAGCCATGATCGGCTCCGGCCTTCGTATGCTAACCCGCCGCCCGAGCAGAATTCGGCATCTACCCGCCCAGCGGACTAGCGCCGCCGGGTAGAGACCGCACGGGTCACAACGCCCGCTCGCCGTGCCAGTACTCGAAGGTCCAACCGATCAGGGCGAAGAGGCCCAAGGCGGCGCCGATGATGAACAGCCACCAGCCGACGGCTAGCCCGAGGAAGCACAACGCGGCGCTCCCGGCGAGGAACAGCGGCTGCCACGAGTAGGGGCTGAAAAACCCGTAGTCCCCTTCGAATTGGCCGATCTCCCCGTCGGCGTCATCCTCCGGCCTCATCCCAATCTTCTTGCCGGTGAACCACAGGTAGTAGGTCACCATGAGACCGAGCAGGGCGCACATGATCAGGGCGACCGGACCAACCGGTTCCCGCCAGTTCGTCGCCACCCCATAGATGGGCGCCATGATCCCCAGGAACACTCCAACGCTGCCGAAAACCAGGTATTCGACCTTCATCAGGCTTTGCCTCCACGGATCGTGTCCACGACAGACGGGTCGGCGGGCGGGGCGCCCACGGCCAACTGGGCGCCGTGACGCAGGTCGAAGGTCGGACGTTCGGAGCGGATCCGCGGCAGCGAATCGAAGTTGTGCCGCGGCGGCGGGCAGGATGTCGCCCATTCGAGCGAGTTGCCGTAACCCCACGGGTCGTCGACCTCCACCAGCGGCGCGGTCTGCCAGGTCTTCCACACGTTGTACATGAACACCAACGTCGAGGCCGCCAGGATGAAGGAGGCCACCGTGGAGAACTGATTCATGAAGGTGAACCCGTCCTCGGGCAGATAGTCGACGTACCGGCGCGGCATGCCCCAGATCCCCGCGACGTGCTGGATGAGGAAGGTGCCGTGGAAACCAATGAAGAGCAGCCAGAAGTGGATCTTGCCCAGCCGTTCGTCAAGCAGCCGACCGGTGAACTTCGGCCACCAGAAGTAGTACCCGGCGAACATGGCGAACACGACGGTCCCGAAAACGGTGTAGTGGAAGTGAGCGACGACGAAATAGCTGTCCGAGAGGTGGAAGTCCAACGCCGGGCTCGCCAGGATGACACCGGTCAACCCACCAAAGAGGAAGGTCACAATGAAGCCGATAGCCCACAGCATCGGCGTGTCCAGGGTGATCTTTCCGCCCCACATGGTGCCGACCCAGTTGAAGAACTTCACCCCAGTGGGCACGGCGATGAGCATTGTCATGATGGCGAAGAACGGCAGGAGCACCTGGCCCGTGACGTACATGTGGTGTGCCCACACGCTCATGGACAGAGCAGCGATGGAGATGGTCGCGTACACCAAGGTCTTGTAACCGAATACCGGTTTCCGAGAGAAGGCCGGTACGACCTCGGAGATAATCCCGAAGAACGGCAGGGCGATGACGTAGACCTCGGGGTGTCCGAAGAACCAGAAGACGTGCTGCCACAGGATCGGTCCCCCGTTCTCCGGGGCGAACAGATCAGTGCCGAAGCGCCGGTCCGCGCCCAGCGCCAGGAGGCCAGCTGCCAGGATCGGGAAGATCAGCAGGACGAGGATCGACGTCACCAGGATGGTCCAGGTGAACACCGGCATACGGAACATCGTCATCCCGGGTGCCCGCATAGCCAGGATCGTCGTGATGAAGTTGACCGCACCAAGGATGGTGCCGAACCCACCGAGGGCGAGGCCGAACACCCACAGGTCGCCACCGAGGCCCGGGCTGTAGACGACGTCCGAAAGAGGCGCATACGCGAACCAACCGAAGGCGGCCGCGCCACGGGGGGTGAGGAAGCCGATCGCGGCGATGAGGCCACCGAAGACGTAGAGCCAGTAGGCGAACATGTTCAGCCTCGGGAACGCGACGTCGGGCGCGCCGATCTGCAGCGGCATGAGCGCGTTGGCGAAACCGGCGAACAAGGGCGTCGCGAACAGCAACAACATGATGGTGCCGTGCATGGTGAACAGCTGGTTGTACTGGTCGGGATTGTCGACCACCTGCAGCCCGGTTTCATAGAGCTCGGTCCGGATCACCAGGGCCATCAGACCACCGATGATGAACCACACGAACGTGGAGATGAAGTAGAGGTTCCCGATGGTCTTGTGGTCCGTCGTGGTAATCCACTTCACCACGGTCTGGCCCGGGCTCCGGCGTGGCGGTGCTGGGGTCGCTGTTGTGGTCTCGTGCGGCTGACTTGTCGTGGTCATGTCAGTTGCTCCCGTTCGCGGTCGGGATGAGGTGTTGGTCCTGGTCGACGATGACGTCGCGGTTCAGGTCGTTCGCCAGCAGGCCCGTCTGACCTGCTGCTTTGAGGTCGTTCATGTGCTGCTCATAGTCGGCTTGGCTGACCACCTTGACGTTGAACAACATCTGGGAGTGGTAGGCGCCGCACAATTCAGCACACTTGCCCTGGAAGGTGCCGATCTGGTTCGGGACGACCTGGAACTTGTTGACCCGCCCCGGAATCATGTCGAGCTTCTTCAGGAAGGCCGGGACCCAAAACGAGTGGATGACGTCCCGGGAGGTCAGAACGAACTCGACCCGCTGGTCCACGGGCAGGTACAGCGTGGGGAGGGTCTCCTCCACCCCGGGATTGCCGGTGAGCTCAGCCATGGTGCCGGCCTCGTGGACGTTGGAGTCGACGTAGTTGAAGTCCCAGCTCCACTGTTTGCCGACGACGTTGATCGTCACGTCGGGGGTTTTGCTCGTGTCCATCAACGCCGACTCGTCACGAGCGGTGAAGTAGAAGAACACCCCGACCATGAGCAGCGGCACGACGGTGTAGAGCACCTCGAGCGGAATGTTGTACTGCACCTGCTCGGGCAGCTCGTCGTCGCCGTCTTTGGCCCGGAAGCGGATGAGCGCGTAGATGGTCAGTCCCCAGACGAGGATCCCCACCAGGAGCACGGGGATCCACGCACCGACCCACAGGTTGTTCACCAGGACCGAGTCCTCGGTGACCCCCCGGGGGAGGAGTCCGTCGGCCCAAGAGGCGCGACAGCCGGACAGCGTGACGATGCCGAGGACCGCGAGGGTCCCGGCCACTACGGGGCGACGCAAACGCCTCACCGCAGTTGTGTGCTCGCGCAAATGCACGTGAGGCACCTTCTTCTTTGAATCCGTGAGCCGACCAGTACGGGTCAAACCATAGTGCAGAAGGATGCCGAGATTCAGGCAGGGGGGCGAACGCGTCGTGATTCGTTTTGTCAGCGCCCCCGGCGACGGACCATTGGGCCTTGGTCCCGGCACCGATCCGAGCGGGGGCCAAAAGGCCCTGCCACGCAGCGGGCCCCTAGCGGGCTAGCGGGTCGAGGCCCGTGACGAGCTGTGCCTGGGCTAGCCGATCGAGGTAGTAAGCCCGGTCGATCTCTCGTACCCCCATCGAGGCCAGGTGAGGCGTGCACCATTGCACGTCGATCAGTCGCCGGTCGTCGGCGTCGGCGAACCAGCGTCGGCACAGCTCCAGCAGGGCCACCTTCGAGGCATCCGTCTCGAGGTGAAACATCGACTCCCCCGCGAACACTCCTCCGACCACCACCCCATACAAACCCCCGACGAGCCTCCGGTCGCCATGGGTTGGCTCCTCGCGCCAGACGTCGATGCTATGCGCCCGGCCAAGTCGGTGCAGGCGCTGGTATGCCGCGGCGATCTCCGCGCTGATCCACCGTCCGGGACGGGACGGGTCGGCGCACCCGGCGACGACGGCGTCGAAAGCCCGATCAACGCTGACCCGAAGGTGCCGGGTGGAGCGGATCAGTGACCGGCTGGCGTGAAAGTCACCGGGCAGCAGGACGCCGCGATGGCGCGGGCTCCACCATCCCATCGGTGCACCGCCGTCGGCACCGAGGCCCATGGGAAACAAGCCCTCGGCGTACGCATGCGCCAGGGTGTCCGGTTCGAGATCCGCGCCGACCGCGACGAGATCGTCGGCGGCCCGCCTCGGGTCGGGAAACCGCCACCGGGGACCCTCCGGTTCCTTCGGCTCCCGTCCAGGCGGGCCCGGTATGCCGGACGTCACAGGATCGAGCTCACCCGGCTACCGCATCCGGCGTGCTCAGTGCGCTCAGGAGCGGTTCGATCTCCTCGGCGCTGTCCGGTCCGTAGGCGTCGGTCAACCGGCGGAGCACGCGGTCGCGTTCCAGCCGGTATTCCTGGGTACCGACGGTCTCCAGCACATGCGCGGCCAGCAGCGAACCCAGCTCGGCACACCGGCGATGGCTCAGGTCGGCGGCGAGTCCGGTGAGAAACCCTGCCCGGAAGGCGTCCCCGACGCCGGTGGGGTCGATCGCGCTGTCCACTGGGACCACGGACACCTTGATAGGGTCCGCATTCGCGCTCGTCACGGTGGCGCCGTCCTTCCCGCGGGTGATGACCCGCGTCTGCACCCGCGCCCCGATCTCGCCGGCATCCCAGCCTGTCTTGCGCTCGGTCAGATGTGCCTCGTACTCATTGGTGAAGAGATACTGCGCACCATCGATGAGCCGACGGATGGACGGGCCGTCGGCGAAGGCGAGTTGCTGGGAGGGATCGGCCGCGAAGGGCACCCCGCGGGTGAGGCACTCGCCGGTATGCCGCAGCATCGCCTCCGGATCATCCGGCCCGATCAGGACGAGGTCCAGCCCACCGACGCGATCCGAGATCGGTCCGAGTTCGATCTCGCGCGCCTCGGCCATGGCGCCGGCGTAGAACGTGGCCATCTGCGCCATGTCGAGGTCGGTGGTGCAGACGAACCGGGCGGTGTGCTTGGTCTCCGAGATCCGGACATCGTCGCAGTCCACGCCGTGGCGCTCCAACCAACTGCGATAGTCGGCGAAGTCCTCCCCTGCGGCGCCGACGAGGACCGGGCGCTGTCCGAGGACTGCCATCCCGAAGCAGATGTTCGGCGCAACTCCCCCTCGTCGGATGTCCAGATCATCGGCGAGGAAGCTCACCGAGATTTTAGCGAGCTGATCCACCACGAGGCTGTCGGCAAATCGACCGTTGAAGGTCATCAGGTGATCGGTAGCAATGGACCCCGCGACGGCGATCTTCACGAAGCGCAACCCTACCCGGGCACCGTGAATCCACGAACGCGGTCACCGAAAGTGGCCCGCGTCGATGAACGGTCAGCTGAAGCTGTCTCCACAAGCGCACGAAGACTGAGCGTTGGGGTTGTCGATGGTGAACCCCTGCTTTTCGATGGTGTCGGCGAAGTCGATCGTCGCCCCGTCGAGGTAGGGCGCACTCATCCGGTCCACGATGACTTCCACACCGTCGAAGTCGCGGGTCAGGTCACCGTCGAGCGTCCGCTCGTCGAAGTACAGCTGGTAGATCAGGCCGGAGCAGCCGCCCGGTTGTACCCCGATCCGCAAGCGCAGGTCGTCCCGGCCTTCCTGCTCAAGGAGGCTCTTGACCTTGGTGGCGGCCACGTCGGTGAGCAGGACGCCGTGGGCATCGGTGTTCGGCTGGGCGATGTCGACCTCGGTCATGGCTGTGCAGTCCTTCGCTCGGATCTTCTGGAAGCCACGTCGTGGCCTACAGCTGTCAAACCGGCGGGACGCCGATTCTGTTCCCAACGACCCTAGGATACGTTGCGGCCCGGCGACCAGGTTGCCGCCACCCTCGACGTCCGTGCGGTCAGCGTGGTGACCGGGTCGAGCAGGGCCGCTTCGACTTCCTCGGGTGTCTGCGCCACGGGATAGATGCCCGACACGCCGGCAGCCATCGCCTCTCGCCGTCCCACCTGCACCTGGCCGGCGATGACCACGCAGGGCAGCGCGGCTCGCATGGCGGCCCGAGCCACCCCGGAGACGACCTTGCCGCGCAGGCTTTCCCCGTCGACGGTGCCCTCCCCGGTGACGACGAGGTCGTGCCGGCTCATCTGTGCGCCGAAGTCCACAGCCGATAACACGGTGTCCACCCCGCTGACTCGGTGGCCACCGAGCAGCATCAGGGCCCAGCCGAGCCCCCCGGCAGCTCCCGCCCCCGGTTCCCGCTCCAGCCGACGTGGCTGCCCGGTGACCAGGTCGACACGAGCTGGCAGCACTCGACCGGCCATGTCGACCAGGTGGCCCAAGGCCCCTTCGAGGAGTTGTGCCACGACGGGGGCGGCGCCCTTTTGCGGGCCGAACACGGCGCTGGCGCCGTCGAAACCCAGGAGGGGGTTATCCACGTCGGTGGCCGCGACGAGCTCGATGCCGCTGAACCGCTGCTGGACGGTGGGCAGGCCCTGGAGGTCGGCGACGGTCAGCTCGGTCAATGGCCCGCCGCCGCTGGCCAGCGGCCCGGCCGGTCCGGCACCGAGGGCGGCCAGCAGGCCTGCGCCGCCATCGTTCGTGCCGCTGCCACCAAGTCCGACGATGATCCTGGTGGCGCCCTCGTCCAGGGCTATCTCGAGGAGTTGTCCGACCCCGAACGTCGAGGTGTATCGGGGGTCGCGTTCGCCGGCTTCCAGCAGGTGCAGCCCGGCGGCCTGGGCCGATTCGATGTATGCCGTTCGCCGGGTTCCCCCGTCGGCGCGGCGATCTTCCACCAGGAGCAGGGCAGCCGGGGTGGGGCGCGAACGCGGGCCCAACACGGTGGCGGCCACGACCCGTCCGTCCAGGGCGCCCGACAGGGCCTCGATGAAGCCTGGGCCACCGTCCGAGAGCGGCATCGTGGTGAGTTCGTCGTGCGGTGCTTGACGACGCCACCCTGCGGATATGGCCATGGCGGCTTGTTGCGCGGTCAGCGTGCCGGTGAAGCAGTCAGGGGCAACGAGCACGCGCACAAGCAGTCAGTGTTCCAGCAATGTCCGACGAGGAGAAGCGGCGCCCATCCGGGCGAGCAGGATGGCCTCGGCGAGGCAGGCTTTCGCGAAGTCGCCCAAGTGCAGACTTTCGTTGGCCCCGTGCGCCCGGGAATCGGGGTCCTCGACTCCGGTCACCAGGATCGCCGTGTCGGGGAAGCGCTGCGCGAACGCCGCAATGAAGGGGATCGATCCGCCGACCCCCATGTCCACCGGCTGAACACCCCAGGCGTCGGCGAAGGCGGCACGGCATTGGTCATAGACCGGTCCCTCCGCAGCTGCATCGAACCCAGCGCCGAGGTCCTCCAACTCGACCTCGACCTGCGCCCCCCACGGAACGTGGGCCTGGAGGTGCTCGCGCAGCGCGGCAAACGCCCGTTGCGGGTCCTCGTCGGGGGCGATGCGCATGGACAGCTTCGCCCGGGCGACAGGCGTCAACGTGTTGGATGAGGAGTCCACGGTGGGTACGTCCAGCCCGATGGTCGTCATCGAGGGCTTGGCCCACAGGCGATCGAGGAGGGGCCCGGACCCGATCAGGTCCACCCCGTCCAACAGACCCGATTCATGCCGCAACCGGGCCTCGTCATAGTCCAGCTGCGCCGCGTGGCCCGCGGACAGGCCGGCCACGGTCACGTTGCCTTGGTCGTCGTGCAGCGTGGCGATGAGCCGGATCAAGGCGGTGATGGCGTCCGGTACCGCGCCGCCGAACATGCCGGAGTGAATGCCGTGATCCAGGGTTGCCACGGTGACGATGACGCGCACGAGCCCGCGCAACGTCGTCGTCAACGCCGGCTCACCGACGTCCCAGTTGCCGGAATCGGCCAAGACGATGGCGTCGGCGCGGAGCTTGTCCCCATGTGCGGCAAGGATCGCCGGCAGGGAGTCGGACCCGATCTCCTCCTCGCCCTCGACGAAAACGGTGACGCTGACCGGGAGCGCGCCGGCGTGGGCGCGCAGGGCAGCGATATGGGCCATGATGCCGGCCTTGTCGTCGGCGGCCCCGCGGCCGTAGAGCCGTCCGCCCCGCTCGGTCGGTTCGAAGGCTGGTGACGTCCACAGGGCGTCATCCCCGGGCGGCTGAACGTCGTGATGGGCATACAGAGTGACGGTCGGGGCGCCGGCGGGACCGTCGATGTGGCCGATGACCGCCGGCCGGCCACCTTCACGGACAATCTCCACTGTCAATCCTTCGCCACGCAGCAGTTGAGCCGTCGCCTCCGCGGATGCCTCGACATTGGCCTGGTCGAAGGCATCCAGGCTGACGCTGGGGATCCGGGTCAGCGATTCCAGGTCGGCTCGAACCCCGGGCATGACCGCGTCGACGCGCGCGCGTAGGTCATCGATCTGGGCGGAGGTCAGCACGGGGTCGCTCACCCGTCAAGCCTAGTCATCCACGAGCCGGTGATGGGTCCACGGGTGCTCGTCCAGCGCATACGATGGCCGACGTGTTCGGACGCAAGGACAAGGTCATTACCAGTGAGTCCCTCGAGTCGGCGACCCATGAGGATCGTCCCGGGGCCAAGAACCGGCCCACCCCGAAGCGACGGGACCAGGAGGCGGCGCGCAAGCAACCCCTCGTGGTGACCGACCGCAAGCAAGCCCGGGAAAAGGACCGGGCGGCCCGGTTGGAGCGGCGGACCAGGATGAACGAGGCGATGGCCACCGGGGACGACCGGTACTTGCCGGCTCGCGACAAGGGCCCGATCCGGCGGTACATCCGGGACCGGGTGGATGCCCGGCGCAGTGCCGGGGAGTTTCTGCTGCCCGCGATGATCATCGTGCTGGCGCTCAGCTTCATCCGGCAGAACTGGGCGACGCTGGCGGTCATGCTGCTGACCTATGTGCTCATCATCGCCGCGGCGGTGGACTCCTTCGTCATGTGGCGCAGCATCAAGAAGGGGATCTACACCAAGTTCGGGCAGGACACGCAGATCCCTCGAGGATCTGTCATGTATGCCGTCATGCGGGCCTTCCAGATGCGCCGGACACGGATGCCCAAGCCGCAGGTCGAGCGCGGAGCAGTGATCGACTAGCCCTCGTGCCTTCGACACCGTAGCCGTGACGGCCTCAGCCGTCACGCAGGCTCATCGGGCCGTAGACGAGCGCTCCGTCCCGACGAAGGGTCACCTGCTCGACTCCGGCGGCAAGCAGTTCCATCCAGCTCTCGGAGAGCCAGCCCTCGGCCTCCGCCTGACTCGGGAATCTCGCATCGGGTAGTTCTTGGCCGGTCATGATTCGGCCGGAGGCGTCTTCGCAGATCCAGGCAAATTCGTCGCTCACCTCGACCTCCTCAGCTTTCCCTGACCCCGACCTGGACAAACGGGGGTTTGGTCACCGTTGCCGATACGGCGCGCCCACGCACGTCGACGCTCACGGCGTCTCCCAGAGCCACGGATCGATCGAGCAGCGCCAGGGCGATGCCTTGGCGCAACGTGGGGCTGAACGTCCCGGAGGTCACCTCGCCGATGGTGTGCCCAGTGCTGTCCGTTACCGCGCAGTGGGGCCGCGGGATGCCCCGGTCGGTGCACACCAGGCCGCGAAGGAGCCGACCAGTTTTCTCCTGGCGTTGAGCAACCAGTGCGGCTTTGCCCCAGAAGGAATCCTTGTCCCAACCGATCGCCCAGGAGGCACCTGCCATCACTGGGGTGATGGCAGGTGACAGGTCCTGGCCGTGCAACGGATAGCCCATTTCGGTCCGTAGCGTGTCACGGGCGCCCAGTCCACAGGGACGCCCTTCATAGGGACTGAGCGCGGTGCTGAGGGCATCCCACAGCTGGGGAGTGGCATCCCAGGACGGCACGAGCTCGTAGCCCCGTTCGCCGGTGTACCCGGTACGGCACACGATGACCGGATGTCCGCACCATTCGGTCTCGACGAAGGACATGTAGGGGTGGTCCACGGGTAACCCGAGGGCGGTCAGTACTTCGTCGGACTTGGTGCCTTGGACGGCGATGACGCCGTACCGGTCGTGCAGGTTCTCGACCATGATCCCTTCCGGCGCCGACGCAGACAGCAGGTTGACGACCGTTGCGGTGTTCGCGGCGTTGGGGATGAGGAAGACGTCCTCCGCGCTGCGGACATAGGCGATGAGGTCATCGATCGTGCCACCGGTCTCGGCGCAGCACAGGGTGTACTGGGCCTGGCCGGGTCCGATCCGGTGGACGTCGTTGGTCAGGCAGGCATTGACGTAGGCGAGCGCCCCCGGTCCGGACACTCGGGCCTTGCCGAGATGGGAGACGTCGAAAATGCCCACCCCGGTGCGAACCGCGGTGTGCTCCCGGACGACCCCTCCCCCCGGATACTCGATGGGCATCTCCCAGCCGCCGAAGTCGGCCATCTTTGCCCCGAGGGCGATATGGCGATCATGGAGTGGGGAGCGCAGCAGTGCCTCGGTCATGGAGGGAACCTACCGAATCTCGAGGGCGGATCGAACCGCTAGCCTCCGTCCTTGACCCTGCAAAGAACAAGGATGTGACCAGTGCCCGCGCTCCGCTCCATGACCGACCAACCCACTGACTCCGCTACCGACGTGCTGGTCCTGGGGACGACAAGGCGTCCCGGTGGAGACTCGCCAGAGGTTGTTGCCGCTGGTCAGCTGCCCGCGCCTGTTGCGGACTATCTCGCCGCTGCCGCAGCGACACTTGGCGCGACCGGGGCCGCCGACGAGGTGGTTCGCCTGGTGGCGGTTCCTGGCGTGGCTGCGGCCAGTGTGGTCCTGACCGGCTTGGGTTCCTCCGGCGACGGTGTCGGCACTGGTCCCGGCGACGGCACCGGCAGCCTCACCGGCGCCGAAGCGTTGCGCCGTGCCGCAGGTGCGGCCCTACGCGCGGTGGCCGGGCAGGCGAGCACGGTGGCGATCAGCCTGCCCGTCAGCACAATTGCGGCTCTTCGAGCGGTCGGTGAGGGCGCGTATGCCGGGTGCTACCGGTACGAGGGTCGGGCCCGCGGCGGCGTCACCGAGGTCGTCATCGATGCCCGCGGCGTGCAGTCGGGATCGACCGGTGTTGATCCGCAGCGGGCCCTGACGGCCGCAGAAGTTGTCGGTCGGCAACGCACGTTGGCGATGGACCTGACCAATACCCCGCCGAACCTGCTCACACCGGTGACCTTCGCCGATCGGGTGACCGAGCTGGCGGCCCAGACCGCAGGATCGGCCAGTGTCGAGGTCATGACCGAAGCCGACTTGGCGGCCGCCGGGTGCGGCGGCATCCTCGGGGTGGGTCAGGGCTCAGCGGTCCCGCCGCGCATCGTCCGGTTGAGCTATACCCCCAGCCGGGCCCTCCGACATGTTGCCCTCGTCGGCAAGGGCATCACCTTCGATACCGGCGGGCTTCGGCTGAAACCGATCGAGGGGATGCTCCACATGAAGACCGACATGGAGGGCGCTGCGGTGGTCGCCGGAGCGTTTTTCGGTGCGGTCGAACTCGCCCTGCCGGTGGCGGTCACGGCATACCTGTGCCTGGCCGAGAACATGGTGGACGGCAACAGCCAACGTCCCAGCGACGTGGTGACCTTGCACAACGGCATGAGTGTGGAGATCCTCGATCCTGACGCCGAGGGCCGCATGGTCCTGGCCGACGGGCTTGCCCTGGCCTGCGAGCTACGGCCCGATGTCGTGCTCGACATCGCCACGCTGACCGGTATGCAATCCATCGGTCTGGGTCAGCGGGTCGCCGGTCTCATGGGCAACGACGAGGCCTTCCGGGCTCAGGTGTTCGACAGCGCCCTCGCGGCGGGCGAGGCAATGTGGCAGATCCCGTTGGTCGAGGACTACCGCGCGTCGCTGGAAACGCCCATGGCCGACATCGCGCACAAGGCCACGCCGCAGGGAGGCATGATCACCGCCGGGTTGTTCCTCCGCGAGTTCGTCACCGGCGGGATCCCGTGGGCGCACATCGATATGGCAGGTCCCGGGCGATCGGATCATGCTTATGGGCATACGCCCAAGGGCGCCACCGGCTTTGGCGTCGGGACGCTGTTGCGGTTGCTGGAATCCCTTGGGCACTCGGTGCCGACTCCGGACGTTGCCGAGTAGGTTCTTCATGGGTGGCGATTCGCGTGACCCGCCACGCGATTGTCTCCCGGTGATCGATGTTTGACAGGATGTCCGTCATACCTGCGACGAGGAGAGCGAACCACGATGTCAGAACGCGTGACCATGCCGGCCCTGGGCGAGTCCGTGACCGAAGGGACGGTGACCCGATGGCTCAAGAGCGTCGGTGACACCATCGCGGTGGACGAGCCGTTGCTGGAGGTCTCCACCGACAAGGTCGACACGGAGATCCCCTCCCCCGTCGCCGGCGTGCTCGAGCAAGTCCTCGTTGAGGAGGACGAGACCGTGCCTGTGGGCGCGGATCTGGCCGTCATCGGAGATGGCTCCGGCAGTTCGGGAGAATCCGAGCAGACCGATACGGCCACCCAGCCCGCGCAGGTCGAGGCGGCACCTCCGGCCCCCGTCGAGGCGACACCTCCGGCTCCCGACGAGTCCGCACCGTCGGTATCTGCGGATGCGGCCCCCGATGGCCAACGCGTGGTCATGCCGGCCCTGGGCGAGTCCGTCACCGAGGGAACGGTGACCCGGTGGCTGAAGTCCGAGGGCGACCAGGTCGCGGTCGATGAACCGTTGCTGGAGGTCTCCACTGACAAGGTCGACACGGAGATCCCCTCCCCCGTCGCCGGGACGCTCACCAAGGTCCTGGTCGCTGAGGACGAGACCGTGCCGGTCGGCGCCGAGCTGGCGATCGTCGGCGGATCCACCGACGACTCCGCCTCAGCCCCCACGACTGCTTTCGCCCCTGAGCCCCCGGCTCCTGCCCCGGCACCTCCCGCCCCTGCCGCGGCTCCCCCGGCTCAGCCCGCACCGCCGGCACCCGTGGCAGCAGCCCCGGCCGCGCCCGCACCGCCGACACCAGTGACTGCGCCGCCAGCTCCCGCCCCTGTAGCAGCGGCCACCGCAACCTCGCCGGCGACCGATGAGTCCGCCGACGCCTCCACCTACGTCACTCCGCTGGTTCGGAAGCTCGCCGCAGACAACGACATCGACTTGACGACGCTGACCGGCAGCGGAATCGGAGGCCGAATCCGCAAGCAAGACGTCCTCGATGCGGTGGCGGCCCGCCAGGCGCCCGCGGCCACCGAAGCGGAGACCCCGGCGTCACCGTCCGCTTCGACCATTCCGGCTCCGACGCCGACGGTCGACTCCCGACGTGGCACCACGGAGAAGATGTCCCGGCTGCGTCAAACCATCGCCAAGCGCATGGTGGAATCGCTGCAGGTCTCTGCTCAATTGACGACCGTCGTCGAGGTCGACGTCACCAAGATCGCGCGGCTGAGGGAACGCGGGAAGGCCGAATTCGAACGGCGGGAAGGCACCAAGCTCAGCTTCCTCCCGTTCTTCGCCCTGGCAGCATGCGAGGCGCTCAAGGCCTTCCCGACCCTGAACGCCAGCATCGACGGTGACCAGGTGACCTATCACGGGGTGGAGAACCTCGGCATGGCTGTGGACACGGACAAGGGCCTGCTCGTGCCGGTCATCGCCAATGCCGGCGACCTCAACATCGCCGGCCTGGCCCGGGCGATCGCCGATTTGGCCGACCGGACGCGCAGCAACCGCATCACTCCGGATGAGCTCGGCGGGGGCACATTCACCCTGACGAACACCGGCAGCCGGGGGGCCCTCTTCGACACCCCAATCATCAACCAGCCCCAGGTCGCAATCCTGGGCACGGGTGCTGTCGTCAAGCGGCCCGTCGTAGTCACCGACGCGGACGGTGGAGAAACCATCGCTGTGCGCTCCATGGTCTACCTGGCTTTGTCCTACGACCACAGGTTGGTCGATGGCGCCGATGCAGCCCGCTTCCTCACCGCGGTGAAGTCCCGCCTCGAGGACGGTCAGTTCGAGGTCTGAGCCATCGTGGGACAGCGCGTCGCCATCACCGGATCCTCCGGGTTGATCGGTGGCGCGCTGTCGCATTTCCTCACCGCACGCGGCGACTGTGTTGTCCAGGTCGTCCGGCATCCGCCCACGGACTCCGGACAGGCCCGGTGGGACCCTCAGCGTCGTGAGTTGCCCCAGGAGGCCCTGAACGGCGTGGACGCCGTGGTCCACCTGGCCGGCTCTCCGGTCAGCGTGCGCTGGACCGCCGCGAACCGCCGCGAGATCCTCGCGTCGCGAACCCACGGGACGTATGCCGTCGCCGAGGCCATCGCTGCCAGCGGTCGCCCGATTCGCCTGCTCAGCGGCAGCGCCATGGGCTTCTATGGCGATCGAGGGGACGGGCGCCTCACCGAGGACAGCTCGGCCGGCCAGGGGTTTCTCACAGATGTGGTGCGCGCCTGGGAAGCTGCCGCCGAGCCGGCCATGGCGGCAGGCGCGCCTGTGGCCTTCCTGCGTACCGGGCTGGTGTTGTCCTCACGCGGGGGCGCTATGGCCCGGATGCTTCCCTTGGCCCGGCTTGGGCTGGGCGGGCCGTTGGGATCGGGCCGGCAGTGGTGGTCCTGGATCACCCTGGCTGACCATGTCCGTGCCGTGGCCCATCTCCTGGCCCACCCGGAGATCACGGGACCGGTCAACTTTGTCGGCCCCCATCCGGATCGGCAACGCGACGTCGCGGCTGCTCTGGGACGACAGCTTGGTCGTCCGGCCCTCCTCCCGGCCCCCGCCATGGCGCTGCGCGCGGCCTTGGGTGGGTTCGCCTCCGAGGTGCTCGGCAGCACCCGGGTGATCCCGCAGGTGTTGACCGACTCTGGGTTCATCTTTGACCACGCCGACCTGCCCGCAGCGATGGCTTGGGTCGCCAAGCCCAGTTAGGACGCCACCCGGGCCACCCGCCAGTTCCCATCGACGAGGACGAGGTCGAGGACCTGGCGGGTTCCCGACTCGCCCGGACGGCGATCCACCGCGCTGGATCCGCTGACCTGATAGGGGGCGCTGTCGTAGACGACGGCTAGCCGTGCCGTCTCCTGCTCGCGTGATTGCCACGTGGCCTCCCGGACCGTGAACGAGACTCCGGTATAGGACCAGCCCTGGGCGGCGGCGTCACTGACCAGTTCGGCATCACCTCGCCACGCCGGTGATCCGGGCGCATCGACGGCGGCAAGGTCGGCCACGTTCAAGGTGGTCCAGAGCCGCGCGCGGGCGGCCAACAGGTCGGTAGCAACCTCCCGAGGTGATGCCGCACGGCCAGATCCGGTACTCGGCACGGCCTGCGCGGCCGCGGCCTCCCGGGTGCTGGAGACCGCATGGGACTGGCCGGATGCTTCAGGAACCCTGGCTAGGGCCGCCGAGGTCACCGCGCCGGCGACCCCTAGAAGCACGGCGGCCACTGCGAACCGACGCCCCACCCGCCACGGGATCCTGACCGCCGCCTCGGACCGACCGGCCCACGGCCTGGTCAGTCGAGGGGGCCGACTAGGGGTGTGGCGGGCCGCGTAGGTCGCCTCTCGACCCCGATCGGTGCCCCTCCACCGGCGCCTTGGGACTGGCTGTTGCGGCACCTGGACTGGTCCGGACCGGGCCGAGCGGATGCGTTGAGTCAACCCGGCAATGTCTGTTTCGCTGGCCGGCAGCCGCAGCGGCGCGGCCGGTGCCGCATCGAACAGGTCCAAGGCCAACTGGGCGGCGCTCGGACGACGGTGGGGATCGGCGGCCAGGGCAGCCTCGACCAGCTCAACGACCTGCTCCGGCACGTGCGGGTCGACCTCGGCCAGCGGGGGGCGAACGCACGCTGGCCCTGGGGGCTTTCCGGTGAGGGCCAGCCACGACAAAGCACCGATGCCATACACGTCCGTGGCCGGGGTTGGCGCCTGGCCGGCCTCGACTTCCGGCGCCAGGAAACCCTCGCTCCCCCAGATCGCGCCGTGGGCATCTCCAAGGAGGCGGGCGATGCCGAGATCGGATAGGGCCGGGCGGCCCGCGCCGTCGAACAACACATTTCCCGGGGAGACGTCGGCGTGGACCAGGCCGTCCGCGTGCAGGGCCCCCAGCGCCGAGGCCACCGGAGACAGCGCCGTCACCAGCTCCCCCGGCGAGAGCTGGCCCCGCGCGGCAACGACGGCGGCGAAAGTCCCGCCGGTCATCCGCGGCATCACCAACGCGGTCGCCGGTTTGGGACTCATCACCGGAACGACGCGCAGCACCGGCACCACGTGCGGCCAGGACTGCCCCACGCCGATCAGGTCGCCGCGTCCGTCCTCGGCCCCTTCTGGAAGCCCGGCTGACGGCTGCACCGGTTCCGGCAGGATCTTCACGGCAACGGGTGATCCATTGTGGTCGACACCGGACCACACCGTGGCGAGGCTGCCATGAGCGATGACTTCCCCGATGCTCACACCAGGCACCACCGGGGGCTCCTCGCCGCTTTCGGACGGTCTCGCCACCGGCTCGGGCGTCATCGGACTCGACACCAGCGCTCCTCCCTGCCCCATGATCATCGACGCTTCGATCACCTCCACCCTGACAGAACTCCTCGAACCGGACGAAGAGTTATCCACATCCGCGCGGGAAAGCCCCGGCGGTGCCGGCACCAGCCTGCCAACCCGACCGGAGCGCGAGGTTGGGTACCGTGTAGGTATGCGCTTCGTCCACCTCGGCTTTGCCCCGGCCACCGTCGACTATCAAGAGGCCTGGGCCCGGCAACGCGAGCTACACGCCGCCGTCGTTGCCGGGGAGGAACCGGACACGGTGCTACTGCTGGAACACACCGCCGTCTACACCGCCGGGAAACGAACCGCACCGCACGAGCGACCCATGGACGGCACACCGGTCATTGACGTCGACCGCGGCGGCAAGATCACCTGGCATGGGCAGGGCCAGCTGGTCGGCTACCCCATCGTCCGATTACCCGAACCCATGGACGTGGTGGCATACGTACGGCTGCTCGAGGAGATGATGATCCGCGTCAGCGCCGAGTTCGGTGTTACGGCCGGCCGGGTCGAGGGGCGATCCGGGGTCTGGCTACCCGCCGACGCCCAGCGGGCGGAACGCAAGATGGGGCAGATCGGAATTCGGGTGAGTCACGGGGTGACCATGCACGGCTTCGCGCTCAACGCCGATTGCACCCTGGACTGGGCACACACCATCATCCCGTGCGGCATCCCGGATGCCGATGTCACCACCCTCAGCGCCGAGGCGGGCCAGCATGTCTCGGTCCACGACATTCTCCCGTATGCGCGCAAGCACCTGGCCGAGCTGCTCGACTGACCGTGGCCGGTCGCGCGGCCGCGCTGGCACTGCCGTGATGGAGTCCGTTAGCAGCCACCTACACTGAGGGCACCATGACTGCCGCACCCGAGGGACGCCGCCTGCTTCGTGTCGAGGCCCGCAACGCCCAGACCCCGATCGAACGCAAACCGGCATGGATCAGAACCACCGCGACCATGGGGCCTACCTATCGTGACATCGACAAGATGGTGCGCGAGGACGGGTTGCACACGGTCTGCCAGGAGGCCGGCTGCCCGAACATCTTCGAGTGCTGGGAGGACCGCGAAGCGACGTTCCTCATCGGTGGAGACACGTGCACTCGGCGGTGCGATTTCTGCGACATCGCCACCGGTCGACCGCAGCCGTTGGACCCCGACGAGCCGCGCCGGGTGGCCGAGTCGGTTCGCACTATGGGCTTGCGCTACTCCACCGTCACCGGGGTGGCCCGGGACGACCAGCCCGATGGGGCCGCGAGCCTGTATGCCGAGACCGTGCGGATGATCCACAAGCTCAACCCCCACACCGGCGTGGAGATCCTGCCCCCGGATTTCGGCGCGGACCCCGCCCAGGTCGGCGCGGTCTTCGATGCCCGCCCGGAGGTGTTCGCGCACAACCTCGAAACCGTGCCACGGATCTTCAAGCGGATCCGTCCGGCCTTCAGGTACGACACGTCTCTGCAGGTGCTGACCATGGCCCGCGAGGCGGAATTGGTCACCAAGTCCAACCTCATCCTCGGCATGGGCGAACATGTGGGCGAGATCGAGCAGGCCATCACCGATCTGTTTGACGCCGGCTGCGACATCCTCACCATCACTCAATATCTGAGGCCCAGCCCGCTGCACCATCCCATCGACCGATGGGTCAAGCCGGAGGAGTTCCTGCACTGGTCGCAGGTGGCCACCGACCTGGGGTTCAAGGGCGTCATGGCCGGTCCCCTGGTGCGCAGTTCATATCGTGCCGGGCGGCTATGGGCTCAGGCGATGGCGACCTGGGGGCGGCCGGTCCCGGAGGCGCTGGCACACTTGGCCGACCACGCCGACGAGCCGGCCCGCCAAGAGGCGGCGTCACTGGTCGCTACGTCGGTCGGCGCCGTATCCTAAGGGCCGACAGGACCTCCCCTCTCGCAGCCGGGCCGGCATCGCCGTCAGGCTGCACCGTCGTGAGAAAGGCCGAATGTGGCTGACAAGGCCAAACCGAGCAAGCAGCGTCGGCGCTGGTTTGCCGACACCCGGGCCGGCTATGACGCGGTCAAGCAACTTGACCCGTCACTGGGCTGGTGGCTGCTCGGAGGCGCCCTGGCGACCCTGCTCATCGCCACCGGGATCGGCTGGCTCTTCGGCGGCAAGTGGTGGATCTACGGCCTCATCCTCGGTATCCCCCTGGCCGCACTCGTGGCCGCCCTGCTGCTGAACTGGCGCGGCAATCGGGCGATGTACGGCGCGTTGGACGGCCGCCCGGGTGCCGTGGGTGCCGCCATCTCCGGCTTGGGCAAGCGTGGCTGGTACACCGGGTCGGAGCCGGTCGCCATGGACGCGGCTCGAGCGACCAAGGTCTCCGACATGTCCGGTGCTGCCATGGTGTACCGCGCCGTCGGTCGGCCCGGCATCGTCTTGCTCGCCGAGGGTCCGAAGGGACGGGCGGAAAACCTACTCAAGACCGAGGCCAAGAAGGCCGGACGGGTCGCTCCCGGCGTCCCCGTACACACGTTCTACATCGGCGATGACACCGACACCGGGGAGCTCCCGCTGAGGAAGGTCTCTGGCAAACTGACCCGCATGCGGCCTGCGCTGACCAAACAGGAGGTCATCACGGTCAACAGGCGCATCCGAGCGCTGGGTGGGTTCAAGGCACCCATCCCGCAGGGCATGGACCCGACGAAGGTGCGCACCGACCGCAAGGCGCTGCGCGGCAAGTAGCCCCGCTCGCCGGCCCACGGAACCCGCGGAGCCCAAAACGGGTGATCTCCTGGCGCCTCGGTTGCACCGGAGGCCGATTCTTAGGACCGCACCACCACGGTTCCTGACGCCCGGTCATGAAGGCCGCGCCCGTCGTGGTCCCAGATCACTGCGGGGATGAACAGACAGAGCAACACGGTGCGGACCACGACGTGGACCGGGCTGAGCGACGGGCGGCCCAGCGACCCCACCCTGATGGACACGATCCGCATACCGATCGTCCAGCCCAGGGTGCTCAGCAGGAGGATGTTCTCGGCCGCGAAGACGACCAAGGGCACGAATGCCGCTCCCCCGGTCGCGCCGATGGGAACCCCCAGGAGCGTGATGGCAATGAGGTTGGCCACGAACCAATCGATGGCCACCGCGACCAACCGCCGCCCGACCCGCCCGACCGAACCCGGTCCAGACGACGGCAAACCGTAGGCCTTTCCCGGCCAGGACTGCGCGACCTGCGTCATGCGGTGAGCCTAGCGAGGCACCCCCCACCTCCTCCCCCAACCTCCAGATTTACGCCTCAGGTGGGAACCCGGTGCTTCGCAGGGGAACCTTTCCCCTGCGAAGCACCGGGTTCCCTTGCGAAGTGACACGGCCGGCACGCCGAGACGCCATTGAGGGGAGCGTGCCGTTCTTACGCACATCGCCGCTACTGCCGGGCACGCGGAGACGGCATACGGACGATCCGGCAGGTCCACCGAGCGGGCGCTAGACGGTATGGAGTGACCGCTCAGGAGTCTTGGGGGTTGTAGGCCGGGGCCCCACTCACAAGTGGTCGTGGGTTACCGAGTAGGGCTGGCTTGCTCGGCCTATCCAACAGTTGTGGGA
>JBKECS010000066.1:0-102840 GCA_047974805.1 Nostocoides sp. | reverse complement strand
CACCGGCCGATCGACTGCTCCGACACCTGCTCCTTCCGAGCAGCCTCCGCGACCGACGTCTCACCCGCGAGCACCGCGAGCACGATCCGTGTCTTCTTCCCCGGCGGGATCACCGGCGGTCACTCCATACCGTCTAGCGGGGGCCTTGATTGCATACCTTCATCACGGCACCTGCGGATCTCGTCGGCGACGATGCGACGAACATCACCCGGTCTGACCGCGAAAATATTGGCGCCCCCGGCAGGACTCGAACCTGCGACCTAGAGATTAGAAGGCTCTTGCTCTATCCAGCTGAGCTACGAGGGCAGTGCCGGCCAAGTCTAGGTGGGTGAGGGAGCCCGTCGCGAGGGCGGCATGAGGACGTCGTCGGCCGGGAAACACTGGCGACACGCCGAACGATGAACTATTTGATCGTCCATGTTCCCAATCGCCGTGCCGCTGCGGCGTCGATGAAGGACCCATGACTACGCTGCTAACTGTGACACAAGCGGAGACGAGCCTACCCAAGCTCATCCCCGCGGTCGAGGGTTTGCAACACGCCTTGGTCGAGATGACGTTCCCCCTGAGGCTGACCGAGACTGCCCACGCCGCCGCGATGCGCCAGGAGTTGCTGGAGCAACTGCAGGACTACGTGCTGCCTCGGCTGCGCTACATGGACGCCCCGCTACTGGCGGTCATCGGTGGATCAACCGGTGCGGGCAAGTCCACGCTGGTCAACTCCGTTATCGGCGCCGAGGTCAGCCGCTCCGGGGTGATCCGGCCGACGACGACCTCCCCGGTTCTGGTGCACCACCCCGAGGACGAGCACTGGTTCTCCGATCGGCGGATCCTGCCGGGCCTGGCTCGGGTGACCGGACAGGTCGGCGAGGAGCCCCAACCGGGTACGGTCCGGCTTGTCGGGTCGACAACCTTGCCGCCGGGGATGGGGCTGCTCGATGCCCCGGACATCGACTCGGTCGTGGACGCCAACCGCGCGTTGGCCGACCAACTGCTGAACGCCGCCGACTTGTGGCTCTTCGTCACCACGGCAGCTCGGTATGCCGATGCCATCCCCTGGGACCTCCTGCGCCGGGCGCATGAGCGGGGCACCGCCGTGGCTATCATCCTCGATCGGATCGATCCCGAGGTCATCGATGAAGTCCGGCCCCACCTAATCGACATGTTGCGGGAACAGGGGTTAGGGGTCTCGCCGGTCTTCACCATTCCCGAGACCAAGCTGCGCGCCGACGGGTTGTTGCCGGTCGAGGCATTCGACCGGCTCCGTGCCTGGCTGGAAGCGCTGGCCTCCGATCGGCGTGCACGAGAGGTCGTCGTCTATCAGACGCTCGAAGGAGCCCTGGTGTCGTTGGAGGATCGGGCCGATGCCGTGCTCGACGCCAGCCGGGTGCAGACGGAGGCGATCAGCTCCTTGGACGGCGCCTGCCAAGGCGCCTACGCCGCGGCCCGTGCGGCTGTCCACGAGGGTGTGGTCGACGGCTCCCTGTTGCGTGGCGAAGTCCTCGCCCGGTGGCAGGAGCTCATCGGCACCGGGGAGTTCTTCCGCCAGGTCGAGGCCCGGGTCTCCAAGATGCGCGACCGTTTGACCGCCGCGGTCAAGGGAACACCTCCGCCGGTGGAGAACGTGGGTGAGGCACTGCAGAGCGGGGTCGCCGCTCTCGTTCAAGCCCACGCCCAGGCGGCCGTGTCCGACATCTCCCGTGCCTGGCGGACCCTGCCGGGAGGCGCAGCGCTGCTGACCGACCAGCCGGAACTCGCCAAACCCGCACCGGACCTCCAGGAGCGCGTTGACCGGCTGGTCCGGGGCTGGCAGGGAGACCTGCTGGACCTCATCCGGTCCGAATCGGGCAACCGCCGCACGAACGCGCGCATCGCTGCCTACGGGGTCAACGGCATCGGTCTGTTCCTCATGTTGCTGGTGTTCACTCACACCGCCGGCCTTTCCGGGGCCGAAGTGGGTATCGCGGCAGGCACCACAGCCCTCGCGCAGAAGGTGCTCGAGGCGATCTTCGGTGACCAGGCCGTCCGATCCATGGCTGCCAAGGCCCGTACGATGCTCCTGGAGAGGGTTGAGGCGCTTTACGCCGAAGAGCAGGCCCGGCATACGGCTGCGATCGGCAGTGTGGCCCAGGTCGATGCTCAGGCCGGTGCGCTCAAGGCCGCGATTGCCGAGGTGAAGGAGAACACGTGAGCCCCCTACGCATGGGTGGTGCCACGGTCCTCGGCACGGATGGCCCGGAGTTGACCCGGCGAGTGGCCGCCCTGCACGCGGCGCTGGAGGCCGGAGGCGACGAGATCGACCCCGACGCTGCTGCTCGGGCGCGCGCTGTCGCGGTCAAGGTCGACGAACGGACCGGCATCTCCGGTGGACACACGGTTGTCGCCTTGGCCGGGGCCACCGGCAGCGGCAAGTCGAGCCTGTTCAACGCACTGATCGGTGAACCGGTCGCGACGATCGGTGCCAGGCGCCCGACGACCTCCACCCCCACCGCTGCGCTGTGGGGGTCCGAACCGGCCGGCGATTTGCTGGATTGGCTGGACGTGGGGCGCCGCCACCAAGTCAGCGCCGCAGTGACACCCGGTATGCCGCTGGACGGGCTCGTCCTCTTGGACCTGCCGGACTTTGACTCTCGCGAGGCGGCCAACCAGCTCGAAGCAGAGCGGATCCTTCAACTGGTCGATGTCTTCGTGTGGGTCACGGACCCCCAGAAGTATGCCGATGCTCGGCTGCACCACGACTTCGTTGCCGCCCTATCCACCCATGACGCGGTGATGATGGGGGTACTCAACCAGACCGACCGGCTGCGCCCGGACGAGATGGAGCGCTGCCGCGACGACTTCAAGCGGCTCCTGGTCATGGATGGTTTGCGCCACGCCCTGGTCCTGACCACCTCGGCGAAGACTGGGGAAGGTGTCCCCGAACTGCGGCAACGCCTGGCCAACGCGGTGGCCGGCGCCAAGGCGGCGCGAACTCGGTTGGCTGGGGACGTCGTCTCCGCAGCGGACCAACTCGCCGAAAGCGTCGCCGACATACGGCCACTCGTCACTGAGCACTCGGTGGAGGAGTTGGTGGATTCCCTGTCCGTAGCGGCCGGTATCCCCACTGTGGTCGATGCGGTGGCCCGCGACTATCTCAACGAGTCGGTCGCCGCGGCTGGATGGCCGTTCACCCGGTGGATCCGCAGCCTTCGGCCCAATCCGCTGCGTCGGTTGCGCCTCGAGGAGGATGCCGCTGCGGTGATCACCCCGGAGGAGGCGCGCCGTGCCCTGGGGCGCTCATCCTTGCCTCCCCCCTCGCCATCAGCGCGAGCAGCCGTCTCTCTAGCGACCAGGCGGCTGGCAGATGAGGCCGGCGAGGGCCTACCACCGCGATGGAACGAGGCAGTCGTCCAGGCCGCCAGGCCCGACGAAACCGACCTTGCCGACGGTTTGGATCAGTCCGTGCTGTCCACCCCGTTGCGGCGAAAAGCGCCCATGTGGTGGTCGGTCTTCGGTGTTTTGCAGCTCGTTCTCGCTGTGGCGGTAATCGTCGGTGCGCTCTGGCTGGTCGTCCTTGCGATGACCGGCTGGTTGCAGCTGCCCGCGGTGCCCACCCCGACCCTCGGGGTGATCCCGCTGCCCACCCTCTTGTTGGTCGGTGGTCTCGTGCTCGGCCTGCTGGTCGCCCTCCTTGCTCGCGGCATCGGCCGAGTCGGTGCACGTCGCCGAGCATCGTCGGTGGAGGCGGATTTGCGCACCGGTGTCGAAGAGGTGGCCGATCGCTATGTGGTCGGGCCGGTCGAACGGGTGCTCGGACGACACGACCAGATGCGAACTGAGCTTGCTCGCGCGCGAGGCGCCGGCTCCTGACCGATCCGGTCATCCACAGCCCCAGAGGGGCGAGCACCGTTGTCCACAACCGGGACGTGACTCCTTCGGCGGCCACGGGTTCTCGACGAAGCTTCGAGGGAGGCGCCGAGCGTCGGTGCCGCTTCTCACCAGGAGGCCGTCGCCATGCATCAAACGCTCGTCACCGTGACCGGCAATGTGGTCAACTCACCCGAGATGCGGGTGACCCGGACCGGGGTCCACTTCACCACGTTTCGCCTGGCCTCCACACCGAGGTGGTACAACTCTGCGCGGGGAGCGTGGGAGTCGGGGTCCACCAACTTCTATGGCGTGACCGCCTTCCGGTCCTTGGCCGCCAACGTGCTGGCCTCGCTGACCAGAGGGCAACCCGTCGTCGTCCACGGCCGGTTGCGGGTCAACCAGTTCGAGCGGGCGGACAAATCGACCGGCACCCGGGTGGAAATCGATGCGGTGAGCGTCGGTCACGACCTGTGCCTGGGGGTCACCGAGTTCCACAAGGGCACTGCTGCTTTGCCGGACGATCACGATCGGATGGCCGATGCCGGGGTGCAGGACGCCCTGGCCGATGCCGAGGACGCCGGCTACGACCAGATTGACCCGGTGACCGGGGAAGTCGCCCGGCTCGACCGGCACCCGGCTGATTCACCGGCCGGTCAGGGACAAGGCGGCGGGCGGGCCGGCGATGCGCAGCGCGAGCACGCCGACGCCGAAGACGCCCGGGCTCGCGGAGAGGAGGATCGCCTCTCCGCTTGAGCTTGGGCGCGGGTGGGGGCCCGGGCAGGCAGTCGACACGGCCTCGCCGGAACTGGTGTTGGGGGTCTTGCGGCTCCGTCGACCCGGGGATTGCAGGCCTGGGCCCCTGCGCCGCTAGCCTTGGCGCCATGCCCGAGTTCATCTATGTCATGTCGCGCGCCCGCAAGGCGCACGGGGACAAAGTCATCCTCGACGACGTCACTCTGTCGTTTTACCCCGGCGCCAAGATCGGCGTCGTCGGCCCCAACGGTGCGGGGAAGTCCTCGGTGCTGAAGATCATGGCCGGGCTGGACCAGCCGAGCAATGGTGAGGCCCGCCTGACCCCGGGCTTCAGCGTGGGCATTCTCATGCAGGAGCCGGAACTCGACGAGGCGAAAACCGTGCTGGGCAACGTCCAGGAAGGGGTCGCAGAGATCCACGCCAAGGTCGCCCGCTTCAACGAGATCTCCGAGGAAATGGCCGATCCTGATGCCGACTTCGACGCGCTCATGGCCGAGATGGGCAAACTCCAGGAAGAAATCGACCACGCCGACGCCTGGGACTTGGACAATCAGCTCGAACAGGCCATGGACGCGTTGCGGTGCCCCCCGCCGGATGCGGACGTCACCGTGCTCTCCGGTGGTGAGCGTCGGCGGGTCGCGCTGTGCAAACTGCTGCTGAGTAAACCTGATCTGCTGCTGCTCGACGAACCGACCAACCACCTCGACGCCGAGTCGGTGTTGTGGTTGGAGCAGCACCTGGCCAACTATCACGGCGCCGTCGTCGCGGTCACCCACGACCGGTACTTCATGGACAACGTCGCCCAATGGATTCTCGAACTCGACCGCGGACGGGCCTACCCGTATGAGGGCAACTACTCCACCTACCTGGAGAAGAAGGCCGCCCGGTTGGAGGTCCAGGGCAAGAAGGACGCCAAACTGGCCAAGCGCCTCGAAGAGGAACTGGCCTGGGTCCGCTCCAACGCCAAGGGCCGCCAAGCCAAGTCCAAGGCACGGCTGCAGCGCTACGAGGAAATGGCTGCCGAAGCCGAGCGGACCCGGAAGCTGGACTTCGAGGAGATCCAGATTCCCCCGGGTCCACGCTTGGGCAGCAAAGTCATCGACGTCAAGCACCTGCGCAAGGGCTTCGCCGACCGGGTCCTCATCGACGATCTCAGCTTCACCCTCCCGCGCAACGGCATTGTCGGGGTCATCGGTCCCAACGGTGTCGGCAAGACCACCCTGTTCAAGACCATCGTCGGACTGGAGGATCCCGACGCCGGCTCGGTGGACGTGGGGGAGACCGTGGAGATCTCCTACGTCGACCAGTCCCGAGGCGGCATCGATCCGAACAAGAACCTCTGGGAAGTCGTCTCTGGCGGGCACGACTACATTCAGGTCGGCCACGTGGAGATCCCGTCGCGGGCATACGTCTCCCAATTCGGGTTCAAGGGGCCGGATCAGCAGAAGAAGGCAGGCGTGCTCTCCGGCGGGGAACGGAACCGGCTCAACCTTGCCCTGACCCTCAAAGAGGGTGGCAACCTCCTCCTGCTCGACGAACCGACGAACGATCTGGACGTGGAAACTCTCGGCTCGTTGGAGAACGCCCTCTTGGAGTTCCCCGGCTGCGCCGTGGTCATCAGCCACGACCGATGGTTCCTCGACCGGGTCGCGACGCACATCCTCGCCTATGAGGGAACCGAAGCGAACCCGGCCGCGTGGTATTGGTTCGAGGGCAACTTCGAGGCCTACGAACGCAACAAGGTGGAGCGCCTTGGCGAAGAAGCCGCCCGCCCGCATCGCGTGACCTACCGCAAACTAACGCGCGAATAGCGGCACTCACGCGCGAAAAGCGGGGGTCACGAGGCAGCCACCACTATGTGGTGGTGACTGTGGGAAAATCGCATGCATCCCGAGGAGTCACGGCCTAGATTGGGCTAGCTGTGACCACTCCGAGCGACCTCTCCGCGGCAGAGCAGACACGCCGTGCCGACCCCGCTGCGCTGCCCGCGGGGCGCGTCCCGGTGGACTGGCGGCGGATGCGCAGCCCTCTGGCCGTGGCGGCGTTGACAGCCTCCTTGCTGGCGGCGCTCGGGACATCGTTGGGCAGCCTCGTCATCGGCCGGCTGGCCGAGCAGCCCGGCTGGCCCCTGGTCCGGATCCTGGCCGTCGTCGTCATCGGCGGGGCGGTCTGCGACGCGGTCGGACGGACCATCTGGGCGGGGCTGGTCGACCGAGCGGAGGGCCGCCTGCGAGGCGACCTATTGGATGTCGCCCTGTCACAACCGCTCAGTGCGCTCAGCGAACAGGCGGTCGGTGAAATCCTCGATCGTCTCGATGACGACACCCATGAGGTTGGTGCGCTACTCCGTCGTGATGTGTGGCAGGCCATTCGCACGGCCCTGGCGACGGGCCCCTTATGGGTCATTGCCGGACTGACCTGGTGGCCGTCGGCTGTGCTGCTGCCGGTGACCGGCTTGGCCGCCGCGGTCTCCGTGCGTCGGCTCCTTCCGGAGATCTCCAAACGCACCGTGATCGAAGAAGCGGCCTGGAGTGAGCAGGCCGCTGCCTTGGAAGAGGGCGTGGCAGCTGCCGACGACCTGCGCACGAGTGATGGGCAAGCGTTCGTTATCCGACGAAACGCGGAGATGATCGCCCGGATCCACGAGCTGTTCGAGCGGGTCCTTCGCGTCGAATTCGCCACCAGCATGCGTAGCGGCATGCTCCTGAATGCCTTGCTCGCAGGCACAGCCATCGTCGGTGTGTCGCTGGCCGTCACGGACCATCTGCGTATCGGTGAGCTGGTGACGCTCTATGCCGTGACGACAACCTTCGTCGGCCAAGTGGAACAGCTTGCCCGACACCTACCCAACCTCCAAGCCGGCTTCGGCGCCGTGCTGCGGCTGCGGGCCCTGCAAGCTGCGCCGGCCGAACCTGAGGATGGTGGCGACCTGCCCGAGGGAGACCTCACCGTTGTCTTCACGGACTTGACCTTCTCGTATGCCCCCGGCGGCTTCTCCCTGCACGACGTCACCATGACCGTGCCCGCTGCCACGACAACCGCCCTGGTGGGCCGCAGCGGCTCGGGAAAATCGACGCTGGTCTCTCTGCTCTCCCGAGCCATCGACCCGCCCCGGGGATCGCTCGCCGTCAATGGTGTCGATGTCCTGGACCTGAAGTTGACCTCGCTCCGCGCTGCCGTAGGCGTGGTCACCCAACGGACCGAGATCCTCGCGGGGACCCTGGCCGAGAACATCTCCCTATTCGCCGACCTCCCCCGGGCGCGGATCGAGGCCGCGGTGGACCAGCTGGGTCTGACCGACTGGGTGGCCGGACTCCCGCAGGGTCTGGACACCCTGCTCGGTCCGGGCGGAAGCACGCTGTCCGCGGGGGAAGAACAGCTCGTCGCCTTTGCCCGATTACTCGTCCGGGACGTGCGGGTTGTCGTGCTCGACGAGGCCACCGCACGAATGGACAGCCTCACCGAGAGCCGGGTCGTCGCCGCGTCGCAACGGCTGCTCGCCGGGCGCACCGGGCTGCTGGTCGCTCACCGGCTCAGCACCGCAGAGCGCGCGGACGCCGTTGCCGTGCTCGACGGTGGCCAAGTCATCCAGCAAGGACCACGCGCCGAGTTGGCACTCGCCCCTGGACCGTTCGCCGACCTGCTTGCGGCGGCAGGCGCCACGGAAGCCACGTCCGTGGATGCCCAGGCAGTGGCCCCTGCCTCCCTGCGCGGCGGCGTCGGAACCATCCGGCACGCCCAAACTCCGCCACCGCCACGTCGGCTGCGCCCGATCCTCGGTCTGGCTCGGAGCACCGTCAAAGCCCTACTCGTCCAGCCCCGATGGGGGCTTGCCGGCGCCGTGTTGTTCATCCTCCACATGGTTGCCGGGGCCTTTGGTGCCCTCACCGGGTGGCTGTGGGGCCACCTCGTGGCGTCCCTGGGCACCGGGGATCGCCCAGCAGCGATTCCCGCCCTGACGGCCGGAGTGGCCGTCATGATCCTGGTAGCCCCGGTGGGCATCGCCTACGCCATGCGGCTGTATCCACGGTGGTGGATAGAGGTCATGCTGCGAGTCCGGATGAGCGTGCTGGCAGGCCGGACCGCACAGCGCGCACTGTCCAAGGCGCCACCTGGCGAGGTCGTCGCCCGGGCGATGGATGCCGAACGGCTTGCCCTCTATGCCGACCGCTGGGTCGACGTGGCCAGCGGACTCTTCGCGGCCGCGGTCACCGGCCTGCTGGCCTGGAACATTCTCGCCTCCGGCGTCCTGTTGGGCGTCATGGCGGCCGCGGCGCTGGTGTCGGTTCTCGGCGTACGGGTCGCCGGTCGCAGCGCCGCCCGGTCCTCCGCCGCCCGGGCAGCCTTCGGGCAGGCGTTGGTCTCTGCCGTGGAGTCCGTGCGGACGGTCAAACTCGCCGCCGCGACGGACGACGTTCATGCCCATCTGCGTCGGGTCGACAGTGGACGGGTCGATGCGGCGGTGCGAGAGCACCGGGTTCAAGCGCTGCTTGACGGCGTTCCTGGCGTGATGGTGCAGGTGGGCGTCGTCACCGCCTGGGCTGCCGCAGCATACGGTTCCTGGGGCTTGGCCACGGCGTTGCTGGTCTCGTCGGCGGTGAGCGGATTCGACTGGTTCGGCCGCGTCGCCGGAGCGGCGGTCACCGAGGCGCCGGGCACCCGATCGTGGCTGCGCGCCACAAGCGCTCTGGCCGGAGGTGGGGACCTCATGGCCCTACCCGCCAGCGTGAACCTGGTCTCCGGGACGGCACCTGGACCGGCGTCACCAGCCCAGCTCACCGAACCACTGCGGCAGCTGCGGGTGACGGGGCTGAGCGCCATCCACGAGGACGGCACCCTCGGGGTGCGCCGGGTCAACCTGGCCGTAGCTCCCGGGGAGTTCGTCCTCCTGCTCGGCCGGGTGGGTTCCGGCAAGTCCAGCCTGTTGGCCGCGCTCGCCGGCCTGGTGCACTGCACCGGTGAGATCACTTGGAACGGCCGACCGGTCCAGGACCCAGAGCTGGAACTTCGGCCACCGCGGGTCGCCTACGTTGCGCAGGTGCCCCGGGTGCTGTCCGGCACCTTCGCCGACAACGTCAGGTTGGACCATCCCGAACGCCAGGTCCTGCCCGCCCTCGTTGCGGCCGGCCTCGAACGGGATGTTGCCGAGGTCGGTGGCCCGGACGCGCTGGTCGGCCACCGAGGGGTGCGCCTGTCCGGCGGCCAGATTCAGCGGTTGGCCATAGCGAGAGCGCTGGCCTGCGAGGCGCAGATCCTCCTGGCCGATGATGTGTCCTCAGCGCTCGACGCGGCCACCGAAGTTCACCTGTGGGCCACGTTGCGGTCCCGGGGGATGACCGTCATCGGGGCAACCTCCAAGGCGGCCGCCCTGGCCCAGGCTGATCGGGTATTGGTCCTGGACGAAGGACAGGTTGTCGACGAGGGAACCTGGCAGGACCTGGCCCCCCGCTGGGCGGCCATGGCTGGCTAGCGGGCGCCGACCATGCACATCGTCAGGTCGGCGTTCGTGCGTCCGATCTCCTCCGGGGTACGGCGTATGCCCGGCTGATACCACCGGGCAACATCGACGCAGAGCGACATGAGGGCCAAGGCGGTGGAGGCCACGTCATCGACCTCGAATTCCCCGGTGGCCACGCCGTCGCGCAGCACCTGTTGGGCGACGCCGTCGATCTCCTTGCGCCACCCGAGCACGAACTCTCGGTGCGTTGGGCTGAGGTGAGCGAACTCGAATTGGACAATCCGGCCAACTCGATAGTGCTCGGCATGCCAGCGCGAGAAGACCGACACCATGGCGCGCAGCGCCTGAGTGGGGGTCGAGGCAGTGCCCGAAGCATCGAGCAGCATGTCTCGTGCAGCGAGGTGGCCGAGCTCGCTGATGGCGAAGAGGAGCTCTTCCTTGGAAGCGAAATGCACGTAGACACCAGCGGGGGACAAACCCGCACGGGTTGCGATGTCCCGCGTGGTTGTGGCGTGAAAGCCACGGTCGGCAAAGGCATCCGCAGCAGCCTCCATAAGCCGGGCTTGGCTCTCTCCGATTCCGGACAACCCCGGCAAGGGCTGTGTGGCTGCACTCATGTTGACAGCATGTCGCAAAGACGCGAGGCTAAGCAAGCGCTTGCTCATCATCGGTTTCGCTGAGAGGATCCCCGATGCCCCGCAACATCTACACCTCAGAGCATGAGGACTTCCGTGAGTCCGTGCGTGGATTCGTCGAGCGGATCCTCGTACCTCGGGCGGATGACATGATCGAGCTGAAGTCCATACCCCGTGACATCTGGCTCGAGGCGGGCAAGCAGGGTCTCTTCGGGTTGGGCATACCGGAGCAATTCGGCGGGGCCGGCGCCGAGGACTACCGGTTCAACGCGGTCGCAGCGGAAGAGCTGGCCGCCTTCAACGCCGCGGTGAGCAGCTGCTTCGGGATCCATTCCGACGTATGCCCGCCGTACCTCGTAGACCTGGGCACACCCGAGCAACAACAGCGGTGGCTGCCGGGGATCGCCTCGGGGGAACTCATCGCCGCCATCGCCATGACCGAGCCCTCCGGCGGGTCCGACCTTGCCGCGCTCAAGACCACCGCCGTGCGTGACGGGGACTGGGCACCCGGGCAGGGCGGCGACTGGATTCTCAACGGGTCAAAGACCTTCATCACCAACGGCTACCAGGGCGACCTCGTCATCGTCGCGGCCCGGACCGACCCGAGCAAAGGTGCCAAAGGCATCACGTTGTTCATGGTCGAGGACGGGATGGAGGGCTTCACCCGCGGCCGGAAGCTGGACAAGGTCGGTCAGACCGAGTCTGACACCGCCGAACTGTTCTTCACCGATGTTCGCGTCCCTGATGCCAACCGGATCGGTGAGGAGGGGATGGGCTTCGTCGCCATGATGCAGCGGCTGTCCCAGGAACGGATCGGTTCGGCGATCTCCAACGTCGCCCACGCCAAGCAGATCCTCGCCGAGACCATCGAGTACACCAAGGAACGCAAGGCCTTCGGCCAGCCCATCGGCACCTTCCAACACAACAAGTTCCAGCTGGCCGAGATGGTGACGAAGATCGAGGTCGCGCAGGCCTACGTCGATGACTGCGTGCTCGCGCATACGGAAGGCCACCTCACCCCGGTGGATGCTGCCAAAGCCAAATGGTGGAGCTCCCAGGTCCAATCCGAGGTTTTGGATGAGTGCGTCCAACTCCACGGCGGCTACGGGTTCATGAACGAATACCGGGTGGCACGGGCCTGGAGGGACGCCCGCGTGACCAAGATCTGGGCCGGATCGAACGAAATCATGAAAGAGCTCATCGGTCGCGACCTAGGCCTCTAACCCCTCCCGCGGAACGTCGCTACCCGCCTCGTACCGCGCGGATCCCTTCGCAGGCGACGTCGTATGCTCCGGCGTGCATCAGCTCCGGCGGGATGACCAGCGTGGCCGCGCTGTCGGCAAGCGGCAGGACGAGGTGGCCGTTGACCACGTCGGCAGCGGCATACCTCTGCCACGGCGCGCGATAGGTCCCGCCAGGCGTGGTCAGAGTCAAACCGTCGACGCTGATATCGGCGCAGATCTTGTCGCCGGTCGGATAGACCTTGAGAAAGGCCCGCACGCCCTGCCGCCACGACGCCCACACATAGAAGACGCCGGCGCAGAGCAGGAGTCCGAGAGTGACCGCCGGCCTGAACCCTGCGAGGGTGCCCCCGAGGAGGATGACGGCGATGACGGCGGCGAGCACGATCCAAAATGTCGGCCGCCGGGTGATGTACCGATAGCGCGCACCATTGGCGGCAAGCACCAGGCGCCGAGATCCCACGACGCATCGAGTGGTCGGTGAGACTGGGGGGTCGCCGACCGGAGGCGGCGCCTCGTGCGGGTCCTTGGGGACCGGGTCAGTCAAGCGGCCCGCCGGCGACGTAGATGACTTGCCCGGAGACGAACCCGGCCTCGGGGGAGGCCAAGAAGGAGATCGTGGCGGCGATGTCTTCGGGCTGCCCGACCCGGCCCACGGGGATGGCCTTAGCCGATGCTTCGATGAAGTCCTCGAACGACATCCCGATCCGTTCCGCGGTCGCTGCGGTCATCTCCGTCTGGATGAACCCGGGAGCCACCGCATTGGCAGTCACCCCGAACTTGCCCAACTCGATGGCGAGCGTCTTGGTGAAGCCCTGCATGCCCGCCTTCGCGGCGGAGTAGTTCGCCTGGCCACGGTTGCCCTGTGCCGAGGACGAGGACAGGTTGACGATCCGGCCGAACTTCTCCTGCGTCATGTAGGTCTGGCACTCCCGGGTCATCAGGAACGCCCCCCGCAGGTGCACGTTCAACACCGCATCCCAATCCGCCGCGGTCATCTTGAAGATGAGGTTGTCGCGCAGGATGCCGGCGTTGTTGACCAGGACGACCGGTGCGCCCAGATCGGCGGCGATCTTGGCGGCTGCGGTCTGAACCTGCGTCTCGTCACTGACGTCGGCCCCGACTGCGAGGGCTCGCCCACCGGCCTGCTCGATCGCCGAGACCGTCTCGGCGCAGGCGGTCTCGTCAAGGTCGAGTACCGCGACGGCATACCCGTCGTTGGCCAACCGCTTGGCGGTTGCTGCGCCGATTCCTCGCGCCGCACCGGTAACCACTGCCGCCCGTTGAGTGCCCATGATGTGAAACCCTTCGACGTCGTTCAGTAGATTGAGATGTTCCTCGCCACTCTAGGCGGGGCTTAGCGCCCCCACTGGTGTGGGCGGTATGACTCGCCCCACACGGGTCGCCACCAGGGCGGATGCTTGTGGCAGCCGATGACGATTGTGAGACACGATGCAGGTCTGGCCCGGACGTCCCTACCCTCTGGGTGCCACCTTCGACGGCACGGGGACGAACTTCGCGGTGTTCTCCGAAGTGGCCGAGACCGTCGAGTTGTGCCTCGTCGAGGAGGACGGCTCCGAACATCGTGCCCGCCTGCCCGAGGTAGATGGTCATGTATGGCACGGCTATCTGCCCGGCGTCCAACCGGGCCAACGCTACGGCTATCGGGTCCACGGACCGTTCGCGCCGGACCAGGGGGACCGTTGCGACCCGACCAAACTCCTCCTCGACCCGTATGCCAAAGCCATCGACGCGCAGATGACCGGGGACCCGTCCTTGTTCTCCTATGCCTTCGAGGATCCCGAGGTCGGCGGCACCGGGATCACCTCGGGGTTGGACAGTCTCGGGCATACCTTGCTCTCCGTCGTGATCAACCCGTTCTTCGACTGGGGTAACGACCGCGCTCCCGGACACGAATACCACGACACAGTCATCTACGAGGCACACGTCAAGGGACTGACCAAGTTGCATCCGGAGGTTCCCGAGTCGATCCGCGGAACGTATGCCGGCCTGGCCCACCCAGCCACCATCGCGCATCTGAAGGATCTCGGCGTCACGGCGGTCGAACTCATGCCGGTGCACCAATTCGTCCAGGACTTCACGCTGCTCGATCGTGGCCTGCGCAACTATTGGGGGTACAACACCATCGGCTTCTTCGCCCCGCACAACGAGTACGCCGCGCTTGGCACTCGCGGTGAACAGGTGAACGAATTCAAGGCCATGGTCAAGGCCTTGCACGCGGCCGACATCGAAGTCATCCTCGACGTCGTCTACAACCACACGGCCGAGGGAAACCACCTCGGACCCACCCTGTGCTTCCGCGGCCTGGACAACAAGGCCTACTACCGGCTGGTCGAGGACGACCCCAGTCACTACTACGACACCACCGGCACCGGAAACAGCCTGCTCATGCGCAACCCGCATGTGCTCCAGCTCATCATGGACTCGCTGCGCTACTGGGTGATAGAGATGCACGTCGACGGTTTCCGGTTCGACCTGGCCGCCACGTTGGCCCGCCAGTTCCATGAGGTCGATCGGTTGTCTGCCTTCTTCGACCTGGTCCAGCAGGATCCCATCGTCAGTCAGGTCAAGCTCATCGCCGAACCATGGGACGTCGGCGACGGTGGCTACCAGGTGGGCAATTTCCCGCCGCTGTGGACAGAGTGGAACGGGAAGTTCCGCGACACTGTCCGGGACTTTTGGCGGGGCCAACCCGATTCCCTCGGCGAGTTCGCCTCCCGAATCACCGGCTCCAGCGACCTGTACGAAAACAGCAGCCGCAAACCCATCGCTTCGATCAACTTCGTCACCGCCCATGACGGCTTCACCATGGCGGATCTGGTGAGCTACAACGAGAAGCACAACGAGGCCAACGGCGAGGACAACCGGGACGGGGAGAGCTTCAACCGGTCGTGGAACTGTGGGGTCGAGGGGCCGACCGACGATCCGGACGTGCGCGCCCTGCGGGCGCGGCAGCAGCGCAACCTGCTCACGACCTTGTTGCTGTCCCAAGGCGTGCCCATGCTCTGCCACGGCGACGAGATCTCCCGCAGCCAGCAGGGAAACAACAACGCCTACTGTCAGGACAACGAGCTCACCTGGGTCCACTGGGACCGGGACGAGGAGCACGAGCACCTGTTGACCTTCACCCAGCGTCTCGTGGCGCTTCGAGCGGCACACCCGGTGCTGCGGCGCCGACGGTTCTTCGCCGGTGCCGCAGACCACGGGGGGGAGTCCGCTTTGGGAGAGATCGAATGGTTCCAGCCCGATGCCGAACACATGAGTGAGGAATCCTGGAACTCAGGTCTGGACTCCATGACGGTCTTCCTCAACGGGTCGAACATCCCCGAACCCGGCGTCTATGGCGAGCGGATCGTCGACGACCACTTTCTCGTCCTCATCAACGGTGGAGCCGACCTGGAGTTCCGGTTGCCCCAGTCGGAGTATGGCGATCAATGGTTCATCGAGATCGACACGGCGAGCACGGTGGAAGATCCCTCGGGCGGGGATCCGCTGCCGCCCGGAGCCCTGCTACCGGTCACCCAGCGCAGCGTCATCGTGCTGCGCTGCCCGATGGAACAGCCCGGCTCGCCGGCCTCGGTCAGTTCCGCTTGATCCGGATCATGCCCTCTTGAGCGACGGTGGCGACCAACTCCCCGTCGCGAGAGAAGATCTTGCCCAAACTGAGGCCTCGCGCGCCCTGGGCCGACGGGGAGGCCTGTTCATAGAGCACCCACTGGTCCATTCGCACTGGTCGGTGGAACCACATGGCGTGATCGAGGCTGGCCATCCGCAGCCGGGGATCGCCGTAGCCCAGGCCGTGGGTTCGCATGATCGGTTCGAGCAGGGTGAAGTCAGAGGCGTAGGCCAAGACGCAGGCGTGGACCAACGGGTCGTCGGGCAATTCTCCAACGGCCTTCATCCAGACGTGCTGGCGTGACGGGCCTTCCGCGCCGTCAGATTCGACCCGCATGGGCTCCACATGCCGGATCTCCACCGGCCGGATCCGCATGGATTCGGCAAACGTTGGGGAAACCTCGGCGACGAGATCGATCGCGCTCGCCAGGCCCTCGGGTCCGGGAACCGTCGGCATGGGGTCTTGATGATCCACCCCGTCGGCGCTCTCCTGGAAGGATGCCGACAGGGACAGGATGGGCTGCCCTTTCTGGATCGCATGCACCCGGCGGGTGCTGAACGAGCGGCCGTCCCTCATGCGCTCGACGGCAAAACGGATCGGTTCGGTGTCGTCACCAGGCCGCATGAAGTAGGCATGCAGGCTGTGCACTGGCCGTGGCGGATCGTCCGACGCCAAGTCGAGCGTGCGCCCGGCCGCCATGAGAGATTGGGCCAACACCTGGCCGCCGAATACGCGGTGATGGGGTTGGCGTTGGCTCGGGCCGATGAACACGGTCGCTTCGGACCCCGCCATGGGTGAGAGGTCCTCGTTGGTTGTCGTGATGTTCACCCGAGAGGTGCCGATTTCGCGCAGGTCGAGCAGGCCGAGGAGGATGTCGAGGCCGACGGCGCCGTCAAGGCCGGGAGGGACGGGAGTGTGGTGCTCGCTCACTCGCGTCACCATAGGCCACTTGTGTGCCGGTCCACCTGTTGGTCCGCCCGGGTGTTCCGTGCGCCGCCGGTGAGGGCTCTCCTGTGCTTGGCCTGAATCAGCCGTCCAGCGCCAGCACGAACGGCAGCACCGCGGGAGCGCCTGCCAGGCGCAGTTCGCGGGCTGCGACGGTCATCGTCCATCGCGAGGAGGCCAGGTCGTCCACGAGGAGGACCGGGCCGTCCACGTTCCGAAGCTCTTGGCGAAGACCCTCGCCAGCAACCAGCCGTTCCCACACCCCAGCAAGCCGAAAGGCGCTGTTGCCTCCGGGTTGACCTGTCGGCCCGCCGTGGGCGAACTCCAACCCGCTGAGGAGGGGCAGTCGTCCCGCCCGGGACAGCCCCTCGGCCAGCGAAGTCACCAGTGCCGGGCGGGTGCGAGATGGGATGTAGCTCACGGCCACCGGTCGGTGCCGCCAGTCCCAGGCCGCGAGCACCGAGACACAGGCTCGGAGGAACTCCTCGTCCAGCACCGTGGCGGGGGCGGCATCGGCGAACAACGTGCGCAGCCGCTGACCCCATCCGAGGTCGGTCATCCTGGCCAGCGCGCGCCCGATCTCGGGACGTTCCTGCGAGGCGATCCGTCCGCTGACCGGCACCCCGAGCCGGGACATTCCTGACGGCCATTGCCCGCGGGGGTCGAGGTCGACTCCGGCCCGAGCGAGCCGGCCTCGGGCGGCTTCCAGACTCGGCGGAGGAACCTGTGTCGCGATCCAGGGGCCGGTGCAGACGTCGCATCGTCCGCAGGGGGCGGCGGCGTGGTCGTTAAGGGCGCGTTGCAGGAACATCATCCGGCAGACCTCCCCTCGCTCGTAGGCGAGCATGAGCGCCTGTTCCTGGTGTCGTGCCGCCGCCACCCGCTGGTAGCGCGCTTCGTCATAGGTCCACGGCTGTCCGGTGCCCACCCAGCCACCGGCGACGCGCGTGACGGCCCCGTCCACATCGAGCACCTTGAGGAGCAATTCCAGCCGGGTGCGGCGTACGTCGACGATGGTCTCGAGCGCCGCCGTCGACAGGGGCTTGGTGGCGTGAGTCAGCGCGGTGAGGACCGCATCGGCCTGGTCTTGGCGTGGCATCGACACCGAGGCGAAATAGGTCCAGATCTCCCGATCCTCCACCCCGGGCAGGAGCAGTACGTCGGCCCGGTCGGTGGCGCGCCCTGCGCGTCCGACCTGCTGGTAGTAGGCGACCGGGGACGACGGCGCCCCGAGGTGGACAACGAAGCCCAGATCCGGCTTGTCGAACCCCATTCCCAGCGCCGAGGTTGCCACCAGCGCCTTGACCGCGTTGCTCCGAAGGGCCTCCTCGAGGCGTTCGCGCTGCTCGGTATCGGTGCGCCCGGTGTAGGCGGCGACGGAGTGCCCAGCATCGGCCAGGGCGGCAGCGACGTCGTGCGCTGCGGAGACGGTCAGGGTGTAGATGATCCCCGATCCGGGCAGCGCATCCAGGTGAGTGAGCAGCCAGGCAAGCCGATGCTCTGCGTCCATGACCGGGGCAACCCCAAGCCGGAGCGAGTCACGGGCCAGGCCACCTCGGAGGGTCCGCACCGGCCGCGGCCCGTCACCCGCGACGCTGAGCTGCTCTTCGACGTCAACGACGACCCGCTCGTTGGCGGTGGCTGTGGTCGCCAGGACCGGGGTGTCGTCCCCGAGTCGACCCAGCAGATCCTTGATGCGCCGATAGTCGGGCCGGAAGTCATGGCCCCAATCGCTGACACAGTGGGCCTCATCGACCACGAGCAGCCCGCACCTGGCCGCCAAATCCGGTAGCTGCTCCTGACGGAAGCGTGGGTTGTTCAACCGCTCGGGGCTGACCAAGAGAAGGTCCACCTCATCGGCCGCCAACCGCTGACGAACCCCGTCCCATTCGGCCGCGTTGGCCGAGTTCATCGTCACCGCGACTATGCCGGCCCGGGCAGCCGCCTCGATTTGGTCGCGCATGAGCGCCAGCAGCGGGGAGACGATGACGGTCGGCCCGGCTCCCTGGGCGCGGCGCAGCATGGTCGTGACGAAATACACCGCCGACTTGCCCCACCCGGTGCGCTGGACGACGAGGACCCGTTCGTGGTCCAGCAGGGCCGCGATCGCCTCCCACTGACCGTCCCGGAAGGTGGCGTCCTCCCGCCCGACCAGGCCCCGCAGCGCCGCCAGCGCAGGGCCGTCTGACGCGGGGGACGTGGCGGTCGGCATACGGATCACCCTAGATAAGGGCACCGACACGGCCGCGAGGTGACCCGGAACTGGCGGGTGGTTGACTGTCCCCATGAGCGATGCGCCCGCGAACACACGTTTCCTCGTGCCGCTGCGCTGGTCGGACATGGACGCCTATGGACATGTCAACAACGTCCAGTTCCTCCGTTTGCTCGAGGACGCTCGGGTGATCGGCTTTCGGGAGTGGTTCGGGCAGGACCGGACGCTGCTCGACACCGGGGTGATCGTGTCCCGGCACGAGATCGAGTACCTGGCACCCTTAACCTTTCACTACACCCCGATCGCGGTGGACATGTGGGTCACTCGCGTCGGTGGGGCCGGCTTCGAGGTCGCCTATGCCGTGCGTGATCCCGACGATGCCGGCGACACCGTGTATGCCCGGGCCGAGACCTCGCTGGCTGCCTACAGCTTCGAGGATGCCCGGCCCCGTCGGCTCAGCCCGACCGAGCGGGAGCAACTCGGCCGTTATCTCGGCGAGGCGGTCCCTATGCGGTGGCGTCGGCGATGACTCCCGACGATCGCCGTATGCCCGTTCTTGATCTGCTCGACCCGCGGGCCGTGGCCGACCTGGGGACCTTTGCGTCCAGGGCCAAGGTCCTGGACGCCGACGGCGGCATGCGCCTGCAGGTGGTCGGGGACGTCCTCGCGGCCTATGTGTGCGTCGTGCCGTCTGCCGGGGTGACCCATCAAGGCGTGGTGCTGGGCCTGCGAACCTTCGCCGTGGCGGCCGAAGCGCCGCTGGACGTCACCGTGCCGCTGGCCGCGATCACCGACCGCACACGGCGGGGGGGCAGCGTACTGCCCGTCCCTCCCGTGTGGCTCAATCTGCTCTGGACCGCGGTGGCCCCGCCGCGCAGTGGCTGGAGCTTGGCTGGCGAGGTGACCAAGGTGCGCATCGAGGAGGTCGCCCGGGACGGTATCGCGGTGGTGGCCGAGGCCGGATCATCTGGGACTCTGGGTTCCCTGGCCGTGGACGACCTTCGCCGCCGGACGTGGTCGGCATTCGCCGAACCCGGCACATCAGCGGACGAACCCACGACCGGCTTTCCCGCGGGGCTGGCGTTCGCCGCGCATACGTTGGGGTTCGGTGCCCCCGCTGACCTCTTCCGGTCCGGTCCGTGGTGGCGCCTCAGCGGGCCAGGGGGTCACGCGTTGGCCCGCTGACCTCTAGGCGCCGACTGAGGTCCGTCTACCGGTTGCCGGGTCCTTCCCGATGCGCAGGCCGGCGACGATGATGCCTGCTGCGACCAGCGCGCACCCGGCCCAGATGACCACATAGCGGGTCGCGCCGGTGGGCTGTGACCCGTGGCCGGCGGCGAAGACGGCACTCGCCAAGGCGATCCCGATGACGCTACCGAGGACGTCACTGAGCATGAGACCGGAGGAAACCAAGCCGTGCTCGTGCGTGTCGACGAGCTCGAGCGCCAACACCGACTGACTCGCTACGCACAGCCCCATCCCGGTGCCGCCCAGGACGAACACCGGGATGAACAGCCACGTGGGCAGGTCCACGGCGGCGATCAACGCCAGGGCGCCCAAGGACAGGGACAGCAAGACCCCGCCGATGACCACGAGGCGCTCGCGACGCCCGTTGAATGCCGACAACCCCTGAATGAAGGAGCCCAGCGACCATCCCAGCGAACCGGCGGAGACGAGCAGTCCGGCATGAGCCAGCCCCAGGTGACGTTCGCGCACGAGGAACAACGGAGCGTAGGTCAGCCCGCCGAAGAAGGACGCCGTCGCCAGTGCCCTACCGGCCAGCACCGACGGTAGCCCGTGGGCGCAGCGCCACGTGCCCGGCGGCACTAGGCGCGGCGCGAAGATCGCGACCCCGACCAGGCCGGCCACACTCGCTAGGATCGCTCCGTTGCCTGGAGGGGACAGGTGGGTGGAGCCGAATTGCATCACGCCGGCGGACACGGCCACGATGACGCCCGCCCGCAGGGCTTGCTGATGGGCTCGATGATCGCGGGGACTGGTTGCCGGTGGCGCCAGATCCCCCCGGCGGCTGCGGGCTTGAGCAGTGATGACCACGCTCGTCAACAGAATCGGAGGGATGAGCACCCAAAACACGGCGCGCCAGCCCAGGTGTTGGGTGATCCATGCGGCGACGGGGCCGCCGACCAGAGCCGGCACGATCCAGGCCGCAGAAATAAGGGTAAACACTCGGGGACGAATGTGTTCGTCGAAGGAACGGCCGACAACGACATAGAGCAAAACCAACAGAATGCCCCCACCCAGACCGGCGATGACCCGGCCGGTGAGGAAGATGGCGAAGTTCGGCGCGAGGGCGCACAACACGGACCCGCCGGCCAGGAGCAACTGGCCTGCCATCATGCCCGGCACGGGCCCGTGGCGTTCGGTCCAGACTCCAGCGACCACGATGCCGACGAGCTGAGCGGTCAAGAGTGCCGAGAAGGCCAAGCCGTAGCTACCACCGGCGTCCAGGTCGGTCGCGATCGCAGGCATGATCGCCGAGAGCGCCATCGCCTCGAAGGCAACGATGGTGACCAGCGCGAGAATGACGGCGGTGACCACGGCGTGAGCGGCGGAGAAGGGACCGAGTCGGCGCTGCCGAGTCACCCCCCGCGCGGCGGGTGACTCCCGCGGGTGGGTGTGCTTGGTCACTGGCCCAACGCTACCCCGCGACCAGCCAACACCCGCGCCAGCACATCTATCCGGTCGGTGACGATTCCGTCGACGCCCAGATCGAGGAGCCGGGCCATCTCCGAGGGGTCGTCGACGGTCCAGACGTGGACCTGCTTGCCAAGGGCATGAGCCTTTCGAAGCAGTCCCGGGGTGACCAGCCGAAGGGTCACCCCACCGATGTGGTGGGTGTCGGGGATCTGCAGGACTGGTGACGGCGTCGCCATCATCCGGGTGATCACGGAGGGGCCGAAACGGAGCGCGGCCACGCCGAACTGTCCGGCCGCTGTGGCCAGCTTCGGCCCGAGCGCGGTGCGGACCGCACGCAAACGCCGCTCCGAGAAGGAGCCGACGCACACCCGGTCGATCGCCTCATGCCGACGGATCGCCTCAATGAGCGGCGCCACCGCCTGGTTGGACTTAACGTCGATATTGAGCCGGGCCCCGGGCAGCTCTTCAAGCAGCTCCTCCAACCGTGGGATGGGCTCCCGACCACCAATTCGAGCCTCGGCGACGCTCGCATACGGCAGGTCGGCCACCGCACCCACCCCGTCGGTGACCCGATCCAGACGATCATCGTGGAAGGCGACCAGGACTCCGTCAGCGGTCGCGTGCACGTCGGTCTCTAGGTAGCGGTAGCCCAGCGACCTGGCGGTCCGAAAAGCCGCGAGGCTGTTCTCCAGCCCGCGGTTGGGGCCGTAGGCCGCACCGCCGCGATGCGCCAGGGCTAGCGGTGTTGGCGCGTCGAAGTAGGGGTATGCCGCGGCCGGACGATGTGTCATGCCACTCCTCGATCGGGTATCGCCGGTGCAGCGTTGTCGGACCGGCCCAGCCAAGCAGTGGTATCGACCGGCAGGGTGCCCTCGGTGTCCACGGGCGCGGAGGCAAGCAAGATGTCGCCCAACTCGGGCGGGAGATCCACCTGCGTGGCGCCGAGGTTGGCCACAGCCGTCGTGACCGTGCCATCGGCAGCGGTGAGCTGGACCGCGACGACGTCCTCGCCGAGCCCGTCGATGAGGTCCAGCCCGGCCAGCCCGATGCCCCGTTCCCGGCGCATATGCAGTGCGTGCCGGTAGAGCTCCAGGGTCGACCCGGGCACGCCGTCCTGCTGGTCCACGGCATACGCGCGGTATGCCGCCGGCTGGGGCAACCAGGTCCGCTCGCTTGGGCCGAACCCGAAGGAGGGAGCCTCCGCTCGCCAGGGCATGGGCACCCGGCACCCGTCGCGGCCGAGAACCGCGCCGCCGGTGGAGGCGAACGTCGGGTCATGGCGGGCCTCATCGGGCATCGTCGTGTGGTCGGGCAGACCCAGTTCCTCGCCCTGATAGAGGTAGGCCCCACCAGGAAGGGCGAGCATGAGCAGGCTCGCGGCGCGGGCCCGACGAAGCCCGAGCGCGACGTCCGGTTGGGGATCGTTCGCGCCGATGCCGTTGGGCCGCGGGCCGTCCTGGTCCAGGCCGAGCCGGGTGGCGTGCCGGACGACGTCATGGTTGGACAGCACCCACGTCGTCGGCGCGCCGACGGCGTCGTTGGCCGCCAACGAACCGGCGATGACCGCGCGGAGCCGGTCCGCACGCCGCGGTGTCTCCAGGAAGTCGAAGTTGAACGCCTGGTGCATCTCATCGGGCCGCACGTAGCGGGCCAATCGTTCCAACGGCTGCACCCAGGCCTCCGCACAGAGAATCCGTTCCCCGGGGCCGTACCCGTCCACCAGGGACCTCCAGGACCGGTAGACCTCATGCACCCCGTCCTGATCCCACATCGGCGGCCGTGGCGTGTCCGGGGTGAGCGTGCTGGTCGCGAACAGCGCTTCAAGGGTGGCCGGGCCGTCCCAATCGGGCAGCGACTCCGCTTTGATCAAGGAATGGGCGACGTCGACCCGGAAGCCATCGACATCCCGATCCAGCCAGAACGCCAAGATGGCCTCGAACTCCGCGCGGACCTCCGCGTTGCGCCAGTCGTAGTCCGGTTGGGTGGCGTCGAAGAGGTGCAGGTACCACTGGCCAGGCTCGCCGTCGGTTTCGGTGACTCGGCTCCAGCCCCGGCCGCCGAAGACTGAGGCCCAGTTGTTCGGTGGCGCCTCTCCGTGCTCACCTCGCCCGTCGCGGAAGAGGTAGCGGGCCCGCTCCTGGCTCCCGGGCTGGGCGGCCAGGGCCGCCTGGAACCACGGGTGGGTGCTGCTGGAGTGGTTGGGGACCAGGTCGATGATGACCTTCAGCCCGAGATCGTGGGCGCGCCGGATGAGCGTGTCGGCATCGCCCAGGCTGCCGAAGCACGGGTCGACGTCCCGGTAGTTCGCGACGTCGTACCCGGCGTCGTTCATTGGGGAGACATAGAACGGGCTGAGCCAGAGGGCGTCGACGCCGAGGTCTCGCAGATAGTCCAGGCGAGCGGTGATACCGGGCAGGTCGCCGATACCGTCCCCGTCCGAGTCGGCCCAGCTGCGAGGATAGATCTGGTAAATGACCGCCTGCCGCCACCAGGCGTCGTGTCTGTCTGCGGCGTGCACAACCGTGCGAGTCAGGTGGGCAGGAGTCTGCTCCCCGGTGGGGGACGCGTCGGCCGGTGGAGTGGCATTGGTCACAAACGGCAATGCTCCCGTATGCCGGTCCCGCACGCGAAATCGTGTTCGGGACGACATCGAGTGTGGCTGTTCGCGTCGAGATTGGGCGCTGCGGCGGTCACACCTGGCGCGATCACCCACATTCGGTATGCGAGTGAGGGGCGATGACCAGCGGCGCGGACTATTCCGGGGTGTTGACGAGCATATGGGCCGATTGCTCGAGATAGTCGCGAAGTTGTGAGTCCTGCGCGGACGGCAGCTCGAGGGTGTCCACGGCGGCCAGCATGTGGTGCAGCCAGCGGTCACGCATCGACTCGGTGATGGCGAACGGGATGTGACGCATCCGCAGCCGAGGGTGGCCGCGCTCCTGGCTGTAGTCCTTCGGGCCGCCCCAATACTGCTCCAGGAACATCCGCAGCCGTCGTTCGGCCGGGGCCAGGTCCTCCTCGGGGTACATGGCTCGCAGCTCGGGGTCGCTGGCCACACCCTCATAGAAGGCGTGCACGAGTCGGGCGAAGGTCTCCTTGCCCCCGACACGGTCGTAGAAGCTCTCTGCGGACGTGGTCACCGTGCCAGTGTTTCAGGTGGGGGATTCCCTCCGGTGAGGGGGCCCCGGGCATTGGCCCCACGCTGGTCCCTGGGGCGACCTCAGGTCCGTTCGGGCCGATCGCTGGCAGCGGCCGGGGGAGGCCCGGCGATGCCCTCGTCGTCCAGGGCGTTCTTGATCTGGGCGCGCAACCGGCGGGTGACCGTTCCGGCGGCACCGGGAACGCACCGAACCCTCGTGCGAATGATCGTGCCGGCCGCGCTGACCGACTGGACCCCCAACACGTCGGGGTCGTCGATGAGCATGTCATGCATGTCGTCATGGCCCGCCAGGTCCGCGGCGCGACGGATCACCTCGATGGCCTTGTCTACCGGCTCGGAGGAGGCGATCGGGATGTCCACATCGGCGGCCTGCCATCCCTGCGAGGTATTGCCCACCCGCACGATCTCGCCGTTGCGGACATACCAGGTGACCCCGCTGGTGTCGCGCAGACGAGTGACCCGTAGCGTGACCTCCTCGACCGTGCCGACGGCCTCTCCGGTGTCGATGATGTCGCCGACGCCGTACTGGTCCTCGATGATCATGAAGATGCCGGACAAGAAATCCTTGATCAGGCTTTGCGCGCCCAGGCCGATGGCGACGCCGCCGATCCCGGCGGAGGCGAGCAGGGGCCCCAGAGGGATCCCGGCGACACCGAAGACGGTCAGCACGCCGATGACGATGAGGACGAAGGTCACGATCGAACGCAAGAGGGATCCGAGGGTCTTCATCCGGGCGGCATGGCGTTCGTCATCGGCCCCGGTCACGTTGTCCAGCATCTTCTGGGCTGTGGTTCGGGACCCGTCCCGGGCGCGCTTGGTCGAGGCGTCCACGATGGTGCTGATCGCTCGGTTGGCGATGAATCGCACCACGACGAGGGTGACCAAGGTGAGTACGATCCGCAATCCATCGGTGGCCAGCCAGTGCAGGACGTCTTCGGCGGTCACCGTGGCCTTGTCCGCCAAGGACTCGACCGGTGCGAGGACAGCGGGGGGCACGATCATGACGTCTGTGTCCGCGCCTGCGCGGTCAGTGCGATGGTGATCTCGTCGCGGTTCTCCGTGACCAGTCGGATAAGCGGCGCCGGAGCGTCAGGGTGGGCATCGAGCCACGCCTGGGTGGCGCTGAGCAACTCGGCGCTGGCCAGTGTTCGCGGATAGCACCCGGAGACGATGGCTTCGCCGATTGCCAGCGGGCGATCCCGCCACACCGGGAGCAGAGCCTCATGGTATGCCGTGACGAAGCCGGCCAGTACGTCTTCGGCTCCAGCCCGGGTGAATCCCGCCGCCAGAGCGTCGACGACGGAGTTCGACAGCGTGGTGTCGTGCAGGATCTGCTCCCACGCCTGGGCCTTGGCGGCGATGGTCGGTCGTGAGGCCAATGCCTTCGCCGCTTCCGCCCGGCCGTTGGCCGTGTCGTCGCCAGCAAGCTCGGCGTCAATCTCCGCCTCGCCGACGGATCCGGCGGCGGCGAGCGCGCACACGATGCGCCATCGCATGTCCGCGCCCACGTCGAAACCGGCCACCGGTGCCGTCCCGTCGAGCAGGCCGGCCGCGGGGCTCACGTCGTCGCCCGGGCCGAGCAGGTCCAGCCAGGCCATGGCCAATTGGAGCTGCGCGTCGCTGCCCGGTTCGGCGGCCAAGAACTTGGAGTGCACGGTGGTTACGGCGGTTCGGCGCAACTCTTCCCGCTGACTGGTCGGGGTATACATCAGAATCGACGTCGGTACCGCGGCCAGGGGGGAACCCATCAGCCGGGTGAGCAGGACCGCCATCATGGTGGAATCCGACAGGCCATTGAGCAGCCCAAACGCCAGTTCGACGAATCGCCCGGCCGGCAGCTCGCCATCGCGGACCATGTCCCACAACGCCGTCACGACGAGCGTGCGTGGTCCCGCCTCGATCAGTGCCGAGGGATGGGCCAGCACGGTGGCCAGGGAGCGGGGATCGAACCGGATCTTGGCATATGTCAGATCCTCGTCATTGATCAGCAACAGATCCGCCTCGGGCTGCCCGATCAGTGCGGGGACCGGGGTGCGTGCACCCACCACGTCGAGCTCGCTCGATGTGGTGCGGGTCAGCACCCCGTCGATCAGGGCATATGTGCCGACCCGAAGACGATGGGGGCGCAAGATACCGGCGCTGGCATCGGGGAGCTGCTCGATGACGACCGAGGCGTACTGGCCCTGATCGTTCAGGACGACATCGGGTCGCAGGGTGTTGACCCCGGCTGTCTCCAACCAGGTGGCGGACCACTTGGCGAGGTCACGCCCGGAGGTCGCGGAGAGGTGTTTCAGCAGGTCGGTCAGCACCGTGTTGCCCCAGGCATACTGGGCAAAGTAGGTGCGCAGACCCGCGACGAAGGGCTCCCGTCCGACAAACGCGGCCAATTGCTTCAGCGCGGAGGCGCCCTTGGCATACGTGATCCCGTCGAAGTTGATTTCGACGTCGTGCAAGTCGCGAATCGGGGCGACCACCGGGTGAGTCGTGGATTGCTGGTCCTGCCGGTAGGCCCACTCCTTTTCGAAGGTACCGAACGTCGCCCACGCGTCGACCCACTCGGTCCGCTCCGCCTGAGCGGTGGTGGCCGCCCACTCGGCGAAGGACTCGTTGAGCCACAGGTCGTTCCACCACGTCATGGTGACGAGGTTGCCGAACCACATGTGCGCCAACTCGTGCAGGATGGTCAGGGCGCGCCGTTCGACGATCCGATCGGGCACCTGACCCCGAAAGACGTAGACCTCGTTGATGGTCACGCATCCGGCGTTCTCCATGGCTCCCATGTTGTATTCCGGGGTGAAGATCTGGTCGTACTTGGCAAACGGATAGGCCCGGTCGAACTCCTCCTCGAAGAAGGCCAACCCGGCCTTGGTGATCTCAAAGACGTTGTCCCAGTTGAGATAGGTCGCCATGGAGGACCGCGCATACAGTCCCAGGGGGATGTCGCCGTCGCGGCCATGGGCAATGTCGCGGCGGACCTCGTACGGACCGGCGACCAAGGCAGTGATGTAGCTGCTCATCCGTTCCGTGGCGGGGAACTCCCAGCGGGCAACGCCCGGACGGACCGGCGTCGGGGTCGGGGAGGGGGAGTTGGACAGCACCTGCCAGTGATCGGGCGCGGTGACGGTGAAGGCATACGTCGCCTTGAGATCCGGCTGGTCGAAGACTGGGAACATCCGACGGGCATCGGAGACCTCGAATTGGGAGTACAGGTAGACCTCCTGGTCGACCGGGTCGACCAAGCGGTGCAACCCCTCACCGGTGTTCATATAGCGTCCGGTCGCTTCGATTTCGAGCTCGTTGTGCTCGGCGAGGTCCGGCAGGGTGATCCTGGCGTCGTCGACAAGTTCCGCCACCGGCAGGTCCACCCCGTTGAGGGTGATGCGCAGCACGGCGTCCCCGATGAAATCGATGAAGGTCGCCGCACCGGCGGTCGCGGTGAAAACCACTGCCGAGGTGGTGGCGAACGTGTCGTCACCGGTCGTCAGGTCCAACGTGACTCGGTATCGATCTACCGTGACCAAGTCTGACCTGGCGGCGGCCTCGACATCGGTCAGGTTTCGTCCGGGCATGACATCTCCTCGTGATCAACTCGCCGAGCCGGTGGGGTCTGGCACCGACCAGGCCGCGAGCCGGTGTCTTGGGGCCGACCCGCAGAAGTATTCTTTCAGTGCCGATGGCAGGATGGCGCCATGGCTGAACAAGGTGCGAACACTGCCGACTTCTGGTTCGACCCGCTCTGCCCGTGGGCATGGATGGCCTCCCGGTGGATGATGGAGGTCGAGAAGGTGCGAGATGTCAGGGTCACCTGGCACGTGATGTCCCTGGCGGCGCTGAATGAAGGGCGGGACCTGTCGGCCGATTACCGGACCTTCCTTGACACCGCGTGGGCACCGGCCCGCGTGGTCGCGGCCGTGGCCCGGGACAACGACAACGCCACGGTCAAGGCCTTGTACGACGCCATGGGCACCCGGGTGCACCGGGACGGCATCCGTCCGGTCGCCGACGTCATCACACCGGCCCTGGCCGAGGTCGGCTTGGCCGCCGACTACGCGGCGTATGCCGACACGACCGAACTCGACGACCAGTTGCGGACCACCAAGGACACCGTGATTTCCCTGGTCGGCCCAGATGTGGGTACCCCGACGATCGCGGTCAACGGGGTCGCCTTCTTCGGGCCGGTGGTCTCCCCGGCGCCCACCGGTGAGGCTGCCGGCGCGCTCTGGGACGGCTGTCTGCTCGTCGCCGGCACAGACGGCTTCTTCGAGCTCAAGCGCAGCCGGACCCGAGACCCCATCATCGATTGAACCGACCTCTGAACGATGCTGGCTGAGCAAGAATTGCGACCAGCATCACCGCCCTGAACCCGACCTCACACAACGGAGCCGCCGACCATGCGCGTGCACATTGCCAGCGACCATGCCGCCTGGGAGTTGTTCCAGGACCTCATCACCTTCCTGACCGAGCAGGGCCACGACGTGGTCAACCACGGAGCCTTCACCCTGGACCCGCTGGATGACTATCCCGTCTTCGTCCTGCGCGCCGCAGAGGCGGTGGCTGCCGATCCGGAATCACTGGGTGTCGTCCTCGGCGGATCGGGCAACGGTGAACAGATGGCCGCGAACAAAGTGGCCGGGATCCGGGCAGCCCTGTGCTACGACGAGGAGATGGCGCGGCTGGCGCGGGAGCATAACAACGCCCAGATCATCTCCATCGGCGGACGAATGGCGACAATGGACGATGCCCGCGCCATGGTGTCAACCTTCTTGGCCACCGCCTTCTCCGCCGAACCGCGCCACCAGCGCCGGATCGACATGCTGACCGCCTACGAGCAGGACTCCACCCTGCCTTCCGCTGCGGAACCGCCCACCGGAGGCTGATATCCGCACCTGGCCGAGCAGGGTGATCCGCTCGCTTCGTCGCCGCGCCAGGTGGCGACCGGGCGGGGGGTTCTTCGTGCTCGCCATCCTCGTCGTGGCGGTCACTGCCGTGGGTGTCGCGGTGATGATGTGGCATCCGGACTGGCCCGCGGTGGCGCCTTTCGCGCCGATCGTCGTGGTCGCCGGCCTGTTCTTGACCACAGGGCGGCTCCTCGTCGTGGACGCCTACATCCTGTGGTGGATGGTCGCTGCCTCGGATGTCGGTCAGTCCGACGCCGGCTTCCCGGTCAGCCTCACCGCCCAGGTCATCGTCATGGGCCTGATGTTGTGGGTCTCCAACGCCCGCTCTCGGCTCGGCGTGACCGGGGTGCTGGGCGAGTCCATGCTGGTGGATCTGCGCGACCGGTTGAAGCGGACCGGAGAGATCCCCGCCTTGCCGGAGGGATGGACCGCGGAGGCCGTGGTCGATTCGGCCCACGGGGACTCCTTCTCGGGCGACTTCCTCATCGCAAGCCGCTCCATCGACGGACAGATCCTTGAGCTCGCCCTAGTCGACGTCTCCGGCAAGGGCGTCAACGCGGGGACGCGCTCGCTGTTGCTGTCCGGGGCGCTCGCCGGGCTGCTTGGGTCGACGCCACCGGAGGAGTTCCTGCCCAGCGCCAACGCCTTCCTGCTGCGCCAGCAATGGCCGGAGGGCTTCGCGACCTGTGTCCATCTCTGGGTGGATCTGAGCACCGGCGCCTACACGGTGGGGTCTGCTGGTCATCCGCCGGCCGCGCATCATCGGGGTGGATCCGGACGTTGGTCGATGCTCGATGCTGCGGCCGGGCCGTTGTTGGGCGTGGTCGAGTTCGCGCACTATCGCCGCGTCGGCGGGACCATGGAGCCCGGCGACGCGATCTTGCTGTACACCGACGGGGTCATCGAGTCGCAACGATACGAGTTGGCCGACGGGATCGATCGTATGCTCGGCGTCGCCGAGCGGGCGGCCGTGTCCGCGGCGCCGTCCCGGGTTGCTCGAGCCGTCTGCGACGCAGCGAGGGCCGGAGACGCCGACGATCGGGCCGCGGTCGTGCTCACCCGGACATGACGGTCATGTCGAATCAGGCCGAGGCCGCCGCCGCGGGCAGCCAGCCCCGGATCCGCAGCTACTCCGCACGGCGCGGCCGGCTCTCCCCACTGACCCTGGACCGGTTGGCTGCCCTTGGGCCGTCACGGGCGATCCCGGACGGTCCGCTGGATGCCATGGCCACGTTCGGGCGGGTGGCGCCGCTGGTGCTGGAGATTGGCTGCGGCCATGGTGGCGCCGCGATCGGGTATGCGGCCACGCATCCGCACCACGACGTCCTCGCCGTCGACGTCCACCCGCCCGGGATCGCACGGATGCTCGCGGCTGCCCAGCGGTGCGCCGTGCCCAACCTTCGGATCGTTCTCGACGACGGCGTGAATGTGTTGGCCGAACGGATCGCGCCGCAGCATCTGGCCGGGCTGCACATGTTCTTCCCCGACCCGTGGCCCAAGGCGCGTCACCACAAACGCCGACTTGTCGGCCCGGATCTTCTCGATCTGGCATACCGGCGACTGGCCCCGTCCGGGGTGATCCGGATCGCCACGGACCACGCCGGCTACGCATCGCACATCCGAAGCGTCCTGTCGGCCGGGGACCGGTTCGCGGTCACCGAGGGCGAACGCCCGGCGTGGCGACCGATGGACGGTTTCGAGGCCAAGGCCAAGATCGCCGGGCCGGCCGTCGCCGAGTTCACTGCCGTGCGGCGCTGAGCCAATCGCGGACGGCCGGCAGGACGTGCCGGACCAGTAGCGGCGCCAAGTCCGGTGGGATCGTGCCGGTCGGGTCCAGCCAGACAACCTCGGCGATCTCGTTGGCCGGCTCCGGGGTGTCCGGACAGGCAGCCACATGGACCACCGAGTCGACCATTGCGCCCGGCTCGTTGGCTGCGGGGGCAACCCAATGCCCGAGCCAGGACACCGTGGTGGGGTCGAGGGTCAGCCCGGTTTCCTCACGCGTCTCCCTGATGGCGCATTCCAGGGGGGTCTCGCCGGGCTCGATCTTGCCGCCGGGCAGCATAAACCGCGCGGTGCCCTGCTTGCGGACGGTCAGCAGCCGCGGTGCATCGAGCAGGCAGACGCTGGCGGTGAAGAAGGTGAGGGGCACCGGACCACTGTAGGTCCGGTGCCCCTCACGGCTGGAGCGGGCGACGAGAATCGAACTCGCGTAGCCAGTTTGGAAGACTGGGGCTCTACCATTGAGCTACGCCCGCAGGGTGCGCTGCCCACGGCCGCAGCCGCCGGTCCGTCAGGGCCGGATTGCGCACCCGGGCAAGGCAGGGGCTAGCCTAATGCCCGCGTTCCCGGCTCCCAAACCGCCGTCGCCGCCGGCAGCAGCGGACTCCTGCCGGCATGACGGTCCAACGGGCCGTTCGAACGCGGAGCTTGACAGCAACGGGGTATGGCGCAGGTTGGTAGCGCGTCCGCTTTGGGAGCGGAAGGCCGCCGGTTCAAATCCGGCTACCCCGACGGAGTAGGAGCCACCGGCGCCGGTCGGTATGCGGCATGCCGGGTTCCTGCTCATCGGAGGGGATTGCCGGTGGGCCGGACGATTCGGCCCGAGTGCGGCATACGGCTAGCATGGTCTGCTGGTTCACGTGTGCTGCCGGCGGTCTGTCCCGGTGCGCTCCCCGAGACGTTCATTCCAGTGGAAGGCCCGTTGTGAAGACTGCCGTCGAGACTCTCAACCCGACCCGCGTCAAGCTGACTGTGCAGGTCCCGTTCGAGGAGCTCAAGCCGAGCCTGGACCAGGCATACAAGACGATCGCCGGCCAGATCCAGGTGCCGGGCTTCCGGCGCGGCAAGGTGCCTGCGCGGATCATCGACCAGCGGATCGGACGCGCCGCGGTCGTCCAAGAGGCCGTGAACGAAGCCCTGCCAGAGTTCTTCGGCCGCGCCGTCGAGGAGAACGAGGTCAAGGCCATCGGGCGTCCAGACGTCGAGGTCACTGAGGTTCCTCTGGAGGAGGGCCAGGAGCTGTCCTTCACCGTCGAGACCGACGTGCGTCCTCAGATCGATCTGCCCAACCTGGCCGGGATCGCCGTCCAGGTCGACGACGCTGTGGTGACCGACGATGAGGTCGCCGATCGGTTGACCTCGCTGCAGCAACGGTTCGGGACCCTGGTGGGTGTGGAGCGCGCCGCCGCGGACGGCGACTTCGTCACCATCGACCTGAGCGCGACCGTCGCCGGCGAAGAGGTCGATTCTGTGTCTGGGGTGTCCTACGAGGTGGGGTCGGGGAACATGCTCGACGGTATGGACGAGGCCATTACCGGCCTGGCTGCCGGGCAGAGCAAGGAGTTCACCGCGCCCCTGGCCGGTGGCGAACATGCCGGCGAAAACGCCGACTGCGTCGTGACGGTCACAGCGGTCAAGATCCGCGAACTGCCCGAGTTGGACGATGACTTCGCCCAACTCGCCTCGGAGTTCGACACCTTGGACGAGCTGCGGGCCGATGCGGTCAAGCAGGTCGAGGCGGGCAAGAAGTTCGACCAGGGGGTGCAAGCCCGGGACAAGGTCCTTGAGCATCTGCTGGACACCATCGAGATCCCGGTGCCGGATGGACTCGTCCTGGCCGAGGTCGACGCCCACCTCGAGGGAGAGGAGCGGATGGACGATGACGAGCACCGGGCCGAGGTGGACGAGTCGACCCGCAAGGCGCTGCGGACGCAGTTCCTTCTCGACGCGATCGCCGAGAAGGACAACGTCGAGGTCGGGCAGCAGGAGCTCATCGAGTACCTGATCATGAGCGCCCAGCAATACGGCATGGACCCCAACCAATTCGCCCAAACGATGGATCAGCAGGGGCAGATCGGCGCGATGGTTGGCGAGGTCACCCGCCGCAAGGCTCTGGCCGGGGTCCTCGAGCTCGCGGTCGTCACCGACGCCTCCGGCAACCCGGTTGACCTCAACGCCGCTCTGCCCGGTGAGCAGGAGGACTCGGACGAGGTCGAGGACGGGGCGGATGAGGTTGCCGACGAGGAGGCACCGGTCGAGACGTCCGCTGAGGAGACACCGGCCGCGACCTCTGCTGAGGACGCCTGAACGCCGACAAGCACCCGACACCGCCCGGTGACGCCGCCCTCGTGGCGGCTCACCGGGCGGTTCTCGTCGTCTTCGCCTTGGCCGGCGTGTGCTTCGCCAGCTGGGCAGCCCGGATTGCCGATGCCAAACACGCGCTGGCGCTAACCCCTGGCGAACTCGGCAGCACCCTGCTCTTCACCTCGGTCGGGTCGTTGATCGCCTTGCCCCTGTCGGGACGCCTAGCCACCCGAGTAGGTGTCGTGGGCGCCATCCGGATCGGCCTGGCGACCGCCCTCGCGAGCAACGTGGGGATCGGGCTCGGCATCACCACCCTCGACAACAGGTGGGTGCTCGCAGCAAGCCTGGCGCTGCTCGGTATCGGGGTAGCGGTGTGGGACGTGGCGATGAACCTCGAGGGCGCGACGGTGGAGCGAGATCTGGGACGGACCGTGATGCCCAGTTACCACGCGGGGTTTTCCGCGGGCACGGTCGTTGCCGCGTTGGTGGGGGCCGCGATGTCCTATGCCGGCGTCTCGATCCTTGGGCACCTGGCGGTTGTCGGGGTCGTCATCGTCGGGCTGGGCTGGTGGGTCACCGCGCGGTTCCTGCCCGAGGATGAGGTGGCCCCGGCGCCGGTCGAGGTGCCCGCGGGGACGGGCCCAAGCTGGACCGTCGAGGGGGTCTTGGGCTGGGCTGACTCCGGTGAGATGGGTGACGTCGGTCAGGCCAGTGAGATGGGTGACGTCGGTCAGGCCAGTGTGCCTGGGGGAGAGCGAGCGGGTAAGTCTCGTCGTCGAGAGCACATCGAAGCGGGTTCGGCGTGGTTGGAGCGGCGGACGTTGGTCATCGGGATGGTCGTCTTCGCCGCGGCATTCACCGAGGGGACCGCGAACGATTGGCTCGCGGTGGGCTTCGTCGATGGCTACGGCGTGCCGAGGTGGGCCGGCACCCTTGCCTTTGCGGTCTTCCTGCTGTTCATGACCCTCGCCCGGATGCTCGGTGGCTCGTTGATCGATCGGTACGGGCGAGTCACGGTGGTTCGGACAACGTTCCTCATCGCCATCGTCGGGGCGGTCCTGGTCATCGTCGGCCCGGTCTGGGCGGCCTACCTCGGCGCCGGGATCTGGGGAGTGGGCGCCGCGCTGGGCTTCCCGGTCGGGATGAGTGCCTCCGCCGATGACCCGCGCCGTGCCGCAGCACGGATGTCCGTCGTCGCCACCATCGGCTATGGCGCCTTCATCGCCGGACCGCCGCTGTTGGGGCACCTGGGCGACCGGGTCGGCATCCTGCCCGCGTTCAGCGTTGTCGTCGTGTTGCTCCTCATCGCCGTCTTTGCGGTTCCGGCGGTCTCTACAGCACGGTCAACGGACTAGGCGCGGATACAGCCGTGACAAGGAAACCCGGAGGTTCACAAGGCAAAGTTTCCCCAGCGAACCTCCGGGTTCTCTTGCGAAGTTGTCGGGCCAGCGTGCCGCGACCCCATGCGACCGTCCACCCATGCGGCCGTCCACGGGCATTCTGACCGCTTGTTCCTGGTCGGTGCCGTCATGCTTGCGCTCACGGCGAACAGAGCGGCCAATCGGAATCGTTGCCGGTGGTGGAGCGTTAGGGTCACTGACACCTAACAGATCCATCTCAGCAGCGCAGGCAGCTCGGCCTGCCAAGGAGTACCTGTGACGCAGCCCCTCATCGCCGCGACCGGGCCCCAGCCCGGCCTCGATGACCACATCTTCAATCGGCTCCTCAAGGAGCGCATCATCTTCCTCGGATCGGATGTGCGCGACGACAACGCCAATGCCATCTGCGCACAGATGCTGCTGCTTGCCGCCGAAGACCCTGAGAAGGACATCTGGCTCTACATCAACTCTCCCGGTGGGTCGGTGACCGCCGGAATGGCCATCTTCGACACCATGCAGTGGGTGCCGAACGACGTGGCTACCGTGGCCATGGGCATGGCTGCCTCCATGGGGCAGTTCCTGCTGTCTGCCGGCACCAAGGGCAAGCGGTATGCCACCCCGCACGCACGGATCCTCATGCACCAGCCCCTGGGTGGTATCGGCGGAACCGCAACGGATGTCAAGATCCAGGCTGAACTCCTCCTGGCCATGAAGCGTCAGATGGCTGAACTCATCGCCGAACACACCGGACAGACCCTGGAGAAGATCACCGAAGACTCCGATCGGGACCGCTGGTTCACCGCGCACGAAGCCCTCGATTACGGCTTCGTCGATCACGTCATCACCCGGGCGCAGGATGCCCCCGGACGCCAGGACGACGCGGCCGCGGACACCGGCTCGAAGCAGTGACCGGCCAGCGAGACGACAAGGACACCATGCCCATGACCTTCCCCACCCCATCCGGCGTCTACACCGGGTCCGCTCCGCGCGGGCGATACATCCTGCCGCAGTTCGAAGAGCGCACGTCCTATGGGATGAAGCGCCAGGACCCGTACACCAAGCTGTTCGAGGACCGGATCATCTTCCTCGGGGTCCAAGTCGATGACGCATCGGCGGATGACATCATCGCCCAGCTCATCGTGCTGGAGTCCCAAGACCCCGACCGTGACGTGCTGATGTACATCAACAGCCCGGGCGGGTCGTTCACCGCCATGACGGCCATCTACGACACCATGCAATACATCCGGCCGGACGTGCAGACCTTCGTCATCGGCCAGGCCGCGTCGGCGGCCGCCGTCTTGCTCGGTGCCGGAGCACCTGGCAAACGGTTCGCCCTGCCGAACAGTCGCATCCTGATCCATCAGCCTGCCGTCGAGGGTGGTGGCGGTCAAGCCTCAGACGTCGAGATCCAGGCCAACGAGATTTTCCGTATGCGTACCTGGCTCGAGGACACCATCGCTCGGCACAGTGGTCGTAGCCCCGAGCAGGTCAAACAGGACATCGAGCGGGACAAGATCCTCTCTGCCGACCAGGCCAAGGAGTACGGCCTGATCGACGAGGTGCTCAGCTCCCGCAAGGCAAGCAACTAGACGCAGATCGCCGTCGGTGCCCAGCCGGACGAGGTTGCGCTGATAGCTGACAAGGGCAGACGCAGACGCGACACCGGGGTTTCAATGGAGGCTAAGGCCGCCGGCGGCGGGTACCGTCGGGGCCGATGGGTGCTCCACCCGCAGAAGGTGACGACGGAAGGCTGTGCTCGTGGCGCGACTTGGTGACGGTGGCGACTTGCTCAAGTGCTCCTTCTGCGGCAAGTCGCAGAAACAGGTCAAGAAGCTCATCGCCGGACCAGGTGTGTACATCTGCGACGAATGCATCGACCTGTGCAACGAGATCATCGAGGAAGAACTTGCGGAGACCACCGACCTCGAGCTTGCCGACCTGCCCAAACCCCGCGAGATCTTCGAGTTCCTCCAGCAATACGTCATCGGCCAGGACGTGGCCAAGCGTGCCCTAGCGGTTGCCGTCTATAACCACTACAAGCGCATCCAGGCCGGCGAGGGCGGCGCCAAGCGCGACGCTGACCACGTCGACATCGCCAAGTCCAACATCCTGCTCATCGGGCCGACAGGGTGCGGAAAAACCTACTTAGCGCAAACGCTGGCCAAGATGCTCAATGTGCCCTTCGCGATCGCCGACGCCACGGCGTTGACCGAGGCCGGCTACGTCGGTGAGGATGTCGAGAACATCCTGCTCAAACTGATTCAGGCTGCGGACTATGACGTCAAGAAGGCCGAGACCGGGATCATCTACATCGACGAGGTCGACAAGATCGCCCGGAAGTCGGAGAATCCCTCGATCACCCGGGACGTCTCCGGAGAGGGAGTCCAGCAGGCACTCCTGAAGATTCTCGAGGGGACCGCTGCCTCGGTGCCTCCCCAGGGCGGGCGCAAGCATCCCCACCAGGAGTTCATCCAGATCGACACGACGAACGTGCTCTTCATCGTGGGCGGCGCTTTCGCTGGCCTGGAGAAGCTCATCGAGTCCCGCAACGGCAAGAAGGGCCTGGGCTTCGGCTCGGAGTTGCACACACCGATGGACTTGGCCGAATCCATCCACGACGTCATGCCCGAAGATCTCATGAAGTTCGGCCTCATCCCCGAATTCATCGGGCGCCTGCCCGTCATCACCACGGTGAGCCCGCTGGACCGGGCGGCCCTCGTCGAAATCCTCACCACGCCCCGTAATGCGCTGGTCAAGCAGTACCAGAAGATGTTCGCGATCGACGGGGTCGAGCTGGAGTTCACCGAGGACGCGGTAGAGGCCGTGGCGGAGCAGGCGCTGTCCCGAGGTACCGGCGCCCGCGGACTTCGGGCGATCATGGAGGAGGTCCTCCTGCCGGTCATGTTCGACGTGCCCAGCGAAGATGACATCACCAAGGTCGTGGTGAACCGGGACGTCGTGTTGAAGAACGTCCTGCCGACCATCGTGCGCCAGGACGAGCCGCCGAAGCGTTCTCCGCGCAAGCGGTCGGCCTAAGTCGACACGGCTGCTTGCCGTGTCGACACCCTTCCGACTGACCATCGGCTCCACCGGCCCGGTTCAACAGTCTCCGACAACCTGCGGTTCTGCCTGCCTGACCGTGGCCCGCATGCTCGTCGACCCCATGTTCGCCTCGTGGATACAGACCGGCCAGCCTGTCCTTCCAACCTCCCCGGCGGGAGAAACCCCGGCGGAACGGTTCGCGGCATACGAGCGGATCGTCATGCGGCGAACCAACGGCCTGTGGATCCTCGGTCGGTCAGTACAGCCACCCTGGCCGCGGGTCCTGGGGACCCCGCCTTGGGGGGCAAAGCGTGAGCTGGAACTCGGTGCGGCCCGCTTTGGCGCACGGTATGCCGTCGACCAGTGCCGTGTTGGGGACCGGAAGGGGTTGGTCGCCGACTATGACCGGCTGGTCGATGTCGTTGCCGACGGGGAGCCCGGAGTGCTCTATGTCGGCAACAACTACCTGCCTCGGCACGTCGTTCTCGTGCTCCCCGGCCACGGGGATCGAGCACTGAAGGTCTATGAACCGGCCAGCGGGACCGTCCGGGTCCTTCGCCGAGACGAGTTCGCCGGACACGCGCTGGGGCTGGCCGGCTGGGACATCCCGTGGATCTGCGTTGAACCCACCGGTGAACGGGCCGTGCGTGCCCGCGGAAACCTGGCAGCGGCCACGCCGACCCCCGCCTGACAACGTTGAGTGTGCGTAACTCGCCCGGGACCCGACCGAATCCCGGGCGAGTTACGCACACTCAACCAAGGATGGTCAGGGTTTTGCGACCGGGATGAGGACGGTGTCCTTGACTTCGAGATGCTCACCGTCGACGAGGGTGAACTCGCCGCTGACCCGGCCGGCCGCGCGTAGGTCAGCCTCGCCCGCAGCAATCCGATCCGCGTCCGAGCGCGAGGCGACCAGCGTCATCGAGGCCACCTCGGCCCTCATCCCGAGCTTGGCGTCCGACTTGGCCTTGCGGATCCCTGAGAGTGCTGCCGCCACGACGGGCAACATGTCCGGATCTGCGTCCACGCTGGGGCGGAGCTCCGCCGGCGTTGGCCAGTTCGCCACGTGCACTGATCCGTCGTGGAACCAGGACCAGACCTCTTCGGCAGCGAAGGACAGCACCGGCGCGAACAGCCGCAGCTGCACATCGAGGGCGAGCCGCAGGGCAGCCCGTGCCGAGCGTGCACCCTGCTCGCCGCGACCGCCGTAGGCGCGGTCCTTGACCAGCTCCAGGTAGTCGTCGCAGAAGCTCCAGAAGAAGGTTTCGCTGACTTCCAGAGCCCGGGCGTAGTCCATGGCCTCGTATGCCGCGCCGGCCGCCTCGACCACTCCGGCCAGACGGGCGAGCATGGACACATCCAGCGCGTGGGTGACGGCAGGCAAGGCGTCATCAACCGACGGCACGGTGATCTCGTCATCAGCGCCGATACCGAGCGCGAACTTGCTCGCGTTGAGCAATTTGATGGCCAAGCGGCGCCCGACCTTCATCTGCGCAGTGTCGAACGCCGTGTCGGTGCCCGGACGTGCCGCCGCGGCCCAATAGCGGACCGCGTCGGTGCCATGGTCGATGAGCAGGTCGATCGGGGTCGTCGCGTTGCCCTTGGACTTGGACATCTTCTTGCGGTCCGGATCGAGAATCCACCCGTTGATCGTCGCGTTCGTCCACGGGATCGTGCCGTCTTCCAGGTGGGCCCGCACCACGGTGGCGAACAGCCAGGTCCGGATGATGTCGTGGCCCTGCGGCCGCTGGTCGAAGGGGAAGATCTTGGCGAACAGCTCCGGGTTGTAGCCCGGCCCACCACGCCATCCGGCGGCGATCTGCGGTGACAGCGAACTCGTCGCCCAGGTGTCCATGACGTCAGGGTCCCCGACAAACCCGCCCGGTATGCCGCGCTGGGACTCCTCGAATCCGGGCGCCGGCTCGGACGCCGGGTCGACCGGCAGCGCATCCTCGCCCGGCACGATCCGGGTTTCGTAGTCGATCTCGCCGTCGGCCCCCACGGCATACCAGACCGGGATGGGCACCCCGAAGAACCGTTGCCGGGAGACCAGCCAATCCCCGTTGAGGCCGCCGACCCAGTTCTCGTACCGGGAGCGCATGTATGCCGGGTGCCAGGCGATCTCCTCACCGCGAGCGACCAACTCCGCGCGCAGATCGGCGTCGCGGCCACCGTTGCGGATGTACCACTGCCGAGAGGTGACGATCTCCAGCGGCTTGTCGCCCTTTTCGAAGAAGTTCGCCTTGCGCTGGGTGGCCTTCGGCTCCCCGTCCAGATCGCCGGACTCTCGGAGGGCATCGACGACGACTGCCCGGGCGGAGTAGACGGTCTTGCCGGCCATATCGGCATACGTTGCGTCACCGGTGGCGGAGGTGATCCAGCTCGGGGTCTCCGGCGCGATCCGACCGGCGCGGGTGATGATCGAACGGGTCGGCAGCTGCAGCTCGCGCCACCACTGCACGTCGGTGAGGTCACCGAACGTGCAGCACATGGCGATGCCGGCGCCCTTGTCCATCTCCGCCGCGGGGTGGGCTAGCACGGGCACGGCAACCCCGAACACCGGCGAGGTCACGGTCGTGCCGAAGAGGTGCGTGTACCGCTCATCCTCCGGGTTGGCGATGAGCGCGACGCAGGCAGGCAGCAGCTCCGGACGAGTGGTCTCGATGTACACCGCATCGTCCGTAGGCCCAGTGCCGGTGTGGAAGGCGACCCGGTGGTAGGCGCCCGGATAATCCCGGGCTTCGAGCTCGGCCTGGGCGACGGCGGACTGGAAAGTGACGTCCCACAGGCCGGGGGCTTCGGACTGGTATGCCTCGCCACGGGCAAGGTTGCGCAGGAATGCCTGCTGGGCGGTGGCCCGGGAATGCTCGTCGATTGTGCGGTACTGGACGTTCCAGTCCAGGCTCAGCCCGAGCCGACGAAAGGTGTCCTCGAAGGTCTGTTCGTCCTCGACGGTGAGGATCTCGCAGAGATCGATGAAGTTGCGGCGGCTGATCGGCACCTGATCGGCGGCCTTGGTCGACTTGCCCTCACCGCCGGTCTGAGGCGGGGTGAAGTCGGGGTCGAAGTGCAGGCTCGCATCGCCGCGCACCCCGTAGTAGTTCTGCACCCGTCGCTCGGTCGGCAGGCCGTTGTCATCCCACCCGATCGGGTAGAAGACGTGCAGCCCCTTCATCCGTTTGAAGCGGGCGATGCAGTCGGCCTGGGTGTAGCCGAACACGTGACCGAGGTGCAAGGATCCGCTGGCGGTCGGCGGGGGAGTGTCGATGGCCCAGATCTGCTCGCGCTCGGCGGCCAGTGCCGCGGCGGCGTCGAAGGCATACGTGTCGTTCTCGCGCCATACCTGGCCCCATTTCTCCTCGAGTCCATCAAGCGAGGGGCGCTCGGGGATCCGGGACGATGCGGTGGGGCCTGTGGTCATGTCCGCCAGTTTCCCAGAAGCCTCACGCCGTCCCCAATCCGGTTCGCGACCCGAGCACGGCCTGGCCGGTGTGGCCTACGCTCGGGCTATGGAATGGGTCTACGCGCCGGTCATCGGTCTTGCCAGGAGTGTGTTCCTCGCACAAGGGCTGAAGTTCGACATCCGCGGAGGCGCGAACGTGCCGGCCAGCGGCGGGGCGGTCATGGCGATCAACCACATTTCCTATTTGGATTACCTCTATGCGGGCCTGGCGGCGCGTCCGGCCGGCCGGATGGTGCGATTCATGGCCAAGGAGGAGGTCTTCGCCAATCCGGTCGCGGGTCCGCTGTTGCGATCGATGCGCCACATCCCGGTGGATCGGGCGGCCGGGATGGGGGCCTTCCGGGCGGCGGTGAATGCGTTGAAGGACGGCGAGATCGTCGGGGTCTTCCCGGAGGCGACTATCTCGCAGTCGCTGGAGATCAAGGCTTTCAAGTCCGGGGCGGTCCGGATGGCCCAGGCTGCAGGGGCGCCGATCCTGCCGACGACGGTCTGGGGGTCGCAGCGGTTGTGGACCAAGGGCGTGAAGGCGAAACGGCTCGGCCGCTCCAACGTGCCGATCTTCGTCACCGTGGGAGCGCCGTTGACCGTTGCTCGCCCGGACAATGCCGAGGAGGCCACCGCGCGGCTGCGTGAGGTGATGATCGCCCAACTGCGCGGACAACAGGATCGCTACCCGCCATTGACCGGGGACGACCTGCGCTTCCTACCCGCCCGGCTCGGCGGCACCGCCCCGGCCCCGCCCTTCGAGGTCTGAGGTCGGCCTTCGCCTGCAACACTGATGACCATCGCACGATCTCATCAGTGTTTGGCCGGAAGGCGGAATCGTGGATACGGCCCGTTCCGGTGGAACCTCAGCCGTCGGCGGGATAACGTCATACCTCGTCACCGGTGATCGCCGGGTCAACCACGAGCATGGTGTCTCCGGGACGCGGGCCATCACTGTGAAGAATCGGGAGGGATTTATGAACATTTTCCCACGTTTGTCAAAGGGGGGGCAGCTGCGGTCACGGTGGCAGTTGCTGCCTTGATGGGAGGCAGTACGGGCGTCGCTTTTGCCTCGTACAACTCAACAACGGTCAAGTCCTGCAGCGCGAGCGCTGCGGGACGTGCGTATTCCGCGTCGGGGTTCAACACCTGGTATGACAATGGGAGCTCTCGACGCGAGTGCAATCTCTTGGCTCTACTGAACTCGGCGAGGCGGCACCTGAGCCATGGCCCGACCGGATAGTCCCAGGATTGTGCGGCTAGCCGTTGGTGCCTTCGTTGCCAGTTGTGTCGGAGCCTTCGTCCTCTACCTGACGTTTGGACAGCAGGACAGCGAGGCTCCCCCTGAGGTCACGGTGGACATGACCTGGCTGGACGCCGCGCCGACCATCCTTCGCGCCGACAGCTAGGGTGCGGTCGTCATGGTCGATAGTGTGGCCCGGGGCGTGACTCGTTCAGGTCTTACCGTGTGGCAAGAAACGGCGCGCGGCTGACGAGTCCAACAATCGTGTGTTAGGCACGGTCCCGCGGCAGTGTTGACCGGCGATTCTCACGGGTTGGAGGCAGACCCTGCCCCCGCGTTGTATGGATCGGGAAGGTTGCCTGTCCGGTGGGAGCAACCCACGGGGGTGTGAACATCATCCTGTCGGTTGATCCGGGGGGATCCCTGCGCACGGTGTCAGACGCCAGGGGCGTGGGCACCCTGGAGTCGTTGCATGCCGACGGATCCATACATCGGTATGCCCTGCCAATTCCTGAGTCATCAATCACGATGGACGACGGTGATCAGTCCGGCCAGATCGTCGCCTTTACGGAGGATCCGACCCAAAGCCTGGTCTACTTGGTGCGGCTGACCAAGACCGGTTGGGTGGTAACACCGACACGTGGGATGCGGGCTTGCACCAGCGTCGACGGGTCCCGCGCCGTTATCGGGAACGTCTTCACCGTGAAGGAGCGTGAGATTCCGCTGCCGGCCGAGGCCACGGGTGATGCGCAGTGCCGCGTCTCGAAGAGCACTGTGGTGTTTGGACATGCAGTGACAATCTACGACCAAACCGGGAAGACGTTGCACACGTACCCGGGGGCCGCCTCGGTGCGGTTCCTTTCATCGGGAGGATTCGTGCTTGCCGATATGGAGGGGAGGGTGACGTGGCATCAGGAACTCCCGTCGGCACCGGAGGCCTGACGATCACCGGACTGGTGAAGTCCAGAGGCGCAGCCTTCACCTTGGGCCCGGTGGACATCGAGGTGGCCCGCGGTGCTTGTCTGGGGCTAGTGGGGGCGAATGGTTCGGGCAAGACGACGCTACTGCGATGCATCCTGGCGAGCGTGCGCCCCGACCAGGGCCACATCGCATGGGCCAGTGGTGCTGTTCGGCCCTACACTCCCACTCCGAGGGTCGCCGGCCTGGTCGAGGAACCACGCTTGTTCAATCGGCTCACTGCGCTGGAGAACCTGCGAAGCGTCTTTGTTACTCAGCGTCTGGCCAAGACAGTTTGCCAGGAGGTGTTGGAACGGGTCGGTCTTGACGAAGTCGGTAACAAACCCGTGGGAGAGTTCAGCCAGGGCATGCGCCAGCGCCTCGGGATCGCGCGTGTCCTGCTCGCTGATGCGGGTCTGATCATTCTGGACGAACCGACGAACGGTCTGGACCCGCTCGGGATCCGATGGCTGAGCACGCTAATTCTCGAGCTGAGGTCTGAAGGGCGGACCATCATTGTCTCCAGCCACCTCTTGCACGAGGTCCAGCAGGTAGCCACCAACTACGCCCTACTGAATCGCGGTCAGATGTTGGCTGCTGGGTTGATGGCTGACATTTCGGCCGTGACCAACCTTGAAGACCTCTATTTCTCCGTCGTCAGTCGAAGGAATCCCCCAACCGACGACGCTGTGATCACCGGTCCTTCATGAGGGGCGCCGTCGCGGTGATGCGACGTGAGGTCGCTTTTTGGGTCCTTGTTGTCGCCACGGTGATCGCGTGTGGTGTTGTCTGGGCAATTGGTGCCCCAAGCTTGGAGCTTGCATTGTCGGGGGCGTCGTCTGTGGCGTCGGTGTTCTCTGGGACTGCTGGGGTGTTGTTGGTGGCCTCGGTGTGGGGTGCCTCGACGGAAGCGGCGGCGGAGACCGGCAACCATCTTGCCGGGACTTCGGCGCGTGCCTTCCGGTCACGAATATTCCTGACCCTCCTGCTTACCGTGACTGGCGCGACACTCGCCATCACCCTCACGGCGCTTGCGGCGTCCCGCCTGCACACTCAGCCTGAGGAAAGATTCGCTTCCGCGGCGGCCTGGCCCATCATCACCTTGACCTATCTTGCCGTGCCTACAGCTGTCGGGTGGGCGACGGTTCTGTCCTGGGGCCGGAGGAGATCCGCCGCAGTCGCGTTGACCGTGACAGTGTGCCTGGTGCCGTTGATGGCGTGGTTTGGTCCCCGATTGTCCGGTCGAACTCTCGTGCTAGCGCTGTCGCCCATTTCGGCCGTTTCGGTGATTCCGCCGGGCAACGGCAGCGGTGTTTTCGTGAGCCTCCTGTCGGGGATGAGCGTGGCAGGATCATGGCTGGCGTGTGTCGTGATCTTGCGCACGAGGGAACCGGTCGAGGAACTGCGCCTTGTCGGGAGACGCCCTTACGAAGGGGCAGCGCATTCTCGGTGGGGCTTGGCCCGCGCCAGTACACGCACGCGCAGACGATGGGTCTCAGGCTGCTTGATCGTCTCCGCGGTTCTTATGTGCGCCGGACCGACGATGGGTGAGGCGGTGCCGTACCCCGCGCGGTATTCCACCCATGTCCAGGTGCAGCGCGGCATAGGTGCCGAGGCGACCCTTCGTCAGTTCTTGACGTTCTATGCGGCCGGCCGGGTGACGAGCGCCGACAAGCTCGCGGTCACGGGTGCTGCTGGCGTCATCATGGTCAGCCTGCCAGCCAACTTCGCCCAGGCCACCCGAAACGCCATTGTGAGCGTGCACTCCTCACCAACGATCCGTGCCGCTGACCTGCTTATCGATATCGATGGACACGCTTTCCACGCGTGCCTGGTGCATCCTGACCGAGCATGGCGCGTGGCTTCCATTGCCGAACAGCCGTGCGCCAGTCCGTGAGCACGCTGGCCATGGCGACCTGGAATGAGTGGCGTACCCGTGCCCAACCAGGACTTGTCTGGGTTGCCTTGCCCGTCGCGTTGATGGCGGCTTCGGTCGCCGTTCTCACCCCTGTGTGGCTCAACGGTGACCCCGAAACGCTAGGTCAATGGGGCGTCGTCAATGGCGGCTTCCTCGGTGCGGGGGTAGGTGTTGTCGTCGCTCTGGCCGCGCTGGCGATGCTCCTCGGTGCTGACCTGGACAGTGGCCGGTTCCCTGAGCGCCTCCAGCACGGAGAGAACCCAAGGACAATCGCCATCGCCCAGGCCCTCGTCGCGGCTATCGCTGGGTGTGCATCATGGCTGGTCGTTCTGCTCTCGGCTGGCTTGGGAGCACAGGGCGATATGGCCTTTCGTGCCCTCACCAGTCATCCCGCAGTACCCATGATCCCACCCGCCTACATGTTCACGGTTGCCGCGTTGGGACCCGTAGTCATCTGTGTCGCTGTTGCGCTGGCGTGGTGCTTGTTCCTGGCGGCCGAATCGGGAACTCGTGCCATCGTGGTCGCAACAGCCGCTGGGGCGTCTTTCGCCGCGCTGCTCATCGTGCCTGAGTATGGCGCGTACCTGGTGCTTCACCCCCTCGGCGGGCTATGGCGGCTACTCAGCGGGTCGAGCATCGGACGGGGCCTACCAGGTGCCCGCCATGACAATCCGACACCGTATGCCATCAGCGTCGCCGTCTGGTTGGGGGTCCTTGTTGGTCTCGCGGCGGCGCACCTGCGCAGGCTGGGACGCGACCACAGCACCCACTAGCCAGTCACCTCATACCGTCTAGATGGGGAAGCCGAGGTGGGCCAGGGCTTGGCGCAGCAGGACTCCATGGCCGCCAGACATCTCCGCATCGACCGACGGGTCGCTCGCCTCCCGCGGGGTCACCCATGCCAAGTCCAGGGCGTCCTGGCTCGGCGCGCAGTCCCCGCTGACCGGGACGACGTACGCCAGGGCCACGGCATGCTGACGCACATCGTGATACGGCGTCACCCCGGGAGTCGGGAAATACTCAGCTACGGTGAACGGCTGCGGTGAGACCGGCACGGACGGTAGCGCCATCGACCCGAGGTCCTTTTCGATGTTGCGCAGCAGCGCATCACGGATGCGCTCGTGGTAGAGCACTCGTCCGGAGACGAGTTCACGGCCCACGGTGCCGTCCTCTCGGGCCCGCATGAGCAGCCCGATAGTCGTGACGATCCCGGTGTGGTCCACCCGGACCGGGACCGCCTGGACATAGAGCATCGGCACGCGGTCCCTGGCTGCGTCGAGGTCCTCTCGGCTGAGCCACGATTCCTGCTGCCCCAGTTCAAGCCCGCTCATGGACGGTGATTCTTGCAGGACTGACCACGAGCGCCGGCGAGCGGCCGCCGGGATGAGCAGATTGGGTGGTCCTTTTGAAGGGCCGATAGAGTGTGCCCAGGCGTTTGAGCCGTTATCAGCGGCAAGCCCTTCGGAAGAACGGGCGAGGAGGCCTTCCTGGTCTGCTCACCTCACTAGAACCGGACGTTCCGGCCACGACAGCGTCGATACGAAGCGGTCGTATGCTGCTGCGCGCCCCGCCGACCAGCGGGCACGCCGACGGCATACGGCAAGCGAGGTGGTACCGCGGTGGTGTGCCGACCCGAACAGGGGAAGCATCCGTCGTCCTCGTGCAGCACAAGCAGCCGACGACGCAGGAAACGCACCAAGGAGCACCACCAATGGCCTACCCCAAGGCGAGCACCGGACCCGTTGGCGACCCCGACGAGCACTCCGCCAGCCATGACGCCTCGACGGTGATCCCTCCCTCCCCGAATTTCCCGGAGATCGAGGAACGAGTCCTTGCCTACTGGGCTGCCGACGACACCTTTCAGGCCTCCATCGACAACCGTGGCGCCGGCGTCGACGGCGCCAACGAATTCGTCTTTTATGACGGCCCACCCTTCGCCAACGGTCTTCCGCACTACGGCCACCTGCTCACCGGCTATGTCAAGGACATCGTGCCCCGCTACCAGACCATGTGTGGGCGCAAGGTGGAACGCCGCTTCGGGTGGGACACTCACGGTCTGCCCGCCGAGTTGGAGGCGATGAGCCAGCTGGGGATCAAGACCAAGGAGGAGATCCTCGACCTGGGGATCGGCACGTTCAACGAAAAGTGTCGCGCCTCGGTCCTGAAGTACACCGACGAGTGGCGGGCCTACGTTACCCGCCAAGCTCGCTGGGTCGATTTCGAGCACGATTACAAGACACTCAACCCCACCTTCATGGAGTCGGTGCTGTGGGCGTTCAAGTCGCTGTACGACAAGGGCTGGGTCTACGAGGGCTTCCGGGTGCTGCCCTATTGCTGGAACGACCAGACCCCGCTGAGCAACCACGAACTGCGCATGGACGAGGAGGTCTACCGGTCCCGGCAAGACCCCGCCGTGACGCTTGGGTTGCGGCTGAGCGACGGCCCGTATGCGGGGACGCTGGCGCTGATCTGGACGACCACCCCATGGACGTTGCCGTCCAACCTCGCCATGGCGGTGCACCCCGATGTCGACTATGTCGTGGTCACCTCGGACGGTCCCACGGGGCAGGAGGAGCGTTACCTGTTGGCGCGGGAACGGCTGGCCGCCTACGCCCGCGAGCTGGGTGAGGATGTCGCCGACCGGGTCGTCGCGAGCGTCAAGGGAGCGGACCTCGTCGGCACGCACTACACCCCGCCGTTCTCCTACTTCCTCGGACACGCAGGCGCCCACCAGATCCTGCCTGCGGACTACGTCACCACCGAGGACGGGACCGGGCTCGTCCACATCGCGCCGGCGTTCGGTGAGGAGGACAAGGTCGTCACCGACGCTGCGGGCATCGCTCCGGTGGTACCGGTGGGTCCGGACGGCAGGTTCACCTTCCCGGTCACCGACTACGAGAACATCCAGGTGCTGGACGCCAATGGGCTGATTCTCGACCATCTCAACGCCGCCACCGCCGGTGGCGAACGGGGCAGTGTCACCGACGGCACCGTGCTGGTCCGGCGGGAAACCTACGAGCACTCCTACCCGCATTGTTGGCGCTGCCGGCAGCCGCTGATCTACATGGCGGTCAGCTCATGGTTCGTCGAGGTGACGAAGTTCAAGGATCGGATGGTGGCGCTCAACCAGGAGATCACCTGGGTGCCCGAGCACGTCAAGGACGGCCAATTCGGCAAATGGTTGGAGAATGCCCGCGACTGGTCCATCTCCCGGAACCGGTTCTGGGGTAGCCCCATCCCGGTGTGGAAGTCCGACGACCCGGCATACCCCCGGGTCGACGTCTATGGCTCGCTGGCGGAGCTGGAGGCGGACTTCGGCCGTCTCCCCATCGGCCCCACCGGTGAGCCGGACGTGCACCGGCCCTACATCGACCAACTGACCCGGCCAAACCCGGATGACCCGACCGGGAATTCGACGATGCGCCGGGTCGAGGACGTGCTCGACGTCTGGTTCGACTCCGGGTCGATGAGCTTTGCCCAGGTGCACTACCCGTTCGAGAATGCCGAGTGGTTCGAGCAGCACTTCCCGGCGGACTTCATCGTCGAGTACATCGGGCAGACCCGTGGCTGGTTCTACACCCTGCACATCCTCGCCACGGCACTCTTCGATCGTCCGGCATTCTCCGCCTGCATCAGCCATGGCATCGTGCTCGGCAACGACGGAGCGAAGATGTCCAAGTCGTTGCGCAACTATCCCGACGTCACCGAGGTGTTCCACCGTGACGGAGCGGACGCGATGCGCTGGTTCCTCATGTCCTCGCCCATCTTGCGCGGCGGCAATCTCATCGTCACCGAGCAGGGCATCCGGGACGGGGTTCGCCAGGTGCTGCTGCCGCTGTGGAACGTCTGGTACTTCTTCAGCCTTTATGCCAACGCACTAGGGGAGAGCGGTTATGAGGCCAGGCGTTCGACGGCCTCGAACGACCCGTTGGATCGGTACCTGCTGGCCAAGCTCGCGGCATACGTGCACGAGTCCACCGAGCGGCTGGACGCCTTCGACATCGCCGGGGCGTGTGACTCCACGCGCAGCTTCCTCGACGTGCTGACGAACTGGTATGTGCGTCGCTCGCGGGAACGATTCTGGGACACCGGGTCCGGTGATCAGGACGGCACCAAGGCGGCCTTCGACACGCTGTATACGACGCTGGAGACGGTATGCCGGGTCACCGCGCCTCTCCTGCCGCTGACCACCGAGGAGATCTGGCGAGGCCTGACCGGTGGCCGCTCGGTGCACCTGACCGACTGGCCTTCGGCCGGTGACCTGCCCCGCGACGACGGCTTGGTCGCTGCCATGGACAAGGTCCGGGAGGTGTGTTCAGTGGCCTCCTCGCTGCGCAAGGGCGCCGGCCTGCGGACTCGATTGCCGTTGGCCAGCCTGACCGTGGTCACCGCCGACCCCGAGGCGCTTGCCGGGTTCGAGCCGATCATTGCCGAGGAGGTCAACGTCAAGCAGGTGCGCCTGATGTCCGACACGGACGAGGCCGCCGCCGGCTTCGGCGTCACTGAGGCATTGACCGTCAATGCCCGCCTCGCCGGCCCGAGGCTGGGCAAGGACGTCCAGACGGCCATCCGCGGCGCCAAGAGTGGCGACTGGTCAGTGTCGGGGGCCGGAGAAGTGACGGCTGGAGGCATCGTGTTGGCGCCGGGGGAGTACACCCTGGAGATGGTCGCCGGTGACGGCGACTCCTCGGGCACGGCGACGGGGATGCTCAATGGTGGCGGGTTCGTCGTGCTTGATGTTGAGGTCACCGACGCGCTGGCCACCGAGGGCGTGGCGCGCGACCTTGTCCGTGCCGTACAGCAGGCGCGCAAGGACGCCGGGCTCGAGGTCACCGACCGGATTTCCGCCACCATCGTGGGCGCCGAACCAGTATGGAGGGCCACCGTGGAGCACCGGGACCTGGTGATGTCCGAGACGCTGTCGCAGCAGCTGTCGGCCTCGATGCACCTCGACGACCTCGACGCTACTGACGAGGAGGTCACCGAAACCACCGTCGGCGACAACTTGCGGGTCCGCCTGCTGATCCGCAAACGCTGACTACACCGGCTCCAGGATGTGCCCGTCGCCTGGGATTACGTGCCGCAACCCCAGGCGACAGCCTCACTCAACGCACCGGGTGACGGGCTGGCTGCCTGGCGTGCCTGGCTGGGTTAAGGTCTATGCCGTCCCTGGGCGACCCCGCTGCCCTATTTTCATTACCCGGTGGTTGGCAAATGTCGAGGTGCCGCCGCTGGTTGATGTCGTCCCCCGCGAGGTGCCGTTCCCCATGACCACTGACGCTCCTGCCACGAATTCGACACCAGGTGTTCGCCGCCGCTCGGTCATGCGAGGATCGGCATGGGCCGTGCCCACCGTCGTCGTCGCCGGCGCCACCCCCGCGCTGGCGTCCTCGGCCAGCCTGCCCGATTGTCCCGACATCGCCGGATGCAGCTCGTGGTTTTGTGAGCAGATCTCCAACGGGATCCCGGGCTCGACCCGCACGACCCGGGCCTGGTTCCAGATCTGTCCCAACTGCGACAACGCTGGCGCGACCCAGACCGTGGCGACGGTCAATGATGACTGCATCCCCAAGGGCACGATCATCACCTTCAGCTACACCTGCGCTAACGGGCTGGGTTGCTCGTGCTGGATCATGAGCTACCAGGCTCCCTACACGAACCACTACGCGACGCCGACACCCGGCCCGTGCAACTACCCCTACAACCCGTGCTATCCCGGGACGGGCTTCACCGACCCGGTCCCCACCGCGTATGCCAAGACCCAGACCACCGCGATGTGCTCCGGGCTGAGTGGCTGGGTCGAAGGTGCGAGCAATACGTTCACGCTGACCTTCAACGACGCCTGGTGCCCGACCCACATCTGGGGGCCGGATATGGACACGGGGGTCTTCTATCGATGCTTCGGGGTCTCGTTCAGTCCCAACTTCGCCCAGACCCAAAACGCCGGCTGCACCACGCTCGGCGGAACCGGGACGAACTATTACGGCTCCGGCGCCTGCTGCACCCTGACCGCGTCGATCGACACCTCCAGCGCGGTCACGTCCTGCTCCGGCACGGTGTCCTCGACCGCCAACGGGTTCACCTCCTGCCGTCCGGTGGCGAACCAGTACTACTGCAACACCGAGAGCGCCAAGGCCGTGGCCTGCTATCTGCCCGACGGCACGACCTCAGCCTGGGGCTGCAGCCCGGGCGGGCACCTCTGAGCAGGGCATACACGTGAGGGCCGCCGTGCTCGACAGGAGTGAATCGACGTGACATTTCTTGCTGTGGCGCCGTTGGTGCTAGCCGGTGTGCTGCTGCTTAGCGGGTACGCCAAATGGCGGGACCGGTATTCCACCAGGTCGGTCATCGCCAACCTCCGTTTGCCAAGGGCGTTTGCCAAGCCGTGGGTCGGCGTCGCCCTCCCCGCCGGAGAGGGCGCCCTTGCCTTGGGGCTGCTGACCCCGTGGGCCCCGATCTACCTCGCCGCCTCGTGGTTGACGCTGGCACTCATGCTCACCTATGCAGCCCTGGTCGCCCGCGCCATGCGCTTCGACCCCCGCCCGAGCTGCGGGTGCTTCGGCAAGATCGGGGACCAGCGGATCAACGGACGAACGGTCACCCGCAACGTCATCTTCGTCGTCCTTGCCGTCGCGGCGGTCGGGGTCGGTCTGGCCGGAGACTCGCTCTGGTCCCTTCTGGCGGCACCCGGGGGATCCGCGGCGGGATGGTTGGCCGCCAGTGCTGTGGTTGGCGTCGTCGTCTGGTTCGTGGCCGCAGGCTCAACAACCGCAAGTAGCACCGGTACTGCAGTGAGCCCGGCAGCGCCGCCCCCCGGCGGGGTCGGTGCCACCGCTGTGCGTCCTCCATCCGATGCTGTTGGTGGCGCAGTCCAAGCCATCAGCGATCAGGAGGTCCTGGACGCGCTCGATCGGGACAACCCCGACTATGTCCGCCGCCCCATCCCGATGGCCTATCTCGTTGGTCGCGCCGGTGAGGTGACCTCCCTGCCGGAGCTCGCGCGGAGCAAACCCGTCCTGCTCGTCGCGACGAACTGCTTCTGCGGCACGACTGCGTTGGCGCTGGAGAGTATGTCGCGTTGGCGTGCGGCGCTGCCGTTCGTCGACGTGCACTACGTCACGACGCTGCCGTTCCAGGCGCACCAGCGCCCGGAGGTCGCTGCGCCCGAGGATGGGTGGTATGACCATGAGGGTCGCGCCTGGTACGAGCTGGGCCTGGGTGAATCCCCCTCCGCCGTCCTCCTGGGCGCCGACGGACTGCTCGCTGGGGGCCCCGTGGGTTCGGTGCCGGGTATCGACGAGTTCGTCGAGGACATCGCCGCAGAGCTCGACAGCTTCGATCCCGGCGAACTGCCGGCATACGTGCCCCCGCCAGCCCCGCTCATGCCGGACGGTTCCGAACCGTTCGCCTGGTGGACGTTCAACGACGGACGAGTCATCCCGGTCACCAGGGAGCAACTCATGCACGGTGAGTTGACCATGACGTATGTCGGTGACCCGGACAACGTGCACGGTCACGACGGCCCGCACGGTCCGAACCTGCTTGATCACCAGGCTCACGGTGAGCAGGGTCATAACCACGGGTAGCCATCGCTCCAGACGCCGGGCGTGGCGGCACACCCCGGCGTCGTGCGCGAGACTAGCCCGATGAGCCCCGCACCCGACGCCGCCGCCCGCCATGCTGCCCACCAGCTGGAGGTCACCCGGCGCCTGCGGGAGATCGACCAGGAGCTGCTGGCCCGCGCCCCGGAGAACGACATCGACCCCTCCCTGGCAGAAATCACCGCCGTCATGGAACTGCTTGGGGATCCCCAGCGTGCCTTTCCGGTGATCCACCTGACCGGAACCAATGGCAAGACGTCGACGGCGCGCTTGATCGAATCGATCCTCCGTGAGCACGGCCTTCGCACCGGCCGGTTCACCAGTCCGCACCTGCACGACCTGAGGGAGCGCATCGCCCTGGACGGTGCTGCGATCGAGCCGGAGAAGTTCATTGCGGCATACAAGGAGGTCCGCCCGTATGTCGAAATGGTGGACGCGCGCACCGTGGCCGCCGGCGGCCCGCGAATGAACTACTTCCAAACCCTTGTCGCCGTCGCCTATGCGGCCTTCGCGGACTCACCGGTCGACGTGGCCATCGTCGAGGTCGGGCTCGGCGGGCGTTGGGATGCCACGAACGTCGCAGATGGAGACGTGGCGGTCATAGGCCCGATCGGAGTGGATCACACCCGGTTCCTGGGGGATTCGGTGGAGCAGATCGCCACCGAGAAGGTGGGCATTATCAAGACGGGTGCTCACGTGGTCAGCGCCGCCCAGGACCCCGCCGTCGCGGCCATCGTGGCCGAGGCGGCCGAGCAGGCCGGTGCGAGCCTTGCCGTGGCAGGGATCGATTTCGCGGTCACCGAACGCGTCGTCGCCGTCGGTGGCCAGAACCTGACGGTCGCCGGGCTTGCTGCCACGTATGCCGATCTGTTCCTTCCGCTGCACGGGGCGCACCAGGGCGACAACGCCGCCATGGCGGTCGCCGCGGTGGAGTGTTTTGTCGGTGGGGGCAGCCGGGCGCTGAACATCGACGTGCTACGCGCCGGCCTGGCGGCGGTGAAGAGCCCTGGGCGTTTGGAGATCGTCCGACGCTCTCCGACGGTGATCGTCGATGCAGCACACAACCCGCACGGCGCGCGGGCGCTTGCCGAGGCGTTGAAGGACTCGTTCGCTTTCGGCAAGCTCGTCGGTGTCATCGCGGTCATGGCCGACAAGGATGCCACCGGGATGTTGGAGATCTTCGAACCCATCTTCGACGAGGTCGTCATCTCCCGCACGACCTCTCCACGGGCGATGAATCCGGCCGAACTCGGCGAACTGGCCGTCGAGATCTTCGGCGAGCACCGGGTCAGCGTTGTGGCGGACCTGCCCGATGCCGTCGACGCGGCCGCCGAACTGGCCGACGAGGGCGGCGTCAACGGTGGCATCGTGGCCACCGGGTCGGTGGTCACCGCGGCCGAGGTCCGGATGCTGCTCGGCGCCGATTCGGTCTGAAGCACCCGTCCTAGGCTGGGATCGTGGACAACCCTGTCGGATCGTCATCGCCGTCCCGCGGCACACGACCCCCATTCTTTGGACGACTTGGCACGTTCAGCTGGCGGTTGGGCGCACTTGTGCTGTTCGCCGAGGCCATCGTCATCTTCTTCGGCGCCCTGGTCGCCCGTGGCGTCGCTGTGGCCGGGGAGGATGGGCACGCAGCCCGCTATCTCTGGTTTGGGGTGGCCTTGGCGGTCATGGCGTTGATCGCAGCAGGAGCCATGCGCAGGGCGTGGGGCGTGACGCTGGGCTGGCTCGTTCAGCTGGCCGCGCTCGCCTCCGCGTTCGTTGTGCCGACCATGGCGGTCATTGGGCTCATCTTCCTGGCCCTTTGGCTGTGGGCACTCATCCGTGGCGGCCAAGTGGACGCGGCGCCACCCGCCGATACAGTGGCCTCGTGACCATCGAACGCTCGCTCGTCCTTGTCAAACCCGACGGTTACGCCCGCGGCCTGACCGGTGAGGTACTGCGCCGGATCGAGGCCAAGGGGTATGTCCTGCTCGCCTTGGCGGTGGTGACGCCGACCCGGGAGAACTTGGCGCGGCACTACGCCGAGCACGAGGGCAAGCCGTTCTATGAGTCGCTCATCGAGTTCATGTCCTCCGGCCCAGTGACGGCCGTGGTCATCCAGGGACAGGACTGCATTCGGGGTTTCCGTTCCCTCGCCGGCGCGACCGATCCCACCACGGCCGCCCCTGGCAGCATCCGAGGCGACCTCGGCCGGGACTGGGGCACAGCGGCGCAACAGAACGTCGTCCACGGTTCGGATTCACCGGAATCGGCCATTCGCGAGATTGATATCTGGTTCCCAAGCCTGAGCTAGCAGACGCTTATCGGCGTGTCTTACAGCATGTCGCATCGATCATGACGGATTGGGCATGGCCGCTCGCTGGTGCACGATAACCTTCTGGCTGGAAGGGTTTCCGGCCGCGGGCGTGGCCGGACGGTGTGGACGGGTTGGCGCTGGGCGTGCGCCGGCTCCAGGAGGCCGTGAACGGCCATGTTGGGGAGCAGTTTCTGATGACTTCGTATGCCAACGTGCCCCAGCAGGTTCGGCGTCGGACGGTAACCTCCGGCGTGGCGTGGGCAACACCAGCGGTCGTGATCGGCGCCGCGAGCGGTGCCTATGCGGCGTCGCCGACGTGCCAGGAGGCGCCCAACTACGCCGTCACGGCCACCTGCGGTTCCGGTGGAGTGGTCACGTACACGATGTGTGCCGCTGCAGGTGAAACGATCCCAGCGGGAACCCACTTTGCCATCACCTCCGCCGGCGACATCACCGTATTGTCCGCGACGACCACCAACGGTTCCGTGACCTGTTCGGCGAGCCTGCCACCGACCTGCACCCTGGTGACGGGGACGACCCTTGCCGCCGGCAGCTGTCTGACCCTGACGGTGACCGGGACGGTCGCCAATTCCGCCTCCACGACGACCGGGACGATCGCGGTGACGGAGGTTCTGCCCGATGGATCGCCTTGCCCCGGGTACCCCACGGCCAAGGTCCGGCTCACCCGCAAAGGCCAGAACTACGTGTGTGCGGTCCTTTGACCTGAAGCAGCGTGGCCGCCCCTCGGGGGCGTGCGTTGACCAGGGCAGGTACCGGATAGGCTGGCGACCATGGCTGATTTTGACGTGGTCGTCCTCGGTGCTGGCCCCGGTGGATACGTGGCAGCGATCCGGGCCTCGCAGCTCGGTCTCAAGGCCGCTGTCGTGGAGAAGAAGTACTGGGGTGGGGTCTGCCTCAACGTCGGGTGCATCCCCAGCAAGGCGTTGCTCAAGAACGCAGAACTGGCGCACACGATCACCAGGGAAAAAGACCTTTTCGCCATCGAAGGCGAGGTCACCATGGCATACCGCCCGGCACAGGAGCGCAGCCGCTCGGTGTCGGCGAAGGTCGTTGGCGGCGTGCACTACCTGATGAAGAAGAACAAGATCACCGAGATCGACGGGTGGGGGACCCTGACGAGCGCGACCTCGATGGATGTTGCCATGAATGACGGCAGCACCCGGGCCGTGACCTTCGACAAGCTCATCATCGCCACTGGCTCGGTGACCCGGATGCTTCCCGGGGTGACAATCAGCCCGAACGTCGTCACCTACGAGGAGCAGATCCTCGACCCCAATCTGCCAGGCTCGATCATCATCGCCGGCTCCGGTGCCATCGGGGTGGAGTTCGCCTACGTCATGACGAACTTCGGCGTCGACGTCACCATCGTTGAGTTCCTTGACCGGATGGTGCCGACCGAAGACGCGGACGTGTCCAAGGAACTCCTTCGGCAGTACAAAAAGCTCGGCGTGAAGGTCATGCTGAGCACCAAGGTCGAGTCCGTCGAAGACACCGGCTCGGGAGTCAAGGTCACCGTGACTCCGGCAGGCGGCGGCGAGGCGACGGTGCTCGAAGCCGACCGACTGCTGTCCGCCATCGGGTTCGCCCCGCGCGTTGAGGGCTACGGGCTGGAAAACACCAGGGTCGCCCTCACCGACCGCGGCGCCATCGCCGTGGACGACCACTGCCGTACCAACATCCCGACCGTCTACGCCATCGGCGACGTGACGGCCAAGATGATGCTCGCCCACGTGGCCGAGGCCATGGGGATCGTCGCGGCGGAGACCATGGCCGGGGCCGAGACGATGCCGGTCGAATACGACTTCATCCCGCGGGCGACGTACTGCCACCCCCAGATCGGTTCGTTCGGCTACTCCGAGCAGCAGGCCAAGGACAAGGGATACGACGTCAAGACCGCGTCCTTCCCCTTCTCCGCCAACGGCAAGGCCCAAGGGCTGGGCGAGGGGGTGGGCTTCGTCAAGATCGTCGCCGACGCCACGCACAACGAGATCCTGGGCGCGCACATGATCGGCCCGGACGTCACCGAGCTCCTCCCCGTCCTCACCCTGGCCCGCCAATGGGATCTGACCGCTGACGAGGTCGGTCGGAATGTCTTCGCCCACCCGACCCTGTCCGAGGCCATTAAGGAATCCATTCACGGAATCAGCGGCCACATGATCAACCTGTGACCCTGATCAACTCGTGACCCTGATCAACTCGTGACCCCAGGTCGTCGAACGAGATGTCGGATCTCCTGATTCGCCGGGTCCGGCTCGTCCCGATCGATCCGACCTGGACCGGCCCGAGCCCGGACAATGTCTGCGATGTCCGAGTGCAGGCAGGGCGGGTCATGCAGGTGGCCACCACAGCGTCGCCAACACCCGACGAGGAGGTGTTGGACGCCGACGGTCGCTGGCTTATCCCTGGCCTGTGGGATGCCCACGTCCACGCCACGATGTGGGCCCAGACCCGTCATCGCATCGACGTCTCCGGCGCCACCGACCCGACGGGAGTGGTGGCCGCGGTCGCCGATGCGCTCCCCGAAGCGCACGAGCCCGGCCGCATCGTGTTCGGCTATGGCTACCGGTCGGCGATGTGGCCGCGGCCGGGCACGGTCAGCGAGTTGGATGCCGTCACCGGTCCTCGCCCTGTCGTATTGGTCAGCGGGGATGGCCACAACGGGTGGGCCAATTCGGCGGCGTTGCGCCTCATCGGCATGGATGACGTGGTGGGGCCGCTGACCGAAACCGAGTGGTTTGCCGCCTATCAGCGGTTCGAGGCCATCGCGACCGCGCAGCAGGAACCGGACGCCGCTGTGCGTGCGATGGAACTCGACGCTGCCGCGCGTGGAGTGGTAGGGATCGTCGATGTCGAATTCGCCGGGGCGTGGCGCGATTGGCCGGCACGATATGCCCGAGGGATCACCACGCTGCGGGTTCGCGCGGCAACCTATCCGGGGGAGTTGGACGAGGTGGCCGCCCTTGGGCTACGTACTGGCGACCCCCTCGTCGCAGGACAGGACCTGGTCACCATGGGACCGCTGAAGGTCATCAGCGACGGCTCTCTGAACACGCTCACCGCATGGTGCTGCCAGCCGTATGCCGGCGGCGAGCAGCTGGAGTTCCCCCGCGGCCGGGCCAACGCCGACATCGAGGTCCTGCGATCCCTCTTGGCCCGCGCCGAGGGAATCGGGCTGACCGCTGCCGTGCATGCCATCGGGGACGAGGCGGTCGCTACCGCCTTGGATGCCTTCGACGTCACAGGAATGACCGGCAGCATCGAACACGCCCAACTCTTCGCCCGGTCAGACCTTCCTCGGATGGCCCGCCTGGGGATCACCGCGAGCATCCAACCTGCCCACCTGCTTCATGACCGGGATGTCGCCGACCGGTGGTGGCCGGAGCGAACCGACCGGGTCTACCCGTTCCGGTCGCTGGTCAGGGCAGGGGTGGCCCTAGCGCTGGGATCGGACGCACCCGTGGCGCCGTTGGATCCGTGGCTCGCCATGGCCGCAGCCGTGCACCGCAGCGACGATCACCGCCCACCTTGGCACCCGGAGCAGGCCCTGACTGTCGCTGAGTCGCTCGCCGCATCCGTGGATGGCGCCGGGACCGTGCGGCCGGGGGCCCGAGCCGACCTCGCGCTGGTGGACCGCGACCCATATGCCGCCCACGCCCTGGTTGATTCCGGCGATACTGCCGCTGCGGCCGCACACCTGCGCACCCTCCGCGTCGAGGCGACCGTCGTCGGCGGCAGACGCACGTGGGACCGAATCCGGTCCTGAGCACGTCACAGCAGCCAACCTAGTCGAGCTGGGCGAACGTGTCGTACCCAATCCTCAGGATGAACGCGGTCACGACGACGAGGAAGATCGCCCGAATGAACCCCGACCCTTTGGCGACCGCCGTCCGAGCACCCAAATATCCGCCGAGGACGTTGGCCAACCCCATGGCCGCACCAAGCCGCCACCAGGCCACCCCCTGGGGGATGAAGATGAGCAACGACCCGACGTTGGTGGCCACGTTGGCCAGCTTCGCCTTAGCACTGGCCTCAAGGAAGCCGTAACCCAGCAGGCCGACCAACGCGAACACGAAGAAACTGCCGGTCCCTGGGCCGAGCGCACCGTCATAGATCCCGATGCCGAACCCTGCGAGCGTTGCCAGGCCGTAGTGCCGTGCCCCCGTATGCCGCAGCAACGTCTCGGCGCCCATTCGGGGCCGGGCCAAGACGGTGGTGGCGACGAGGACGAGGGCGAGCAGGATGACCGGGTTAAAAGCGGAACGGGGAATATGCGAGGCGATGACGGCGCCGATCAAGGAGCCGGCGAAGGCGGCCAGGGCCAGGGGAAGTGCTGTCCGCCAATCCAATCGGACTCGGCGCACGAAGGTAGTCGCGCTCGTGGTGGTGCCCATGACCGACGAGAGCTTGTTCGTGGCTAGCAGATGCACCGGGGCGGCCTGGGGGAAGGCGATGAGCAGGGCCGGAAGCTGGATGAGCCCACCGCCGCCTACCACAGCATCCACCCACCCCGCCGAGAACGCTGCGAGCAGCAGCAATGCGACAACGTGGGGGGCGACCTCGGGCACACTCGACACTACCGCGTGCAGCGGCGGCACGCGCCACGGTGCCTGCCGCGCCATCACGTCAGATGAGCGATCGCCTGCCGCACCAACGGGTCGAGCTCCTCCGCCTGGGGCGAGGCCGCCACGGCCCGAAGCTGCGCGATCATCCCTGGCTCCCAAAAGCTGCGGATGTGCTCGGCGATCTGCTGTGCCGCCTCCTCGGCGCAGCGGGTGGCGAACTGCCGGGCGATGTCATTGCCGAGCCGCACCACGGCGGGCTTCACCGGGGATCTCCGACCGATTGGCCCGACGAGGCCGTGACAACGGTGACGTCGACCGCGGTGACCTTGTACTCCGGGCAGTTGGTTGCCCAGTCGCTGTTGTCGGTGGTGACGACGTTTGCCCCGGTGACCGGGTGGTGGAACGTCGTGTAGACCACCCCCGGCGGCATACGGTCAGACACCATCGCCGGCAGTGTCGTCTTGCCGATGCGGCTGGCCAGTTCCACGATGTCCCCGGTCCGAATGCCGCGCAGCTGAGCGTCGGCGGGGTGGATCTCCAACACATCGGTCGGGTGCCACGTGGAGTTGCCGGTCCGGCGGGTCTGCGCGCCCACGTTGTACTGGGTGAGAATCCGCCCGGTGGTCAGCACGAGCGGGAAGCGCCGGGTGGTGCGTTCGGTGGTCGGCACATAGACGGTCTCGACGAGCAGGCCCTTGCCCCGAACGAACCCGTCGACATGCATGGTCGGGGTTCCGTGTGGCATCGCTGCCGTGACCGGCCACTGCATGGACCCCTCGGTGTCCAGTCGCGTGAAGCTCACCCCGGCGAAGGTGGGGGTGGTCGCGGCGATCTCGTCCATGATCTGGGCCGGGTCGGCATACCTCATCGGGTAGCCCATCGCGGTGGCAATGTCGCAGATGACCTGCCATTCGTCCTTGCCGGCAATGCTGGGCATGATCGGACGCACCCGGTTGATCCGCCGTTCGGCGTTGGTGAAGGTGCCGTCCTTCTCCAGGAAGGAGGAGCCGGGCAGGAACACGTGGGCAAACCGGGCGGTCTCGTTGAGGAAAAGGTCCTGGACGACGATACAGTCCATGGCTCGCAGCGCGGCCTGGACGTGTGTGGTGTTCGGATCGGACTGGGCGATGTCCTCGCCTTGGACGAACAACCCACGGAAGCTACCGCCGAGCGCCTCGTCGAACATATTGGGGATACGCAAACCGGGGGTCGGCGGGATCGTCACCCCCCACAGCGATTCGTACAGCTCGCGCACATCATCGGTGGCCACATGGCGGTAGCCGGGGAACTCGTGCGGGAAGGAGCCCATGTCACAGCTGCCCTGGACATTGTTTTGCCCCCGCAGCGGGTTGACCCCGACACCGGCACGCCCCAAGTTGCCGGTGAGCATGGCGAGATTGGCCAACCCCATGACCATGGTGGAGCCCTGGCTGTGCTCGGTGACCCCGAGACCGTAATAGATGGCCGAGTTCGGCCCGGCGGCATACAGCCGGGCGGCGGCCCGCAGACCCGCCGCCGGTATGCCGGTCTCCGCCTCGAGCATCTCCGGCGCGTGCTGCTGATCGGCGATGAAGGTCAGGTACTCCTGCACGCCCTCGCAGCGGGCGTCCAGGAAGTCCTGGTTCTGCAAACCCTCGGTGACGATGACGTGCGCCATGGCGTTGATGAAGGCGACGTTGGTCCCCGGACGGACCGGGAGGTGATAGGCCGCTTCGACATGGGGGCTGCGGACCAGCTCGATCCGGCGTGGGTCGGCGACGATGATCTTGGCCCCGGCGCGGACCCGTCGCTTCATCCGGGAGCCGACGACCGGATGCGCATCGGTGGGGTTGGCCCCGATGAGCAGGATGACGTCGGCCTGATCGATCGACGCAAAGTCTTGGGTGCCCGCGGAGGTGCCGAACGTCGTCTTCAACCCGTAGCCGGTGGGAGAGTGACACACCCGCGCGCAGGTGTCGACGTTGTTGTTTCCGAACGCCGCCCGGACCATCTTCTGGACGACGTACACCTCTTCATTGGTGCACCGGGATGAACTGATCGCCCCGATCGCTCCGGTTCCGTATGCCGCCTGCAGGGCGCCGAACCGCTCGGCGACCGTTGCGATGGCCTCCTCCCAGCTGACCGATCGCCATGGATCGTCGATGCGCTCGCGCACCATGGGGTGCAGCTGCCGATCCGCGTGCTGGGCATAGCCGTACGCGAACCGCCCCTTGACACAGCTGTGTCCTTCGTTGGCCCCGCCCGACTTGGCCGGCACCATCCGAACGACCTGGGTTGCCTCACCCTCGCCGCGAACCTGTGCGCGGAAGGTGCAGCCGACCCCACAGTAGGCGCACGTCGTCTCCACGACCCGGCTCGGCGCTCCCAGGGTGACCGCGGACTTCTCCATCAAGGCCTCGGTCGGGCACGCTTGGACGCAGGCCCCGCACGAGACGCACTCGCTGTTAAGGAAGTCGCTGCCCCCGGGGGTGATCCTGGCGTCGAAGCCGCGTCCCGCGACGTTGAGAGCCAAGGTGCCCTGAACTTCGTCGCAAGCCCGTACACAGCGGGAGCAGACGATGCACGCGGAGGGGTTGTAGTCGAAATATGGGTTGGAGCCGTCCATGACCTGGGACAGGTGGCCGGCTCCGTCCCGGCCGTACACCTCTCCGGTCGCCCCGGTCGCCTGAGCCCACGCCGCGACCTCGCAGGTGCCACGGAGGCAGCCCGGGCAGTCGGCTGGGTGATCCGAGAGGTAGAGCTCCATGACGTCCCGGCGCAGGCGGGTGAGTTGGTCGGTGTCTGTATGAACGACCATCTGGTCGGTACACGGCGTCGTGCAGGAGGCCGGGGTGCCCTTCGCGTTCTCGACCTCGACCAGGCACAGGCGGCACGAACCGTAGGCGGCGAGTGAATCGGTGGCGCACAGCTTGGGGATGGTGACCCCGGCCTGAGCGGCCGCGCGCATCACCGAGGTGCCGGCAGGTACGCCGATGGCGCGACCATCGATGGTCACGCTCACCTCGGATGCCGAATCGATGGCGGTGACTTCCGGGGTGCCGAGATCGGGCTCGTCCAGGCCCGGTTGGCCGCTGATCATGACTGGTCCTCCGTTTGGCTGACTGCTCGTCCAGGCCCGCGCATCTCTCGGTGGGCGTGGGTGAATTCCTCGGGGAAGGCCGCCACCAGGCTGCGCACCGGCACCGGCGTCATCCCGCCCATGGCGCACAGGGACCCCTTGGTCATGGTGTCGCACAGGGTGCTCAGCACCGTCAATCCCGCGGTCCGCTCGTTATCGTCATCACTGGCTCGGATCCGGTCGATGATCTCGACTCCGCGGACGCTGCCGACCCGGCACGGGGTGCACTTGCCGCAGGATTCCTTGGCGCAGAACTCCATGGCGAAGCGAGCCAGGGCGGCGGCATCAAACGCGTCGTCCCAGAGCACGATGCCGCCGTGGCCGATCATGGCTCCGGCCTCAGCGAATGCCTCATAGTCCATCGGCAGATCGAACTGGTCAGGGGTGAGGTATGCCCCGAGTGGGCCACCGACCTGAACGGCTTTGACGGGACGGCCGGTGGCGGTGCCGCCGCCGAACCGATTGATGAGCTCACCCAGGCTGATCCCGAAGGAGGCCTCGACAATGCCGCCACGGGCGACATTCCCGCCGAGCTGGAAGACCTGGGTGCCGCGGGAGCGGCCAACTCCCAGGTGGCCATAGGCCTGGGAACCGTCTGCGAGGATCATCGGCACCGCGCCAAAGGTGAGCACATTGTTGACCAGGGTCGGCCGTTCCCAGAGGCCGGACAAGGCGGGGATGGGCGGCTTCGCGCGGACCTCCCCCCGACGGCCCTCGAGGCTCTCCAACATGGAGGTTTCCTCACCACAGATGTAAGCCCCGGCACCGATCCGGACCGCCAGGTCGAAGGCGAGGCCTGAGCCGAGGATGTCCGGGCCCAGCAGGTGTTCGGCATACGCGAGGTCGATCGCGGCCTGGAGCGTCTGGGCAGCAGCGGGATATTCCGAGCGAACGTAGACGAACCCTTCGCGGGCTCCGGTCGCATAACCGGCGATGGTCATGCCTTCGATGAGCGTGAAGGGGTCGCCCTCAATGAGGATCCGGTCGGCAAAGGTTCCGGAGTCGCCCTCATCGGCGTTGCAGGCGACGAACTTGGGGGATGCCTCGGCGTCAGCGACCGTCGTCCATTTGATCCCGGCAGGAAAGCCGGCGCCACCGCGGCCGCGCAGCCCGGACGCCGTGACCTCGGCGATGACCTCGCTCGGGGTGAGGGTGAGCGCGCGGCGGAGCCCGGCGTAGCCGCCGTGGGCCTGGTAGGCGGCCACGTCGGTGGGGGAGATGACCCCGACCCGGGCGAAGGAAACCCGGTCCTGGCCGGCCAGATAGGGGTGATCTGTGACGACCCCGATGGATTCGGCGCTGCCATCGAGGATGCTGGTGACATCGGTGACCGTGGCGTTGGCATACCCAACCCGGCCCGCGGTGGTTTCGACCTCGACGAGCGGTTCGAGCCAGAGCATGCCGCGTGAACCGGTGCGGACGATCTCCGCGTCGGCGGCTTGTGGGTTCGCGGCGAAGGCGGCGGCCACCTCGTCGGCGCCGACGGCAACGGCGGCACTATCGGCAGGCACGAAGATGCGCTGGATCATCGTGCTTCCTGCCGTGCCTGGCTGGTCTCGATCGACGAACGGACGGCTGCCGCCACGGCTCGTCCGATCAGCCGTCCGTCGACCTGCGCGCTCGGGCCGAGCGCGCAGTTGCCAAAGCAGAACGCCTCCTCCACGGTGACCTGCGGGTTGTCGGCATACTCGGCGGATGTCTGCGTTGCGAGGTGTTCCGCGCCGACCGCTTGGCACGCCTCACCGCGGCAAATCCGCACCACGTGTTGTGTGGGCGGGCTGGTCGCGAAGTCGTCGTAGAAGCTGACCACGCCGACGACCTCGGCGCGGGAAAGGTTGAGCACGTCAGCGATGACGGTGATGTCGTCCTGCGCGATCCAGCCGTAGACATCCATCACCTCGTGCAGGATCGGCAGCAACGGGCCGCGTCCCTGGGTGTGTCGCTGGGCTAGGGCGCGTACACCATCGCGTCGATCCACGACTTCTCCGTCCCTGATCGTCGGTACCACGTGTTTGCCTACGCTAGAGGCTCGAACGCGTCGCGGCGACACGCTCTCCCAGGAACTGACAACGGTAGGCATGCCCGCAACCGGTGGGATGGGCCGCTTGCCCGGGTCGGCAGCCGCCGGTGCTCCCGGTTGGCTATGGCGAGCCGGGAGCACCGGGTCGGTGTGGGTTACGGCAAGGGTGAACGGGGGACGCCCTGGCCGGGATCGATCTTCGCCGGGCCGGCCTTGGACGGCCGGACATCAATGTCGAAGATCTCCGTGGGGAGGTACACGGTCGAACAGGAGTTGGGGATGTCCACGACCCCAGACAGCCGGCCCTCGATCGGCGCAGCGCCGAGGATCATGTATGCCTGCTCCGGGGTCCAACCGAAGGTGGTCAGGTAGTCGATGGCGTGCAGGCAGGCGCGCTGATAGGACAGGTGGGAGTCCAGGTAGCGCTGTTCGCCGTCGAGGGTGACCGAGGTGCCCGAGAAGGCGAGCCATTCGCTGTACACCGGCCCATGACGACCCGGCATGAAGATGGCGTTCTCGGAGACTCCATAGGTGTCCATCCCGCCGGGGATGACATCGACGCGTAGGTCGATGAACCCACCCATCTCGATTGCCCCGCAGAAGGTGATTTCACCGTCACCCTGGGAGAAGTGCAGATCACCCATGGAGAGGTTGGCGCCATCGACGAAGACCGGATAGAACACCCGCGAACCCTTGGTGAAGTTCTTGATGTCCTGATTGCCGCCGTTCTCCCGAGGGGGTGCGGTCCGGGCGGCTTCGTTGGCGACGCGCTCGATGTCCGCGGCCGGGAGTGCGCCGAGAACCACGGAGTCCGGCTGCGGTGGCAGCGCCAGCGGGGGCACGCGATGGGGGTCGGTGGCGATGAGGGCACCCTCTCGGGCGTTCCAGGTCGCCAGCAGCGAGGCAGAGGGGGCAGTGCCCATCAGGCCGGGGTGCACGATACCCGCGAAGGACACGCCTGGGACGTGCCGCGAGGTGGCCATGCCACCCTGGAAGTCCCAGATGACCTTGTAGGCGTCGGGGAACTGATCCGTCAAGAAGCCCCCGCCGTTCTTCTTGGCGAAAATCCCTGTGTAGCCCCAGCCCTGGCCGGCGAGCGGACCGGAGTCCTCTTGGGGGATCGGCCCGACGTCCAAGATGTCGACGACCAGCAGGTCGCCAGGCTTGGCGCCCTCGACGGCGATGGGCCCGGAGAGGACGTGTACCGAGTTCAGTGGCGCGTCGCGGATATCGTCGGCGGAGTCGTCGTTGTGGATGGCGCCGTCGAACCATTCACGACAGTCCACCCGAAACGCGTCGCCGGGCTTGACGGTGACGGCTGCGGGGATCTCCGGGTGCCAACGGTTGTGTCCGACGATGGAGTTGTCGACGAACTTCTTCGTCGAATCGAGGGGGAAGATGGTCTTGGGCATGGCATTCGCTCCTTTGTTGCGTTCCTTCGTGGCGGATCAGGTCCAACATGGCGTTCCGCTTATCCCGTGGCGGCTCCTTCCCGGTCCGGATCGGCGCCTTTGGGCGCCGCGGCCATGACAACAGCGACTCCGAGGACCGTCACGACGGCGACCGCCCCGGCAAGAACGCCAGATGATTTGCCCGACCACCAACCGATGAGCAGCAAGAAGGCGGGGATCGCCGCCGTTGTCCAACCCTCGACAAGGGCCACCGCTCCGGTCACTCGGGTGAGGTGTTCCCGGCCCAGGCCGAGGAGGAGGAAGAAGAGCGCCCACAACACCGCCCACAGGAGCCAGATCACGCCGAACGCGTAGTCCTGGTACTTGATGATGTTCACCAGGGCGTAGGCGACAGCGGCGATAGCGACGAACAACGAGAAGTAGCCGACGCCGGTGGGGTCCGTTCCCCAGATCGCGTTCCACGCGACATAGAGGTAGGTGAACGAGAAGAGGAACAATCCGGAGGCGCCGAAGATAACATCGGGGTCACCGCCGGAGGACATGATCAGCCATGTGGGGGTGATCGCCTGGAGCAAACCCACGAACACGTTCATGGGCACAGTGCCGGTGCCGCGGACGAGGCCCAGCAGTCCACAGCCGTTGATGAAGAGGACGGCGCCGACATATAACAAACCGACGGAACTCATGACGCTCCTTCCTGACGAGACGTGCGTCCCGCCTTTGCTTACGGCCGGGGAAGCCGCAACTGGCGCGGATCGAAGGTCCTGGCGATGCCCGGCCTTGTGCGTCGACCCGCCGGTGCGGAGACCACGGTTGGCTTCGCGGCGCTGGCTTCCGTCGAGGCGATGAGCCGACGCGCCCGGGAGTCGCCGAGACGCAGCTGAGGGGCGCTAAATCGCCGTTTGGCGGGGCCGCCGCAGGTGGGGCAGGGGACCACCGTGGGCGCCTGACCCAGGGGGAGCCGCTGGGCAGTGATTCCGTCGCGGTCGCAGGAGAACTCGTATGTCGCCATGGGGTGACCTCCGGATTGGTGGTTGTGCGATAGGCCTGCCAGAGCATTTAAGCCGAATGGGATAATCCCAATCGGGAATAGTGTCATGCAACCATGGGTGTCCGGTCGTGTCTAGACCCGAGGTGTCCTTTTGTGAGGTTCCGTTAGTCCGGTCTGGTCAGCGCGGCGCGAAGGCTTCGTCGGGCAGGATGATTCCGGCGACGCCGTCCTGCACCTGCCGAAGGAGGCGCTTGCCCTGGGCGGATAGGTGCAGGGTTACTCGCCGACGGTCGTCTGGGTCGGGGGCACGGAACAATGCGCCCATCTCCACGAGTGCGTCAACGGTGCGCGTGGCGGAGGTTGACGGCATGACGAGAGCATCAATCAACTCGGCCATCGAGGCGCCGGGGTGGGCCTGCACAGCCTTGAGCGCGCGCCAGCGGTCTGACGTAAGATCGTAAGGGTGTAGCGCGTCTTCGAGTTGCGATTGCACGAGCGCCGCTGCTCGCAGGACCAACAACACCTGCCGTTCCCTGGTCGGGCCAGAGTGGGAAGGTTGTGTCGTCACGTGGACAGTATGGCAAGCGTTCCGTGGCGCGAAGGTGTGTCGAACCGGTCAGAGAGTGAATTCCGCGTCGCGTTGGTGCTGCCCAGGCATGGACCGGCGGGGATCTTCGGACTGGAATGCCTCGCCGCCGCCGAGCTGGCCGCCGCCGAGGTCGACGCAGCTGGAGGGGTGGCTGGGCGATCCATCAGCTATGTCGAAGTCGATGCTGGCGGAGAGCCGGACGCTGTCGGACGCCACATCAAGGCGCTCTTGGACGCCAACCAGATCGACGCGGTGACTGGATGGCACCTGTCCAACGTGCGCCAGTCCATTGCGCGGGTAGTCCAAGGCCGGATCCCCTATGTGTATGCCGCTGCCTACGAAGGCGGGGAGCGCCACGACGGGGTGTTGTGTAGCGGTGAGGTGCCCGGGGACCAGATCCTGGCCTCCCTCGACTGGTTCCGCACCGAGCTTCGCCTGCGCAGGTGGTACCTCATTGGCAACGACTATGTGTGGCCTCGAGAGACGGCGGCGCGCACCCATGAGGGCCTGTGCGAGCGTGACGCCGAGATCGTCCGCCAGCGGTTTGTGCCCCTCGGCACCGAGGACCCCATCGTGTGGGCCAGCGTGCTGGAGGACATCCGCAGCAGCGGAGCTCGGGGTGTCATCACCTTGCTCGTGGGCTCGGACGCCGTGCGTTTCAACCGGGCCTTTGCGTCCGCCGATATGGCCGGTGCGATCATCCGGTTCAGCCCGTTCATTGACGAGACAGTGGTCTTGGCGACCGGTCCCGAGGCCACCGCTAACTTGTTCGTCTCGGCCGGTTGGTTCTCCTCACTGCGAACGGCCTCAGCGAACGAGTTCAGCAGGAACTTCAAGCGGGCCTGGGATCTCGTGTGCGGCACCGAGCCGCTGGTGGAGTCGCATGCTCCCGAGCCAGGAACCATGGCCGAGACCACGTACTCGGGCGTACACCTGCTCACCAGCATTGCGGGGCGAACGATCCCCACCGTGCCGGACACTCGGCGCGCCTTCCATTCGTGGGCGTGGGACTCTCCCCACGGCACGGTCGAGTTACATGCCGGTGCCGCGCGACACCCCGTTCACCTCGCTGCGGCCAACGGGGTGGGCCTCGACGTCGTTGCCCAGGTCAGCACGGGAGGCCGCTGACCCGCGTGGACGGCGCGGTTGGAGGTCCCATCGTGCGCACTGGCGCACGAACGAACCTCCACCGAGAATGGCGACGGATGCGGTCGCGGCGGGCAGTTACCGCAAGCGATTCGCGCAGAGAGGTTCGTGGGCGGTAACCTTGACTCGCCGTAGATGCGGCCGCGGAGTGATAGTGCCCCGGTGAACAGGCCCGGGTGCGCCGCGCAACAACTGTGACAAGGAGCCGGTAGCGCATGCCACTGGACGCTGACACCAAGCAGAAGATCATCGCCGAATATGCCACCGTCGAGGGCGACACCGGTTCTCCCGAGGTGCAGATCGCGCTGCTCACCCAGCGCATCAAGGACCTCACCGAACACTCGCGGGAGCACAAGCACGACCACCACAGCCGTCGTGGCCTGCTCCTGTTGGTCGGCCGTCGTCGCCGACTCCTGCGATACCTCGAGAGCGTCGACATCGAGCGCTACCGCTCGTTGATCAAGCGCCTGGGCTTGCGCCGATGACCTTGCGCCTCAGAGGCGGGTGTCTCCAAACCTTCCGGAGAGCCCGCCTCTGAGGCGTTTCGTATGTCGTGGTGCGCGGCATACGACCGCATCAAACCCCCGCACCAAGAAGAACACCGACGCGCACAACGACGATGCGCGCGGCTAGGACAAACAGAACAGGAGGGTCCCCATGGAGGGTCCCGAAATCACCTTCGCCGAAGCGATCATCGACAACGGTCGGTTCGGCAGCCGGAGCGTCAGGTTCGAGACCGGACGTCTGGCCAAGCAGGCCGGGGGAGCGGTCGCCGCCTATCTCGACGGCGAAACCATGCTGCTGGCCACCACCACGGCGGGCAAACACCCCCGTGAAGGTTTCGACTTCTTCCCGCTGACGGTGGATGTCGAAGAGCGGATGTATGCCGCCGGCAAGATCCCCGGAAGCTTCTTCCGTCGCGAGGGACGACCGTCCACGGACGCCATCCTCACCTGCCGACTCATCGACCGGCCGCTGCGACCGAGCTTCGTCAAGGGTCTGCGCAACGAGGTCCAGGTCGTCATCACCGTCCTGTCGCTCAACCCCGACCACCAGTACGACGTGCTGGCCATCAACGGCGCCTCCGCAGCGACCCAAATCTCCGGTCTGCCGTTCTCCGGCCCGATCGGCGGTGTGCGGGTCTCGCTCATCGACGGCCAGTGGGTCGCCTTCCCGAACTTCTCCGACAGCGAGAACTCCACCTTCGACATGGTCGTCGCCGGTCGCGTCGTGACCAAGGCCGACGGCAGCGATGACGTGGCGATCATGATGGTCGAGGCGGAGTCCACCGAGGCCACCTGGGGCTTGGTGAAGAATCAGGGCAAGACCGCTCCCACCGAAGAGGTCGTCGCGCAGGGTCTGGAGGCCTCCAAGACCTTCATCAAGGTGCTGTGCGAGGCGCAGTCGCAGCTTGCGGCTCAGGCGGCCAAGCCGGTGGAGGAGTTCCCGGTCTTTCTCGACTACACCGACGATGTCTACGAGCGGGTGGCCAAGGACACGACCGACCAGCTCGCCGCTGCGCTGACCATTGCCGGCAAGCAGGAGCGCGAGGACAAGCTCGACGAGATCAAGGCCGCCCTCAAGGAGGCCCTGTGCGGTGAGGGCAAGGACTTCCAGGGCCGCGACAGCGAGGTCTCGGCGGCATACCGATCGGTGCAGAAGCAGCTCGTGCGTGAGCGGATCTTGCGCGACAAGGTCCGCATCGATGGCCGCGGCCTGGCCGACATCCGGGCCCTCTCGGCCGAGGTCGAGGTGCTCCCGCGGGTGCACGGCAGCGCGCTGTTCGAGCGCGGCGAGACCCAGATCATGGGCGTCACCACGCTGAACATGCTCCGGATGGAGCAGCAGCTGGACACCCTGAGCCCGGTGACCCGCAAGCGCTACATGCACAACTACAACGTCCCGCCGTACTCCACCGGTGAGACCGGCCGGGTCGGTTCACCCAAGCGCCGCGAGATCGGTCACGGGGCGCTGGCCGAGCGGGCCCTTATGCCGGTGCTGCCCACCCGGGAAGAGTTCCCGTATGCGATCCGCCAGGTTTCCGAAGCGCTGGGATCGAACGGGTCGACCTCAATGGGTTCGGTTTGTGCCTCGACGTTGTCGCTGCTCAATGCCGGTGTGCCGCTGCGTGCTCCGGTCGCAGGCATCGCCATGGGCCTGGTGTCTGCGCAGATCGACGGTGAGATGCAGTATGCGGCGCTGACCGACATCCTCGGCGCCGAGGACGCTTTCGGCGACATGGACTTCAAGGTTGCCGGGACGAGAGAGTTCGTCACCGCCATCCAACTGGACACCAAGCTCGACGGGATCCCCGCCGATGTCTTGGCCGGGGCGCTCACCCAGGCCCGGGATGCTCGGTTCCACATCCTCGACGTCATGAATGAGGCGATCGACGCACCGGATGAGATGGCGGCCACCGCTCCGCGGGTCATCTCGGTCAAGGTGCCGGTCGACAAGATCGGTGAGGTCATCGGCCCCAAGGGCAAGATGATCAACCAGATCCAGGAGGACACTGGCGCCGACATCTCCATCGAGGATGACGGCACGGTCTACATCGGCGCCACCGACGGCCCGTCGGCCGAGGCGGCCCGGGCAGCGGTGAACGCCATTGCCAACCCGCAGATGCCTGAGGTCGGCGAGCGGTTCCTCGGGACGGTGGTGAAGACCACGACGTTCGGGGCCTTCATCTCGCTGCTGCCTGGCAAGGACGGGCTGCTGCACATTAGCGAGATTCGCAAGCTCGTCGGCGGCAAGCGGATCGACTCGGTCGACGATGTGCTCTCGGTGGGCCAGAAGGTCCAGGTCGAGCTGAAGGAGATCGACCCGCGGGGCAAGCTGTCGTTGGCGGCCGTGCTGCCCGAGGGCAACAGCGAGCAGGGCGGCCAGGACTCAGCCGGATCCGGCGAAGGCTCCGACGAGGGGTCCGGCGAATCCGCTGATGGTGCGGCCGAAGGCTCCGGTGACGGCGAGCGCCGTCAGCGCAGCCGCCGTCGTCGTCGTGGCCACGGTAACAGTGACCACGACGGTTCCGAGTCCGGCGAGGGCAGCGGCTCCGACGAGGACTGATCCGCACACGGCATACCCAGCAACGGGCGCCCGGTCTGATCGACCGGGCGCCCGTTCGTTGTGCCTGACCGCGGACCACGGGCCGGTGGTTATCCACAGATCGCTCATCCGCCGCGCGAGGAGTCTCCGGTCTTGCCTAGCGTGAACGACATGACACGTGCACGACATCAACGAATTGCCCTATGCGTCAGCGGAATTGCGCTTGTTGGCGCGGTAGTGGGTGGCTGCTCCGGCGGGAGCGCGAGCGGCCTGGCCACCACCACGCCCGTGAACGACGGCGCCCCGCTGGCACTGGCTGACATGCCCGAGGTGTGGGCGGCTTATGACGCGGCGAACAACAAGGCCATGTCGGCGTCGTACCCGCCCAGGTATGCCACCGCGGGCTGGCGCGCCGTCGCCACGGAAGTTGTCCTGGATGGGGGACGACTTCTTCACCATGGCGCAGAAGTACGTGAAGTCGACCGGTGAGGACAAGCCCACACCCCTTTTCACCAGAGAGACCGCCTCTACGCACCTGCTGCCCAGGGGTACCCCGGGTCGTGCTCAGCGCCGGGACTGTCTACGCGCAAGGAACCACGCCGGGGCCGGTCTATAAGGACCAGCGCTCGATGACCCTGTTGATCCAATCGGAGGCCGATGAACCGTGGCGGGTGGCGATGAGTTCCGGGGCCGAGGTCAGCAAACTCCCCGAGGCGTTGCCGCCCGGAACGAGCAGCACCCCGAGCGCAGCGGACAACGAACGAGCCATTGCGGTGGTCGAACAGGTTGCGACATTCCTGGAAACCGGCCGCTCGGAGAACCTGCTCGACGTGAGCGCCAAGGATGACGGCAGGGCGATCTGGACCGAGCGGGTCCGGCGGCTGAAGTCCGGCAAGGGAGGGCTTTTCGACGTTACGGTCCTGCCCTATACGGGGGATCGTTACGTGACGGGCGCTGCCGGAACCGTTCGAGTGGTGCGCGCTAAGACCGGGCTGCTCGTGGTGTCCTCGTATCGTCTGTCGACCATGTTTCATGCCAGCCCGGACAATCTTGCCTTCGTCCCCGGCGCCTATGGGGAGATGACCGGTCAAACCTTGGAGGACGGACATGGGGACGTGACCGAGGAACGGGTTGCCGCTGTCCTAACCTTCGTGCCAGACCAAGGCAAGCCCCAGGTATTGGGGGGAGATTTGACGTTCGTTGTGCCAGAGAAGGTCAAGGCGAGGAAGTGACCCGGTGTCGCCGGCGAAGCACCGCCGCGTGCCCCTAGGCTTGATGACGTGAGCGAGACAATCAAGGTGGCGGTCATCGGTGCTGCCGGACGGATGGGGTCGACGGTGTGCGGGGCCGTGGACATTGCTGCGGACTTGGACCTCGTGGGCCGGTTCGATCTCGGCGATGACTTGGGTGACCTCGGTGGCGCAGACGTGGTCGTCGAATTCGCCGTTCCGGATGCCTCTCCAGCCAACCTCGCCCACTGCGTGGCACGCGGCGTCAGCTGCGTGGTCGGGACGACCGGATGGAGCGAGGATCGTCTGCGAGTGCTGCGCGAGCAGGTCGCTGCCTCACCGGAGGGCACCGGCGTGCTCATCGCACCGAATTTCGCCATCGGCGCATTGTTGATGATGTCGTTCGCGCAGCAGGCCGCTCGGTTCTACGAATCGGTCGAGGTCATCGAGTTGCACCATCCGAACAAGGTGGACGCCCCCTCGGGGACCGCGGCGCGCACGGCGGACATCATCGGTGCCGCTCGGGAGGCGTCCGGTCTCGGGCCGACACCGGACGCCACTGAGCAGGATCCCGGTGGTGCCCGAGGGGGCCGTGAGCATGGCGTCTCGGTGCATTCGGTACGACTGCGCGGCCTCGTGGCTCACCAGGAGGTCCTCTTCGGGGCCGAGGGTGAGTTGCTGACCATCCGGCACGACTCGCTGGAGCGGACATCGTTCATGCCCGGCGTACTTGCCGGTGTCCGGCAGGTCGGCAACCACCCGGGGGTTACCGTCGGGCTGGAGCACTATCTCGGGTTGTGAGCGCGGGCGGTCACGTGGCCAAGCCATAGGCGCGGAGCACGGCGGCGACCACCGCAGACGCGACGACGACGACAATGAAGTTTGCCTTAAGACGCAGCAGAACGATGGCGACGAACACTGCGGGTATTCGGCCATCTAAGACCACCCGGCCGCCGGTCCCGATGAGCGTTTGCACCGCGATGAGCGCTGCCAGCAGGGCGATGGGGAGCGCAGAAAGCACTCGCGACGTTCGTTCGCCGTCCAGCCAGTGTCCGGGGAAGACATAGCCCGTGAGCTTCAAGGCGTAGCAGGCGGCGCTCGCTAGGAGCACGGCGATGGTCATCGTCATCATCTCCCCCTGGGGAGGATGAGGGCGAGCAACGCGGCGCTGGACGCCAGCAACACGGGAACACCGGCTGGCAGCGTGGGGGACAACACCGTGGCAATGACCATAGCCGTGGCCGCGACGGCGATCGCCTCCCGTGAGCGAAGCCGCGGCCATAGCAGCGCGCAGAAGGCCGCGGCTGCCGCGGCATCCAACCCGTACCGCTTGGGATCACCCAGGGCATTGCCGACCACGGCGCCGATGAATGTGGCGGTGTTCCAGAACAGGTAGACCGCGATCCCGGTTTGCCAGAACCCCAGCCGTTGCGCCCTCTCCTCGGGTTGGACGACACCGACCGCGGTGGACTCGTCGATGGTCACCTGGGCGGCGAGGAGACGCCGGAGCCCGACAACCTTGAGCAACCGCGAGGTTTGCAGCCCGTACAGACCGTTTCGGACACCGAGGAAGGCGGCTGTGGCGATGGCCGCCGGCGCGGACGCCAGCCCCCCCGCGGCCACGATGCCGACGAAGGCGAACTGGGAACCTCCGGTGAACATGAGCAGGGACAGCGCCTGGGTCTGCCAAATCGACAGCCCTGCGGCCACGGCGAGGGCGCCGAAGCTGATGCCGTACAGTCCGGTGGCGAATCCGACCGACCACGCCTGACGGAGCACCTCATGACGTCGGGCCGGCACCAGGTCCGGCCCGATGTCGCTGGTGGACTCTGGGGTCACAATCGAGATGGTGTCACCGATGCCCGGTTGCAGCGAACCGGATCTCGCCTGTCGGTGCCTCAGCCGCTGCCGACAACAAGGGTCAAGGCGACCAGGGACACAAGCCAACTCACCAGGCTCCCAACGAGGAAGTACTCGGTGACCTCATCGATCCCGGGTCGGTCGGCATCCGCGCCGTGCGCCTGGAGTTCGGGAAACCGGATGAGGCCCTTGGCGGCAATGACCAGGCTCGCGGCCGTGAGGTTCCCGGCGAGCCCGAGCCCGAGGATGATGATGCGTTCCATCGGGCCGATGAGGCGGCCGCCACGCAAGCGATCGGACGGCTGAGGGTGGCCGGCCGGCTTGACCGCCCCGACCGCAGCCAAGGTGAACCGGACCACGATGTTGGCGGTGGCGAGTTGGATGAGCACCATGCCGACAACCATGAGGGTTTGGGTCGGCCCGCCGCCCATGGGGAGGGACAACGGGATCCCGGTCAGCCACGTCTCCAACGGCCCCGGACCCACCGTTTCGGCGCCGCCTGGGAGGGCGAGGGTGACCCCGATCGGGGCGAGGAGGGCGACGATGGCCCATCGGGCCGCTCGGCGGGCCGAGACATCCGCGTCGTCGTGCGGCCCGGCCGCACGGTCGGTCAGGAAGACCCACAGCACCAGGCATGCGGCACCGGTCAGTAGCGGTAGGACCGCCCAGGGGTCGACAAACCCTGCCGTGCCGCCGAGCAGAGCGACTATGCCGAGGCCGATCCCAACCGACCACATGGTTCGTGATCTGCGGGTAGGACGATCTGCGCCGGTCAGTGGACCGCGTACCACATCCACGGTCCCCAGCGCGACGGCGAGTATGGCGAGTGGTCCCACTCAGGCCACCTCGGCCAGCGCATGCTGGGCAGCGACGACAACGGCCAGGCCGTCACGTCGGACACGTTGGGACACAGCCGAGGGGCTGATCCCCATCGAGGTGGCGATCTCGTGTTGTGTCTGGTCTGCCATGAGCCCTCGCAAGATGGTCAATGACCGGTTGTCCAACGATCCAACCAGATGATCCCGACAGTGCAAGGCGGCAGTGACCGCCGGCTCGCTGGGCCCTTCGACGCTGTAGGCCCGATAGGCGGTTCGGATGACGCGGAAGGCGGCGGCGCGGGCCATCTCCTTGGCCGTATCGATGGCGGCACGCGCCGCCCACCAGCCCGGGCCGTCCTGCACCCCGGTGTCGTGGTCGAGGAGGGTCACCGATCCCCAGCCGATCCCACAGCGGACATCGATGTCGGGCAGCAGGGCGAGCCGCAGCCGGAAGCCGGCGTCGAGGGCGTCTCCGACGGTGCGGTAGACCCCCTGCAATTCATCGCCCACGGTGATAGCCGGCGATTCGATGGCCGGGACGCGGAGCGTCTGGAGCGTGGCCGAGAGGCGATCGTGCAGTTCTTGTCGTTGCGGGAACCGCCGGCTGTCGACGATGTCACCGATCAACGTGGCGACGGGCATACGCTTCATTCATACAGTATGAAGCAAATAGATTCATTTCGCGACAATGAAGGCTCTTTGAGTCGATGGTGTGCCGTGGTCAACGTCGCTCGTAGGTGACGACGGTCCAACCAGGTTCGGCGTCGCGGGAGGATTCCACCCATTGCGCGGGTAGCCAGGCCGGGAAGTACGTGTCCCCAGCCACGGCCTGGTCGATCTCGGTGAGGATCATCCGATGGGCGTAGGGGAGCGCTTCGGCGTAGATCTGGCCACCGCCGGCGACGAACACCTCGTCACCGGGTCCTGCCAACGCCAGGGCCTCGGCGAAGCTGTGGGCGACCTCGACGCCGGGGTGGTGCCAGGACAGGTCACGGGTCAGCACGATGGTGCGCCGTCCCGGCAGGGCGCGTCCGATCGACTCAAACGTCGCCCGCCCCATGAGCAGGGTGTGGCCCAACGTCGTCGCCTTGAAGCGTGCCAGCTCCCCGGGTACGTGCCAAGGGATCGCGCCGTTGTCACCGATGACACGTCCAGGGGCCATGGCTGCGATCAAGGTGATCCGGGTCATGGGGGCCTCCTTCAGACCGAGATCGGCGCCTTGATCGTGGGATAGGCGTCATACCCGATCAACTCGAAATCCTCCAGCTCGTGGGCGTCGATAGACCCCCGCGCGGTGATCTTCATCGTGGGCAGCGGTTTCGGGTCCCGGGTCAGCTGCAACCGGGCCTGATCGAGGTGGTTGCGATACAGATGGGCATCGCCGAGGGTATGGACGAAGTCGCCGACCGCGAGGCCGGTCTGCTCCGCGACGATCATGGTGAGCAACGCATACGAGGCGATATTGAACGGGACGCCGAGGAAGATGTCCGCCGAGCGTTGGTACAGCTGGCAGGACAGTCGCGCCGGCTGACCATCACCACCTGCCGGGCTGACATAGAACTGGAACATCGTGTGGCACGGCGGCAGTGCCATCTGGTCGACGTCTGCGACATTCCACGCCGAGACCAGGTGTCGGCGACTGTCCGGGTTGGTCCGGATGGACTCGACGACCTGTGCGATCTGGTCGACGTGTCGCCCGGCCGGCGTCGGCCAGGACCTCCATTGATAGCCGTACACCGGCCCGAGCTCGCCGTTCTCGTCGGCCCACTCGTCCCAAATGCTGATGCCCCGCTCCTGGAGCCACCGCACGTTGGTGTCTCCACGGAGAAACCACAGCAACTCCCCGATGATCGAGCGTAAGTGCAGCTTCTTGGTGGTCAGCACCGGGAACCCAGCGGTCAGGTCGAACCGCATCTGATAGCCGAAGACGCTCCGGGTGCCGGTCCCAGTGCGATCGGCTTTGTCTCGTCCGGTAGTGAGCACATGATCCAGGAGGTCAAGATACTGCTGCATATCCGCAACGTAGCAGCGCGACCCGACGGTGCCATCCTGAGCGATACCCTGCAGGCATGCCGATTCAGAGCCCGTTCGGGCGTGTCCTGACCGCGATGGTCACCCCCATGTCGCCCGACGGGTCGATCGATCTGCCTGGGGTGGATGCTCTGGTCGACCACCTCCTGGCGAGCGGACACGACGGCATAGTGGTCAACGGCACGACCGGTGAATCCGCCACGTTGAGCAGCGACGAGAGCATCGACATGGTTGCCCGGGTGTCCGAGCGGGTCGCGGGACGGGCCGCGGTTGTCGCCGGGGTCGGCTCGAACGACACAGCGCATAGCGTCGCCATGGCCGCCCGCGCCGCCGCCGGCGCCACGGGGTTGCTGCTGGTCAGCCCCTACTACAACAAGCCGACCCAGCCGGGGCTGCTGGCACACTGTCGCGCGGTCGCCGATGCCACCGACCTGCCGGTGCTGCTCTACGACATCCCGGGGCGCACCGGCATACCGTTTGCCGAGGACACCCTCATCGCCCTGGCCGCACACCCCAACATCGTTGCGGTCAAGGATGCCAAGGGCGACCTGTGGTCCTCGACCCGAGTCATGGCCGCCACCGATCTCGCCTGGTACTCCGGGGCCGACGAGGTCAACCTCGCGCACCTCGCTCAGGGCGCCGCCGGGGTCGTCTCCGTCGTCGGCCACGTCGCCGGCGCCTCGTATGCCGCGATGGTCGCCGCTGTCGACGCCGGCGACATGGCCCGGGCGCGGGATATCCACCGCAGCCTTATCCCGGTGGTCGACGCCATCATGTTCCAGTCCCAAGGCGCGATCATGGCCAAAGCTGCCCTCGTCGAGCTCGGCGTGATCGAGCACGCGTCCGTCCGTTTACCGCTGGTCGAATCACCACCGGAGCATCTGGAGGTCCTCCGACTGGCCTTGGCCACGAGCTGGCGGGTCGGCGTGTCGGAGGGTGCCGCGTGAGTCACCCCCACCCGGATCTCCCGGTGCCCGGGCCGCTCGAGGACGACGCCTTGCGCATCGTTCCGCTCGGTGGGCTCGGGGAGGTGGGTCGCAACATGGCCATCGTCGAGCACGCCGGTCAACTGCTCGTCATCGACTGCGGCGTCCTTTTCCCCGACGAGGTGCACCCCGGGGTCGACCTGATCCTGCCGGACTTCGACTACGTTCGTGACCGGCTGGACGATATTCAAGCGATCGTTCTCACCCACGGTCATGAGGACCACATCGGCGCCGTGCCCTACCTGCTCCGGCTGAAGCCGGATATTCCTGTGGTCGGGTCGAGGCTGACCCTGGCCCTGGTCGAGGCCAAGCTCAAGGAGCACCGGATCACCCCGTTCACCCTCGAAGTCGCCGAGGGACGCCGGGAACGCTTCGGGGTGTTCGACTGTGAGTTCATCGCGGTCAACCACTCCATCCCGGACGCCCTCGCGGTCTTCCTGCGTACCCCGGCCGGCACCGTGCTGCATACGGGTGACTTCAAGATGGATCAACTCCCGCTGGACGGCCGGCTGACTGACCTGCGGGCGTTCGCCCGGATCGGGGAAGAGGGCGTCGACCTCTTCCTCACCGACAGCACGAACGCGGAGGTTCCCGGGTTCACCACGCCCGAACGGGAGATCTCCTCAGCCATCGACAAGGTGTTTCGGCATGCCCAGCGCCGCATCATCGTCGCCTGCTTCTCCAGCCACGTTCACCGGGTTCAGCAGGTGCTCGACGCCGCGGAGAAAGCCGGCCGCAAGGTCGTGTTCGTGGGTCGCTCCATGGTGCGCAACATGGGCATAGCCGCCGAGCTGGGGTACCTACGGGTCCCGGACGGGCTGCTGGTGGATTTCAAGCGGCTGGCGGACCTGCCCGACGACAAGGTTGTGCTGATAAGTACCGGTTCACAGGGCGAGCCCATGGCGGCACTGTCGCGCATGGCCAACCGGGACCACAAGATCGAGGTCGGACCGGGCGATACCGTCCTGATGGCCAGCTCGCTCATCCCCGGAAATGAAAACGCCGTCTACCGGGTCATCAACGGGCTCATGCGCCTCGGCGCCACCGTGGTGCACAAAGGGAACGCCAAGGTCCACGTCTCCGGACACGCCTCCGCCGGGGAACTGCTCTACCTCTACAACATCGTCCGGCCCCGCAACGTCCTGCCCGTGCACGGCGAATGGCGCCACTTGGCAGCCAACGCGGCGCTGGCCGTGGCGACCGGGGTGCCTGCTGATCGGGTTCTGCTTGCTGAGGACGGCGTTGCCGTCGACCTCCAAGGTGGTCAGGCGGAGATCAGCGGCGCCGTGCCGTGCGGATACGTCTATGTCGACGGCTCCTCGGTGGGGGAGACCGACGAGGCGATGCTGCGCGATCGGAGCATTCTGCGCGATGAGGGGTTCATCTCCGTCATCGTCGTCATGGACGCGGTGAGCGGAAAGATCGCTTCCGGTCCGGAGATCACGGCGCGAGGATTCGCTGAGGATGAGGAGATCTTCGACCAGGTGAGGCCTCGGATCATCGAGGCGCTGGAGGAGGCATCCCGCAATGGGGTGGAGGATCCCCAGCAGCTGCAGCAGGTGTTGCGCCGCACCCTCGGCTCTTGGGTGGGCGGCAAGATCCGTCGCCGCCCGATGATCATCCCCGTAGTGCTTCAGGCTTGAGCTTGACCGGGTCGGCCGGCGGCGTTCGGGCCGGTCACCGGCTCCTTCGCTGCCCGGCGGACCAATCCGATGAGGATGACGAAGCCGATCGCGGTGATGACGATGTGCACGGCCACGGACGTGGAGGCGTCCCACACCGGATGCAGGGACACGGCAGCAGCGAAAGCGACGATGAACTCCGCGATCGCGGATCGGCCCTGGCTGCCCGAGGCGATCCCGAACATGATCCCGGCCCGGGGGTCCCGACGCTTGGCGCTCACGTAGATGGCGATGGGGAGGATGAGCGGGTGACGGCACCGACGAGCAGCAGAGAGGGGAAGAACGTCGCATTCTGGGTGTTCACCATGACGCGCCAGATGAGCTCGTATGCCACAACTCCGATGACCAGGACCCCCAGCTACGTCCACTTCGGCAGGCGGTAGCTGTCCGGCGGTGTGGCGGACGCGGCGATGGTCGAGGGCTGGCTCATCGTTGTTGGTCTCCCTGGGGTGCGGAACAGGTTTGCTCCGTGGTTTACCAGAGGGGGGCCACCTGCGCGACTGGTGCCTCGGGCGCTGACCAGCCCGCCGCCGTGTGGGTCCAGTCCAGGGTCGGGCCGTGCGTGGCCACGGCTCGCACGGCCGCGAGGATCCGTTGCACATCGGCCAAGCTGGTCCCTAGACCGAGACTGACCCGAACTGCGGTGGAGTGCTTCTCACTGGCCAGCAGGTCATCGACGAGCAGGTGGGCGCAGAACTTCCCGTCGCGCACACCGATGCCGTGTTCGGCGGATAAGGCGGCGGACACCAGCGAGGAGTCCACGGTGTCGATGGTGAAGCAGGCTACGGCCAGACGCTCCGACGCCCCAGGAAACAGCGCCCATGTGCGCACCCCGGGGATGGCGGCCAAGCCGTCGTGCAAGGTGTCGGCCAGCTCCTCTTCGTGCGCGGCGATCGTGTCGTGGTGTGCGGCCAGCGTGGCGCATGCGGTCGCGAGCGCGATGGCGCCTAGGACGTTGGGGGAGCCTGCTTCGTGCCGGGCGGGGCCGGTCGCCCAGGAGGTCCCTTGATCGCTCACGGCCTGGGTGGCGCCGCCGCCGGCAAGGTAGGGCGGCGCCTGGTTCAGCCAGTCAGCCCGACCCACCAGCGCTCCGGCCCCGTAGGGGGCATACAGCTTGTGTCCGGAGAAGGCGACCCAGTCGGCCCCGAGCGCGGCGATGTCGATCCGGCGGTGCGCCGCGAGTTGGGCAGCGTCGAGGACGACCCGCCCTGCGTGTGCTCGGACCAGCGGGATGAGTGTCGAGAGGTCCCACAGCTCCCCGGTGACGTTGGAGGCACCGGTCAGGACGACGAGTTTCGGCGCGCCCGCAGGCAGCTCACGCAGGGCGTCGCCGAGGAAGCGCTCGGCGTCAGCGAAGCTGCGCGGGACGGCCAACCGGTGGGTTCGCTCGGCCGGCCAGGGGAGCAACGTCGCGTGGTGTTCGCTGGAGAACACCACGACATGAGCATCGGCGGGCAGGCACGAGGCGAGCAGGTTGAGCGAGTCGGTGGTGTTTCGGGTGATGACGACCGCATCGTCGGGACGGGCGCCGACGAAGCGCCCGATCTCGTCACGGGCGGCCTCGTAGTGCGCGCTGGTGACTTGAGATGCCCATCCCTGGCCGCGGTGCACCGAGGAGTAGGTGAGCGTGGCTTGGGCCACCGCACGCTCTACTGCGAGCAGCGCCGGCGCCGAGGCCGCATGATCGGCATTGATATAGCTCAGGTGCCCACCACCGGCCACAGGTACGGTCAGGTCGGTGCCGATCACGGGGGGTAGCTGCGCGGTCAGTTCGGCGGTTTCGAGCGGGCTGGGGGTCTTGGTGTCCGACGTGCCGGTCGAGGCGGTGTGATCGACGGCGAAGCAGCGGTAGCGGGTCGGATTTGCAGTTGCCGTCATGGCACAACCTCTCGGATCGGGACCCGAGACTGCCTGGCGCCGAGTCCGCGCTTGCCGACGGCGGTTGCCAATCGGCCTGGTCGTCACCTGGAGCACCCCGCCGCGAATGGAGGGTTGCTGCTCAGCCAGCCAGGGCTTGTCGCTGAGACTCTTGACCTGGGCATCACTGTAGGCGTCGCCGGCAGTGCTCCACCCTCCGGCATCCACCATGCGGACTATCGACTATCCGCCCGTTCGGAAGGCGGCGCCGGGGAAGGGCAGGTCAGCAACCGGGACCACAGTGACTCCTGAGACGGCGTGTGATCCGTGATTCTTATGTGACTCTTGTGTAGCGTGCGGATCATGGCGACTCGTCCGTCCACCACGTCCCGTCGGCGCATCACGCGCACGACAACTCGACGCCCACCGGCGCAACGCAGCGCCCGGGGGGGTGGACTCCCGCTGCCGGTGCGCGCGCTGAAGTCCACCTGGATGGGCATGGCCCACGTTGCCGGGGCAACCGCGCGAAAGGTCGGCAACGGCGCCCGCGAATTGGAGCCCGAACACCGCAGGGACGGCTGGGGATTCCTCCTGATCGCGCTGGCCGTCGTGGTCGCGGCCCGCGAATGGTGGGGCTTGACCGGTCCGTTCGGTGCCCTCGTCCATGCGGTGGCGGCCGGGACGCTCGGGATGCTCGCCTATGCGTTGCCGCTCGTGCTGGTCTTCTTCGGGGTGCGTATGCTGCGCGCCCCGCAGGAGGAGAAGCGGACCGCCCAACTAGCTCTGGGCTCGATTTTCCTCACCTTCGCCGTCTCCGGTCTGGTGCACATCTCCTCCGGTGGCCCGCGTCCGCCGGACGGGCCGGAGGCGATGCGTGCCGCGGGGGGCATCGTCGGCTTCTTGGCCTCCGACCCACTGGCCGCAGCATTGACCAACGTTGGCGCGGTCGTCTTGTTGGTCATGCTGGCGCTCTATGGGGTGCTCGTCATTACCGGTGTGCCCGCGCACCAAGTACTCCCTCGTCTGCGCGCCATCGCCGCCTCCGCGCAGCGACACGCCACCGACGAGGACCTGGCCGTGGGTGCCGGTCGCACCCGCCGGCGGACAGCCCGTGACATCGACGAACTCGGCGACCGGGACGGTGACACCGCATACGACCAGGCAGCCGTGGTGGAGAAGGGCCGGCTGCGGGCCAAGGCGGCTCAAGCCGACCCGGAGGCACCGCGACCTGGCGAGCGGCGTCCCACGGCACCCGGTGTGCTCGCCCCGGACGCCTCCGTCTCAGCCGCCTCAGCCACCTCCTCAGCCAGCGCCGAGAGCACGCAGCAGCCGTCGGCGCCGCCCACCGTCCAACTGCCCCAGCGCGTGGAACAACTGGCCCTGGCCGGAGACGTCCGGTATGCCCTGCCGGACAGCTCCGTGCTCAAGATCGGATCCCCACACAAGGCCCGCAGCGCCGCCAACGATTCGGTCGTTGCCGCCCTCACCGCGGTGCTGGACGACTTCGGGATCGACGCCCAGGTGACCGGATTCCTGCGCGGCCCCACGGTGACCCGATATGAGGTCGAGCTCGGCCCGGGGGTCAAGGTCGAACGAGTCACCTCAATGAGCAAGAACATCGCGTATGCCGTCGCCTCGGCCGACGTTCGTATCCTCAGCCCCATCCCGGGCAAGAGCGCCATCGGAATCGAAATCCCCAACGCCGACAAGGAAATCGTCTCGCTCGGGGACGTGTTGCGCTCGCAGGCCGCTCGGTCCAACGAGCACCCCATGGTGATGGGGGTCGGCAAGGACGTCGAAGGCGGCTACGTCATCGCGAACCTGGCGAAAATGCCCCACCTGCTCGTCGCCGGCGCCACCGGCGCGGGCAAATCCTCGTTCGTCAATTCGATGATCACCTCTATCCTCATGCGCTCCACCCCGGACGAGGTGCGCATGGTCCTCGTCGACCCCAAGCGAGTCGAACTCACCGCATACGAGGGGATTCCCCACCTGATCACCCCGATCATCACTAGCCCGAAGAAGGCCGCCGAAGCCCTGCAATGGGTGGTCCGCGAGATGGACATGCGGTATGACGACCTGGCGCAGTTCGGCTACAAGCACATCGACGATTTCAACAACGCCGTGCGGAACGGGACGGTCGCGCCGTTGCCGGGCTCACAACGGACCCTGCAGACCTACCCGTATCTGCTGGTCATCGTCGATGAGCTGGCCGATCTCATGATGGTCGCACCGAGGGATGTGGAGGACTCCATCGTCCGGATCACCCAGTTGGCCCGCGCCGCGGGGATCCATCTCGTGTTGGCGACCCAGCGGCCCAGCGTCGACGTCGTCACGGGTCTGATCAAGGCCAACGTGCCCTCGCGCATGGCGTTCGCCACATCATCCTTGGCCGACAGTCGGGTTGTGCTGGACCAGGCCGGGGCGGAAAAGCTGCTCGGCCAGGGGGATGCGCTCTTCCTGCCGATGGGCGCGAGCAAGCCGATGCGGGTCCAGGGAGCCTGGGTCACCGAGAGCGAAATTCACGCCGTGGTGGATCATGTGAAGGGCCAGCTCAGCGTGGTGTATCGCGACGACGTCGCCGCGCCTGAGTCCAAACGCGTCATTGACGACGACATCGGTGATGACCTCGACCTGTTGCTCCAGGCCGCAGAACTGGTCGTGACCACTCAGTTCGGCTCCACCTCCATGCTGCAGCGCAAGCTGCGGGTCGGGTTCGCCAAGGCGGGGAGGCTAATGGACCTCTTGGAGTCCCGCGGAGTGGTCGGCCCGTCCGAGGGCTCCAAGGCACGCGACGTGCTCGTCACACCAGACGACCTGGCCACCACCTTGGCGCTCATCCGGGGTGAAGACGTACCACGAGAGCCCAGCGGCGCCGTCGATGACGGGGTGGACAGCGACGACGGGGTGCCGCTGGACGGGGACGCGCGGGCCATCGGGGCATACGACGAGGTCCGAATCGAGGAATGGACCGAGGAATCAGATCAGGACGCGTGGTCGCTGACCGGTCGCGACTGAACCCGGACGGGTCCTATTCCCGGATGAGCCTAAGCCGGCGCACCGGCCGGCAACTGCCCGTCGTCAGTCGCGGACGGGAAGTCCTCCATGGCTTCAGCGATCTCCTCGACGAAGTCTTCGATGTCGGTCAGCCCGCTGACCGGCCCACCGGCCAGGAGGCCGTCCGCGCCCAACAGGACCGCTGCCGGGGAATGTCGCGCCGCCAGCGCCTGCCACGACGCCGACTGGTGGTCATACCACCCGTCATCGGGTGCCCGCCCTCGGCCCCGGCCTTCATGGTCGGCGAACGGAATCGTGGTCACGTAGTCCACCCGTAGGGCCGGCAGTGCCTCTCGCCACCGTGGCAGAGCATCAACAACGTCGCCCGTCGCACCGCAGAAACAGTTCGTCATGACGAGCAAGGCCGGCTGGGATGCACTGAGTTCCACCAGATTGCGAACCTCCCCCTGCCGGTTGGCCACAGTGGTCAGCGGTGTCGGCACCCGGATGTACTCCTCCGGGTCCTGCACAACACTGGCTGTAGCCGCAGCCGGGGGCGGCGTCACGCGAGGCTCGCTGCCATGTCCGAGGACGAGGACCGCGACGGTGGCACCGATGATCGCTCCCAGCAGCCACCACCGCGCCTGGGAACCACCGTCGGCTAGCAGCGACCAGAACGTCTCACCGCGCGCTGCGACGACCAGACTCACCCCGCTGAGCAGCGCGAGCAAGATGTTGCGGATGAGGGTCCGTCGGTTGATGCGTTGATCGCCGATGCGGCCGAAGCAGCCGCAACTCGGCCGGGGGTCGAACCTCATCGCCCGGGCGACGATGGCCAAGTAGCACCCCATGAGGACGGCAGTCGCCACGCTGGCCGGCAGAAACAGTGCCGATATCGGCATGAGCAGCCCCAGCGCCAGGACGAACTCGGCGACGGGCAGCGCTTGCGCGACCCACTGATGGTCCAGGATCCTCGGCAGCCGCAACAAGCGAATGACCGAGCGGGTCGATGTGGCGTCGCGCAATTTCGCGGCCCCACTGAGCCCGAGAACCGAGGCGAGGATCAGGGGGGCGAGCGCGAAGGCATACGGGCTCATAGCCGCAGTTTACGTTCGCTCCGACATGCTGCCGGAACTGACGCCGTCGGGGGAATGGGCGTCGAGGCCGTCGAACGTCGCCAGACTCGGACTGATCCTTTGCTGCAGCGCATGAGCCACCGCGTCCCGCTCTCGCAGCACCCGCAGCGCATTGCCACTGGTCAACTTGGCAACGTCAGCCGAGGACCACCCTCGGTCGACCAGCTCGGCCACGAGCTTCGGATATCGGCTGACGTCCTCCAAGCCCTCTGGGGTGGCGCCCATGCCGTCGAAGTCCCCACCGAGCCCGACATGGTTGATACCCGCGACAGCCCGAATGTGCTCGATGTGATCGGCAACATCGCTCAGTCGGGCCGACGGCTGCGGCGTGCGCCGGGCAAACTCCGCGGTGAAGGCGCTGTATTCCCGGTAGTCCTGCGGACGAATGCCGGCCGCCACGGCCTCTGCTTGCGCCGCCCGATCCCAATCGCAGACGCGCTGGTTGACGAACTTCGGCACAAACGTGACCATGCACAGTCCGCCCTGAGCCGCCAGGGAGGCCAACACGTCGTCGGGGACGTTGCGCGGGCTGTCGCATAGGGCGTAGGCGCTGGAATGGCTGAAGATGGCCGGAGCCTGCGTCACTGCCAGCGCGTCGCGCATCGTCTCGGCGGAGACATGCGACAGGTCGACGAACATGCCCAGCCGGTTCATCTCGGTGACAACTTGGCGCCCGAACACCGATAGGCCATGGTGCACCGGCTCATCCGTCGCCGAATCGGCCCAGTCGACGTTGTCGTTGTGGGTCAGCGTGAGGTATCCGACGCCGAGCGCGTGCAGGAGCCGAAGCACGGCCAGCGAATTGTTGATGCTGTGTCCACCCTCGGCGCCGATGAGGCCGGCGATGAGGCCGCCGTGCCATGCCGCCTCGACATCGTCGGCGGTCCGGGCGAACACCAGGCTGTCCGGATAGGCCCGCGTCGCCCGGATCACTGCGTCGATCTGCTCCAACGTCGCGGTGACCGCGGCAGCACCGGCCTCCTGCTGGGGCACGAAGACCGACCAGAACTGGGCGCCCACCCCACCGGCTCGCAGCCGTGGCAAGTCGGTCTGCGTCGTTGGCAGGGGGCGATCGAGCGGAGTTCGGGCAAAGTTGTTGGCGGAGATCTCCCGCAACTCCCAGAACAGGTCGTTGTGCCCGTCGAGAACCGGGGCGCGGCGCAGGAGCTGCGCGACAGGCTCGGTTACGAGGATGTCACGCTCCAGCCTGGCCATGTCCGAACGTTAGTACCTGCCGAGGCCACATAGAGTTGGGGTATGCAGGATCCCGCGGGCCGCACCGTTGCCATGGTGACTTTGGGGTGCACCCGCAACGAGGTCGACTCCGAGGAACTGGCCGGTCGGCTGACCGCGGCCGGGTGGACCCTCGTCGAAGATGCCGCTGATGCAGACGTGGCCGTGGTGAATACCTGCGGATTCATCGAGTCGGCCAAGAAGGACTCCATCGACGCCCTGCTGGAGGCAGCAGATCTGAAGGAGAGCGGGCGTACCCAAGCGGTCGTCGCCGTCGGTTGCCTTGCCGAGCGCTACGGGCAGACCCTTGCTCAGGAGCTTCCCGAAGCGGACGCGGTCCTCGGCTTCGACGCGTATGCCGACCTGGCATCGACCCTTCGCGACGTTCTCGCCGGGGCGCGCCCCGCCTCCCACGTGCCGCACGACCGACGGAAGCTCTTGCCGCTGGCGCCGGTGCAGCGATCGGACGACGCCGCGAAGGTGGCGCTGCCCGGGCACGACCCAGTGGTACGGGTCCGGCTGGATGAGCGCCCCTGGGCCCCGCTGAAGATCGCCAGTGGCTGCGACCGCCGATGTGCCTTTTGCGCCATCCCCTCCTTCCGTGGGTCCTTTGTGTCCCGGCGCCCCGCCGACGTGCTCACCGAGGCGGCCTGGCTGGGGCAGCAGGGCGTCCGCGAGCTGGTGCTCGTATCGGAGAACTCCACGTCCTACGGCAAGGACCTCGGCCAGTTGGCCCTGTTGGAATCCATCCTGCCCGAGGTGGTCGCCACGGACGGGATCGACCGGGTCCGGGTCTCCTACCTGCAGCCGGCGGAGATCCGCCCGGGTCTGCTAGAGACCATGGCCGGCACGCCTGGCGTGTCACCCTGGTTCGACATCTCCTTCCAACACGCCTCGGCCGGAGTGCTTCGCAGAATGCGCCGCTTCGGTGGCAGCGACGCATTCCTCGACCTCATCGACCGGATACGGGTGCTGAGCCCGTCGGCTGCGATTCGCTCCAATGTCATTCTCGGATTCCCCGGGGAGGGTGAGGAAGACGTCGAGGAACTGGCAGATTTCCTCACCCGAGCCCGGCTCGACGTCGTTGGGGTCTTCGGGTATTCGGATGAGGAGGGTACCGAGGGGGTGAGGCTCGAGGGCCATCTCGACCAGGACGTGATCGCGGCGCGGGTCGCCCGGATCACTGACCTTGTCGAAGAACTGACCAGCCAGCGCGCCGAGGACCGGGTCGGTGACCTCGTGTCGGTCCTCATCGAGGAGATCGACTCCACCGGTGGGCGCTCCGGGCGGTCTGACCATCAGGGGCCCGAGGTCGACGGCCTGACGTATCTGACCGGGCCCGGGAACGTCGGCGATATCGTGTCCGCGCGCGTCGTCGGGACCGACGGGATCGACCTCATCGCGGAGCCGACATGACGACCGGACCGGTCCCGGACCAGCAGGCCGCACCGAGCGTGTGGAACATCGCCAACGGCTTGACCATGTTTCGTATCGTGCTCGTGCCGGTGTTCGGTGCGCTGTTGCTTGCCGATCGGGGTCACTCGGCAGGATTCCGGTGGCTGGCCGCGGCATGCTTCGCCGTCGCCATGTTCACTGACCGGGTCGACGGGAACCTCGCCCGTCAGCGCGGCCTGGTCACCGCCTTCGGCCAAGTAGCCGACCCCATTGCGGACAAGGCCTTGGTCACCATGGCATTGGGGGGCCTGTCATGGCTGGGGGAGATCCCCTGGTGGGTCACCGTGCTCGTGCTGGCCCGGGAGTGGGGCATCACCCTGATGCGCCTGATCGTCATCCGCCACGGGGTCCTGCCGGCGTCTCGAGGGGGCAAGATTAAGACGGCACTGCAGACGCTGGCCCTGTTCCTCTTCGTCCTGCCGCGGTGGGCCCTGCCCGGGGAGACAATCATCACCACCGTCGCCTGGGTCGTGTTGTGGGCGGCCGTCGTCGTCACGGTGGTGACCGGCCTCGACTATGTGGGTCGAGCTGCCCGGTTGCGCCGGACCAGCGCACGGGCCGCCCGCAAGCGGGACAAGCGGGCGGCGCAGCCATGACCGGCAGAGGCGAGAGCCGCGCCCAGACAGCGGTCTGCGTGCTCGCCGAGGCCGACCTGAGCATCGGCTGCGCCGAGTCGTTGACGGCCGGCTGGCTGGCTGGAACCATCGCGAACGTCCCGGGCGCCTCCACGGTGTTGCGCGGCGGTGTCGTCGCGTATGCCACCGACGTCAAGAAGGAGCTGTTGGGGGTCGATGGCGACCTGCTGCGCCGCAACGGCGCGGTGGATCCGCAGGTCGCCCGGCAGATGGCCACGGGCGTATGCCGCGTCCTTCGCTGCGATGTCGGGCTCGCCACCACGGGGGTGGCCGGCCCTACCGAGCAGGACGGACACCGGGTGGGGGAGGTCCACATCGCCGTGGCTTGGCCGGCCAAGGCGGTGGTGGAAGTCCGCACGCTTGACCTTGACGGTGACCGCACCGCCATTCGCCAGGGTGCTGTCCTTGCCGCCATAAACCTGCTCATCGCGACGTTGGCCGATCAGGCCGACCCGCGGAGGGGGTAGCCCCGAGCCGGCCCTGCTGCCCGCGGATGTCGCGGACACGCCGGAGGCTGCTCGCGGTCCACGCCGCGGCACTGCACTGGCCAGCGGAGTACGGTAGAGCTCGTGACCTCTTCCCAGCCCGTGCGATTGCGTCCCGGCTCGGTCGTTGTTCTGCGTCAAGAACTCGGCGACGTGCTGCGCGACGTGCGCACCGCCCAGGGGAGGACGTTGCGCGAGGTCTCCGCCGACGCCAGCGTGTCCTTGGGCTATCTGTCCGAAGTCGAACGCGGCACCAAGGAAGCCTCCAGCGAGTTGCTCTTCGCCATCTGCGGAGCCTTGGACGTCCCGTTGTCCGAAGTGTTGTCCGCCGTTGCTGAGCGGGTCGCTCTCGCCGAAGGACGCCCCAGCGCCCTGGTCACCGTCTCGGCCGCCTGATCGATCCCGGCTCAGCGCCGAATCCGCAGCCCACGGGGCGTCGCATGGAAGCCCGCGCCGGTCAGGGCTATCGCGAGCGGGTGGCTCGATCCCAGCACCGGGTCCCCGTCCGTGCGCTCCACCGTGAGCCGGCCCAGCCCGCCGTCGCGCACGGCGGAGGCCAGCGCGTCGGCAGCTGCTCTCAGGTTCGTCGGGTCATCCGTGAAGGTGAGCACGCTCCGCCCGCCGCGCTCGACATACAGGACCAGCTGGCCGTCGAGGAGCACGACGAGCGCGCCAGACTTTCGCCCGGGCTGGTGCCCGCGCACGGCGGCCGGGGCAGCCGCGTCGACGGACCGGTCCGGCCACGGCAGGGCCGCACCCCAGGGATTGGCTGGATCCGTCGCCGCCAGCACGAGCGCCCGGACACCGTTCGGCGGCGATGATGCCTTATCGTCCGGAACCTGCGGCAAGACGCGCGCGGCGCCGCGAAGGCGATCGATGGCGATGGCCGTCCCAAACTGCGCGGCTCCGAGGCCCTCGACGAAATAGCCGCGCCGGATGCGACCTGCTTCCTCTGCCGCGGCGAGGACCCGGTAGATCCCGGCGAAGCCCCCTTCGACGTCCTCGGCAACGACGCTGCCCCGGGTGAGCACGCCATAGCGGTCCAAGAAGAGTTCGGCGGTGGCATACGCTCGGACGGTGTGATCGCTCTCCGTTCGCGGCAGCATCGACCACCGTCCCACGGCGGTCGGCGGCGGCTCGGCCCGGCCCCTGACCCCGCCCGAGCCGAGCAAGGAGCCCAGAGGTCGGTGCCTCCCACCGCTGCGGACCGAGACGGGGCCGGTGCGCAGGCGACGATGGGCGCTCCGGCCTGCAGCGAGCAGAGCCCGCACCGGCGCGAACGTGTCCCCAGCGACCCGGCCCTGCCACACCAGCTGCCACAGCGCCTCGTGCACCGCCTCCTGCGTCGTAGCCGCGAGGCCGTCATCGGCTGAGTGATCCGGCATGTCGTGTCCGTCGCGCAGCCGCTCGAGAAGCGTGGTGAAGAAATAGGCTCCGCCATCGGCGAGCAGCCCCGCCAGGGCAGTGGCGAGCGGGCCACTCTCACCGTGCTGCGCCGGGTGCAGGGTCAGCGCTGCGGTCTCGGTCGGATGAAGGCTGACCCAGCCGTCCGAACCGGCCAAGGCGCCGTGTCCTTGCCAGATGACCTGCCGGCTCGCCATCGCTTCATCGAGCAATGCAGGGCCATATCCGGGGATCCGCGCGGGCAAGACGAGCGCCTCCCACGCGCTCGCCGGCAGGACGGCCCCGGCCAGCTGCTCCACCACCCGCAGCAGGGCGTCCATGCCGCCGCGATCGGCGCCGACACCCTGCCAGGACGGCAGGAACCGGGCGTAGTCGGCGGCTCCCACCGGTTCCACCTCGGCCCGCAAGACGGCCAGCGATCTGCGGCGGATCAGCCGTAAGACCTCGGCATCGCAGAATTCGACCTCGCTCGGCACCTCGGGTGCCAGCTCCAGCGGCAGGAAATGTCCCGAGATGACCTGTCCGGTTCCCTCAAGACGACGCAACGCCTCGGTGACCACCGCGACGCCGACGCCCCACCAGCGGGCGCACCCGGCCGCCGTGAACGGAGTATGCGTGCGCGCATACCGCCTGACCAGGTCCCCGACCGGGTCGTCCGGGCGGAGGAGGAACGCCTCAGGTATGCCGGGCGGTAGTTGGGTGCCCACGGCGTCGCGCAGGCGGGCGGCGTCCTCGATCGCGGCGTGGCGCTCGTCCTCGCCTAGGCGCACCGTGAGGATCCGCCGGGCACCCACGAGCTCGGCCAGCCAGGCTCCGATCGGAGCACCCGCGATCGAGCGGTCGGCGATCGCCTCGTCAGTCAGCGGCCCGAGCCATCTCAATAGGTCGGCCAGATCTTCGGCGTCCCGGCATCGCAGCTGCGGGGTCATCCGTTGCAGCTGGGCATACGTCGTCTCGATCGCCGATGGGTCGAGCAGGTCCCGCAGGGAGAGGTCATCGCTGGTGCCGAGGAGCTCGGCAAGCAGTCCCGGATCGAGTGACAGTGCCGCGGCGCGCCGTTCGGCCAGTGGAGAGTCTCCCTCGTAGACATAGTGTCCGATGTAGCCGAAGAGCAAGGACCGGGCGAAGGGGGACGGTGCCGGGGTCTCCACGGCAATCACGCTCGTCGTGCGATCCCGAATCTCACCCATGAGGTCAATCAGCGCCGGGACGTCGAACACGTCGTTGAGGCACTCCCGCACCGTCTCCAAGACGATGGGGAAGTCGGGAAAGGCACTGGCCACTTCGAGCAGCTGAGCCGCTCGTTGACGCTGTTGCCACAGGGCTTGGCGGCGGTCGGGACGTCGACGGGGCAGCAGCAGGGCACGGGCGGCGCATTCGCGGAATCGGGACGCGAACAGGGCGGATCCGCCGAGTTGCTCGGTGACGACCTCGCGGACCTCCGCCGGATCGAGGGTGATCAGGTCCACGATCTCAGCGTCGACGTCACCGCCCGCCCCGAGCCCGGAGCCGGTGCCGTCCGGCGACGAATCGATGCCGAACTCGATGTCCGGCAGCCGCAGGACGATGCCGTCGTCGGCGTGCATGGCCTGCACGTCCACTCCGAAGCGCTCGCGCATTCTTGCCGCGATGCACAGCGCCCACGGCGCATGCACCTGCCCACCGAGGGGAGAGTGGATGACCACCTGCCAGTCGCCGAGCTCGTCGCGGAAGCGTTCCACGACCACGGTCCGGTCGTCGGGTACCGCGCCGGTCGAGGCGCGTTGCTCGGTGACATAGCCCGCCAGGTTGTTGGCCGCGAACTCATCCAGGCCGAGCTCGGCGGCGTGCTCCCGGGCTCGCGGCAGCGGCGCTGAGGCCAACTCCCGCACCATGGCACCGAGGGCGCGACCCAACTGTGCCGGCCGCCCCGGGCCCTCGCCGTGCCAAAACGGCAGCCGGCCCGGAGCCCCGGGGGCCGGCGAGACGAGCACCTGGTCATGGGTGATGACTTCGATGCGCCATGTCGAGGTCCCCAAGGTGAAGGTGTCACCCACCCGGGACTCGTACACCATTTCCTCGTCGAGCTCACCGACGCGCCGCCCGGGGCCCTCTCCGGCGGCGAGAAAAACCCCGAAGAGGCCACGATCAGGAATGGTGCCGCCCGAGGTGACCGCCAGGCGTTGGGCGCCACGGCGGCCGGATAACACCCCAGACAGGCGATCCCAGACGATCCGTGGGCGAAGCTCGGCGAACGCCTCAGACGGGTACTTCCCGGCGAGCATGTCGAGGACGGCCTCCAACACGCCCCGGGGGAGCCCGGCATACGGTGCGCTCCGCCGGACCAGGCCGGCCAGGTCCTCGATGTCCCAATCGTCCATCGCCGTCATGGCGACGATCTGCTGGGCGAGGACATCGAGCGGGTTGACCGGGACCGCCAGCCCCTCGATCTGCCCGGCCCGCATGCGTTGGACCACCACGGCCGTCTGGACCAGGTCGCCGCGGTATTTGGGAAAGAAGACCCCGCGGGAGGTGGCGCCAACGTGGTGACCGGCGCGCCCGACCCGCTGCAGGCCCGAGGCCACCGACGGCGGGGATTCCACCTGAATCACCAGATCGATCGCGCCCATGTCGATGCCGAGTTCGAGACTGCTCGTGGCCACGACCGCGGGCAGCCGGCCGGCCTTGAGGTCATCCTCGATGACGCGCCGCTGCTCCTTGCTGACGCTGCCGTGATGCGCGCGGGCCAGCACCGCGGGGGCGCCCGGCGCGGTGCCTGCTGCGCCCTGGACCTGCGCGGGCGGGCCGGCGTGGCCGACGTCATGGGCGGCCAGCACCTCGGGTGCCGGTTCGTCGCTCCGGCGCTCGGCCCAAATCTCGTTGAGCCGACTGGTCAGGCGCTCGGCCAGGCGTCGGGAATTGACGAAGACCAACGTCGTGCGATGCTGCTCGATGAGGTCGACGACATGCTCCTCGACATGCGGCCAGATCGATGGGGCCTCACGGGTGGCGGACGTCTCGAGGGGGTCGCGATCCGATGGCGCCGCAACTTCGCCCAGGGTGCCCAAGTCCTCCACCGGGACCACTACGGACAGGTCCCAGGTCTTGTGCGTTGGCGGTTGGACGATGTCGACGGTGCGCCCGCCGGCGAGGAAGCGGGCGACCTCATCCACCGGCGCCACCGTCGCGGACAAGCCAATCCGCTGGGCCGGCTCGCAGAGCAGAGCATCGAGGCGTTCCAGGGACAGCGCCAGGTGTGCGCCTCGCTTCGTGCCGGCCAGGGCGTGCACCTCATCGACAACGACCGTCTCAATCCCGCGTAGGTTCTCCCGCAGGCTCGAGGTGAGCATGAGGAACAAAGATTCCGGCGTGGTGATGAGGATGTCGCTGGGAGTCCGGGCGAAGGTCCGCCGCTCCTGGGTCGGGGTGTCGCCGGAGCGGACCGCCACGGTCACATCCGATCGGGGCACCCCGAGCCGGTCGGCGGCATGACCTATGCCCACCAGCGGGGAACGCAGGTTGCGTTCGACATCGACGGCCAGGGCTTTCATGGGCGAGAGGTAGAGCACCCGACACCTGCGGGTTGGATCGGTCACCTCTGGGGCGCTGGCCAGCCGGTCGATCGCCCATAGGAAGGCGCTGAGGGTCTTCCCTGAACCCGTGGGCGCAACGACGAGGGAGTGGTGCCCTGAGCTGATCGCGCTCCAGGCCCCGATCTGGGCCGGGGTGGGCTGCGTGAAGCTTCCGGTAAACCAGGCGCGGGTCGCGGGGGAGAAGCGCTCGAGGATGTCCTCAGCCATGGTGAGTTCGCACAGGATGTGGCCACGGGTGCTGAACATGGTTGGCTTTGCGCTCCCATACCTCACGCATAGCCACGCTCGATGATGGCTGGGGGGCGCTCACCTGGCCACGGGTTGCTGTTGGGTGATGCAATGAATGCCACCTCCCCGGTCGAACAGGGGCCGGGCATCCACCCCGGTCACGGCACGCCCGGCATACGCCTGCGCCAGGATCTCCAGTGAGGCGGTGTCCTGGGGGTCGGTGAAGGTGCACGCGACGACACCGCCGTTGACCACGAGGTGGTTGATGTAGGACCAATCGACGAACCCGTCCTGGTCGGCCACGGTGCGCGGCGCGGGGACTCGGACGACCTCGAGCTGTTGGCCGGTGGCATCGCGCGCCTCGGCCAGGAGCCCGGCGAGCTCGCGGCATACCGGATAGTCCGGGTGCGCTGGATCGTCCTGCCAGTGCAGTAGGACCACCCCCGGGCTGGCAAACGTTGCGACGATGTCGACATGGCCGCGGGTGCCGAACTCCTGGTAGTCGCGGGTCAGGCCTCGAGGCAACCAGATGCACGTGCTCACCCCCAGGGTTCGGGCCAGCTCGAGCTCGACGTCTTGCTTGGTCAAGCCTGGGTTGCGTGCGGGATCGAGTTGTACGGTCTCGGTGAGCAGGGCCGTGCCCTGGCCATCGACCTGGAAGCCACCGCCCTCGTTGACCAGCGGGGACTCGATGAGCTGTGCACCTGCACTGTCCGCGACAAGGGCGCCGACCGCGCGGTCGTGGTCCCAGGACGCCCACGATTGCGCACCCCAGCCGTTGAACACCCAGTCCACCGCACCCAGCCGGCCGCCGTCGCCGAGGACGAAGCTCGGGCCCATGTCGCGCATCCAGGCGTCGTCCAAGGGGGCCGTGACGAGGTCGATGGGGTGGGCGGTGTCGAGGCCGAGATGGGTCCGCGCGATCGGCAGGTCCTTCTCGAGGACCAGCACGCTGACCGGTTCGAACGCCGCGACGGCGCGGGCCACTGCGGCCCAGGTCCGCCGGGCCGTGTCGGCCTCCTGCTGGGAATCCCCCAGGGTGTAGCCGGCGCTGGGCCATGCCATCCAGGTGCGCTCGTGGTCGGTCCACTCGGCGGGCATTCGCCAAGCGGCTGCTGGCGTGGTCATCACGCCCGCCAGTATGCCGCGCCGGCTGATCGCAGGCTGCCTAGACTGCCCCGGTGCGGCTCTCTCAATTTCGAATCCTGCTCGATGACGAGTTCGGGGAGGCGTATGCCGCCACCTTGGCCCGCTCCCATGCCCTGCACGCTTTGGGCAGCCAGACGGCGGAGGAGGCACTGGCTGACGGGGTGCCGCCACGCACAGTGTGGCTGGCGCTGTGCGAGGACATGGGGGTGCCCGAAGAACGTCGGCTTGGCCTCGACCGGCGGCCACAAGCGCCCGGGCCCGACTGAGGGCGATGCGTCCGCGACACACCGCCGTCGCATCGAATCATCTCGAACATTTGTTCGGTAGCATCATCCCCAGGTCGAGGATCGCCATCACGGTCGTACACACCCCTATCGGCAGGTGCGTACGGATGTCGGTGCTCGCATCTAGCGTCTGACCCGTGAAGAGCACGACGTCCGAGAGCTCACGGGTCGCCGGTGGGCGCGCCCGCAACGACAAGCGAAAGAGCAGGGGTGACATGGCCGCACAGCCGGTTACAACCGACAAACAGAAGTCCCTCGACATGGTTCTGGGCCAGATCGAGAAGTCCCATGGAAAGGGCGCGGTCATGCGCCTGGGCGACGATGTGCGACCGCCGATCGACGTCATTCCGACCGGGTCGATCGCCTTGGACATTGCCTTGGGCATCGGCGGCTTGCCCCGTGGTCGGGTCGTGGAGATCTACGGCCCGGAGTCCTCCGGTAAGACGACGGTGGCTCTGCACGCGGTCGCCAACGCGCAGAAGGCCGGAGGCATCGCCGCCTTCATCGACGCCGAGCATGCCCTCGACCCCGAATATGCCCGCAAGCTCGGGGTGGACACGGACAACCTCCTGGTCAGCCAGCCAGACACCGGGGAGCAAGCCCTGGAGATCGCCGACATGCTCATCCGGTCAGGCAGCCTCGACATCATCGTCATCGACTCCGTCGCCGCCCTGGTGCCCCGCGCGGAAATCGAGGGGGAGATGGGGGACAGCCACGTCGGTCTGCAGGCCCGGCTGATGAGTCAGGCTCTTCGGAAGCTGACCGGGGCGCTGAACAACACCGGCACCACGGCAATCTTCATCAACCAGCTGCGCGAGAAGATCGGTGTCATGTTCGGTTCGCCCGAAACCACCACCGGTGGAAAGGCACTGAAGTTCTACGCCTCAGTGCGCATCGATGTGCGCCGGATCGAGACCCTCAAGGACGGGACCGACGCCGTCGGCAACCGCACGCGAGCCAAGGTCGTCAAGAACAAGGTGAGCCCACCGTTCAAACAAGCCGAGTTCGACATCCTTTACGGTCAGGGAATCTCCCGAGAGGGCGGCCTGATCGACATGGGTGTCGAGCAGGGGTTCGTCCGCAAGGCCGGCGCCTGGTACACCTACGAGGGCGATCAGCTGGGCCAGGGCAAGGAGAACGCCCGGACGTTCCTCAAGGACAACCCGGACCTGGCGGACGAAATCGAACAGAAGATCAAGGAGAAGCTCGGCGTGGGCGCGCCACCGGCGACGCAGCAGAGCGACACCAACGTGGTCTCGGTGGACTTCTGAGCATCCGCGCGAAGGACACGGCGTGAACGACGGGAAGGCGGCGGCCCTGCAGCAGTTGAGGGCCGCCGTCAAGACCGCGGAAGCGGCGCCAACCCGTTCGGGGTCGGACGTGCCCTCGGGTGTCCCGGCCGTCGAAGGGCAGACCGAACCGGCCGGGGACCCGTATGCGGTTGCTCGGGCTATCGTCCTGCGTCAACTGACCAACTCTCCCAAGACCCGCGACCAGCTGCGGCAGGCGTTGGCCAGGAGGAATTGCCCGGACGAGGTGGCCGAGCCGGTGCTCGATCGGATGGAGGCGGTCGGGCTCATCGATGATGCCGCCTATGCCGCCACCTTGGTCCGATCCCGACAAGAGCAGAAGGGGCTGGCCAGGCGTGCGATGCGCCGCGAGTTGCGTGCCAAGGGCGTCGACGATGACCTCGTCGATCAGGCGCTGTCGCAGGTGGACGATGCTCAGGAGCGTCGGCGAGCACGGGAACTGGTCGACAAGCGACTCAACCGGTTGCACGGTCTGGACATCTCGGTCCAGACCCGACGATTGGCCGGCATGCTCGCCCGAAAGGGCTATTCGGTCGAGATCTCCTACCCGGTGATCCGGGATGCGCTTGCCGATGCGCCGGAGCATCGGCGCGGCTGACTTACCCTGGACGGTGCCATGAATGCATCCAGGACCTATGACGTGCGCACCCACGGGTGCCAAATGAACGTCCACGACAGCGAACGCTTGGCCGGACTTCTGGAGACCGCCGGATACGTCGACCTCGATTCCCTTCCCACGGCAACCCGTCCGGAGGTTGCCGACATCGTCGTGTTCAACACGTGTGCGGTGCGAGAGAACGCGGACAACAAGCTCTACGGCAACCTCGGCCAACTCCGACCGGCCAAGCAGCGCAACCCCGACATGCAAATTGCTGTCGGTGGGTGTTTGGCCCAAAAGGACCGCGAGACCATCATGTCCAAGGCGCCGTGGGTCGATGTTGTGTTCGGTACGCACAACATCGGTGCGTTGCCGGTGCTCCTGGAACGGGCCCGGCACAACCGGCAGGCTCAGGTGGAGATCAAAGACTCGCTGGAGACCTTCCCCTCCACGCTGCCGACCCGGCGCGACTCGGCATCCGCCGGATGGGTCTCGATCTCGGTGGGGTGCAACAACACCTGCACGTTCTGCATCGTTCCCAGCCTGCGCGGCAAGGAGACCGACCGGAGACCGGATGACATCCTCGCCGAGGTGCGTGCCCTGGTGGATCAGGGGGTCATGGAGGTCACCCTGCTCGGGCAGAACGTCAATACCTACGGCGTCGAGTTCGGCGACCGGCTGGCGTTCGGTAAATTGTTGCGTGCCACCGGGGAGATCGACGGCCTCGAGCGGGTGCGGTTCACCAGCCCGCATCCGGCCGCGTTCACGGTCGACGTTATCGACGCCATGGCGAGCACACCGAACGTCATGCCCAGCTTGCACATGCCCCTGCAATCTGGCTCGGACGATGTGTTGCGGCGCATGCGGCGTTCCTATCGCAGCGAGAAGTTCCTGACCATCCTCACCCAGGTGCGCGCGGCCATCCCTCAGGCCGCCATCACGACAGACATCATTGTGGGCTTCCCCGGTGAGAGTGATGCGGACTTCGAAGCAACGCTCGAGGTGGTTCGCGAGGCCCGGTTTTCCTCTGCGTTCACCTTCCAATACTCGCCCCGCCCCGGGACCCCAGCGGCCACCATGGCCGATCCCGTGCCCAAGCCGGTCGTCCAGGAACGTTTCGAGCGACTCATTGCCCTGCAGGACGAGCTGTCGTGGGTCGCCAACCGCGGCCTGGAGGGGACCGGTGTGCACGTGCTCGTCGCCACCGGCGAGGGGCGTAAGGATGCTGAGACCGACCGCGTTTCCGGCCGAGCCGAGGACAACCGCCTCGTTCATGTCGCGGTGCCCGAAGGCGCACCTCGACCGCGGCCAGGGGACATCGTGACCGCCGAGGTGACGTACGGAGCCCCACACCACCTGGTTGCCGACAGCGGCATCCACGGCGGCCGGTATGGCGTGCGGGCAACCCGCGGGGGGGACGCCTGGGCCAGCCTGCAGGCCGAAGCCGCCGACGGAGTAACGGCAAAGCCGGCGGTCACCCTCGGTATGCCGAGGGTGGGGGCGCCTGGTTCGCCTCCGGCACTGGCGAACTCCCCGGCCTGTCGGAGATGATCATGCCCCGGCCGCTTCCGGCCGGGAACCCCTGCCCAGGCAGCGCAATCGACCCCGGAACGACGCTGTCCCGGGGTCGATCGAGATGTTCGATGTCAGCGGCGCCGCTGGGCCGTGACCAGCGAACGCGTCAGCCGTTGCCGAAGGCGTCCTTGGCGCTGTCCACGGTGTCGGCAGCGGCGTCCTTGGCCCCATCGACGGCGTCGCTCGCTGCATCTTTGGCGTCAGCGGCGGCTGCCTGCACGTCGTCGGCGGCAGAGGTGGCCTTGTCTTCCGCGTCATGTGCGGCCGAGCTGGCCCGGTCCCGCAGCTGGTCCGCCTGGGCCTTGGCCTTCTCGGTCACATCCTCGGCCATGCCCTTGGCCTTGTCGCCCCACTCTTGGGCCCGTTCGCTGGCGTCGTCGGCGAACTCCATGGCTTTGTCACCGAGATCGTCGGCCACGTCCTTGGCCTTGTCGCCCCATTCCTTGGCCTTGGCCTTGGCGTCGTCGAAGAAGCTCATGAGCTCTCCATCCCCTTCTCGTTCTGTCGGCGCACCCCGTGGTGCCTGGCTCAACTCTGGTCCATTTCGCGAGATTTGTCAGCTTTCCGGCGCGGTGTCTTCCTAGCGGGGCGAACGGGTCAAATGCCCGGTGGGGCCGATGAAACAATGTGCTTATGGCCATCCACCCCGTCGTCATCACCGGCGAGCCTGTCCTGCACCGTCGTGCGGAGCCCGTCAACGAGGTCACCGAGGAGATCCGGCAGCTGGTCGCGGACATGATCGAAACCAATAGGGCCGCTCACGGCGCCGGTCTGGCCGCGCCTCAGATCGGGGTGGGTCTGCGGATCTTCGTCTGGTCCATGGCCAACGATGACGGGGTGCCCAGCGAGGGCCACATCATCAACCCATATGTGCGCTCCTCCAAGCCCCCGGAAGGCCGTCCGGATCCAGACGAAGAATCAGAGGGATGCCTGTCGGTGCCCGGCGAGCACTACCCGCTGCGCAGGGGAGAGCGCAGCGGGGTCTCCGGGATCGATGTGGACGGTCATCCGGTCGAGTTCGTCGCCACCGGCTGGTTCGCCCGATGCATGCAGCACGAATACGACCACCTCAACGGGTTCCTCTACGTCGACCGACTCGACGCCGCCCAGTCCCGCAAGGCCCGCAAGGCGATCAAGAAGGCTGGCTGCTGAGTGGCCGGGACGACGTGGATGCCCGGGGTAGACCGGGACCCGTTCGGCCATGACGACGCGGACGATCAGCCGGACCTGTGACGGCCTCGGTCATCGGCATCGTCGGGCCGACCGCCACCGGCAAGTCCGACCTCGCGGTGGAGCTGGCCCTCGAACTCGGCGGGGAGATCATCAACGCCGACGCCTCGCAGCTCTACCGCGGGATGGACATCGGTACCGCGAAACTTCGCCCCGACCAGCGCCGCGGGGTTCCGCACCACCAGCTCGACGTGCTCGACGTCATCGATGAGGCGAGCGTGGCGGCATACCAGGTGGCGGCCCGCGCCTACATCGATGCTGTGCTCGGCCGGAGCCACGTGCCGATCCTCGTCGGCGGCTCGGGGCTCTACATTCGCGCAGCCCTGGATGTCCTCGATATTCCGCCGACTGACCCGCAGGTTCGGCGCCGGTTCGAGGCCGAAGCGGAGCAGCTGGGTACGCCCGCTCTGCGGGCCCGCCTGGCGGTCGCCGACCCGGTCGCCGCGGGCGCCATTGAGCCGAACAACACCCGTCGCATCATTCGTGCTCTGGAGGTCATCGAGCTCACCGGGGCACCGTTTTCGGCCCGTATGCCACGTCGGGAGTACCGGCGCGACAGCCTCGTACTCGGCCTCTTGCCGCAACGGGCGGCCACGGACGCCCGGATCGATGCGCGTGTGGAGGCCATGTGGGCCGGCGGGCTGCTCGAGGAGGTCACCGGGCTTCTTGATGGGGGGCTGCGCGAGGGTCGGACCGCCAGCCGCGCGGTCGGCTACGCCCAGGCCATAGCCGAACTGGGTGGCACGCTCACCCGAACGGACGC
>JBKECS010000024.1:0-31252 GCA_047974805.1 Nostocoides sp. | reverse complement strand
GGGAGGAGCATCGCCCAAACGGGCGCTGAGCCACCCGGTGCCGGCCAGGACCAACACTCCGGCCACCAGGGTGAGGGGGATCCGCAAGTTTGGCGCCAAAAGCACGATGGACAGCAGCGGCCCAGCAGCCCCGATGGTGAACGCCAGCATGGAGGCGAACGCTGCCTGCCAAGGGTTGGTCAGGTCCTGCGGGTCAAGGTTCAACTCGACCTCGGCGTGAGCGGCCAGGGCATCGTGGTCGGTCAACTGGACGGCCACCTGCTCGGCGAGACCCCGGTCCAGGCCCTTGGCCTGGTAGAGCTGGGTGAGCTCTTCCAATTCGGCGGCGGGCTCGCTGGCCAGCTCGTGGTGTTCCTTGGCGAGCAGGGCCCGCTCGGTGTCCCGTTGGGTGCTGACGGAGACGTACTCGCCGGCTGCCATGGACAATGCGCCGGCTACCAGCCCCGCGATGCCGGCGGTGAAGATGGCGGCGGTGTTCGTTGGGCTGGCGGCTGCCACCCCGATGACGATGCCCGAGGTCGACACGATCCCATCGTTGGCGCCGAGCACCCCCGCACGGAGGCGGTTCAGTCGGGCTGCGTGAGAGTCCTCGTGCGGCTCGCTCGGATGGGCCCGATCCCCGCTTGGCTCGGCGGATTCGTCGGCGTGTCCCGGCATGGACACAACTGTTCCAGAAACTCGGCGAGGTGCGCGCGTTGTTCGGCGACTGTGTCGGTGTTCCGTGAGGTCGTGTACGAAATAGGCAAACGGCCACTCGATCAAACAGGTCGCCGACCCCGGCGCGCTCTCAGCCGGGCGTTGACACGAACCTGCTGGTCAACGCCCGTGATGGTGTTGGTGCCCCCGGTAGGATTCGAACCTACGCTCCCGCCTCCGGAGGGCGGTGCTCTATCCCCTGAGCTACGGGGGCGGGCCAACGCAATGGCCTGGGTCGGACCCATCGCCGTGCGCTCGGAGAGGTTAGCAGTCCGGGCACCGAAATCCAGAACCGAGGGTGCTCAGGGCCGCCCTAGAATCACCGGGTGACCCCCGAAGAGCTCTCTGCCGCCATCCGCTCCGCCCTCACCCAGGCGGTCGCGGACGATCGCCTGTCCGTCGAGGTACCGGCGGACGTGCGGGTCGAGCGGCCCAAACAGAAGGGTCACGGGGACTGGTCGGCCAACGTTGCCCTGCAACTCGCCAAGGCTGCCGGTATGCCGCCGCGTGAGGTCGCCACCCTCCTCGCCGAGACCCTCGTAGCCATGGACGGCATCAGCGCCGTCGACATCGCTGGTCCCGGCTTCCTCAACATCACCCTCGACGCAGCGGCCGCTGGGGAACTCGCTCGGACCATTGTCGAGGCGGGCGCGGCATACGGCACGAATGACTCCGAACAGGGCAAACACACCAACGTTGAGTTCGTCTCGGCCAATCCGACCGGGCCGATCCACTTGGGTGGCACCCGGTGGGCGGCCGTCGGGGACAGCCTTGCCCGGATTATCGAGGCCAATGGCGGGGCAGTCACACGGGAGTACTACTTCAACGACCACGGCGCCCAGATCGACCGGTTCTCGCGGTCGCTGCTGGCCGCCGCCACGGGCGAACCGGCGCCCGAGGACGGGTATGCCGGGGACTACGTCCTCGATATCGCTCAGCGGGTCATGGCCATCGAGCCCGGCATCCTCGATCTTCCCCAGGACCAGGCCGAGGAGCGTTTCCGGGCGGTCGGCGTCGAGATGATGTTCGCCGAGATCAAAACCTCCTTGCACGACTTTGGTGTCGACTTCGACGTCTACTTCCACGAGAACGACCTGCATGTCGATGGCTCGGTCGACCGCGCCATCGAGCGGCTCAAGGAGCGGGACGTCATGTTCGAACGCGACGGAGCCCTGTGGCTGCGGACCTCGGACTTCGGTGACGACAAGGATCGCGTCGTCCTGCGCTCCAACGGCGAACCCGCATATTTCTCCGGTGATCTGGCCTACTACCTGAACAAGCGCGAGCGGGGCGCCGACCGCGTCTTCATCCTGCTGGGTGCGGACCACCACGGCTACGTTCAGCGGCTCATGGCCATGTGTGCTGCCTTCGGGGATACCCCACACGAGAACCTCGAGGTCCTCATCGGCCAGATGGTCAACCTCGTTAAGGACGGACAGCCCGTTCGGATGAGCAAACGCGCCGGCACTGTTGTCGTCCTGGAGGACCTCGTCGAAGCCGTGGGACGCGATGCCGCTCGCTATGCGCTCACGCGCAGCTCGACCGACAGCAACATCGACATCGACCTCGATCTGCTGGCCAAACGGTCGAACGACAACCCGGTCTACTACGTGCAGTACGCACATGCGCGCACCGCAAACGTCGCCAGGCTCGCGGCCGAGGACGGGGTGGCCCGCGAGGACGGGTTCGACCCGGCGGTGCTCGCCGACGACACCGAGGCAGCGCTGCTGGCGACCCTGGCCGACTATCCCCGGGTGGTCGCTCAGGCCGCCACGTTGCGTGAGCCGCACCGGGTGGCGCGCTACCTGGAGGATCTCGCGGCGAAGTATCACAAGTGGTACGACACGTGCCGGGTGCGCCCGATGAACTCCGACGAGGCCGTCACCGACACTCACCGCACCCGGTTGTGGCTCAACGACGCCACCGGCCAAGTGCTCGCCAACGGACTGGGCTTGCTCGGTGTCTCCGCCCCGGACCGAATGTAGCCCGCCCCCTGACCCGACCCTGAAGGACGATGACGTATGCGCGCACATGAGGCAGGCGCCCTGCACGCCGAGGGCTACGGTGGCCCACCGATCTGGTTGCCCTACCCCAGCGACGTCATGGAGCTCCTGCCATCGTTATGGGCCTCCTCGGTCACTCGCGACGACGCCGGCCGCCTGACCGTCGGCGGAGTCGATGTGGCGAGCCTGAAGGAGCGGTTCGGCACCCCGGCATACATCGTTGATGAGGAGGACTTTCGCCAGCGGGCCCGCGCGTTCCGGGAGGACTACGCCGCTCCATTCTCCGAGGTTTGCGGGGGAGCCGACATCTACTACGCCGGCAAGGCGTTCTTGTGCACCGCTGTCGCCCGGTGGGTCGATCAGGAAGGGCTCTGCTTGGACGTGTGCACCGGCGGAGAACTGGCTGTCGCTATGCGGGCTGGATTCCCGCCCGAACGGATCGGGGTGCACGGCAACAACAAGTCCGTCGCGGAGATCGCCACGGCGCTGGAGTACGGCGTGGGACGGATCGTGCTCGACTCCTTCGACGAGATCGAGCGGGTCAGCGCCGTCGCCGCCTCACTCGGGGTTCTCGCGCCGGTGATGTTGCGGGTCACCGTGGGCGTCGAGGCGCACACCCACGAGTTCATCGCCACCGGGCACGAGGATCAAAAGTTCGGGTTCTCCCTACAGAACGGTATGGCTCGAGCCGCGGCTGACCTCGTCCTCGCCCGGCCTGAGGTCATGGCGCTGCGGGGCCTGCATAGCCACATCGGGTCGCAGATCTTCGAGACCGGCGGCTTCGAGCTGGCCGCGCGCCGCCTCATTCAGCTCCACGCCGAGATCGCGGAGGAGACCGGGCACCACATGCCCGAGCTCGACCTCGGCGGTGGATTCGGGATGGCCTACACCAGCCAGCACCGTCCGCTGTCGCCACGAGAGCTGGGGGAAGCGATGGCCGACATTGTCGCCCGCGAGTTCAAGGCGATTGGCCAGGGCGATGGATCTCGGGTGCCCCGGATCTCCATCGAGCCCGGACGAGCCATTGTCGGGCCGAGCACCTTCACCCTGTACGAGGTCGGCACGATCAAGGAGGTCGACCTTGGTGACTCGGCGACCAGGAGCTATGTTTCGGTCGATGGCGGGATGAGTGACAACATCCGGACCGCCCTCTATGACGCGGACTACTCCTGCACGCTCGCCTCCCGCCAGTCCGAGGCGGACCCGCGCCTCTCTCGGGTGGTGGGCAAGCACTGTGAGTCCGGGGACATCCTCGTGCTCGATGAGTATCTGCCGGCCGACCTGGCGGTCGGTGACCTGCTCGCCGTTCCAGGGACCGGGGCCTACTGCCGGTCGCTGGCCAGCCAGTACAACCACACCCCGCGCCCACCGGTCATCTCTGTGCGCGACGGGCAGGCCAACGTCATCGTTCGCGGCGAAACGATTGAGGATCTGCTTGCCCTCGACGTCGACGCCTGAGGCCGCGCTTGACATGGGAACCCGGAGCTTCGCTAGGGAAACTTTCCCTTGCGAAGCTCCGGGTTCCCACCTGAGGCGTAAATCTGGTGCATTCCGCATACGGGACAATGAGCACCGCCGTGACCGAGAACAGAAAGGATGGCGCGTATGAGTGGTAAGCAGGTCGTGGGCGCCCCCCTGTCGGTGGCGCTGCTGGGATGCGGTGTGGTCGGCTCGGCGGTAGCGACGATGTTGACCACGCACGCGGCCGACTTGGCTGCTCGGGTGGGTGCTCCGCTGGACATTGTCGGCATCGCCGTGCGCCGCCCGGGCAAAGACCGTTCGACCCTGCCGGTGCCGGCCGACCTGTTCACCACCGATGCCGAGGATCTGGTCACCCGGGCGGACATCGTCATCGAGGTGATCGGCGGGATCGAACCTGCCCGCTCGCTCATTCTGCGTGCCATGGAGCACGGCGCCTCGGTCGTCACGGCCAACAAAGCCCTGTTGGCCGAGGACGGCCCCAGGCTGTATGCCGCGGCCGATGAGGCCGGCGTCGACCTCTATTACGAGGCGGCCGTCGCCGGTGCCATCCCGATCCTGCGGCCCATCCGCGAGTCGCTGGCCGGGGATGAGGTGCACCGGGTCGTCGGCATCGTCAACGGCACGACGAACTACGTGCTCGACAAGATGGACACCACCGGGGAGGGTTTGGACGAGGTGGTTCAGCAGGCCCAAGCCCTGGGCTACGCCGAGGCCGACCCGACCGCCGACGTCGAGGGCTTTGACGCGGCCGCCAAGGCGGCGATCCTGGCCAGCCTCGCATTCCACACCCGGGTGTCTGGTGCAGACGTGTACCGCGAGGGGATCACCTCGATCACGGCCGCCGATGTAGAGGCCGCTTCGGAGATGGATCGCGTGGTGAAACTGCTGGCGATCTGCGAGCGCACCGGCACCATCGGCGGCCCCGACGAAGGGGTCTCGGTGCGGGTGCATCCGGCGATGATCCCTCGCAGCCACCCCCTGGCCAGTGTCCGCGATGCTTACAACGCCGTGTTCGTCCAGGCCAGCGCCGCCGGGGACCTCATGTTCTACGGCAAGGGCGCCGGTGGCGACCCAACGGCCAGCGCCATCCTTGGTGACGTGGTTGCGGTCGCTCGGCACCGGGTTGCCGGAGCGCGCGGCCCGGGGGAGTCGGCATACGCCGACCTGCCGGTTCGCGGCATGGGGGAGGCCTTGACTCGTTACCACATCAGCCTCGATGTGGCGGATCGTCCGGGCGTTCTCGCCCAGGTCGCCGGGGCGTTCGCTGCGCACGATGTGTCGATCGAGACCGTGCGCCAGCACCACGCCAGCAGTACCGGACGGGCCGACCTCATTGTGGTCACCCACCGTGCACCGGATGCGGCGCTGTCGGCGACCGTCGATACCCTCGCCGACCTCGACATCGTTGCCGAGGTCACCTCCGTCATGCGCGTCGAAGGAGACTGACATGTTCCATTCAGCTCGGCCGCCCTGGCGCGGCGTCATCACCGAGTACGCCGACCGGCTGCCCATGGTGGCCGGTGCGCCGGTGGTGACCCTCGGTGAGGGCGGCACGCCGCTGATCCCGGCAGAGCATCTGTCTGAGCGGACCGGCGCCAGCGTGTATGTGAAGTTTGAAGGAATGAACCCCACTGGGTCGTTCAAGGACCGCGGCATGACCACGGCCATCTCGTATGCCAAGGGCCAGGGTGCCGAGGTCGTCGTGTGCGCCTCCACCGGCAACACGAGTGCCTCGGCGGCGGCATACGCGACCAAGGCAGGGATGCGCTGCGTCGTCTTGGTCCCGGATGGCAAGATTGCCATGGGCAAACTCAGCCAGGCGGTCGCGCACGGCGCGGAGATCGTCCAGGTCGACGGCAATTTCGACGAGTGCCTTGACATTGCTCGCAAACTCGACGAGGTCTATCCGGTCGAGTTGGTCAACTCGGTCAACCCTGCGCGGATCGAGGGCCAGAAGACGGCTGCGTTCGAGATCATCGATGCCTTGGGCGACGCACCCGACATTCACATCCTGCCCGTGGGCAACGCCGGCAACATCACCGCGTACTGGCGCGGCTACACCGAATACACCGCCACCGCGGACACTCCAGGACCGGCCAGTCACACCCCCAAGATGTTCGGCTTTCAGGCCGCCGGGGCCGCACCGATCGTCCTGGGGCATCCAGTGACTCACCCAGAGACCGTGGCCACCGCCATCCGGATCGGGAACCCCGCGTCTTGGGACCAAGCCGTGGCCGCCCGCGATGACTCCGACGGGCTCATCGATGCGGTGACTGACGATCAGATTCTTGCCGCCCACCGGTTGTTGTCCTCGGCAGAGGGCATCTTCGTCGAGCCGGGCTCGGCCGCCTCGATCGCCGGGCTGTTGCAGGCCGCCGAACGGAGCCAAATTCCTGCGGGGGCCACCGTGGTGTGCACCGTGACCGGGCACGGCCTGAAGGATCCGCAATGGGCGCTGAAGACCCCCGACGGGGGTGAGGTCACCCCGACCCGTGTCCCAGTGGACCTCGTCTCCGTGGCCACCGCCCTCGGGCTGTCCGACTGAACCCATGGTCGCGGAACGCATGTCGCCCGGGGCGGCCGTCACCGTGCGCACACCGGCCAGCTCGGCCAACCTCGGGCCCGGTTTCGACTCCGTCGGCATCGCCCTCGGCGTGTGGGACCAGTGCGAGGTGCTCATCACCGAACGGCCCGGGGTCGAGGTCGTGGTCGAGGGTGAGGGCGCCGGTGCCGTCCCGTTGGATGAAACCCATCTGGTCGTTCGCACCATGTATGCCGCCTGGACCGAGCTGGGGGTGGCCCCGCCACCGGGGCTTGCCCTTCGATGTCTCAACCAGGTGCCTCATGGGCGAGGCATGGGGTCATCGGCCACTGCCATTGTCACGGGGATCGTCGCTGCTCAGGCATTGTCCGGGAGGGTGGATCTGGGGGCCGCCTGTGACTTGGCCAGCCGGTTGGAGGGTCATCCGGACAATGCCTCGGCGAGCGTCTACGGTGGGTTGACCCTGTCGTGGTCGGACGGTTCGGGTGCTCCGGGAACGGTCCGGACGGTCTCGCCGACGCCTCATGAAAACCTGCGAGTGGTGCTCTTCGTCCCACAGGAGCAGCTGTCCACGGCGAGGGCTCGATCGGTGTTGCCGACCCAGGTCCGGCTGGTCGATGCCGCGGCGAACTCCGCCCGGGTCGGGCTGCTGGTCCATGCGGTGACGTCGCAACCGGAGCTGCTGGTACCGGCCACCCGGGATTGGCTCCACCAGGAGGCGCGGCGCAGCTCATACCCTGACTCGATGGCATTGGTCGACCGATTGCGGGCACAAGGCCATGCGGCCGTGATCTCCGGTGCTGGGCCGTCGGTGCTCGTGTTGACCACCACCGCTCAGATCGACTCGGTAGCGGGTTGGCCATCGTGGCAGCGGCTCACTCCAGGCATTCCCGACCGGGGCGCATACGTCGTTGCCTGACCAGTTGGCTGTGGCCCAGATCGACGGTGACCCTGGTGGGAGTGTTTCCGCACGCTCGATTCGCCGAACCCCCCCTGCTCGGTGATACATTGAGAACGTCGTAGTAGCCCTCCGGGTGTCGAACCTGCGGGATGCGGCCTACGGCACGTCGATACGCAGAACCCCATCCACAAACCATCGTGCTGGGACAGCGCCGCTGGTGGCCTGGATGCTGCGCGATGTTCCGCGGTTTGAACGAGAACCGCCCGATCGCGACCGAACCCTCAACTCGTCGGACGGTCGCTCAACGAGGGGAAGGACCTTCGTGACAGATACCACTACCTTGCAGCCTGCTCAGAGCGCACCGCGTCGCTCCGGGTCCTTGACGGCCATGAAGGTCGCCGAGCTGCAGGGCCTCGCGTCGAGCATGGGCATCTCCGGCACCGCGAAGATGCGCAAGGGCGACTTGGTCGATGCCATCAAAGCCAAGCAGGGCGGGCGCGCTGCTCCCGAGGCCAACGGGGCCCCGCCGAGCGGCACCGCAGCCCAGGAGGTCGAGTCCGTGCCGGCAATCCGCCGCCCACGACGCGCCACTCGCGCGAGTGAGGGGACTGAAGGCGCCTCGCGGCACGCCGCCGACTCCACCGCCACCGAGAATCGCGACGAACCGCGCTCCAACGCGGCGTCCACCGATGCCCACAGCGGGGCAGAGGCCGTTGACAGGGGCCACGCCGAACGTACCGACGATGGCGCGTCGTCCTCGGGGCAGGAGAACGGGCGCAGGTCCAAACCCGCCTCGGACGGCGGTTCCACCGAGGGCTCGGAGGATGCCGGCCGGGAAAGCCAGCGGCAACGCCAACAGGGCGGCGGTCAGCAGGGCAACCGTGGACAGCGCAACCAGAACCGTTGGGAAGACGACGGCGAGGGCTCCAGCAGGTCTGGTCGGCGCCGCCGCAACCGCAACCGCAACCGGGACAAACGTCGCCGGCCGGGTCAAGACTTCGAGATCGAGTCCGGTGAGACCCAGGTCAACGAGGACGATGTCCTGCTGCCCGTGGCCGGGATCGTCGAGATCCACGACAACTACGCCTTCGTGCGCACCAGCGGGTACTTGGCCGGTCCGGGGGACGTCTACGTCCCGTTGGGCATGGTCAAGAAGTCCGGGCTGCGCAAGGGGGATGCGGTCACTGGAGCGGTCAAGGCTGCCAAGGACGGTGAACAGCCCCAGAACCAGCAGGGCAACCGGGCCAAGTACAACCCGCTCGTGCGGTTGGACTCCATCAACGGTATGACCGTCGAGGAGGCCCGCAAACGTCCCGAATTCACCAAGCTCACTCCGCTGTACCCGCAGGAGCGGCTGCGACTGGAGACGGACGCCACGACGCTCACTACTCGGGTGATCGACTTGGTCGCGCCGATCGGGAAGGGCCAGCGTGGGCTCCTCGTGGCTCCGGCCAAGGCCGGCAAGACGCTGATTCTGCAGGCCATCGCTAACGCCATCATGATCAACAACCCCGAGGTCCACCTCATGGTTGTCCTCGTGGATGAGCGCCCTGAGGAAGTCACCGACATGCAGCGGGCCGTCAAGGGCGAGGTCATCTCCTCAACCTTCGATCGTCCGGCGGAGGACCACACCACCGTCGCCGAGCTGGCCATCGAGCGCGCCAAGCGCCTGGTGGAGCTGGGTCACGACGTCGTCGTCCTGCTCGACTCGATCACCCGCCTGGGCCGTGCCTACAACCTTGCCGCCCCGGCCAGCGGCCGGATCCTCTCCGGTGGTGTCGATTCAGCAGCGCTGTACCCGCCGAAGAAGTTCTTCGGTGCCGCGCGGAACATCGAGAACGGTGGCTCGTTGACCATCCTGGCCACCGCATTGGTGGAGACCGGATCGCGGATGGACGAGGTCATCTTCGAAGAGTTCAAGGGCACTGGCAACATGGAGCTCAAACTCGACCGACAGCTGGCCAACCGGCGGATCTTCCCTGCCGTCGACGTCAACAACTCCAGCACCCGTCGCGAGGAGATCCTGCTGGCTCCAGAGGAGCTGCGGATCATGTGGAAGCTCCGCCGGGTGCTGGCAGCCCTCGATCCGCAGGCAGCCATGGAGTTGCTCCTTGACCGGCTGAAGAAGACCAAGAGCAACTACGAGTTCCTTGTCCAGGTCCAGCAGACCTCAAGCATCAAGCTCGATGACGAGGACGACGACTAGCCACAGCTTTTACGCCTCAGGTGGGAAACCCCGGGGCTAGACAAGGGAACCCGGAGGTTCGCAGGGGAACATTTCCCTAGCGAACCTCCGGGTTCCCTTGCGATGTCCTGGAGTCGACTGTGCGATGCCGTCCCTCCAGCGTGATGTGCGCGAGCTTTCCCTCGAGATCCGGTTACCTCGTGCGTGACCGGCACCCTGTGTGGCCGTGCGTTGCCCCATGACGCCCCTGCGGCTTCGAGGCGACCTCGCCAAGCCCTGCGGGACCGTCACCGCCAAGCCCTGCGCGGCCGGCACCTTGTGTGGCCCTGCGTCGGGGCGCCGATGATGGTGGGGACTGTGGCGGGGAATATCGCGGCGTGCCTTGCCGTTTTGGGCACTGGTGGGCCGTTCTGGCACACTGGATCGCTGGACCGGTTCACGGCAAGACGCGTACCTGAGCGGCCTCGTCACGAGGGCCGCAGTCGGGGCGCCAAGGGTTTGCAGCACGGTGCTGGACTCGCCGACCCGGAGACCTCCAAGGAGAGAATCGTGAAGAAGGACATCCACCCCGACTACGACGTCACCCAGGTGACCTGCACCTGCGGCAACACGTTCACCACGCGCAGCACCGCCCCCAACGGCGTCATTCACGCCGAGGTATGCAGCCAGTGCCACCCGTTCTACACGGGCAAGCAGAAGATCCTCGACACCGGTGGCCGCGTGGCCCGATTCGAGGCGCGCTACGGCAAGAAGGCCGCCAAGTAGCTTCTCCGCACCGGCGCCGACCTCCCTACCGGGGTCGGCGCCGGTTGTCGTCTACCGGGGCACCAACCGCAACTGCAAAAGAGGGACACCGATGTTCGACCAGGTACAGGCGCTGGTGAACGAGCGCGCCGACCTCGAGGAGCAGATGGCCGACCCGGAGGTTGCCAGCAACCCCGATCGGCTCCGGGAGATCAACAAGCGGTACGCGGCCTTGGGACCGACCGTCACCGCGTATGCCACCTGGCGCCGCGCCCACGACGACGTCGTCGCGGCGCGGGAACTGGTCGAGGAGGATCCCGCGTTCGCCGAGGAGGTCCCTGCCCTGCAGGCTGCCGAAGAGGCCGCCGGTGACCAGCTGCGCCGCCTGCTCATCCCCCGTGACGAGGATGACGATCGGGATGCGATCCTTGAAGTGAAGGCGGGAGAGGGCGGGGAGGAATCGGCCTTGTTCGCCGGCGATCTACTGCGGATGTATGTGCGGTATGCCGAGCGCCGCGGCTTTCGGACCGAGATCCTCGACGCCACCGAATCCGACCTCGGTGGCTACAAGGACGTCCGGGTGGCGGTCCGGGCCAAGCGCACACCTCAGCCAGGGGAGGCCCCCTGGGCCCTGCTGAAGTACGAGGGGGGGGTCCACCGGGTTCAACGGGTCCCGGTGACCGAATCTCAGGGCCGGATCCACACCAGCGCCGCGGGTGTATGGGCCATGCCCGAGGTGGACGACGAGGTCGAGGTCGATCTCGACAACAACGACCTGAAGGTCGATGTCTTCCGGTCCTCTGGTCCAGGAGGCCAAAGCGTCAACACAACGGATTCGGCAGTGCGCATCACGCATCTGCCCACCGGGCTCGTGGTGAGCTGCCAGAACGAGAAATCTCAGCTGCAGAACCGCGAGGCCGCGATGCGTGTGCTGCGCGCCCGACTGCACCAGCAAGCCATGGAGGAAAAGGCGGCGGCCGCCGCCGACGCCCGCGCCAGCCAAGTCCGCACGGTCGACCGCTCGGAGCGGATTCGGACCTACAACTTCCCGGAGAACCGGATCAGCGACCACCGCACCGGCTATAAGGCCTACAACCTCGATACGGTCCTCGACGGTGATCTCGACCCGGTGATCTCCTCCGCGGTCGAGGCAGACGAGGCTGCCCGCCTGGCCGAACTGCAGGTGTGATGTCCACCGATGCGTATGCCGCCGTCCGGGTTGGCACCGGGTTGCTGGCCGACGCGGGTGTCCCCAGCCCGGAGCACGATGCCGTGCTGCTCCTGGCCCACGTGCGGGGGGTGGACGCGGCGCAGCTGCGAGCCGACATGATCCTGCGTGCCCCGGTGAGCGAATCCGAGGCACAGCGGTTCGCTGGGCTCCTCGAGGAACGCTCCCGCCGGGTGCCCCTGCAGCACCTGACTGGCTGGGCGCCCTTTCGCCGGCTCACCCTTGCGGTCGGTCCCGGGGTGTTCGTCCCCAGGCCGGAAACCGAAGTGACGCTCGATCACGCGATCGCCGCGATCCACCTCGCCACGGACAGCGGGGTGACCAACCCGGTCGTCGTGGATCTCTGCACCGGCTCCGCAGCCATCGCCATCGCGCTGGCCACGGAGTGCCCGATGATCAGCGTGCACGCCGTCGAACTGTCCCGGGAGGCCCATGCCTGGGCGGAGCGCAACGTTGCGCTCCACGCGCCAGGGGTTGATCTGCGATTGGGGGATGCCACCACCGCGTTCGAGGACCTGCGCGGTCGGGTCGATGTCGTTGTGGCAAACCCGCCCTACATTCCCGACGACATGGTGCCCAACGACCCGGAAGTGCGCGATCACGACCCACCCGTGGCGCTCTACGGCGGCGGCGCCGACGGGTTGAGCATTCCCCGGGCGGTCGCGGCCCGCGCGGCCGAACTCCTCACCCCCTCGGGGACCCTGGTCATGGAACATGCCGACGTCCAGGGGGAGTCGCTGCCGGCAGCGCTGCGGCAGGCCGGGCCGTGGCGGTCCGTGACCGATCACCTTGACCTGGCCGGCCGCCCTCGAGTCCTCGTCGCTGCCCGATGAACCACATACGGTCCGAGGCCGCTCCGGCCGCCCCCTACGCTGGAGCCTTGTGAGCCCCGTTTTCGACTGTTCCGACTCGGCGGGCCGGGCCGAAGGTATCCGCAAGGCCGCCGACGCCGTCCGTGGCGGCAGCCTCATCGTCATGCCCACCGACACCCTCTACGGGGTGGCCTGCGACGCCTTCAACCGGCTGGCTGTCTCGGCACTGCTGTCGGCCAAGGGCCGTGGACGCAACATGCCCCCTCCCGTCCTGGTCCCCCGGGTGGAAGCGGTCGACGGGTTGGCCCTCGACGTCCCACCGTATGCCCGAGCCCTCATGGAGGCATTCTGGCCCGGTGCGCTCACCCTCATCCTCAAGGCTCAGCCCAGCCTGGCGTGGGATCTGGGGGACACCAATGGCACGGTTGGCCTTCGCATGCCAGATGACGAGCTTGCCTTGGCCATCCTTGCCGACATCGGCCCGATGGCGGTCAGCAGTGCCAATCGCAACGGTCAACCCAACGCCCGGAATATCCTCGATGCGGCGACCCAATTGGGCTCATCCGTGGAGGTCTATCTCGATGCCGGGCCGGTGAAGTCGGCATTTCCCTCGACCATCGTGGACGCTACTGGGGCCATGCCCACCGTGCTGCGAGAGGGGATCATCACCGCTGCCGAGATCGACGAGATCGCGGCAGCTCATGTGCTCCCGGGCCTTGATGACCCCAGCACCGTGGACACCCAGGACACCGGCGACGCCCCAGCGGACTCGATCGAGGTGTCCGCCACGCCCCAAGAGGCCGTCACCGCTTCGGGATACCCGGACGCTCTAGAGTCGAGCCCGGGTGCACCTGCGGACGGCTCTCCTGCCCGGGATGACACTCTCGTGCCGGACACTCCCTCCGACCCCATCCACCCCGACGACACGACCTCGCCCGAGGAGGGCATACGAGAATGAGCGACACGTTCTACGGCTCCGACTTTGCCGCTTTGTCGGCCTTCGACCCGCAGATCGCGCAGGTCCTCACCGACGAACTGGGCCGGTTGCGTTCCGGTCTACAACTGATCGCCAGCGAAAACTTCTCCTCCCCGGAGGTACTCACCGCGCTTGGGTCGACGCTGAGCAACAAGTACGCCGAGGGGTACCCGGGCCGGCGCTACTACGGCGGCTGCAGCGTTGTGGACGAAGCCGAGAAGCTGGCCATCGAGCGGTGCAAAAGCCTCTTTGACGCCGATCATGCCAACGTGCAGCCGCATTCCGGGGCCAGCGCGAACCAGGCGGTCTACGGTGCGTTCCTCAAGCCGGGAGAGACGATCCTGGCGATGAGCTTGCCGCACGGTGGCCACCTGACTCACGGTGCCAAGGTCTCCTTCTCGGGCAAATGGTTCGACGCCGTTCACTACGGAGTGGACAAGGAGACCGAGGACATCGACTACGACGAGGTAGAACGGCTGGCAAAGCAGCACCGGCCAAAGGTCATCCTCGCCGGCGGTTCGGCGATCCCCCGGCTGATCGACTTCGCTCGGTTCCGGGCCATCGCCGACGAGGTCGGCGCGATCTTCTGGGTCGATGCCGCCCACTTCATTGGCCTCGTGGCCGGTCAGGCCATCCCTAGTCCGGTCCCGTATGCCGATGTCGTCTCGTTCACCACCCACAAGGTGCTGCGCGGGCCGCGGTCCGGTGCGATCGTTTGCCGGGCTGAGCATGCCAGTGCCATCGACAAGGCGGTCTTCCCCATGATGCAGGGCGGACCGCAGATGCATACGGTGGCGGCCAAGGCGGTCAACTTCAAGGAGTGCGCTACCGACGAGTATCGGGCCTACACCCAGGCCGTCGTCGACAATGCGGCCGTGCTGGCTACCCGACTCGGTGAGCATGGGATCCGGCCGACCACCGGCGGCACCGACACCCACTTGAGCCTGCACGACCTGCAGCCGGTGCTGGTCACCGGTATCGATGCCGAGGCTCGCTGCGACGCCGCCGGGATCACCCTGAACAAGAACGCCATCCCGTTCGATCCGCAAAAGCCCAACATCGCCTCGGGCATCCGGGTGGGCACCCCCTGTGTCACCACCCAGGGGATGGGCAAGGCCGAAATGACGGTGATCGCCGATCTCATCGCCACTGCGATCACCACCGGTGACGCCGACCCGGAGCATCCGGTTAGTCGCGCCGTCCGCGGCCAGGTGAGCGACCTGGTCAGCCAGTTCCCGGCATACCCGCGCTGATCGAGACCGCAACGAGAGCGGTGCAGCGTGCGGGAGTACCTGTTCGTTATCGTCGTCGCGACCATCGTCACGTATGTCGCGACGCCGTTGATGCGGGCCATCGCCCTGCGCCTCAACGCCTTCACCCCGGTGCGCGAGCGGGACGTCCACTCGGTACCCATCCCCAGACTCGGCGGCGTCGCGTTGTTCCTGGGCTTTCTCTCCGCGGGCCTGGTCGCCAGTCGGTTGCCCTATCTGCAGCAGATCTTCGACACCAACGAGATCTGGGGAGTGTTTGCCGGAGCGGCCGTCGTCTGCCTGGTCGGCGCCATCGACGACGTCCATGAATTGGATCCCCTGACCAAGCTCGGTGGCCAACTCTTGGCGGCCGGGGTCATGGCCTTCGCCGGGGTGCAGTTCTTTTCCCTGCCGCTTGGCGAAGCGACCGTGCTACCCGCGCCCATCTTGGTGTTTCTCACCATTCTCACCGTGGTCGTGATGACCAACGCGGTGAACTTCGTCGATGGACTGGACGGGTTGGCCGCCGGCATCGTCGGCATCGCGGCGGTCTCGTTTTTCGCCTACGCCTATCTCATCTCCCGCAGCTACAGCCCGGCGAACGTCTTTTCGTCGGCGGCCTTCGTTGCTGCGGCCCTGATCGGGGTATGCCTGGGCTTCCTGCCACACAACGTCTACCCCGCCCGGATCTTCATGGGCGACAGCGGGGCGCTGTTTCTCGGTCTGACGTTCGCCGCGGCCACCATTTCCCTGACCGGGACGGTCTCCGGCGCTGACGTCAGCACCGATCCGGTGCTCGCCGTCGTGCTCCCGCTCCTCGTGCCGTTCGCCATCGTCATCCTGCCGCTGCTCGACGTCCTGCTCGCCGTCGTCCGACGGACCCGCGCGGGCCGTAAGCCATGGCAGTCCGATGCCCAGCACTTGCACCACCAGATGCTGCGCATCGGGCACGGTCATCGTCGGGCCGTGCTCTTGTTGTGGCTGTGGGCGGCGGTGGCGGCGTTTGGCGCGGTGAGCTTCGTCTTTCTGCCCGCGCGCAGTGCCGCTCTCGGCGTCCTTGCCGCCGTCGTGCTCGCCACGTCGTTGACCCTGCTCCTGCCTCGGTTGAGCGTGCCGGGACATCGCCCGGCCCGGTGAGGCGGGCCGTCCCAACGCATCGCATCGCCGATCAACCGGCTCGGGCGGGAGTGGCTGGCCGTGACGGGGACGCTTGTGATAACTTTCACAAGCGATGACAGCGACCCCATCCGAGGCTCCGAACGAGCCTTCCCTGCAGACCCCGGGGCCGGGGGCCCCGTTCGCCGTCATGCTCCGTGGTGCCCTGGCCCCCAGTGTCGGGATCGGAGCCCTGGCTGTGGCGATTCTCGGCCTGACTCGCGGGGTCGATGCGGTGCCTGGCGGGCTGTTGGGTCTGTGCGTCTCTGTGGCCTTCTTCGGCTCGGGAATGTTGTTGCTGAGCAGGCTCGTCACCAGCGCGAATCCGTTGGCCTTCTTTGCCGTGGCGATGGCGATCTACCTCGGCCAGGTGATCGCGCTGCTGCTGTTCATCATGGCGTTCCGGTCGGCGTCCTGGGTGGACGCTCCGGCGGTGGGCATCGTGGCCGGGGTCGTCACGATGGTCTGGCAGGTGTTCGCATTTCGAGCGTTGCGCGGCGCGAAACTACCCGTCTACGACCGGCCGGCGGGGGCGCCTCACGGGGGCCTGGAATGAGGCTGTCCATCATGTTGCCCACGTGCACGGGGATCAGCCACCTTCCGGTAGCCTGCGTAACGACCGAAGGCGCTCCGGTGTTTCCTTCGCCAGGCCGGCACCTTGGCAGCTTCAAGGTGGGCCGTGGATCGATCAAAACTGATGTTGAGGAGAGGCCGTGAGCCTGACTGCGCTCGCCGCGCACCCGCTTCCGCTGCTTGCCGCGGAAGGCGGTGAGGACGGCTTCGTATCGCCTGGGACAAGCGACTTCTGGTGGCCCCTGATCGGTGGGGACTCCAACTGGACGCTCACCCGCCCCGGTGTGGTCGCGCTCTTGTCCGTCGTCGTCATTGCGTGGTTCTTCGCCGGGTCCCTGGGCCGGCTGTCCATCGTGCCGAGCAAGCGCCAATGGATCGTCGAGCTGGCCTACGACTTCGTCCGCAACACCATCGGCCGGGACATCATCGGCGCTAAAGACTTCCGCATCTTCTTGCCGCTGCTGCTCACCTGCTTTTCGTTCATCCTGCTCAACAACGTCGCCGGGATCATCCCGTTCGTCCAGTTCCCGACGACCGGACGGATCGCCTTCCCCATCGTCTTCGCGCTCATCGTCTACATCACGTACAACGTCGTGGCGATCCGTCGCAAGCACGGGGTCTTCGGCTACCTGAAGTCCCTGGTGCCGCCGGGACTGCCCGGCTGGCTCGGGCCGGTCATGTTCGTCCTGGAGTTCCTGACGTACTTCGTCATCCGCCCGGTGACGCTGGCCCTGCGGCTCTTCGGCAACATGCTGGCCGGCCACCTCATGTTGCTCGTGTTCATCATCGGCGGCGAATACCTTCTCCTGCATGGTGGCAACGTGCTGCTCCAAGGATCTGGGATTCTCTCCTTCCTGTTTGCCATCGTCATGACCTTCTTCGAACTTCTGGTGGAATTCCTCCAGGCATTCATCTTCACCCTGCTCACGGCGTTGTATCTGTCCGACGCCGTCTCGGAACATCACTGAGAAGGGCGCACTGACCGTCGAGGCCGCAGCGGCCTCAGCGAAACCAACTGAATAACCCGTCACGACACCGGGCCACTCCGGTGCCACCGAAAGGAAACCTCCCATGCACGGCTCCATCGCCTACCTCGGCTACGGTCTTGCTGCCATCGGCCCCGGTATCGGTATCGGTTTGATCTTCGCCGCCTACATCAACGGCGTCGCTCGCCAGCCCGAAGCCCGCGGCATGCTGCAGACCATCGCCTTCACCGGTATGGCCCTGACCGAGGCGCTTGCAATTCTGGGTCTGGTCTTCGTCTTCGTCTTCAATAACTGACCGTCGGGCCGCGAAAGCGCGACGTTGTTCATTTCGACCGCTCGACACAGATAGGGAAACGACGTGATCCTCACCTCGGTACCCATGGCGGAGGGGCCCGGCTGGCCGGACGCCTTGCCGCTCCTGCCCCACCCGATGGAGATCCTCATCGGGCTGATCTCGTTCGGCATCCTCTATTGGCTTTTTGCCAAGATGGTCGTCCCGCGGATGGAGGCGCTGTATGCCGAGCGCGCCGCGGCGATCGAGGGCGGCATGAAGCAGGCCGAGGAGGCTCAAGAGGCCGCCAACGCTGCTCTGGAGCAATACCAGGATCAGCTGCGTGAGGCCCGAGGCGAGGCGAACAAGATCCGCGAGGATGCCCGAACCCAGGGTTCGCAGATCGTCGCCGAGTTGCGGGACCAGGCGCAGGCCGAGGCCAGCCGCATTACCGAGTCGGCCAAGAAGCAGATCGATGCCGAGCGGCAGTCCGCCCTCGTCTCGCTCCGCAACGAGGTCGGCACCATGTCGGCGGACCTGGCCAGCCGCATCGTCGGGGAATCACTCCAGGACGAGGCTCGCCAGACCGGGATCATCGACCGTTTCCTCGCCGAATTCGAGGCAGGCGAGGTCGCTCCAGCCTCCGTCGGTGAGACCACCGACCCGGTGCGCTGATGCACGGCACTTCTCGGGCGGCCGCCGCGGAGGGTCTGCAGGCCCTGAACGCGGCCCTGACTCCCCGGGCCAGTGCCGCCAACGTGGCGGATGACCTCTTTGCCATCCTGTCCACGCTGGACGCGAACGCCTCCCTGCGGCGCGCGCTGGTCGATTCGTCCCGGGAGGGCGCCGATCGCCAAGCCCTCGCGGAGCGGTTGTTCGCCGGACATGTCGGCAAGGGTGCGGCCGGGATCGTCGCCACGCTGAGCGCGCAGCGCTGGTCGCAGGACCGGGACCTCACCGACACCCTGGAATCCCTGGCCGTGCAGGCCACCCTCGCCGGTGCGGAAAGGGCCGGCCATGCGGATGCCGTGGAGGACGAGCTCTTCCGCTTCGAGCGCATCGTGGCCGGCAACAACGAGTTGCGGGACACGCTCGCGGTGCGCAACACAGACGTTGCCGGCAAGGCTGATCTCGTCACCCGATTGCTCCAGGGCAAGGCGGCACCGGAGACGGTGCGGTTGGCCGTCCAATCGGTGCGCCATCCTCGCGGTCGGCGGATCGATCAGATCCTTCGGTCCTACCTGCACGCGGCCGCCGCCCGTCGGAACGAGCTGACCGCCGTGGTCACCACGGCCGTGCCGCTGACCGAACAGCAGGAGGCGCGGCTGCGTACCGCGTTGGAGAACCACTACGGCAAGGCCGTGACCGTTCAACCGGTGATCGACCCGGACGTCATCGGTGGCATCCATGTCCGGCTCGGCGACGAGGTCATCGACGGCACGATCCTGCATCGCCTGGACGACGCCCGTCGGCACCTGAGCGGCGGCCACTGAACCACCAGGTCGGCCGGCGACGGCAGACCGAAGACAACTGCACAACGACCCACCAGATTCGATCCGGCCCGGCTCACTCGGGGCGGGCTAGCACAGGAGAGAAGACAACATGACGGAGCTCTCGATCCGTCCGGAGGAGATCCGGGACGCCCTGGACAGCTATGTCCAGTCCTACCAGCCCGGTGCGGCCGCCCGTGAGGAGGTCGGTACCGTCGTCGACGCCGGAGACGGCATCGCTCACGTCGAGGGGCTGCCCTCGGCGATGACGAACGAGTTGCTCGAGTTCGAGGACGGCACCCTCGGCCTGGCGCTGAACTTGGACGTCCACGAAATCGGGGTCGTGGTACTTGGCGACTTCTCCAAGATCGAAGAAGGCCAGAGCGTCAAGCGGACCGGCGAGGTACTTTCGGTTCCGGTCGGTGACGCCTACCTCGGTCGCGTCGTTGACCCCCTGGGCAACCCGATCGACGGCCTGGGCGAGATCAAGGACGAAGGCCGGCGGGCCCTGGAACTGCAGGCACCCACGGTCGTCCAGCGCAAGTCGGTACACGAGCCGTTGCAGACCGGCCTGAAGGCCGTCGATGCGATGACCCCGATCGGCCGGGGACAGCGTCAGCTGATCATCGGCGACCGCCAGACTGGCAAGACCACGGTGGCGGTCGACACGATCATCAACCAGAAGGAATTCTGGGCCAGCGGCGACCCGACCAAGCAGGTGCGCTGCATCTACGTGGCGATCGGCCAGAAGGGCTCGACCATCGCCTCGGTGCGCGGGACCCTCGAAGAGGCCGGTGCGATGGAATACACCACCATCGTCGCCGCCCCGGCGTCCGACTCGGCAGGGTTCAAGTACCTCGCCCCCTATACCGGCAGCGCCATCGGCCAGCACTGGATGTACCAGGGCAAGCACGTCCTCATCGTCTTCGACGACCTGTCCAAGCAAGCCGAGGCATACCGTGCGGTGTCGCTGCTGCTGCGCCGCCCCCCGGGCCGTGAGGCCTACCCCGGTGACGTGTTCTACCTGCACAGCCGGCTGCTCGAGCGCTGCGCGAAGCTCTCCGACGACCTCGGTGCTGGCTCGATGACCGGGCTGCCGATCATCGAGACCAAGGCCGGTGACGTCTCGGCCTACATCCCGACGAACGTCATTTCCATCACGGACGGCCAGATCTACCTGCAGGCGGACCTGTTCAACTCCAACGTCCGCCCGGCCATCGACGTGGGTGTCTCGGTGTCCCGAGTCGGTGGCGCCGCGCAGATCAAGGCGATGAAGGACGTCTCCGGTCGACTCAAGCTCGACCTGGCGCAGTATCGCGCCATGGAGGCCTTCGCCATGTTCGCCTCCGACCTCGACCCGGCCTCCCGGGCTCAGCTGGCCCGGGGCGCTCGGTTGGTGGAGCTGCTCAAGCAGAAGCAGTCCAGCCCGTATCCGGTGGAGGAGCAGGTCGTGTCCATCTGGTGCGGCACCTCCGGCCAGCTGGACTCCATCGCCACCGAGGACGTCGGCCGGTTCGAAGCCGAGTTCCTCGATTTCCTCCGTCGCGAGCACTCCGACATCCTCACCGCGATCCGGGAGACCGCGAAATTCGAAGAGGGCACCGCAACCAACCTGCAGTCGGCCATCGACGCGTTCATGGCCCAGTTCGACGGCTCCGGCAAGGAGAGCGTCCCGGTGGGTACCGAAGCGGACCCCGGCGACCTCGACCACGACGTCGAGCAGGAGCAGATCGTCGCGCAGAAGCGCTGAGCCGATGTATGCCGGGTGCGCACGCATCCGGCATACGCCGCCGACGCGCATCGCGTGACGTCGCGAGAACCCACCACCACCACAGACCACAGAGAGGCGGAAGCCATATGGGAGCGCAGCAGCGGGTCTACCGCCAGCGCATCCGGTCCGTCCAGGCGACCAAGAAGATCACCCGGGCCATGGAGCTCATCGCGGCCTCCCGCGTGGTCAAGGCACGTCAGCGACTTCAGGAAGCGCGGCCCTACAACTTCGCGCTGACTCGGGCGTTGTCGGCGCTGGCGACCTATTCCAACACCGACCATCCGATGACCACCGAGCGGGAGCAGGTCCGCCGCGCCGGGGTCCTTGTCATCAGCAGCGACCGTGGTCTCGCCGGGGCCTACAGTTCGGCCGTAATCAAGGAGTCCGAGCGGCTCATCGATCAGTTGCGCGAAGAGGGCAAGGAAGTCGTGCCCTATCTCGTCGGACGCAAGGTGGTCAACTACTACAACTTCCGTCGCCGCGAGTTCGCCGCCGAGTGGACCGGGTTCACCGATCAACCGACCGTGGACGTCGCTCGGGAGATCTCGGAACGGCTCGTCTCTGACTTCCTCACCGACTTCGAGGCCGGTGGCCTCGACGAGGTTCACCTGGTGTACACCCGATTCAAGAACATGGTCACCCAGGAGCCCTGGGTGCTGCGGGTTGTGCCGTTGGAAGTCGTCGAGGGTGACGCTGCGGCCGCGCCCAGCGACGTCCTGCCGCTGTACGAGTTCGAGCCGAGTGCCGAGGCGGTCCTCGACGCGGTCCTGCCGCGCTACGTCACCGCCCGGATCTGGAGCTGTCTGCTGTCCGGGGCGGCCTCCGAGCTGGCCTCGCGGCAGCGGGCGATGAAGTCGGCGACCGACAACGCCGAGAACCTCATCAACACCTACACCCGGCTGGCCAACCAGGCTCGCCAGGCCGAGATCACCCAAGAGATCAGCGAAATCGTGGGCGGCGCCAGTGCCCTCGCCGAGTCCTAAGTAAGAAGAGGTAATCAGAACATGACTGCCATCGTCACGCAGACGAACGCCCAGGGCGAGGCCCAGGGTGGCATCGGCCGGGTTTCCCGGATTATCGGCCCCGTCGTCGACGTGGAGTTCCCCGTCGACCAGATGCCGGACCAATACAACCTGCTGACCACGACGATCAGCCTCGCCGACCAGGGCGAGGGTGAGCCGGAGGAGAAGCTGATCAACCTCGAGGTTGCCCAGCACATCGGCGACAACATGGTCCGGGCCATCTCCCTGCAGCCCACCGACGGTTTGGTCCGTGGTGCTCGGGTGCAGGACACCGGCGGCCCCATCTCCGTCCCCGTCGGGGACGTCACCCTCGGCAAGGTCTTCAACGCCACCGGCGTCTGCCTGAACCTTGCCGACGGGGAGACTCTAGAGGTCACCGAGCGTTGGGGCATCCACCGCCCGGCCCCGGCCTTCGACCAGCTGGAGTCCAAGACCCAGATGTTCGAGACCGGCATCAAGGTCATCGACCTTCTCACCCCGTATGTGCAAGGGGGCAAAATCGGCCTGTTCGGCGGTGCCGGTGTGGGCAACACGGTGCTCATCCAGGAGATGATCGCCCGTGTCGCCCGCGACCACGGTGGCGTGTCGGTGTTCGCCGGTGTCGGTGAGCGGACTCGTGAGGGTAATGACCTCATGGTGGAGATGGAGGAGGCCGGCGTGCTCGGCCAGACCTCCCTGGTCTTCGGCCAGATGGATGAGCCGCCGGGCACGCGTCTGCGCGTCGCCCTCTCGGCGCTGACCATGGCGGAGTATTTCCGCGATGTCCAGAACCAGGACGTGCTGCTCTTCATCGACAACATCTTCCGGTTCACCCAAGCCGGTTCCGAGGTGTCCACCCTGCTCGGTCGTATGCCGTCGGCCGTGGGCTACCAGCCGACGCTGGCCGACGAGATGGGCGTCCTCCAGGAGCGAATCACCTCGACCCGGGGCCACTCGATCACCTCGATGCAGGCCATCTATGTGCCTGCGGACGACTACACCGACCCGGCTCCGGCGACGACGTTCGCCCACCTGGACGCCACCACGGAGCTCTCCCGTGAAATCGCCTCGCTGGGTATCTACCCGGCTGTGGACCCGCTGACCTCAACCAGCCGGATCCTCGACCGTCGCTACATCACCGAGGAGCACTACTCCACAGCGATCCGGGTCAAGCAGATCCTGCAGCGCAACAAGGAACTGCAAGACATCATCGCCATCCTCGGCATCGACGAACTCTCCGAAGAGGACAAAATCCTCGTCGGACGGGCCCGCCGCATCCAGCGGTTCCTGTCCCAGAACACGTACGTGGCCAAGCAGTTCACCGGAATCGAAGGTTCGACGGTCCCGCTATCGGAGACCATCGAGGCGTTCACCAAGATCGCTGACGGCGACTATGACCACATCGGGGAGCAGGCCTTCTTCATGTGCGGCGGTCTGGAGGATGTCGAGCGCCAGTGGGCGGAGATCCAAAAGAACCTCTGACCTGGTCATGGCCCGCCCACGCCGGTCGAACGCACCAGACCAAGGCGGGCGGGCCGGACCCGTACAATCGTCGGAACCGATCCTGAGGAAGTTGAGAGAAGTCACGTGAGCCTCAAAGTCGAAGTCGTCGCCGCAGACCGCACGGTCTATACCGGTGAGGCGACCTTGGTGAGCGCCCGTTCGGTGGACGGTGACCTCGGCATCATGCCGGGGCACACGCCGATCTTCACCATCCTCGGTCCGGGAACTATCGCCCTGAAGGAACCCGATGGGACCGCGCGAACGGCGGTCGTCGACGGCGGGTTCCTTTCCGTGGAGCACGACACCGTCACGATCGTCGCCGAGCATGTCGAGGTCGACGCCGACAGTAGTCGCGCCTAGGACATCGGCACGAAGCGAGTCCCCGGCCATGCCCACCCTCCCTGTGGAAGCAGTTCTGGGCTTTGGCGCGCTCCTGACCGTCTGTTTTGTCGTATGGACCTGGCTACGCCGCCGTCGGATTGCCGACGGCGGCGTTGTCGTTCTCTCCGGGTTGGCCACCACGGAGCAGCCCCGATGGCGCTTGGGTCTGCTCCGGCTCGGCCCGACTCACCTGGAATGGTTCACCATGCTCGGCCCCGGCCTTCACCCGGCGCACGCCTGGCTGCGTTCGGGGGTCGACCTTGGGGCTCCGTCGCCCCTGCCGGAAGACATCCCGGGGCTGCCGGGCGCCCTGGAGGTCACCGTGCGACGGGCCATGGGCACAGAGGTCAAGCTGGCCCTGCAGCCGGCAGCGAGCAAGGCGGTGCGGGCGTGGATCGAGTCCAGTCCGCCGGGTTACAACGTCAACGTCGCCTAATCACCCACGTTTGCTAAGCCCGAGTCCCCGCCTTCCCATAACTTGAGTGCGCGTAACTCGCCCGGGAATCTTACGCGCACTCAACGGCGGGTGGGGGGTGGGGAAGGTGCGCGACCACCACCGGGCCGCCACAGCACATCCCCGCCCTCCTCGAGGTTGGCCACCCGAGCCATGATGAAGAGCAGGTCTGAGAGCCGGTTGAGGTAGGTCGCCGTGAGCGGGTTGACTCCGCCGGCTCCTCGCTCGGTGCCGGGTTGGTTCCCGTATGCCTCCAGAGCGGCCCAGGTCGACCGCTCCGCTCGCCGGGTGACCGTCGTCGCCACGTGAAGGTGCGCCGAACCGATCGAGCCACCGGGAAGGATGAAGGAGCGCAGCTTGGGCACCAGCTCGTTGAACCGGTCGCAGTCCGCCTCCAACTCATCGATCCACACCTGCTGCACACGTAGCGGCTCGTGCGCGTAGCTTTCCTGGAGCGGGGTGGACAGATCCGCGCCCACGTCGAAGAGGTCGTTCTGTACCCGGCCCAGCACGGCAACGATCTCGTCGGTCAAGCCACCGCCGGCAATGGCCACGCCAAGGGCCGCGTTGGCCTCGTTGACGTCGGCATACGCACCGAGCCGGGGATCGGTCTTGGTTGTCCGGCTGAAATCGCCCAGTCCCGTCGTGCCGTCATCGCCAGTGCGCGTATAGATGCGGGTGAGGTTGACCATGTCGATAGCCTGCCATGCCGGGCGATCGCCTGGCAGGCCGTCGCACCACCGCAGCGTGAGCAGGCTCTCGTGTGTCGGCTCTCACCGCTCTGGCTGGATATCGCCGGCCCCGGGTAGGTTCCCTGCATGACCGAGCCCGCCGCAGCGCCCGAGCGTCCCGAACGCGACCGTCCATGGGTCATGCGCACCTATGCCGGCCACTCCAGCGCGGCAGCGAGCAATGCGCTTTACCGGACCAACCTCGCCAAAGGACAGACCGGTTTGTCCGTGGCGTTCGACTTGCCGACGCAGACCGGCTACGACCCGGACGACGAGCTGGCTCGCGGTGAGGTCGGCAAGGTCGGGGTGCCGATCAGTCACATCGGAGATATGCGCGCCCTGTTCGAGGACATTCCGCTGCAGCAGATGAACACCTCGATGACGATCAACGCCACGGCCATGTGGCTGCTGGCGCTCTATCAGGTCGCCGCGGAGGAGCAGGGGGCCGATGTCGCGAAGCTGTCCGGAACGACCCAGAACGACATCATCAAGGAGTACTTGTCCCGGGGGACGTATGTCTTCGCCCCGGGACCGTCCATGCGGTTGCTCGCCGACGTGGTGACCTACACCGTCGGGGCCATGCCGAAGTGGAACCCGACGAACGTGAGCAGCTATCACCTCCAGGAGGCCGGAGCAACCCCGATCCAGGAGATCGCCTATGCCTTGAGCACGGCGGTCGCGGTCCTGGACCAGGTCCGCGATTCGGCAGCGGTGGATCCGCAGCAGTTTGGTGAGGTCGTGGCACGGATCTCGTTCTTCGTCAATGCCGGGGTCCGCTTCGTCGAGGAGATGTGCAAACTCCGTGCCTTCGTCCAGCTGTGGGACGAGATCACCGCAACGCGGTACGGGGTATCCGATCCGAAGCAGCGCCGCTTCCGCTACGGCGTGCAGGTCAATTCCTTGGGATTGACCGAAGCCCAGCCGGAGAACAATGTCCAACGGATCGTCCTCGAAATGCTCGCGGTGACGCTGTCCAAGGATGCCCGGGCCCGCGCGGTCCAGCTGCCTGCCTGGAACGAGGCCCTCGGCCTGCCCCGGCCCTGGGACCAGCAGTGGTCCTTGCGGATGCAGCAGGTCCTCGCATACGAGTCCGACCTGCTGGAATACGATGACCTGTTCACCGGGTCAGCCGTGGTCGAGGCCAAGGTCGCCGAGTTGGTCGCCGGCGCACGAGCCGAGATGGACACGATCGCAGCCATGGGTGGCGCGGTGGCCGCCGTGGAGTCGGGCTATATGAAGTCCGAACTCGTGGCCTCGCACGCCCGGAGGCGACAGCGGGTCGAATCTGGACAGGAGATCGTCGTCGGGGTGAACAAGTTCACCAGCACCGAGCCGAACCCGCTGACGGCCGACCTCGATGCAGCGATCCAAAGCGTCGACCCCGGTGTCGAAGACGCCGCGGTCGCCGCTGTCCGGCGGTGGCGCGAGGTGCGCGACGCCGACCCGGTCAAGCGGGAGGCAGCCGCAGCTGCGCTGGCTCAGCTGCGCGAAGATGCCGCCCTCCCGGTCAACCTCATGCCGGCCACCCTGGCGTGTGCCCGCGCGGAGGTGACCACGGGGGAGTGGACCGCTGCCTTGCGGGAGGTTTTCGGGGAGTTCCGGGCGCCGACGGGCGTCTCCGGCTCCATCGGTGTCGCCGCCGCCTCAGGCGCCGACCTGGCGCGGGCCCGGTCGGTGGTGCAACAGACCAGCGCCGAGTTGGGTGAGCGCCTGCGCATCCTCGTGGGCAAACCCGGCCTGGACGGGCATTCCAACGGCGCCGAGCAGATCGCGGTGCGTGCCCGCGATGTCGGGTTCGAGGTCGTCTACCAGGGGATTCGGCTAACCCCGGAGCAGATCGTCTCGGCTGCCGTCGAGGAGGATGTCCACCTGCTCGGCCTGTCCATCCTGTCCGGATCGCATATGGAGCTCGTGCCCGAGGTTCTTGATCGCCTCCGGGCGGCCGGGGCGGGGGATGTCCCGGTCGTGGTCGGTGGGATCATCCCCAACTCCGACGCCGCGAGGTTGCTCGACGTGGGGGTCGCGGCGGTCTTCACGCCCAAGGATTTCGGCCTGAACGACATCATGAGCGAGCTCGTTCAGATCATCCGTCGCAGCCGTGGGCTCGGGACCGCCGGGCACGATTGACCCTCGGCATACCCTGGTTTGTATGCTTCATTGCGCGGCCACCCTGCTCGTTGCGGGTCATGGTGCCGCCGACCAGGGCGGATCAGCAGGGGTGCCTGACGCTGGCGGCCGGCTGACGTCCCAGGGGCGGCAGCAGGTCATGGCCCTAGCGGACGCGCTGGTACATGCCCGGGTAGCCGCGGTGTACTCCTCGCCACGAAGCAGTGCGGTCGAATCCGCTGAGTTGGCGGCCCACCGGCTGGGGGTGGTGGCGCACCCGGTCGAAGGGTTGGAGGACATCCGCGCCGGCGAAACCAACGCCCAACTCATCGACCGGATGGCGGAGGCACTCCGTGGTATCGCTGACCTGCATCGAGGGGAGACCGTCCTCGTGTTCGGCCACGAGGGTGCCATCTGTGTCGCGGTCCCCGCGCTGGCGGACAACCTCGTCGATGACCATGCCAGCCATCGGCCGTTGTCGAACGCGGACCCAGTGACGGTGGAGATCGGCGACGACGGCTGGCGGGTGACCGCCTGGCCGGCGGGCCCGCAGGACGCGACCAACGAGTAGCGTCTGCACACGCGGCCACGGGGTTGCCCCTGTGACTCGGCCGGCGGTCAAGGCCCGTCAGCACGCCGCTAGAAGAGTCGACCGACGGTGTCGTCCATGCCGCGAAGCGAGTCGTAATCCAGCACGACGCACCGGATGCCGCGATCCTCGGCCAGCGTTCGGGCCTGCGGTTTGATGACCTGAGCTGCAAAGACACCGGTGACTGGACGCAGCGAGGGGTCACGGTTCATCAGGTCGAGGTAGCGGGTCAGCTGCTCCACGCCGTCGATCTCACCGCGCCGCTTGATCTCCACGGCCACGCTGGCTCCGCTGGAGTCCCGGCACAGAATGTCCACCGGGCCGATCGGTGTCATGTACTCACGCCGGGTCAGTCGCCAGCCCGCGCCGAGGGTCTCGATGTGTTCGGCGAGCAGCTGCTGTAGGTGTGCCTCCACACCGTCCTTGACCAGGCCCGGATCGATACCGAGGTCGTGGCGGACATCGTGGAACACCTCGTGCAGGCGCACTCGGAGCCGGTCATCGCTCTTGGCGTGCTGAACCACCCAGACCGCGGTGACTCCGTCGCCGGCCTCGTCATCGGAGGGCGGAACCTCGGTGAGGGAGCACGGCGGGGACATCCAGTTCAACGGCTTGTAGGAACCGCCGTCACTATGCACCAGGACCGACCCGTCGGCCTTGACCATGAGCAGTCGTGTAGCGAGGGGGAGGTGTGCGGAGAGTCGACCGTCGTAGTCGACGCTGCACTTGGCTATGACCAGACGCACCCGCACCACTTTAGGGCCCCCTGGTCGCCACCGTATGCTAGCGCCGAGGCGGTGGTCCCTGCTCGGTGACACCGGGAGGAGGCGAGGTAGCCATGACACACAGCCATGATGAGCCATCGGAGCTTGGGCGGCTGGCCAGTGATCTACGCCTGGAGCTCAACCGGCTGGTGTACGCGCTGCGCGCGCCGGCGGCACGTTCTGGCCTGACGCCCACAAGGCTTGTCGCACTGGGCGCTCTGGCGGGCGCTCCACGGGGCTTGCGTCCGGGGGACCTGGCGGCCCAGATGGGGGTGACCGCTCCCACCATGACGCGTCTGGTCGAGGCGCTCATCCTGGCCGGCTGGGTTGACAAGGTCCGTGACGACCATGATCACCGGGCGGTCCTGCTCACCCTCACCGAGGCTGGGCGATCGACGATCAGCCAGGTCCGAGGTGAGGCCACGGCCATGCTCCTGGCCGATCTGCAGGCACTCGGCGAGAGCGACCGGGAAGCGCTGACCGGCGCCCTGCCGGTCCTGCGTGCTATGGCCGATCGGCGCCTGAGCGCCGGCCGCGCCGGTGATGTCTAGCCCTGCGGGTGGCGCGAATCACCCCCGACGTGCGCACACGGTGGCGACTATCACGCCGCGGACCGATACCGCCACTCGGTGCTCGCTGGAAGACTGCTGCGCATGGCTCGTGAGTTCACCAGCGTCGGTGTTGTCGGTCTCGGCACGATGGGCGCCGGCATCGTTGAAGTATTCGCCCGCAACGGGATCGAGGTCCACGCCCTGGAAATGGACGAGGACCGTCTGCAGCGGGGCAGGTCCTCGTTGGAGTCATCGACCGAGCGAGGTGTGGCGCGGGGCAAGTTGAGCCACGACGACGCGCAGGCGCTCCTTGGACGGGTGCGCTACGTGACCGAGATGGCTGATCTGGCTGGGGTGCAACTGGTCATTGAGGCCGTTCCGGAGAGCCTTGAGTTGAAGAAGGAGATCTTCACCCAGCTCGATGCGGTCGTGGGCCGGGAGGCCATCCTCGCTACGAACACCTCGTCGCTGCCGGTCACCGAGATCGCGGTCGCGACCAGCCTTCCCCAGCGTGTGGTGGGCATGCACTTCTTCAACCCGGCGCCCATCCAGCAGTTTGTTGAGGTGGTCAAGACGGTCGTCACCGCCGATGACGTCTTCGAGGACGTCAAGGCGTTGGCGCAGCGGTTGGGCAAGAAGCCCGTCGTCGTCGGCGACCGGGCCGGGTTCATCGGCAATGCGTTGCTGTTCGGCTACCTCAACCACGCGGTGGCCATGTATGAGAGCAGGTACGCCACACGCGAGGATATAGACGAAGCGATGCGCTTCGGCTGCGGCTACCCCATGGGACCGCTGGCGTTGATGGACCTGATCGTCTTGGATACGGCTTACGAGATCCTCGACACGATGTACCGGCAGGGTCGGGACCGATTGCACGCCCCCAGTCCGATCATCAAACAGATGGTCAGCGCAGGGTTGTTGGGTCGCAAGACGGGTCGGGGCTTCTATTCGTATGCCGCCCCCGGCGCTCCCGAGGTGGTTCCCGATGCACAAACGCCCTCGGGGCAGCGTCCGGCCGACGTCTCGAGTCGCACCGTGGACACGGTGGGTGTGGTGGGGTCGGGGACGATGGCCACGGGCATCATCGAGGTGTTTGCCAAGGCCGGGTATCCAGTGACGTTCGTCGCCCGTAGCCAGGACAAGGTCGACGCCGTGGTGGCCCAGATCACGGCGGACAATGCTCGCGCGATCGAGAAGGGGCGCCTGACCGAGGCGGACGCTGACGCCGTGATCGGGCGGATCACCGGTGCCATCGAGCGTGAGGCGTTGGGGTCGGTCGACCTCGTCGTCGAGGCGATTGCCGAGGATCTGGTGCTCAAACAGGAGCTGTTCACCGACCTGGACCGGATCGCCAAGCCCGGGGCCATTCTGGCCACCACCACGTCATCGCTGCCGGTCATCGACTGCGCCAAGGTGACCTCTCGACCGGGCGATGTCATTGGGATGCACTTCTTCAACCCGGCTCAGGTGATGAAGCTCGTCGAGGTCGTGCACACGGTGGCGACCGAGCCCGAGGTGATCGCGACGGTGCAGGATGTCTGTGCCAGCCTTGGGAAGGTCGCGGTGACCTGCGGGGACCGTAGCGGGTTCATCGTCAATGCCCTGCTGTTTCCCTATCTGAACGACGCGGTGAAGATGCTCGAGGCGAACTACGCCAGTGCCGACGACATCGACACGGCCATGAAGACCGGGTGTGGGCTGCCCATGGGCCCCTTCGAACTGCTGGACGTCGTCGGACTGGACGTGTCGCTGGCGATTGAGAGGGAGCTGTACATCGAGTTCCGCGAGCGCGGGTACGCTCCAGCCCCGTTGTTGGAGCATCTCGTCACGGCGGGCTACCTGGGTCGCAAGGCCGGCCGAGGGTTCCGCACCTACGCCTGAGCCTTTCGACCGGCAGGGTTGCGCACCGGCAGACAAAGAGTTCGGCGCCGGTCCGGCGCCGAACTCTGCGGGCAGCTCGTGCAGGAGGTCAAGCGTCGCGGAATCGGTTGATCTGATCGAGGTGCTCGGCGCGCAGCTCATCGTTGGTGACCCCGAGACCTTCCCGCGGAGCCAGGGTGAGCACGCCGACCTTGCCCTGATGGAGATTGCGGTGCACGTCGAGGGC
>JBKECS010000021.1:0-20983 GCA_047974805.1 Nostocoides sp. | reverse complement strand
CGATCGCCCGCGAGCTGGCCCGCTGGTGCTGGTCCCTGGCCGTGCTCGACGCCATGGAGTAGCCGACCACGATCTGCCTCGTCGCCTGACCGCGGTGGTGGCAGCGCGTGGAGCGACCCGCCAACAGTGGTGCCTTACCTCAGCCTGACGCACAGGGTCAGGCGGCCTTCCGACGGTCCATCAGCCGCCACAGCATCGGAGTGAAGATCAGCTGCATGGCCAGGTCCATCTTGCCGCCGGGCACGACGATGGTGTTTGCCCGCGACATAAACGAGTCGTGCAGCATGGACAACAGGTAGGAGAAGTCGATCCCGGCCGGGTCCCTAAACCGGATGACCAACATGGACTCATCCGCAGTGGGGATCGTGCGGGCGATGAACGGGTTGGACGTGTCAACCACGGGCACACGCTGGAAATTGATGTCGGTCCGGGAGAACTGCGGCGTGATGTAGTGCACGTAGTCGTGCATCCGCCGCAGGATCGTGTCCATGACCGCCTCGTCCGAATAGCCCCGCATCGACTTGTCCCGGTGCAGCTTCTGGATCCACTCCAAGTTGATCACCGGCACCACCCCGATGGCCAGGTCGGTATGCGCCGAGACGTCGAAGCCATCCCCGACCGCCGCCCCATGCAGGCCCTCGTAGAACACCAGATCCGTCCCCTCGGCCAACTCCTCCCACGGGGTGAACGTGCCCGGCGGTTGGTCGTACGGCGCCGCCTCGACGTCGTCGTGGAGGTACTTGCGCACCTTCCCGGTGCCGGTCTGACCATAGGTCTCGAACAGTTGGGCCAGCTCAGGCAACAGGTTGGCCTCGGGCCCGAAATGGGACAACAGGTGTCCGTCATTCCCGGGCTTCTTCAGCAATTCCTTCATCTCGGCGCGATCGAACCGATGGAAGCTGTCGCCCTCGACGAATCCTGCGTTGACCCCCTCGCGGCGGAAGATCTGGGCGAAGGTGTTCTTCACCGAGGTCGTCCCTGCCCCGGACGATCCGGTGATAGCGACGACGGGATGCTTGGTCGACATGTGCTCTGGTCCTTCCGACGTTCAATGGTGTGCAAGCGGGTCCGGGGTCCGGTGGCGGTCCGGGGTCCGGGGTCCGATGGCGGTCCGGCGCCGCGGATGGTGGCGGCAGACGTTCAGACGCCCCGGAACAGCCCCCGCGAGGCATACAGGGGGATGTCCCGTTCAGCGGGCACCTCCGGCTCGGCGTGATAGCGCTCGATGCGCTCCACCTCCTCGGCCGAGCCGAAAATGAACGGCACCCGCTGGTGGATATCGTGCGGCACGATGTCGAGGATTCGCTCCCGGCCGGTGGTCGCCCGGCCGCCGGCCTGTTCCATGATGAACGCCACCGGGGAACCCTCGTAGAGCAGCCGCAAGCGTCCGGCCCGGGACGGGTCCTTGGTGTCGTAGGGGTAGAGGAAGACACCGCCACGGGTGAGGATCCGGTGCACGTCCGCCACCATCGATGCAACCCAGCGCATGTTGAAGTCCTTGCCCCGCGGCCCGGTCCGCCCGTCCAGCGCTTCGCGCACATACCGCTTCACCGCCGGCTCCCAGAACCGCTCATTGGAGCTGTTGATGGCGAACTCCGTCGTGGCCACCGGAACCCGCATGTCCTGGTGGGTCAGGAAGAACTCCCCCAGGGATGGGTCCAAGGTGAAGCCGTGCACCCCGCGCCCCACGGTGAGGACGAGCACGGTGCTGGGTCCATAGATGGCATATCCGGCCGCGACCTGGGTCGATCCGGGTTGGAAGAAGTCGGCCTCGACCACCGCCCGATCGGGATCAGGCGCCCGTGAGATAGAGAAGATGCTGCCGATCGTCCCGTTGTTGTCGATGTTGCTCGATCCGTCCAGCGGATCGAAGGACAACAGGTATGCCCCGCGCGGGAACTCCTCCGGGGTGGGATAGACCTCGTCCAGCTCCTCGCTGACCATGCCCGCCACGTGCCCACCCCACTCAGTGGACCGCAGGAAGGACGTGTTGGCGACGAGGTCGAGCTCCTTCTGCTCCTCGCCCTGGACATTGATCATCCCGGACGAGCCGTGCGCGCCGCCGAGGGCGCCCTCGCGCACCTTCTGCGAAATGGCACGGCAGGCCAAGGCCACGTCGAGGATGAGGCCATTGAGGGAGCCAGTCGATTCGGGGAAGCGACGACGCTCCTCAATGAGGAACTGGGTCAGGGTGGTCCGTCCGGTCAACATGTGAGGTCCCGTCCCTTCAGCTCTGCGCGGCCACGGATGCGGCGGCGTCGGCAACCGCCTCTGGGGTGAAACCAAAGTGGGCCAGCACCTGATCTCCCTTCCCGGAGGCGCCGAACTCGTCCAGCCCGACAACGACGTCGGCAAACCCGGCCCACCCGGCGCGTACCCCGGCCTCGACCGCGACCCGGGGCACGGTTCGCCGCGCTCCCGCCGAGGTCGCCCAGCGCTCCCGCCACGGCACCGACACCACGCGTGCCGGCAGGCCACGCTCATCCAGCAGGTCGGCAGCGGCCAACGCCAGGGAAACCTCCGACCCGGAGGCGACGATCTCCACTGCCGGGGCAGGCACATCCCGCACGACCCGCGCCCCGTCGCGCAGCACCGCCTCGTGTGCCGCGACCTCATCCTCAGCCGGCAAGAGTGGCAGAGATTGCCGGCTGAGGATGAGCGCTGTCGGCGCCTGGCGAGCCTGCACGGCCAGTTGCCAGGCGGCGGCGGTCTCCAGGTCGTCGGCCGGACGGATCACCTGCAGGCCCGGGATGAGCCGCAACGACTCCACGTGCTCGATCGGTTGGTGGGTGGGCCCGTCCTCACCCACCGCGACCGAATCGTGCGTGAGGATGTAGGTGACCGGCTGTTTCATCAGGGCCGAGAGCCGGATCGCCGGCCGCAGGTAGTCGCTAAACACCAAGAACGTGCTTCCGTATGCGCGGAAACCACCGTGCAGAGACAGCCCGTTGAGCAGCGCGGCCATCCCGAACTCTCGAATGCCGGCGTGCACGACCGTTCCGGCATAGTCCCCGGCGGTGATCACCTCGCCGCCGATGGCGGTGCCCGTCGATCCGGCCAGGTCCGCCGACCCGCCTACGAGTTCGGGAGCCATCTCGGCGACCGCCGCAAGCATCGCTTGCGAGGCGACCCGGGTGGCCCGGCTGGCCGACCGCGGAACGGCGGCCAACGTCGCAGCCAGTCCCGCGGGTGCCTCCGCCGCCCAGGTCCTGCGCCAGGTCTCGGCACGGGCGGGATCGGCGGCGGCGAACTTGGCGAACCGGGCAGCCCATTGGGCGTGTGCGCTCGCCCCGGCGGTGGCATACGCACGGGTGGCCTGGGCGACCTCGTCCGGCACGGCGAAGGCGGGATAGTCGAACCCGGCACGCTGCTTGGCCTGCTCCAACACCGCCGGCCCCAGCGGGGCTCCGTGGGCCGCCGAGGTTCCCTCGATGCCTGGGGCTCCCTGGCCGATGACCGTGCGGACCGCGATGAGGCTCGGCCGTGGATCCGCCTTGGCCTGCGTGATGGCGGCATCAATGGCGGCGACGTCCGTGCCGTCGGCGACGGCGACCGTATGCCACCCGTAGGCGGCGAATCGGGACCGCTGATCGTCACCACTGGACTGCGTCACCGGGCCATCGATGGTGATGTCGTTGTCGTCCCACAGCACGATGAGGCGCCCCAGACCCAGCTGGCCAGCCAAGGACGCGGCCTCGTGGCTGACCCCCTCCATGAGGCATCCGTCTCCGGCCAAGACATACGTGTAGTGATCGGTGATCTCGCAGTAGCGGGCGGCCTGCATCCGTTCGGCCAGCGCCAAGCCGACGGCCATGGCCACCCCCTGACCGAGCGGACCCGTGGTCGTCTCAACTCCCGGGGTGTGTCCCACCTCCGGGTGCCCCGGGGTCACCGAGCCGAGCTGCCGGAACTGTTGCAGGTCCGCGGTGCTCACGCCGTAGCCGAACAGGTGCAGCAGGGCATACAGCAGCGCCGATCCGTGTCCGGCGGAGAGCACGAACCGGTCCCGGTCGGGCCATGCCGGATCGGCCGGATCGTGGCGCAGATGCCGGCTGAACAGCGTCCACGCCATCGGTGCGGCACCCATCGGCAGGCCGGGATGGCCCGAATTCGCTGCCTGGACCATGTCGGCGGCCAGGAAGCGGATGGTGTTGATGGCAAGCTGATCGACGGACGCATTCTCCGGAGCATCGATCATCAAGGGCCGAGTCGAGACGGCCTGCGCGGTGGCGGTTCCCATGGGTCTGGTTCACCTCGGGGTGTGATAGGTCAGCAGTGGACGGGTGAGCTCAGGTGGCCGGAGCCAGCTGAGCTCCAGCGGCGTCGGCGGCGCTGGCAGCAGTGGATCGGAGCAGGTCGACGGCGGCCCTCTTGCCCCCGGGGTAGCCGTACATCCAGCTGCCCGAGATGAAGACGTCCGCGCCGGCGCTGGCTGCCCCGGAGATGGTGGCGTCGGTGATCCCGCCGTCGACCTCGAGTTCGATCTTGGCGCCACTGGCGGCGATCATGGAGCGCAATTGGGCAACCTTGGGTTCGACGGCCCCGATGTACTTCTGTCCGCCGAAACCGGGATTGACGGTCATCGGCAGGAGGAGGTCGGTCACCTCGAGGACATGCTCGACCACCGTTGCCGGCGTATGCGGATTCAGCGCCACCCCGGAGCGGGCACCGAGCTCCCGGATCCGGGCTAGCGTGCGGTGCAGGTGCGTGCACGCCTCGGCATGGACGATGATCAGCTCGCACCCGGCCTCGATGTAGCGGGGGATGAGCTCATCCGGGTTGACCACCATGAGGTGGGCCTCGAACCCCACCGTGCTGTGCGGCCTTGCCGCCGCAATGACGTCGGGACCGAAAGTGAGGTTGGGCACGAAGACGCCGTCCATGACGTCCCACTGGATGCGGTCGACCCCGGCAGCGCACAGGTCCTCGACCTCTGCGCCGAGCTGGGCGAAATCGGCGGGGAGCACAGAGGGGACGATGAGTGGCCGGTAGTCCATGGTCACACTTCATCGTGAACCGGCCACACCCCGAATCCCCCGCCGGTGTGGACCCGGGGGTGAAAGGGATGGGGAGATGTTCCGAGCGGTGTCCTGCGGTGCCTATGGTTAGCCCATGGGTGACCCCGCCGTCCTGCGCCTTGTGCTCGTCGATGACCACGAGATGGTCTTGCACGGCCTGACCGCCATGCTCGGCCACTTCCACGACACGGTCTCCATCGTCGGCACGGCGACCAGCGCGGCCCAGGCCGAGAAGGTGGTGTCAGAGCAGGAACCGGACATCGTCCTGTCCGACGTGCGGATCGGCCGGGACAGTGGGCTGGACCTGGTCGCCCGGCTGACCTCCACGAACCCGCAGGTCAAGACGGTCATGTTGACGGTCTACGACGACGAGCACTATCTCTTCCAGGCGTTGCGGGCCGGAGCGAAAGGCTATGTCCTGAAACGGATCGACGCGCACCAGCTCGTGGAGCATCTGCGCAGGGTTGCCGAGGGCGACATCGTCATCGACCCGGCCCTAGCCGGGCGGGTGGCACTATCGGCGGCCAGCGCCAAGTCCCACGACTATTGGCCGGGCAGCCAGCTGGGGCTGACCCAGCGTGAGTCGGAAGTACTCGCGCTGTTGGTCTCGGGCCATTCCAACAAGGCCATCGCCGCCGAACTCGTCCTGTCCGAAGAGACCATCAAGACCCACCTGCGGGGGCTGTACCGCAAGCTTCAGGTGGGTGACCGGGCCGGCGCGACCGCGGCCGCATTGCGGGAGGGCCTGTTCCGGTGACCTTCGACCTGCTCGCGCTGCTGACCGCACGGGCCGAGGTGTCCCTGCCCGACATCGCCCGGGCCTTCACCGCCGCCACCGACTCGGCGGGGGCGATCATCTTCCTCAGCGACGGGCGGCAACTCTCCGTGGGTGCGGCAGACCCACCCCGGGCCGTCTTCGACCGCTCATGGCGCATCCCGGTCGGCCAAGGGGTCGCCGGCCTGGTCGCGCGCAACGGTCATGCCGTGCGTCTGGGGGCCGACCGGCCCCGGACCGGAACCCATCGATCACTGCTCGGCATCGTCGGGGACGGCAAGGTCGCCCGGATGTGCCTGCCCGCCCGCGGTGTCGACGGCCAGATCCTGGCGGTGGCCGCGGTCCACCGTGAGGTGGAGCGCCCCTACAACGACGACGACCTCACCGCCTATCAACCGTATGCCGACATGCTGGGGCTGCGGTTGCAGACGGCCGATCTGATGAACGCCGTGGATGCCCACCGGCATGACCGGGACCGGTTGATCGCCCAGGCGATCTCGGCGCAGGAGGCCGAACGGCGTCGCATCGCCTACGACTTGCACGACGGGGTCACCACGGCGCTGGCATCGATGGCTTTCCACCTCAACGCGGCCGACCTGGCCATCCCCAAGGACGAATCGACCCAGCTGGCCAGGTCCCAGATCGAGGCAGCGAGCCACCTGGCCGATCTGGCCTATCAGCAGACCCGCGCCGCGATCACCGGGCTGCACAGTCTGGTCCTGGCCGACTTGGGGCTGGTGGCCGCATTGGAGTCGTTGACCGAAATGTCGCCTCCTGAGGCGTCCGTCGGGTTCACCTCAGATCCCGAGTCGGCGTTCGCCGACCTGGCCGACCACGCCGCGGCAGCGATCTACCGAATGGCGCAGGAGACGGTGTCCAATGCGATAAAACACGCCCAGGCGGAGCGCGTTGCGCTGAGCCTGCGTCGCACCGAAGACGCCGTCGTCCTGATGACCAGCGACGACGGCCGGGGCTTCAACGTCCGCGAGCAGTTGGGAGATCGCTCCGGGGTGCGCGGGGGTGAGGACGACACCGGGCACTTCGGGCTGTCCTCGCTGGCCGAGCGGTGCGCGTTGATCGGTGCCTCGCTTCGGATCGAGTCCTCACCGGGCGAGGGCACCACCGTGGTGATCGAGCTCCCGATCCCGTCGCACCCGGCGTAGCCGCGGTCACCGGCGCGCTTGCTGCGGCGCGCGCATCGACAGCCATCGCGAGCATGCCCCCGGGCTGTCTGACGCGGGCACGACCCTGGGTTGTCGAGAGCGCCCCCGACAACCCAGGGAAGTTGTGCACGCGTCAGACGAGCCCCGCCGGGCCCCGGATCGGCAGCGACCGGGCGTTTACGCCGCCTGCGGTGAGGTGACGGCGCCAGAGGCCGACGTGCAGTTGGCCAGCAGGACATCCTGGGCAGCACTGACGTTGTCCGGATTGCCGCCCCAAGTCGCCAACGCGGCCGACACCAGCGCCCGCCCGAAGGAGAACGTCAATGACCACGGCACGGTGGCATTGGCGTTCACCGCGGACAGCAGTTCGACCGACTTGGCCGTGCTGTGTCCGCCGGAGAGGAAGGCGATCCCGGGCACCTGTTCCGGGACCACCGTGCGGAGCACGTCGAAGGTGACCGCGGCCATGCTCTTGACGCTGACCGGCAGCGCATTCAAGCCCGGGGTGACGAAGTTCGGCTTGAGCACCATCCCGGCGAGGTCGACCCCGGCCAGTTCGAGCTCGGCGAACACGGCGGTCAACGCCGCCTTGGTCACCTCCGCACTGCGGGCCATGTCGTGGTGCCCGTTGGCGAGCACCTCCGGCTCGACGATCGGCACAATCTGGTGTTCCTGGCACAGCGCGGCGTACCGGGCGAGCGCCGCAGCGTTAGCCGACAGGGCATACGCCGTGGTCGTATCGGGATCGATAACCGCCCGCCATTTGGCGAACGCTGCGCCGCCGGCGGCATAATTGGCCAACCGGGCGCCGAGCCCGTCGAGTCCCTCGGTGATGGTCGCCCCACCTTGGCCGGGGAGCGCCGATGTGCCCGTGTCCACCTTGATCCCCGGGAGGATGCCGAATTCCTGCGCGGCCTCGGGGAAGGCGCGTCCGTCGGCCAAGGATTGGTTGAAGGTCTCGTCGGCGAGGATGATCCCGCTGACGTAGTCGGCCAACCCGGGTGGGCTGATCAGCAGCTCCCGGTAATCCCGCCGGTTGGCGGCCGTCCCATCGATGCCCTCGGCCTCCAGCCGGGCGGACATCGTCTTGATGGATTCGTCAGCGGCAAGGATGCCGCGCCCACCCCCGGTCAGCCGCCGGGCGGTCTCGTGCAATGTGGTCATGCTGTTCAAACCCTCCACTGAGTGTGCATGGGAACGTATCGACAGGAGGTCAGGAGGCGACCAGGCCGAGGGCTTCACGCCACCCGGGGTAGATCTGGTCGGCATCGCCGGGGAAGGACTCCAACGCCCGGGAGAACTCGTGGTGCCCCTTGGCGAACGCGAACGGGTCGCTCCCCTCGGCCCACAGTTGCGCCGCCTGACGCAGCGAGCGAGCCCCGGCCGCGGCACCGTCGAGGTGGCCGTATGCGCCTCCGCCTGCGGTGTTGATGACGTTGGAGTGTCCGAGGTTGGCGAAGAAGCCCGGCAAGCGCACGGCGTTCATCCCGCCGGAGATGATCGGCGTCGTGGCCTTCATCCCGTCCCATTCCTGGTGGTAGACGGGGCCGTCGGCGGAATCCCGCTCGATCATGTAGGCGATGTTCTTGTCGTCGTTCTCACCCTCCATCTTGCCGTAGCCCATGGTGCCCACGTGGATGCCCGAGGCGCCCTGCAACCGGGACATCTTGGCCAGCACGAACGCGGTGTAGCCGCGCTTGGCGCTCGGCGAGGTGACCGCTCCGTGGCCGGCCCGGTGGTAGTGCAGGAATTGGTTCGGGTAGTTGCGCCGCGCCGTGGTGACCATGCCGGGGCCGCCGACATACCCGTCGACGAGGAACGCCAGCTTGTTGGCGTCCGGTCCGAAGGTCTCCAAGGCGAAGTCGGCCCGGGCGAGCATCTCGTGGTGGTCATCCGCGGTGATGTTCATCGAGAACAGCTTCGCCTCACCGGTCTCGTCCATGGCCCGCTTCATGGCGTCGTAGACCAGCGGGATGGTCTCCTTCAACGGAGCGAAGGTCTGGTTCCCCTGCGGCTCGTCGTTCTTGATGAAGTCCCCGCCCAGCCAGAACTCGTATGCCGCATCGGCGAAGGGCTTGGGCCGCAGGCCGAGCTTGGGCTTGATGATCGTGCCGGCGATGTAGCCGCCGTCCACGACCGGACGGCCGAGGATGCGCCACAGATCGGCGATGTTCATCGCCGGGCCGTCGAACTGACGGATCGCCTCCGGCGGGACCCAGAAGTCGATCATCTTCGCGTTCTCGATATCACCCATGCCCTGGTTGTTGCCGATGGCCAGGGTGAGGAAGGAGACGAGCATCATCCGGCCATCGGTGACGTTGCGGTCGAACAGGGCCAGCGGGAAGGCGATCCGGATCTGCTGTGCCTTCTCGTCAGCGTGGTAGACCATGGCGTCCACCCCACGGGTGAAGTCGTCCGTGGTGGAGACTTCGACGTTGGTGCCGGTCGAGGACTCGGCGGCGAAGTGGGCCGCCGCGGCGAGGTAGTCGTGCCCCGCCTTCGGCGTCATGGTGTAAGCACACAGGATGTGTTGGCCAGCGGCCATGAGCTCGTCTTCGTTCAGGCTCAGGTCGGCGTACCGGGCTGACTGGTCCATAGTTTCTCCTTGGTCAGGACACGTGGATCGAAGGGGTCATCACGCCTGTGTGATGGTCTGACGGGTTGGGCTGGCGGCGGCATACCATTCGCGAAGATCGGCGGCGCCGATCCCGAGCAGATCGGGCACCGTTGCCACCGCCTGAGTGAAATCCTCGGCCCGGGTGTGTCCGCAGGGCGTGGCGATGGTGGCCAGACCGGCGGTGTGCGCGGCGGCCACGCCGACTGCCGAATCCTCGACGGCCATGGCGTCACGTGGGCTGAGCTGCATGCGAGCCAAGACCCACTCGTAGATGTCCGGAGCGGGCTTCTTCGCCGGGACCACGTCACCGGCCCCCACGACCTCGAACCACCGCTCACCGGTCGGCCCGAGCGTCGTGGTCAACAAGGCGGTCACGTTGGCCGGCGTTGTCGTCGTCGCGATGGCCAACCGGATCCCCGCTCCCCGCAGGTCGATAAGAAGGTCCGCGACCCCCGGCCGCAACGGCACTCTCCCCTGCTCGATGAGCCCGACATAGCGGGCAGTTTTGTCGGCGTGGACGGCGGCGATCACCGCGCCGGCATCCGGTCTGGCCAGGAACCCGGGATCGACGTGGCGAGCGTAGTGCCGGATCCGTTCCTTGCCGCCGGTGACCTTCAGCAGGTCGACATACGTGGCCTCGTCCCAGTGCCAGTGCAGGCCGGCCGCGGCGAAGGCGCCGTTGAAGGCGACGCGATGGCCGGTCTGCTCGGTATCCGCGAGCGTGCCGTCCACGTCGAAGATGACCGCACGTAAGGGCATGCCTAGGACACTAGGAAATCTCCGCTCCGCCGACTTCCCGCAACCGGGGGAACTGGGGGGTGAACCTCCCCCCTGTGGGTGTCCGAGGGCCACAGCCCGGCGGTCGGGGGCGGCCCTTGCCGACCAGCGGGGATGGTTGCCGCTCGGCGCCACATCGCACCGCTCGGCCGACGCCACCTGGTGGTGCGCTGGCGCGTGGCCAGGTCAAGGGGCAGCATGAACGGTATGAGTACGGGCAGCTACGAACAGGCATACGCGCAGTCACTCAGCGACCCGAACAGCTTTTGGGGGCAGGCTGCGCAGTCGATCGAGTGGAGCACTCCGCCGCCGCGCGTCCTCGACGCCGACAATCCGCCGTTCTACCGGTGGTTCACCGGCGGGAGGATGAACACGTGCTTCAACGCGCTGGACCGGCACGTCCGGGATGGGCGCGCCGAGACGCCTGCCCTGTACTACGACTCCCCCGTGACCGGGACAAAGGCCATGTTCACGTATGCCGAGATGCTCGACCAGGTCTCCCGCCTCGCCGGGGCGCTGACCAGGGTCGGCGTGACCAAGGGCGATCGGGTCATCGTCTATATGCCGATGGTGCCGCAGGCCGTCTTCGCCATGCTCGCTTGCGCCCGGATCGGCGCTATCCACTCGGTGGTCTTCGGCGGGTTCGCCCCGGCCGAGTTGGCCGCCCGGATCGAGGACGCCGAGCCCAAGGTCATTCTCTCGGCCAGCTGCGGGATCGAGCCCAGCCGGGTCGTGCCCTATAAGCCCTATCTCGATGGCGCGATCCAGCGCAGTGCGCACAAGCCCGAGGCTGTCGTCGTGTTGCAGCGTCCGCAGGCCGAGGCCGACCTAGCCACCGACGTGGCGTGGACCGAGTCGAGTTGGAGCGAGTTCGTCGCTGGTGCGGAGCCGGTCGACTGCGTCGAGGTCGAGGCGACTGACCCTCTCTACATCCTCTACACCTCCGGCACCACCGGACGGCCCAAGGGCATCGTCCGCGACAACGGCGGCCATGCCGTGGCGTTGGCCTGGTCGATGGCGAACATCTACGACATCGGGCCCGGGGACGTGTGGTTCACCGCATCCGACGTGGGCTGGGTCGTCGGGCACTCCTACATCGTGTATGCCCCGCTGTTGACCGGGGCGACAACGGTGCTCTACGAGGGCAAGCCCGTGGGCACCCCGGACGCCAGCGCGTTCTGGCGGATCATCTCCGAGTACGGCGCGAAGGCGATGTTCACGGCGCCGACGGCATACCGGGCGATCAAGAAGGAGGACGCGGCCGGAACCTTCATGGCCGAGCATGACCTGTCCAGCCTGAAGAACGTGTTCCTCGCCGGTGAGCGCCTCGACCCAGACACCTACGAGTGGGCCAGCGAGCGACTCGGCGTGCCAGTGGTCGACAACTGGTGGCAGACCGAGACCGGGTGGCCCATCGCGGCCAACTTCCGCGGCCTGGACCCGATGCCGATCAAGGCCGGATCCCCATCGGTGCCTGTGCCCGGATACGACGTGCAGGTGCTTGATGAGACGGGGCGGCAGGTGCCTGCCGGGGCCGAGGGGGCCATCGCCATCAAACTGCCGCTGCCGCCGGGGACGCTGCCGACGTTGTGGCGAGACGACGAGCGGTATGTCTCGGGCTACCTCTCGGTGTACGAGGGCTACTACCTGACCGGGGACGGCGGCCTGCTCGATGAGGACGGATACCTCTATGTCATGGGCCGCACCGACGATGTGCTCAACGTCGCCGGACATCGACTGTCCACGGGCTCGATCGAGGCTGCCCTCGCCGGGCATCCGGCCGTGGCCGAATGCGCCGTCATTGGCGTCGCGGACGACTTCAAGGGTCAGGTGCCGCGCGGGCTCGTCGTCCTCAAGGGCGGCTTCGATGCGGTCAATGACGGTGAGAGAATCTCCGCCGAGTTGATCCAGCGCGTGCGCGACGAGGTCGGCGCGGTGGCCTCGCTGCGGCAGGTCGACATCGTGTCGGCGCTGCCGAAGACCCGATCGGGCAAAATCCTGCGCAAGACCATGCGGGAGATGGCCGATGGCAAGACCCCGTCCGTCCCGGGCACGATCGAGGATGCGTCCGTGCTCGACGCCCTCGCCCCGGTGCTCCGCCCCCCGACATAACCAGATTTACGCCTCAGGTGGGAAACCGGAGCTTTGCCAGGGAAATCTTCCCTGGCAAAGCTCCGGTTTCCCTTGCGGAGCGTCTGGCGCCTGCGACAGCGTGATCGCCTCCTCGCTCACCGGTGCACCGTCCGAAGGTCGGGATCGTCCCGACGTGATCGGCTTGCTTGGCTAACCTCGGGCCGTGGGCGGGGTCATCACCGGATTCATCACCGTGGGGGCGGTGATCGGCCTCGGTGCGCTCCTGGCTCACGTCGGCTTCTTCACTGAGTCCGCTGGGGCCTTCCTGTCCCGCCTGGCCTTCTTCGTCGGATCTCCGGCCCTGTTGCTGACTACCATCGCCAACACACCGGTGGCCGAGGTCTTCTCCCGCCATCTGCTCGCCACCCTCGCCGGTGTGCTCGCTACCGGGATGGCATATGTCCTGGTCAACCGGCTCTTCTGGCATCGTCGCGCGGGCGAGGAGGTCATTGGCGCGCTGGCCACCAGCTACGTCAACGCCGGGAACCTCGGGCTACCCATCGCGGCATACGTGCTGGGCAACGTGTCGTACGCCGCACCCACCCTGCTCCTCCAACTGCTCGTGCTGCAACCGAGCGCGCTGGGTCTTCTCGACGCCGACCGGACCGGTCGCCCACCCAGGCTTCTCCATCTGTTGCGCAGCGCACTGACGAACCCGCTGACCCTTGGCGCCCTGGGCGGACTGGCGTTATCGCTCGGGGGGTGGCAATTGCCGACTTTCCTCGCCAGCCCGATCCAACTCGTTGCCGGCGTCGCGGTGCCGGCCATGCTCCTGGCCTACGGCATCGCCCTCCGGCTCGGACCGAAGCTCGGAGGCGGTGTCGATTCACGGGAGCTGGCCACGACGACCGCGCTGAAGTCCATCGGACAACCGCTGGTGGCGACGGCCGCCGCCGTAGCCCTGGGACTATCCGGTCCAGCGTTGCTGGCCGTCGCCGTCATGTCGGCGTTGCCGACGGCCCAGAACATCTACGTCATCGCCGCCCGCTACGACCGGGCGACGACCTTGGCCCGGGACACCATCCTGCTCACCACGGGGCTATCCGTGCCGGTCATCGTCATCATCGCCCTCCTGCTCGGCTGAGCTGAACCAAGCACCGGGGATACGCTGACTCAGATGGAGACGCTTGCCATCCTGGGCGCCGGCGCGATGGGGGCCGGCATCGCCCGATTGCTCACCGACCATGGCTGCACGGTGCGGACGCGGCTGGACGGCCGGAGCGCGGCCACGCGCAAACGGGCCGTGGACGCCGGTATGCGCGAGGCGACCTTGTCCGAGATCGGCGAGTGCGAGTTGGTCCTGTCCATCGTCCCACCCGCCCAAGCATCGGCCGCGCTGGAGTCGGTAGCCTCCTTTCTCGACGGGGTGCTCTATTGCGACGCAAACGCGGTGAGTCCGGACACCAAACGCTCCCTCGCCAGGCGGGTGGGTGAGTTGGGCGGAGCCTTCGTCGACGGAGCGATCATCGGCACACCACCGACCGATGGCTATGACGGACCCCGGTTGTACGTGTCCGGCGAGCCGGCCGAACACGTCGCCACCTTGTCCCGGCGCGGTCTGGACACCCGAGTGTTGGCCGGGGACATCGGCGCCGCTGCTGCGCTGAAGATGTGTTATGGCGGGCTCAACAAGGGGGTGACTGGGCTGGCCACCGCGGTCTTGTTGGCGGCGCAGCGCCACGACGCCGCGCAGGCGCTGCTCGCCGAGATGCGGTTGAGCATGGACTGGTTGCTCCCTCGCCTACCGGCACAGGTGGCGGGCATGTATCCCAAGGCGTACCGCTGGGATGGCGAAATGCGCGAGATCGCCGCGTTCCTCGCCGATGAGGACGCCGCGGCGGCAGCCATTTGGGACGGCCTGGGTGCCTTCTATACCGAGCGCGCGACGGCGGCCACAACGGGTGCCGAACCGTCGGCGCTCGCAGCGATGCTTCAGCAGAGCCAGGACGACGCCAATCGCTGACCGCTGCCACCGACGCCCTGGCCTCAGCGTTTGGACGTGCCAAAGATCGACCGGGTGATCTCCCGTCCGAGGACTGTCCCGGCGGAGCGGAGCATGGAGCGAAAAGCGCCCGACCCGACGACTTGCTCAACCAGGCTGGGGTCGTCCTTCTTGCGTTTGGCCTCTGCCGCTGCTGCTTTCTTGGCTGCGGCCTCCTGCCGTGCTGCCTCCTTGGCTGCATCCTTCGCTGCCGCATCGGCTGCCTTGGCTGCCTCGGCGTCGTTGGCCGCCTTGGCGGCGGCGGCTGCTTGACTCTCGGCCACCTTGCCAAGCATTTCGTATGCCGACTCCCGATCGGTGGCCGTCGCGTACTTGGTGGCCAACGGCGAGGACACGACGGCCTGGTCGATCAACGCCTCTGGCGAGGGCGCCATGAGTGATTCGGGTGCTCGCATCCGGGTCCAGGCGACCGGGGTGGGCGCGCCCTTCTCGGACAGTACGGTGATCACCGCTTCGCCGGTGCCGAGGGTGGTCAGCAGCTCCTCGAGGTCGTATGCGCTGGTGGGATAGGTGGATACGGCTGCCTTCAACGCCTTGGCATCGTCCGGGGTGAAGGCGCGCAGCGCATGCTGCACCCGGTTGCCCAGTTGGGCGAGCACGTCAGCGGGCACGTCCTTGGGCGATTGGGTGACGAAGAAGATGCCCACGCCCTTGGAGCGGATGAGCCGAACGGTCTGCTCGATGGCGTCGAGGAAGTCCTTGCTGGCGCCGTCGAACAGCAGGTGGGCCTCGTCGAAGAAGAAGACCAGCTTCGGCTTGTCCAGGTCGCCCACCTCGGGCAGGTCGTGGAACAGGTCGGCCAGCAGCCACATGAGGAAGGTCGAGAAGAGGGCTGGCCGGTCCTGCACCCCAGGAAGCTCGAGACAGGAGACCATGCCCCGGCCATCCGCCGTGTTTCGCAGCAGGTCGTTCGAGTCGAACTCGGGCAGGCCGAAGAACGCATCGGCTCCCTGGTCGGCGAACGTGATGAGCTCACGCAGGATCACGCCGGCCGTTGCCGCGGACAGCCCCCCGAGGTCCTTCAGATCGGCCTTGCCCTCATCGGAGGTCAGGTGCTGCACGACGGCGCGCAGATCCTTCAGATCATCCAGCCACAGCCCCTTGCTGTCGGCGTAGTGGAAGACCAGCCCCAGGCTCGACTCCTGAGTGGCGTTCAGGCCGAGCACCTTGCTCAGCAACGTGGGGCCGAAGGCGCTGATGGAGGCGCGGATCGGAATCCCTGTCCCCTGCCCGCCAAGGCTGAAGAACTCGCTTGCGTATGCCGTGGGCGTCCACTGCTCGCCGACGTCCTTGCTCCGAGCCGCGATCTTGTCGTTCGGCTCTCCCGGCGAGGCGATGCCGGACAGGTCGCCCTTCATGTCGGCCAGGAACACCGGGACCCCCGCGGCGGCCAGCTGCTCCGCCATGACCTGTAGCGTCTTGGTCTTGCCGGTACCGGTGGCTCCGGCGACCAGACCGTGTCGGTTCATCACCTCCAGCGGAATGCGGACTTTGACGTCGGCATACGCAGTGTTGTCCAGCACCGCCGCGCCGAACTCCAGGGCGGGCCCGTCGAAGGCGTACCCGCCCTGGATCGCGGCGATGGCGTCGGGCAGGGCGGCAGATGTGGGTGTCTCGCTCACGATTGCCCAGACTATCCAGTCCGACCGGTCGCGGCAGGCAGCCGCAGCGAGCGTTGTGCCCGGACAACGTCTCGTAACGATGCAGCGACGAACCGAAAGTGCTGTGCGCTCAGCCGTTCGGGCGCATTATCGTGCCTTAGGTGATCTTCAAGTCGATCGGGGACGTGCGCCCCTATCCCGATCATGGGCTGACCTCTACCAAGGACTGGTCGACCGTGTCCCCTCGGCTCGTCCGACTCGATGAGCTCGTGACCACCAAGCGCACATTGGACCTTGGACAGTTGCTCTCGGAGGACTCCACGTTCTACGGGGATCTGTTCGCGCACGTCGTCGACTGGAACGGCACCCTCTATCTCGAGGATGGACTGCACCGAGCCTTGCGCGCCGCGCTGCATCAGCGGCCCACGTTGCATGCGCGTGTGCTCATACTCCGTTGAACCCCGGCATGCTTCACTGACCCCATGAGCGAGTACGAGCCGCCTGTGACCGGAGACCCCCAACGGTCCCGCCGCCGCCGGGCCACCATCACGCTGACCGTCGTCGCGCTCATCCTTTTCGGGGCCTTTTGGTATGCCTACTCCTACGTCCGAGGCGCCACGGCCAGCTCGGCCAACACCCCTACCCCCACGTGCACCACGGCCGCGCCGACCGCCGTAGTAACGGTCAACGTCTACAACGCCACCACCCGCAACGGGTTGGCCGGCGCCACCGCCGAACAGCTGAAGAAGCGTGGCATCGTGGTCGCGAAGGTGGCCAACGATCCCTTGAAAAAGACTCTCCCGGGGGTAGCAGAGGTACGGTACGGCAAGGCGGGGACGAAACAGGCGGCCACGGTGATCGCCATGGTTCCCGGAGCCAGCAAACTCCAAGACTCCCGCAAGGACGCCACCGTTGACCTCGTCTTGGGCAACAAGTACACGTCCTTGAAGCCGACGGCGACTGGGGCCACCCTGCCGCCGTGCCCGGCGACGTCGCCGACGAAGAAGTAGGCGCGTTCGTCGGGTCAGCCTACGTCGCTTCCCTCCTGGCCCGATCCCGCCGCTGCCGGAAGACCAACAAGCCACCGACGGCAACCACCCCGATGACCAGGGCACTGCCTCCCCCGAACACCGACGCGGCGTGCTCGAAGCCGGCGCCGGCGATGTAGCCGATGATGACGACGACCACGCCCCAGGTGATGCCGCCGATGGTGTTCCAGGGCAGGAAGCGCCGATAGGGCACCCGGCTCGCCCCAGCCAGGGCAGGCATGACCGCACGGAAGAAGGCCGTCCACCGGCCGAGGAAGATCGCCGACCCGCCTCGTTCACGCAAGAATGCTTGAGCCTTGTCTAGCTGGGCACGCCGCGTGGCGAGAATGCGGTGGTTCAGCACGCTTGGCCCGACGTGTTTGCCCACCTCGTAGCCCACCGAGTCGCCAGCTATGGCGGCGAGGAAGACGAATGCCGTCACGACCGCATACACGATCCACTGTGCGCCCATGTCGTGATCGATAACCCACTGGATCAAGGATGTTCAGGCGGGTCTGACGTGGGGGCGGTGTGTGGTCATCCCAACTCCGGCTTGACGAAGCCACCCTGGATAAGCGACCTGACGCCCTCGTCGACGAGGTTCAAGGTGACGTCGACGGCCCCATCGGGCAGGACGTCGAAGGGTAGCGCCTTGCTTGTCGTGGCATGGCTGGCCAGGGTCAGCACGTGATGTCCGTCCGGGATGTCGAAGGATTCGACCTCGTCCGCACCGGTCAAGGTGCCGTATGCCTGCTTCCCCAGCCGGACTTCGCGTCCGGCGACCGTCATCTGGTGAAGCGTCCCGCGATGAATCCGCAATGTTGCCATCTGGCCTACTCCTCGACGTTCGACGTGTTGCTGTTGGCCTGCTGTCGATCATGGCAGAGGTTGTTGGCCTTTAGATGTGAGTTTGCTGAGCGCACCAGGACCCTCGAACCCGGGTGACCCAGTAGGGCCTGCCAGTGCACGCTCACACCCGTGGTCAACCGGTCCGAGCGTTTGAGTACGACTCGTTGTATCCCTGCGGTATTGGCTGGTGTTGTGCGGTACGGAATAGTGCCACTGAACTGGACAGACGCCGAATGTCGTGGTTGGTACGAACTACGACAAGTTGGCTCGTGACGGATCTGCTGCGGTATCACTGCGGTAGGCAGCACCTACGTGGAGGGGGAGGCCTCGCACCGGTTGCGGAGTTCACCAAGGACCGGCGCTCGCTCGCGTTGATCTTGCCGTCGATCTCAGCGACCTTCGTGCCCTCCTCGATAGGGTCACCGAGATCCCCGGACTCCGCGCTGATTCGGTGCCAGACAGACTCCGGATCGATCTCCACGGCCTCTGCAAGCTCCGTATCGACGACGTCGTGACGGTCATGGGCAAGCCTGGTCAGGTGGCGCATCAGCAGCGCTGCATCGTCGGCGATCTTGTCGTCGGCATTGATGACGTGCCACGCTACCCATAGCGTGAGTTGAGGATGCTTGGTGCGTTCGATCAAGTAGGACGCGACCTCGAGCACGCGGGCCTCGTTCCGGAACACAGCCCGGGCGTACCGCCCGGTGATCTGGGTCGTGTACCGGTAGGAGCGCTGTCCGACCACGACCGCGGCCTGCTCCTGGATCTCGCTGTCGCCGCCAACCTTGCGGACGCGCCCCTTCGGCGTGGCCGGGCCGGGCTGACCACACCGTCGGTCGCCCAGTTGGTGAGTGAGGAACATGCGATCGCGGCCCGGACGATCCGGCGCCGCGCCTCGAATGCGCTCGACAAACTGGGGGAGGTCGCCCGGCGGAACGGCCTGGCGATATGACCGGGCCGACTGGAGTTCATCGAGCCCGGGACTACGCCCCGTCTCCCTGACCGCGTAGCCGGGCCCGCATGCGCTCGACTGCGTCAGCGAGGGGCTGTAGGTCCTGGTCGATCACGGCTTGGACAACCTCGGGGTTGGTTGCGAAGTAGTGGTGGGCAAGGAAGTCCCGCATGCCGGCGATCGCGCGCCACCTGATCTCCGGCTCCGTGTTGGTCGTCTCGGCGCCGAGGGCCTTCACTGCTTCGCCGATCTCCAGGAGCCGCATGGCCACGGCGTCCATCACGATCTCCACGCTGATCGGTCCATGCTGCAGGTGAGAGCGGATCGAGGTGATCGCTGCCGCAATGTCCTCGAGGACCTCTGCATCGGATCGGCTCGCAGCGGAAGCAGGTCCTTCGCCGCCCGGGACCGCACGCGCTCCTTCAGTCCGCTGCGGGGGACCAGATCGACCGGCACATCAAGGAGGTCCTCCAACTCCTGTTGGATGCCGATGATGTCGATGATGTCGATGATGTCGATGATGCTCGTCCCCGGAGGAAAGTCGACCAACATGTCAACGTCGCTGCCCTCGTGGTCGTCACCACGCGCAGCACTTCCGAAGATCTCCGGGTTCGTCACACCATGACGGCGCAACACCTCGAGCAGCTCGCCACGGCGAGCCACAACACGGCGCCCGGTCGGGCCGCTGAGGGGCTTGCGGTTCGGCGCGGCCGTCTCGGCCATGACTCCATCGTATCGGCGACCAGACGCGGTGGCTCCCTTCGAGCCGATGGCGGCGTCGATGTTGCCGACAAGGCTGGCCACCTCGGCGAGCGCGCTGTACGTCGGTGAACTCGCGATGAGCCGCGTAAGCGAATCGACGTCGATGCCGGCGATCTCCATCAGCCGATCCAGCAGGGCGGCGCCATCATCCTTCTCGAGTCCGTTGCGGTGGGCCAGGGGAGCGAGGAGTGTTCGGAGCCGCTCGAGATCGAGGTCCCGCTTGCGAGCGGAGTCGCGCAGTGCGTCGGTGACGAGGCTGAGGTCGCCCACCTCCTCGTCGAGGTCGGCGATGGTGCGCTCCATCGTCATGACAGGCAGGCCATCGACGAGCGTGACGTCGCGGGCGGCGAGCACTCGCTGGCGGTAGCGAATGGTGCTGCGCTGACTCTTGCGGCGGGCGGGGGAGGACTCGCGGGCGTGGCGCTGCGGGTGTCGCACGCGACTGACTCTTCCGGCGGGCGGGGGAGGACTTCTCGGCGAGCATGACGCCCTCATCTGAGTCGGTCTTCAGGATGAGAATCCGGTCGTGCCCGAACGGCTCCAGGCTCGTGTCCGACGTGAAGTGTGCGCGGATCCCGCCGTCGTACCAGTCCTGGAGCGCAGCCTCGGTGCGGGACCCCAGGCGGTTGTTGCAGTCGGCGCAGGTGTTCGCCATGACCGCTCCCCCGAATGCCGTCGGCGGAGCATGCTCCATCGTGTCGGCTGGCACATCCTCGCGAAGGCAGATCGGGCAGTAGGGGAACTGGCCACGCTCGATCACCCAGCCGCCGGTAGCTGTCCGGACACCCTCGCCGGCCGGTGGTTGGTGACCTCGCACCGAGATCAGCTTGCCACCGGTGTGCTCAAGCTGGATCTCGCGGATCTTGGGCAGCCCGCTTCGCTTGCCGCCCTTGGCCCGCCGACCCACAACCCTCCGAATCTGGCCGCCGTACGGCGGTTGAGCAGGCTGGTCGGTCACCCCTTGATTGTCGCTGGTGACACCGACACGCAAGGGATGCCGCGCGGACCATCACGAGCCGTCGCCAGCAGCTCAACGGGATCTCCTGCGGTATTTCTGCGGTATCCGGCCCCGATCGGGTCAAGCGAAAAGGCCCCTGATGCTGCATCGCTGCAGGTCAGAGGCCCTTTCGGGGTGACGACGTCTGTCAGATGTCGTAATAGAGCTCGAATGGCGGTGGCGGTGGCGTGCTGTCTCAGGACATCCCGGACAGATGTCTCAAGCCATCCGCGACGCTGCGCTGATGCTCAGCCATGTCGAAGGCACGCCTGGTTATCACCGCCGTTGTCGTGGAGAAGCGACCCGTCG
>JBKECS010000018.1:0-60814 GCA_047974805.1 Nostocoides sp. | reverse complement strand
GGACTTCCGGGTCGATGGTGGGCCGTGGCAGGAGACCCCCGGCCGGGCCACGGTCCAGCAGCCCTCCATGACCGTTCGCGTCCGCGAGGCACACAACCATCTCGTCCCCAACGACTGACATCCCCTGCGCCGTGACACAGCGATCAATCCCGTGCGGCCCGATCAGGGGAAGGGCAGCAGGTCGGGGCGCTTGGCGGTGACCGCGTCCCCCGAGGAGTCGCCGCGCAGCCGCCGCTGCACCCACGGTGCCACATCCGTACGCGCCCATGCCGCATTGTCGCGCCACGCCTCCACCCGGGACGACTCAGGCCCGGGCGGCAACGGAGTCCGCCACTCGGCGTCCAGACTCGCTTGAGGATCGAGCACCCCGAGCGCGGTCTGCGCCAGCAACCCCACCCGCCGGTGCCCCTCGCTGCTCAAATGGATCCGGTCCTCACCCCACATCCGCCAATCCAGCAGCGCCTTGAACCCCCACAGGTTGAGCACATGCGCGCCGTGCCGCTGCGCGATGCTGAAGACGTTCGCCGTATGCATGGCGTGCCGCCCCCGCAGCGCGCCAAACAGCCCTCCACCGGCGGTGTCGCTCGGGGTGCCCATGAGGACGTCGGCGCCGCTCGCCCGGAGTCGAGTCACCGCCGACTCCAGCCGGTCCGCCAACGCATCCAGGTCCACCCCCGGCCGCAGCAAGTCGTTCCCGCCGCCGATCAGCGACACCAGATCCGGTGTCATCGCCAAGGCCGCATCCAGCTGTGGGCCGACCACATCATCGAGCAACCGTCCGCGCACCGCGAGATTGGCATACGCGAAGTCACCCGAAGCGCGCGCTGAGAGTGCCTCGGCCAGCCGTTCGGCCCAGCCGCGGTATCGCCCCGGCACATCGGGGTCCGGGTCGGACATCCCCTCGGTGAAGCTGTCCCCGATTGTCACATACCGATGCCACATGAGCGTCATTCTGCCGGGACGTCCATGCCCTGCAGCGAGCCGGTCAGGCGGTCACTGGCAGCTTGGCCAGGGCGGCGGCCACCGATTGCTGCAGCGCCGCATCGTCCCAGGTGTGGTCCTGGAGCTGGCCGGACAAGTACGCGTCGTATGCCGCCATGTCCAGGTGCCCATGGCCGCTCAACGCCGTGAGGATGACCCGCTCCTGGCCGGACTCCTTGCAGGCCAGCGCTTCATCGATCGCCGCTGCCAGGGCATGGGTGGCCTCCGGGGCCGGCACGATGCCCTCGGTCCGGGCAAAGAGGACACCAGCAGCAAAGCAATCCCCCTGGGTCTTGGCGACCGCTTCGATCTCCCCACCGGCGACGAGGTGGGAAATCAGCGGGCTCATCCCGTGGTAGCGCAGCCCCCCGGCGTGGATCGGGTCGGGGATGAAGTCGTGGCCCAACGTGTGCATCTTCATCAGGGGCGTCATCCCGGCGGTGTCGCCGAAGTCATAGGCATACGTGCCCTGGGTCAGCGTCGGGCACGAGGCCGGCTCGACAGCACGGACCGTCGGGGCCATCGTCCCGGCCCACTTCTCCCGCAGGAACGGGAAGGCCAGTCCGCCGAAGTTCGAGCCGCCGCCGGTGCAGCCGACGAGGACGTCGGGGGTGTCTCCGGCCTGCGCGAGCTGCAGCAATGCCTCTTCTCCGATGATGGTCTGGTGCAACAACACGTGGTTGAGCACGCTCCCCAAGGCATATTTGGTGCCCTCGTTTGCGGCAGCCACCTCGACCGCTTCGGAGATGGCGATGCCGAGCGACCCCGGTGAATCCGGATCGGCGGCGAGGATGGCCCGCCCCGCTTCGGTGAGATCAGACGGGCTGGGATGAATGACTCCTCCGAAGGTCTCGATCATGATCTTGCGGTAGGGCTTGGAATCGTACGAGGCGCGCACCTGCCAGATCTCACACTCGATCCCGAACTGCTGACACGCGAACGCCAGTGACGTGCCCCACTGCCCCGCTCCGGTCTCGGTGGTCAGCCGCCGTATGCCGGCCTGCGCGTTGTAGTAGGCCTGCGGGACGGCAGTGTTCGGCTTGTGCGACCCGGCCGGGGAGACGCCCTCGTACTTGTAGTAGATCTTCGCCGGGGTGCCCAGCGCTGCCTCGAGCTGGTGTGCCCGATACAGCGGCGAGGGCCGCCACAGCTTGTAGACGTCCTGAACAGCTTCGGGGATGTCGATGTAGCGCTCCGTGGAGACCTCTTGCTCGATGAGTGCCATAGGGAAGAGCGGCGCCAGGTCCTGCGGACCGATCGGCTCGCCAGTGCCCGGGTGCAGCGGCGGCGGCAGCGGGGTGGGTAGGTCGGCGAGGATGTTGTACCAGGCCGTCGGCATCTGGGATTCGTCGAGGAGGTACTTGTGCTGCGGCATACGGCTCACTCCTGGTCGTTCTGGTGCCAGTCAACGTCAATTGGCGAGGTGGCCGCGATCGGAGCGACCGAGCCCAGACAAGCATGTCACCAGCGAAGACTCCTGCCGTAGCCCCCTCTCGCACTGTGGAAGCGCGGGCGGTCTATGGCAGGCACCAATCGATCGGCTGCCCGCCTTGGGCCACCAATGCCTCGTTGGCCCGAGAGAACGGCCGAGACCCGAAGAAGCCGCCGCGTGCCGATAACGGTGAGGGGTGGGCGGACTCGATGGCCGGCATGCCGCCGAGTCTTGGGCGGAGGTTCCGGGCGTCGCGCCCCCACAGGATCGCCACCAGCGGTCCTCCGCGTGCCACCAGAGCATCGATCGCGGCACCGGTGACCTCCTCCCATCCCTTGTCTCGGTGGGAGGCCGGCTTGCCGGGCTGGACCGTGAGCACTCGGTTGAGCAACAGGACCCCGCGCTGGACCCACGGGGTCAGATCACCGGACCTTGGCGACGAACAGCCCAGATCGGAATGCAGCTCGGCGAAGATGTTCGCCAACGACCGCGGGATCGGGTCGACGTCGGATGCGACCGAGAAAGACAACCCGACCGGATGCCCCGGCGTCGGGTAGGGGTCCTGGCCGACGATGAGGACTCGAACGGCGTCCATCGGCTGGCTGAACGCACGGAGGATGACGTCGCCGGGGGGCAGATAGCCCCGGCCGCTGGCGACTTCCTCGCGCAGAAAACCTCCCAGCCGCGCGACGATGGGCTCGACCGGCGCCAGCGCCTGCGCCCAGCTGGGGTTGATCAGCGTGGTCAGCGGCTGCCGGGTCGGGGTCACCCACTCAACCTAGCCGGAGCGGCCGTGGACACGGCGGTCTCGGGTCTATTCCGGCGTCCGGGTCGGGCGGTGAGCAGGGCGATGATCTCGGCCCGCTTCGGGACGCGCCCGCTGACCAGCACCTTCTCGTCGACGACCAGGCCGGGTGTCGACATGATTCCGTAGGCCATGATGTCGGGATAGGCAGTGACCTTCTCAATGGTGGCATCGAGGCCCATCGCCTCCACTGCGGCTCGGGTCTCCTTTTCCAGGTTGATGCAGTTGCGGCAACCTGGTCCGAGGATCTTGATGTTCACCGTTCCTCCTTGATGGATAAGTCACGCCCAGGCCCATCGGGTCGGGCCCGGCGATGGCCGGTGTATGCCCGTTGGTGGCGGGCGGTCCGGGTCGAGTCGGTGGAGAAGAGACGATTCAGAACAGAAGGTTGACGGTCCAGCCGATGGCCATGATCCCGGCGGTAACGGATCCGAAATAGAGAACGAGCAGGCGTGGACGAAGGATTTGTCGCCGGAGCACGAATTCGGGCAAGGACAGGGCGACCGTGGCCATCATGAAGGCGAGATGTGCTCGTTGAGCGCGTATGCCGCGGCCCACAGCGCACCAAGGCCAAGTAGGACGCCGATGAGCTTCGCGCGGGTCCTCGATCGGCGTTCGTTCGGGGGTGAGAGGGTCAACACCGTCAGCCTCCGGTACGCATTGATATTTATCAATACGTATCCTGGAATTGATATTGATGAATGTCAATTCGACGGGCCGAGGTCGAGGCGGCTCAGGCTAGGTTCAGGAAGGCGCGCACTCCCGTCAGCGCCTCCGGGTGAACCGTCCAATGGGCCCATCGGCCCCGCTGTTCCCGTGACACCAGGCCAGCATCGTGCAGCTTCGCCATATGGAAAGAGAGCGTCGGCTGGCTAATGCCGAGCGCCCCAGGCAGATGGCATGCGCAGGCGGTGCCATCCTCCGATTGGGCAAGGTAGCGCAGCAGACGCACCCGGGTTGGATCGGCCAACGCTTTGAAGGCACCGGCGAGTACCTCGGCCTCATCGGGAGGGAGCAGGTCCAGGTTTTCGTCGAAACAACACGCGTCGACCACTATGGTGAGTTTTGCCGTTCTCGCCTGGGCTTCGTGCGGAGCCGCCATGGTGAGCACCCTATGTCTGGTATTGATACTCGTCCATGTATCGATGGGGGCGGAGAGCACCAGCTGGACGCATACCTAATCCTGGTTGCTGAACCACTCGACTCGACGCCGATCGCCCGAGACGATGACGAGATCGCCGGGCCGGACGATCGTCTCCGGAGTGGCATACGTGAAATCGGACCCTGGCGTCTTGATCCCGACGATGGTCACGCCGTACTTCGTGCGAACGACCGACTCACCCAAGGGCATCCCGACGATGCTTTGCGGCGGCACCGTCTTGACGATGGCATACCCGTCGTCGAACTCGATGTAGTCAAGCATGGCCCCGCGGACCAGGTGCGCGACCCGTCGCCCCATGTCGTGCTCCGGGCGAACCACGTGCGGAACCCCGATCTGCTGCAGGATCGCCGCCTGGGACTTCGTCACGGCCTTGGCCCAGATGTTGTTCAGCCCGAGATTGCGCAGGACGAAGGCGGTGAGCACACTCACCTCCAGGTCCGTGCCGACCGCGATCACCGCGCGGTCGAACTCGTGCACGGAAAGTTGACGCATGGCCTCAGCATCGGTCGAGTCGGCCTGGACGACATGGGTCAGCCGGCCGGCAAGGCTTTGCACAACCCGCATATCGAGATCGATACCGAGCACCTCGATCCCGTCCTTCTCCAACTCCAGCGCCAGGGCGCGACCGAACCGGCCGAGCCCGATGACGACGACACCCGCTGTGGGTGGCTTGTCCTTAGCCAATGAGGGGCGCTCCTTCCGGGAGGGTGTAATGCCGGCCGCGCTCGCGGAGCGCAAGGGCCGACACGAGGGTGATCGGCCCGAGCCGACCGAGGAACATCAGTCCGATAATGACCAGTTGACCGCTGGTCGGCAGCGTGGCGGTGACGTTCAGCGACAGTCCCACCGTGGCAAAAGCAGAGGTCGATTCGAACAACCCTTCCCGCAGCGGCAGGTCGGTCACCTCGGTCAAGATCATGGTCGCGCCCAGCACGGCGGCGATGCCGAGTAACGCCACCGTGGTCGCGGACCGGATAGCCCGTGGGGCGATCCGACGGTCGAAGGCGACCACGTCGGCCTCGCCGCGCACCTCGGCGATGATGACGAAGAAGAGGACAACGAAGGTCGTTACTTTCAAGCCGCCGGCGGTCCCGGCGGAGCCGCCCCCGATAAACATGAGCATGATCGTGCCCAACAGGGTTTCGTTCGTTGCGGCCGAATAGTCCCAGGCGTTGAACCCGGCGGTGCGCGGTTGCACCGCATGGAAGAACCCGTCGAGTAGTTTGACGCCGAAGGGCGCGTGTCCGATCGTCGCCGGGTTGTTCCATTCGCTGGCCATGACGAACACCGTGCCGCCCAGGAGCAGGATCGCCGTCATGAACAGGGTGAGCTTGGTATGCAGGCTCCACCGTCGCATCGGTACTCGTCGCCACAGCTCAAGAATGACCGGAAACCCCAGACCGCCGACAATGATGGCCACGCAGAGTGGCAACAAGATGAGCGGATCCTGGGCGAACCCGATCATATTGTCGCTGAACAGGGCAAATCCGGCGTTGTTGAAGGAGGACACCGCATGGAAGCCTCCGTAGGCCAGTGATTCGCCCCAGGACATTCCGTAGGCAGTGCGGAAGCGCGCGAACAGCACCAGCGCGACGGCAGCCTCGACCACGACGGTGATCCTCAGGACGCCGAAGAGCACCCGACGCACGTCGCCCGGTCCGATGCTCTTGGTCTCGGCCGCTGCGGTCAGTCGGGTGCGTAGACCGATATGTCGCGCCAGGAACAAGGCGATGAGTGACGCCAACGTCATGATCCCAAACCCACCCACCTGGATGAGCAGGACGATGACGGTTTGCCCGAAGCCGGACCAATATGTGGGGGTGTCCACGGTGACCAGACCCGTGACGCACACGGCGCTGGTCGCAGTGAACGCGGCGGTGATCAACGGTGCGCTCGTGGGACCCGCGGTGGAGACCGGCAATGTCAGCAACACCGTGCCGAGCAGGATCGCACCGAGGAACGCAGTGACGAGGACCTGGGCTGGGTGGCGAAAGAAGCGGCGCCGCTCCCCGGTGCGACGGTTCACATGCCGAGTGTGCCACGGATGGCCTCCGCGGACGGCCGGTCATGAGCCGAGGTCGCCTGGCTAGGGTGACCGGGTGAATGCACCGGGCCCCTGGACCACCGTGCTGTTCGATTTCGACGGCACGTTGGCCGACACCATCCCGCTAATCGTTGCCTCGTATCGCTACACGCTGGCCCGGGCTGGACTGCCAGAGGTACCTGACGAGCAGGTGCGCTCCTGGATCGGGCGGCCGCTGGAACCGGTGCTGGAGGAGCGATACCCCGGCCGAGGAGCGGAACTGACCGCCATCTACCGGGCGTGGAACCTCTCCCATCACGATGAGCTCATCCTTGCCGTGCCGGGGATGGCCGATGCCCTGGCCGACCTGAGCAGGCACGGCATACGGATGGGGGTGGTTTCCAGTAAGGCCACGGCCACCGTGCGGTTGGGGTTGCGGGCGGTGGGCCTAGACCACCTCATCGACGTGCTCGCCGGGTTGGACGACACCGACCGGCACAAACCCGATCCGGCACCCCTGGTCTGTGCCGCGACGCGTCTGGGGGTCGCCCCGGGCGAGTGCGCCTATGTCGGCGATGCTGACGTGGACGTTCTCGCTGCCCGTGCGGCCGGAATGGCGGCCATCGGGGTGACCTGGGGTGCGGCCGGTCCCGGGTTGGCGTCCTCGTTCCCTGATGCCCTCGTCGCCGACGCGCCGGCACTGAGCTCAGAGCTACGCGTTGGCGGTGGCGTGCGCGAGGACGACGTCCGGCCGGGTGAGGCGACGGTGTAACAACCGCTTGGGCTCGGAAGCTTCGAGCCTTGAGGCTACGGGGCCTACACTCGCCAATCGTGCACAGCAAGGATGCTCGCGACTTGGCCCACCTCGGGGAGGCCGTGCTGGCCTACGCCGAAGGGCGTCTCAGGCTCGACCCCGTCCCGCTGGATCATCCGCGCACTCAGGCCGACCTGGATCAGCTCGCCGGCCAGACGATCACGCCGGAGGGCATCACCGGCGAGCGTGCCCTGGAACTGTTCGAGACAGTGCTGGCCCCGGCCTGCCTGTCCGTGGACCATCCGCGCTTCCTCTCCTTCATCCCCTGCGCGCCGACCCCGGCAGCCGCCATGTTCGACCTCGTCGTCGGTGCCTCATCGGTCTATGCCGGATCCTGGCTCGAGGGGTCGGGGGCGGTGTGGGCGGAGAATCAGGCGCTGGCCTGGCTGGCCGACCTCGTCGGTCTACCCGCCGATGCCGGGGGAGTCTTCGTGCCGGGCGGCACCACTGGCAATCTTTCCGCCCTGGTCGCCGCTCGGTATGCCGCCCGCGCCGCAGCTCCCGCCGGGCAGCGACCGTTCCGGATCGCCGGATCAGCCGGGGCGCACTCCTCGATCGCCTCGGCAGCCGACGTCATGGATGCCGAGTTCGTCCCGGTGCCGGTCGATGCTGACGGACGATTGACCGGCGCAGCACTGGCGGATGTGCTTGCTGAACTCGGACCGCAGACGTTCTTCGCGGTGGTCGCGACCGCCGGGACGACGAACTTCGGCATCATCGATGGACTGTCCTCGGTGGGTCAGGTCGCTCGTGACCACGGGCTGTGGTTCCACGTGGACGGGGCATACGGTGGGGCCGGCCTGGCGGCGCCGAGCGTGCGGGATCGGTTCGCCGGGATCGAGCAGTGCGATTCCTTCATCGTCGACCCGCACAAGTGGCTCTTTGCCCCATTCGACTGTTGCGCGCTGCTGTATCGCCGGCCGCAGCAGGCGCGGGCTGCGCACACCCAACGGGCGCCCTACCTGGACGTGCTCACCCAGGCGCCGGAGTGGAACCCGACCGACTACTCAGTGGGGCTGAGCCGTCGGGCACGCGGGCTGCCCTTCTGGTTCTCCTTGGCCACCCACGGAACCGATGCCTATGCCGCTGCCGTCGAGCGCACGCTGGCGGTGACCCGGTTTGCGGCGGCACAGATCACCGCGCGCGCCGAGTTCGAGCTGGTGCGAGACCCGGAGCTGTCCGTGGTCGTCTTTCGCCGGTTGGGGTGGGCGCCGGCGGATTACACCGCATGGTCGGATGCGATCCTCGGCGCTCAACTGGGCTTTGCCGTACCCACCTCATACGACGGCGAGACGCTGGCCCGGTTCGCCATCGTCAATCCGCTGACCAGTGAGGAAGACATCGTCGCGCTGCTCGATTCGATGGCCGCCTTCGCAAACTGACCGTGGACCTGGGCCATCACGGGGTGTTGTGAGCTCCAGGTCGCGGCATCGGGCGCCGTCATCGGGGCGGGAATGACATGGGTGTGATTTACTACCACCAAGGGTGGCGTTGGCCGCTTCATGCGCCGTCGGCACAAGTCTGCGAAGGGTCGAATAATGAACGCGGTACGAGAACACGTGGCGGTGACGGCTGGGCCGAGCCTTTCCGAGCGCGACCGCGAGATCTTGGCGTTCGAACGGCAGTGGTGGAAGTACGCCGGCGCCAAGGAACAGGCCATCAAGGACCTCTTCGACATGAGCGCCACCCGCTACTACCAGGTGATTAACTCCCTGATCGATTCGGCGGAGGCGCTGGAGTTCGACCCCATGCTGGTCAAGCGGCTACGCCGGATGCGTGCCGCCCGCCAGAAGGCGCGGTCGGCGCGTCGGCTTGGGGTGGATACCTGAGTTCGCCCCGGCGCTATTGCCCGCGACGCCCGATCGTGAGGGAAGCCGGTCGGGCGTCGTCGTGTCGGCGGACTGACCGAGCCCGGATCAGGACTTGTCCGGTGCCTGATCCTCGCTGAGGTCTGGATCCGGAAACTCCACCGGCCAGCCCTTCTTGGCCAGACGGTCCCGAACCCGGCGCAGGTCCGTGTCGCTGGCCTCCGTGTGGGTCACCTCGACGATGGCGGCTGCGATGTCCTCCGGTCCGGCCGGAGCGGCGCCGGAACGGCGCAGCGCCTTGGCCACGCGCTTGACCTCGCCACGGGTCAACCGCCGCTCGAGGATGGCCAGCAGCGGCTGATAGTCGTGGTCGGGAACGCCGTAGGGGTAGCCCTCGCGCAACCAGGCAACGATCCGGCCCAGGTAGGAGCCTGGTTCGGTGTCGCTGTCCTCATCGTCCGAGGCCGAAGCGAACCGCCCGCTGAGCGGCCAGCCGCCGAGCACCAAGGCCGCCGAGACCCGACGCACATCCCCATCGCTCGGCTCAGCGTTGCCGGTGTCGACCGCGGCGGCAGCGGAGAGTAGACCTACGCCCGCGAGATCAAATGCCAGCCGGTATGCCTCCGCGTCGCCGACCCGCCGACGCAACACGACCATCAGCGCGGCAGCATCGGCGTCGGGGACGCCGTCGGCGTAGGCCTCGGCAATCCACTCGCGGACCTGGTCGATGCTGTCGCTCATAACCGCCTCACTTCCTTTTGTCCACAATAAGCGGGATGCCGTGGCTGAAGTCCACGACCTTGCCGAAGCCTCCGGCGACGATGAGCGTGATGCCCAGCACCACGGCACCGATGAGGATGAGGATAATCAGCGCCGAGAGGAGCCGTCCCGTGGCTGAGGTCTTGACCCGCACAGTTCCGTCGGGGTCGACGGTTTCGGTGCCCAGCGTGGTGGCTCGGACGGCGAGGACGAAGAGGACCGGCAGGCCGGCCCCGAAGACCATGCCGGCGATGAGGACTTTCCATGCGCCCTGGAGGGCGAGTCCGATCTCGTGCATGCTCAGTGGTCCTTCGTCGTCGTTGCGGCAGGTTGCTCATGTGCGGGCGCGTGCTGGTCCAGGGCGTCCGTGGCTCGGTCCCACTCGTCGTTGACATTGTGGGCGCCGACGCTCTCCCGGGTGCTGCGCCGGTAGAGGTGGCCACCGGCCAGGCAGAGCCCGACGAAGATCGTCACGGCGCCAGCGGCGCCCCCGATGGTGTGCCCCACCCACCACACCGCGGCAGCGACCACCGCCGCTGCGGGGAAGGTCAGTAGCCACGCAACGAGCATGCGGCCGACGACCCCCCATCGCACATGGGTGCCCCGGCCGATGCCGGCACCGACGACCGAGCCCGTCGCCACGTGGGTGGTGGACAGCGCGAAACCGAGATGGCTCGACGCCAAGATGACTGATGCCGTGGCTCCGTCGCCGGCCATGCCCTGTCGGGGGGTGATGTCCACCAGCCCCTTGCCCATGGTCCGAATGATCCGCCAGCCACCGAGATAGGTGCCTAGGGCGATGGCGCTGGCGGCGGAGACCTTCACCCAGAAGGGGACTGCGTGCGTCTGGTTCCAGTGCCCTGAGGCGAGCAACGCCAGAGTCATCACACCCATGGTCTTTTGTGCATCGTTGGTGCCGTGCGCCAGGCTGACCAGGGATGCGCTGGAGATCTGGCCCCAGCGGAAGGACCGATCGTTGATGCGGTTCATTACCGAGTTGGTGATCCTATGGACCAGCCAGGAACCGACGATGGCGACGAGCAAGGCGATCACGGGCGAGAGCAGACTGGGCAGGAGCACCTTGCCGACGACACCGTCGAGCTTGTTGCCCTCGCCGACCCACTTCACACCGCTCCAGCCAAGGCCAGCAGCGGCCGCCCCGGTTAGCCCGCCGAGAAGGGCGTGGGAGGAACTGGAGGGCAATCCGAGCAGCCACGTCAGCAGATTCCACAGGACGCCTCCGACCAGTCCGGCGAGCACGATGAGCAGCAAGGCGGTGCCGCCATTGGCGGTGAGCTCCGGTTTGGGTGCACCGGAGGAGTCCTGAATCCGCACCACGGCGTTGCTCACCGTCAGCGCCACCTCGACGGACAGGAAAGCGCCCACGAGATTGAGGATCGCGGACAGGGCCACCGCCACTTTGGGCGCGAGTGCTCCAGTGGAGATGGACGCTGCCATGGCGTTGGCTGTGTCGTGGAAGCCATTGGTGAAATCGAAGGCCAAGGCCGTCACAATGACGAGGACGAGAATGACGGTCGCAGCGGTCACGACGGTCAGTGTTGCGCGTCCACCTGGAATTCACCACTTCGCCGTTCCCAGTCTTTCCCACCGACAGCCTCCGGCGAGCTGTCAAGATGGCCAGATGGCAGAGGACATAACAGGCCCATCGGTGCTCGTCGACCGGGACGGATCCCTGACGATCATCACGTTGAATCGACCCCGAGCGGCCAATGCGCTCGACTTGGACCTTGTCGCCCGCCTAGATGCCGCGGTTCAGGCGGCGGCGTCGGACGAGCGCTGCCACGCGGTGCTGCTGCGTGGAGCCGGAGCCCGGTTCTGTGTGGGCGGGGACGTCATGGCGATGGGCGCGGCATCTGATCGCGGTGCGTTTCTCGACGAGTTGGCCGGGGCCGCCCACGCCGTGATCGGCAGGTTGGACGCCCTGACCAAGCCCGTGGTGGCGGCCGTGCAGGGCAGCGTGGCCGGTGCCGGCCTGGCGTTGGCCTTGTCTGCCGATCTGATCCTTGCCTGCGAGTCGACCACGTTCGTCACGGCTTACACCGCCATTGGTTTGACACCCGATTGCGGCACCTCCTGGCTCCTGCCTCGGGCAATCGGTATGCCGCGGGCGCTCGAGTTGACCCTGACCAACCGGGCACTGACTGCTCAGGAGGCCCTCGACTGGGGTCTGGTGGCCAGGGTGTGCCCCAGTGAAGAGCTGGCGGATCAGGCGCGCGATCTCGCCATGACCCTGGCCGGCCCGACAGGTCTGGCACTCGGTGCCACTCGCCGGTTGATCCGGGACGGGGCAACCCAGCCCTTGGCGTCCACCTTGGACGCGGAGCAATCATCGATCGCGGCTTTCGGCGTCGGTTCGGTGGCCGGTGGGCTCATCGGGAAGTTCCTGGCTCGTTCGTGAGGAGGACCCGGACGGGCCGCCCGAGACGGTGACGCAAACAGGTTGTCGGCATACCCGCGTTTGCACTCTCGGGGGGAGAGTGCCAATAATGTGGTTAGCACTCTCTGACTGAGAGTGATAATTCACGGTTGGGCCGGTGAGGGCTCGACGATCGCGGTGATGTGAGCCGCGACCATCGGACTCGTCCGTCGCGGGCACCGTCTGACCGACACCAACGATGCGTGGGAGGAATCCCCTTCAATGGCAAAGATCATTGCCTTCGATGAGGAGGCTCGCCGCGGTCTCGAGCGGGGTATGAACACCCTCGCCGATGCCGTCAAGGTCACTCTGGGCCCCAAGGGCCGAAACGTTGTGCTCGAGAAGAAGTGGGGCGCCCCCACGATCACCAATGACGGTGTGTCCATCGCCAAGGAGATCGAGCTCGACGAGCCGTACGAGAAGATCGGCGCCGAGCTGGTCAAGGAGGTCGCCAAGAAGACCGACGATGTCGCCGGTGACGGCACAACGACGGCGACCGTGCTCGCTCAGGCTCTCGTTCGCGAGGGTCTGCGCAACGTCGCGGCCGGGGCGAACCCCATGGCGCTCAAGCGTGGGATCGAGAAGGCCGTCGCTGCCGTCTCGGATGCGCTGCTGGACCAGGCCAAGGAGGTCGAGACCAAGGAACAGATTGCGGCCACCGCTTCCATCTCCGCGGCTGACCCGCAGATCGGCGACATGATCGCCGAGGCCATGGACAAGGTCGGCAAGGAAGGCGTCATCACTGTCGAGGAGTCCAACACCTTCGGTCTGGAGCTCGAGCTCACCGAGGGTATGCGCTTCGACAAGGGCTACATCAGCCACTACTTTGTCACCGACACCGAGCGGATGGAAGCGGTCCTGGAGGACCCCTACATCCTTATCGCCAACTCGAAGATCTCCTCGATCAAGGACCTGCTGCCGGTGCTGGAGAAGGTCATGCAGTCGGGCAAGCCGCTGCTGATCATCGCCGAGGACGTCGACGGTGAGGCGCTGTCCACTCTGGTGGTCAACAAGATCCGTGGCACGTTCCGGTCGGTGGCGGTCAAGGCTCCCGGATTTGGGGATCGCCGCAAGGCCATGCTGGCCGACATCGCCATCCTCACCGGTGGCCAGGTCATCTCCGAGGAGGTCGGCCTCAAGCTCGACACCGCGGAACTCGACCTGCTCGGCAAGGCTCGCAAGGTCGTGGTCACCAAGGACGAGACGACCATCGTCGAGGGTGCCGGGGACGCTGACCAGATCGCCGGTCGGGTCAACCAGATCCGCGCCGAGATCGACAAGTCGGACAGCGACTATGACCGCGAGAAGCTCCAAGAGCGTCTTGCCAAGCTCGCCGGCGGCGTCGCCGTCATCAAGGCGGGCGCGGCCACCGAGGTCGAGCTGAAGGAGCGCAAGCACCGCATCGAGGATGCTGTGCGTAACGCCAAGGCAGCCGTCGAGGAGGGCATCGTCGCTGGTGGCGGTGTCGCACTCATCCAGGCTGGCGCGGTGGCCTTCGGCTCCTTGGACGTCACCGGCGAGGAGGCGACCGGCGCGAACATTGTCAAGGTGGCCATCGAGGCTCCGCTGAAGCAGATTGCCGTCAACGCCGGCCTTGAGGGTGGCGTTGTCGCTGAGAAGGTGCGCGGACTCGACGCGGGTCACGGACTGAACGCGGCGACCGGTGAGTACGTCGACCTCGTCGCCGCTGGGATCATCGACCCGGCCAAGGTGACCCGGTCCGCTTTGCAGAATGCGGCCTCAATCGCCGCGCTGTTCCTGACCACCGAGGCCGTCGTGGCCGACCAGCCCGAGAAGACCCCGCCGATGCCGGCGGGTGACCCGGGCATGGGTGGGATGGACTTCTGACGAAGCGAGGAAGAAGTCGATCAGGTTTCGACTTCTGACGAAGCGAGCAAGGACGTTCCTCAGGGGCGGTTTCCGTTATGGAAGCCGCCCCTGAGGCGTTTCCTGCGTGTGCCTGGGACCTTCTTCGCCGACCTTCACAGGCCCGTCGGCAACCGGTGGACCTTGTGTGGGGCGGCTTGAGCCCGGGGCTTGATGACGAGCAGATCGATGTTGACGTGCACTGGACGACTGACCATGAACATGATGGCGTCGGCAACGTCGTCGGCGACCAGGGGGCCTGGCACCCCGGCATACACGGCATCTGCCTTGGCTTGATCCCCGGCAAACCGGGTCAACGCGAAACCCTCGGTGTGCACCATGCCCGGGGCGATCTCGGTGATCCGAATCGGCTGATCCCATAGCTCCAAACGCATGGTTTCGGTGATCACCTGCACGGCGTGCTTGGCGGCCACGTAGCCGGCTCCGCCCTCATAGACCAGGTGCCCGGCGATGGAGCCGACATTAACGATGATCCCCTCATCGTCAGCGGCGCGGAGCGCGGGCAAGAGGCTCTTGGTCACGCGGAGGAGGCCGAGGACGTTGCTGTCGTACATCGCCTGCCATTTGGTCAGATCGGCGTCGGCCACGGTCTCGACCCCGAGCGCTCCGCCGGCATTGTTGACCAACACATGCACGTGTGGACCGGCTGCAGCGGCAAGACGGGCCACGTCGGAATCGTCGGTCACGTCGCAGACCACGGCTTCGGCCCCGATCTGGTCGGCTAGGGCCCGGAGGCGGTCCTCACGACGAGCGGCCAGGACAACGCGATAGCCAGCAGCGGTGAGCCGTCGCGAGATCGCCTCACCAATCCCGCCACTGGCTCCGGTCACGACGGCGGTGCGGTCAGCGATCATGGATGGCTCCTCGCTGGTGGCATGTCACACGAAGCATGACCAGTGTGACAGCCGACGGTCCATCCTCGCGTGTGCGGGGTGCCGGCGCCGGACACGCGCCGGCACCCCAGGGCATACGCGGGAGGGTCCGTATGCCGGTCAGTGGGCGAACATGCGCGTTGCTTCCGCCTCTGTCTCGGCGTACCGCAAGCCGGCGGTTCGCAGTACCGAGGCGATGCTGTCCAGGCTCTGCTGGACCGTTCGCTGGGTGCCTTGCCATTGCTGGACCACCCCATGGAATTGGGCTGCAGCACTGCCCTGCCACGCATCCTGCAAACTGGTCAGGCGGGACATCATCGATGCTACTTGGGTCTCGATCTCCCCGGAGATCCGCGAGATGTCGGCGGAGGCGCCGGTGATCCGGTCGGTGTCCACCTGGAAGGTTGCTGACATGGGGTTCCCCCTGGTTGCGTGGCCGCCCTCGTGGCGACCACCTCACTGTCGAATCTAGACGTTGGCCCAGGGACCCCGTAGAAGTTATCCACAGCTCCACAGCTCCACAGCTCCACAGCTCCACGGCGCCGCAGCGATGGGCACAGGGTCGGGTACGGTGCAGGCGTGACGGTGTGGATCGACCAGCCCCTGTGGCACGCGCATGGTCGAGTCTGGTCCCACCTGATCAGTGATCAGTCCCTCGCGGAGTTGCACGCCTTCGCGCGCGCCGCCGGACTGCCGGGCGGCGGTTTCGAGGGGGACCACTACGACGTACCCGCGGAGCGCCACACGGCGATGATCAGTGCCGGGGCGCAGGCGGTCGACGGGCGAGAGCTCGTTCGGATCTTGCGTCGCAGCGGCCTAAGAGTGCAGAAGCGTCGCGGAGAACGGGTGCTCAGCAGCCGACGAGTTCCCGCCGGAGCGCCGGGAATGCGGGAAGACGTCATCCTTTCCGGTCAGGACGAGCCGCCGGCTGGAACGGTGCGGATCCTCCTCGCGGTGTTTCGGGGCGATCGCCTCTGGACGGCACCGACGACCACGGGGGCATGGTCGCTGCCGACCGGGACAGTCGGTCTGCTTGCCTATCCCGCTGCCGTTGATGACCTGCGCCGACGCGCGCCACGGACATCGACAGCACCCACCATGGTGGGCTACGTCCGAGAGATGTCGCTGCCGGCCACGCCGCAGCAGCAGGCTGCCCGTCTGCGCGTTTGCACCGTTGTCCTGCGCGGGTCCGCCGAGGATCTCGACGGTCAGGTCAGCCACCCCGGGCGGTGGGTCTCGCGTGTTGGTGCCGATGAACGATTCGTCAGCCAGCCATGGTTACCCATCCTGAATCACGCCTGGCCCTGACCCACGGCATCGCTCACGCGGGCCGGCCTCAGCCGCCCAGGCGGGCAAGTTCGCGGCGGAGATTGGCCGCCGCTGCTGGCGCCCAACGGTCTTGAGCGTGCGTCGTGGCATACAGGCGTGGGCGGTCGGCCAGCCGGTGCAGGATCGCGGCCCGGGCAGCGGCATACCGGTCCTCGGGGATGCCGTGGTATTCCTCGCGGACCTGGCGGCAATATTCCTCGAAGCGGGGTCGGGGTGCGCTGAGGATCCAAAGGTCGGCATCATGAAAGGTGGCCCCCGCCTTGTCATCGCCGGAGGGCAGGTCGTGCCGTTCGCTGGCCCGGATGAGGCGGCTGACCTCGGTCACGGTGGCCTTCGGCACCGACAACTGGGTCAGCAGCTCGGCCATGAGCGTGGCGCTTGCCGCCTCGTTGCCGGCCGGCTCGGCTACGTCGTACACGGCGTCGTGGCCCCAAGCGGCGGCGCGGGCCAGGGGTTCTTCAGCGACAGGCAACTCGCCGGCCAAGACAAGCTCGGCCAGCGCGCCGAGAACCTCCTGCAGGTGGTTGGTGGTGTGGTATTTCCTCGCTGGTTCACACCAGCGGGCGAGCAGGGCTGCGCCCGTCTCCGCCACCATCTCGGCGGGGGCCGTCGGCGCCAGGGCGACGCAGTCGAGGGCCCACTGGGCGGTCAGGGTGGCCACTGAGGCAGTGTGTCACGGGGCCGCGCCCGGAGCCCTCACCGCGGACGGACAGGTGTGGCTGGTCAGTTCGTCGCGGTCGGCCGGGTAACCAGTTTGGTCTCCACCTCGACCCGCTTGCCGTCGCGGACGACGGTGATCTTGACAGTGTCTCCGACGAGGCGTTCCCGGACGCTGCCGATGAAGGCGTCACCGGAGACGATCTGTTCACCGTCGACCGCGATCACCACGTCACCGGTCTTCAGGCCGGCCGTTGCCGCCGGGGTGCCGGACTCGATCTGGCCGATGAGGGCCCCGGAGATCTGGGCATCACCGTCGGTGGCGGTGCCATCGCGCACGCTGACGCCCAGGTAGGCGTGTTGCGCTCGTCCGGTGGCAATGAGCTGGTCGGCGATGGCCTGGGCCTCGCGCACCGGGATGGCGAAGCCGATGCCGATGTTGCCGGACTGGCTGCCGCCGGAACTGAGCGATGCGATGGAGGAATTGATCCCGACCAAGGCCCCGGTGCTGTTGACCAGAGCACCGCCGCTGTTGCCCGGGTTGATCGCTGCACTGGTCTGGATGGCGTTGGTGACGACCCGGGTCGAGGAGGACTGCTGAGACCCGAACGGGTCGTTCTGGTCGCTGGCAGACGTGGTCACCGGACGGTTCAACGCGGACACGATGCCCGTGGTGACAGTCCCCGCCAGCCCCAGCGGATTGCCGACCGCCATGACGGGGTCGCCAACCTTCAGGGCGTCCGAGTCACCCATGGCGATGGGCTGGAGGTCCGGCGGCGGCTTGCTGATTGTCACGACGGCAAGGTCGGTGGATGGATCGGTGCCCTTGATCTGGGCGGAGTAGGTTCGTCCGTCGGACAGGCTGACGCGGACCTTGGCGGCGCCGGATACGACGTGGTTGTTGGTCAGGACATGTCCGGTGGCGTCGAGGACGACTCCGGACCCCTGAGCTTCACCTTGGTTGGTCGTCACGCCGATGGCCACGACGCTGGGGGTGACCGCTGCCGCAGTCGCCGCCCAACTCGTTGTGCCGACACCGGAGGAGTCGGACACAGCCGGGCTGCGACCCGGGCTGGAGGAGGGTGCCGCAGGGGAGGGATTCCGCGGTCCGCTCGACTCCGCCCGGGTCGCAGCGTACGTGCCGCCGCTCGCGAGGAGAGCGGCCAGCGCCGCCACGGCTGTCAGCTCAGCCAGGCGGCGCGTCCTGCTCGGTTGAGGGGGCTCCACCGGATCGGATGTGGTGAGGTCCGCCGGTGTCCCAACCGCAGGTTGTGGGATGGGCTGGGTCGCCGTGACGGCAGTACCCGAGCCCGGGTGGGTGACCTGGTCATACCACGGGAGCGTCGGCTCCGGGCCGGTGGCTGCTCCGTCGGGGGATCCCGCCGGGCCGCTGTCGTGGTTCTCGGTCATCATCCGCTGTTCTCCTTGGTGTCTCTAGTTTGCGGGCCGAACCTCAACACCGGATGGGCGCCGGCTGTGATTCAGCTGTGGGAAGCTCGATAACGAAGGTAGCGCCCCCACCCGATGTCGGCGCGACGGCTACCTGACCATGGTGGGCCGTGATGATGGCGGCGACGATCGCCAGCCCAAGCCCGGTGCCACCGCGCTCGCGGCTGCGCGCCTTGTCCGCTCGGTAGAACCGCTCGAAGAGGGCGCCAGCTGCTTGGGGAGGTATGCCGGCCCCGTGGTCGCGAACCTGCACCACCGCGATGCCCGCTGGCTCCTGCTCCTGGGTTGCTGGCGCCTCGTCCGGTTCGGTCAGCCCGAGCACCACCTCGATCGGAGTCCCCGCAGGGGTATGCACGATGGCGTTGGTGAGCAGGTTGGTCAGCACTTGCCGCAGCTGGTTGCCGTTGCCATGGACCGGGAGAGGACCAAACGGCCCCTGCAGCCCGGTCAACTCGATCTGGCGGTCGGGGGCTCGCACTCGGGCGTCCTTGACGACTTCCACTGCCAGCTCCAGTAGATCGACGCGATGGAAGGTCACTTCCGGTTCCTCGTCCAACCTGGCGAGCGTGAGCAGGTCCTGCACCAGGCCATTCATTCGCGTTGCCTCGCGCTCGATCCGGCCCATCGCCTCGGTGACTGCGGGTTCGCCTCGGACCGCGCCCTGGCGATATAACTCGGCATAGCCCCGCACCGTGGCCAGTGGGGTCCGCAACTCATGCGAGGCGTCTGCGACGAACTGGCGCATTCGCGTCTGAGATGCCTCCTGGCGGGCGAACGAGTGCTCGATCTGGCCGAGCATGACGTTCAGCGATCGCGCCAGGGATTGGACCTCGTCGTGGGTATGGGGTACGGGCACCCGTTTGCCCAGGTCACCCTCGGCGATCGCGGCGGCGGTGTCCTCGATCCGGGTCAGCGGCCGGAATGCGCGACGAACGGCATACCAGCCGATTACGGCGCACGCGAGCAACAGGACCCCGCCGATGAGGGTGGAAATGACCAAGAGCCGGTGCACGGTATGTTCGCTGCCCTCCAATGGCAAGGCGACGGCGTAGGCTCCGGCCCCATTGGTCAGACGCCCCGCAATGACCCGCCAGGTGTCGTCGCTATCGGTGGAAGCAACGGTGAAAGGGTTGCCGGTGAGGACCTGGGGATCATCGAGCCCGAGCGCCGGAACGGCTGGGCTATGGGTCGCCCCAGTGGGGGTGGACACCTGGATCGGCGAAGAGCCGGTCGGAATGAAGAAGACGGCGTAGGCGGTCGGCACCGTGTTCGTCCCCTGAGCCAGGCCGCTGAACACCTCCTTGGCAACCGGTGCCGCCGCGCTGCGTAGCTCGTCATCGATCCTGGCTCGCAGGTCCTGTTGCATGAGGTATGCCGTGGCCACCGTCATTAAGGTCACCGCAGCGGCGACCAGTACGGAAACCACTGCGACCAGCCGTACGCGCAACGGCAGCAGGGTCAGCCGGCGGGAGACCCACCCCCGATCCCGAGTTTCGGTGGTGTCCTGGGCCTCGCTGAGGTCCATCGTGTCGCTCCTAGGACGGCGGCAGCCGCAAGACGTAGCCGACTCCACGCTTGGTGTGGATCATCGGTGGCAGGCCCTCGATATCGATCTTGCGACGTAGATAGGAGATGTAGGACTCGACGATGCCGGATTCGCCACGGAAGTCGTAGTCCCAGACATGGTCGAGGATCTGCGCCTTGGACAGTACCCGGTTCGGGTTGAGCATGAGGTAGCGCAGCAGCTTGAACTCGGTGGGGCTGGTCTCGATGACCCGGCCGGCACGTTGGACCTCGTGGCTGTCCTCGTCCAGGGTCAGATCGGCGAAGGACAGGGCGCCGCTTTCCGGCAGGCCGGCCCCGCTGCGGCGCAGTACGGCCCGGATGCGGGCGATGACCTCCTCCAACGAGAACGGCTTGGTGACGTAGTCATCGCCGCCGACGGTCAGCCCCTTGACCTTGTCGTCGACACTGTCCCGCGCCGTGACGAAGACGACTGGAAGCTCTCGGCCGGCCTCGCGCAACCTGCGGGTCACAGTGAACCCGTCGTAGTCGGGCAGCATGACGTCCAGGACGCACAGGTCCGGATCGATGGTGGCGGCCAGGGCGATGGCCTCAGCGCCCGTTGCGGCGACGTGCACGTCGAACCCGGCGAAGCGCAACGCAGTGGCCAGCAGCTCCTGGATGTTCGGCTCGTCCTCGACGACGAGTAGCGTTGCCTCGGACGTGGTAGCCACTGACATGACGGCTAGTCTGAGGGCGATTCCTGGGAGCTTGCTGTGAGCGCGGCTCGGCTCAGGTGGTGGCGTGGCGACCCGGCGGTACCTCCTGAGTCTGCGGCAGGGACCGCTCTTCGATGGCTCGACCTTCGACGTCGAGGTCGGGCAGGATCCGGTCCAGCCACGCCGGCAACCGCCAGGCGGCGTCGCCGAGGAGGGTCAGCACCGCCGGCGTGAAGGTCAGGCGGACGACCAAGGCGTCGACCAAGACCCCGACGGCCATTCCGAGGCCGATGGGTCGGATCATCGACAGGTGGGAGAAGACGAACCCGCCGAAGACGCTGGTCATGATGATGGCCGCAGCCGTGACCACCTTGGCCCCGTGCAGGAACCCCGAGCGGATGGCGGATCTGGCGTCCTCGCCGTGCGCATACGCTGCGTGGATCCCGGAGACGAGGAACATCTGATAGTCCATGGCCAGACCGAAAAGCACACCGATGAGGACGATCGGCATGAAGGACAGGATCGGACCTGGCCGAGTCACACCGAAGACGTCGGACAGCCAACCCCATTGGTACACCGCGACCGTCGCTCCGAATGCTGCCCCCAGGGATAGGAGGAACCCACCCGTGGCCACCAACGGGACCACGATCGAGCGGAACACAATGAGCAGGATGAGCAGGCTGAGCCCGACGACGATGAGCAGGTATACCGGCAAGACGCCGGCCAAACGCTCGGAAATCTCGATATTGGCCACCGTCGCCCCGGTGAGGCCAATGCTCGCCTGATAGGGCCGGCCGAGTTCGCTGGCGCTGTCCCGAAGAATCTGCACCGTCTCCTGGGTTTTCGCCTCCGAGGGACCGGTGCTCGGCACCACCTGATAGGCCAGGGTGCGGTGATCGGAGCTCTGGCCGATCGGCAGGACGTGGGCGATGCCATCCATCCGGGCGATCGTCATACCCAACGCGGCGCTTGTGGCGGCCGCCGTTTCGGTGGTGGTGCCCTCGGGCAGATCTGCCACGAGCACGAGGGCCCCGTTCATACCCGGGCCGAAGTACTCCTCGATCTGGGCATACGTCGCGTATGCGGTGGAGTCTTGCGGCTCAGAACTGCCATCGGGTAAGCCCATGCGAAGGTCGGCGGCCGGAATGGCGATGACAGCGACCGCGGCGATGACGGCAAACACGACAGCCCACGGGCGACGTTGCAGGATGGCGACGTACCAGCCGCCAGTGTCTTCCAGGCGCTCGTGCGGCACACCGGGCGCGGTAGCGTCCGCTGCGTCGGCATTGGCCCGGACACGGTCGGATTCGGCGGCGGCCCAGGTGCGTTTGGAGGCAACGCGACGCCCCAAGACCGCCAGCATCGCCGGGGTGAGTGTCAGGGCGACCAACACCGCCATCGTGACGGTGAAGGAGGCAACCAAACCCATCTGCGTGAGGATGGGTATGCCGGACAGCACGAGCCCGACGAGGGCGAGCACAACGGTCATGCCCGCGAAGGTGACCGCCGTGCCGGCCGTGCCCAGGGCCCGGGAGATGGACTCGTGCAGCGGCATTCCTCCGAGGTAGAACCCGCGATGCCGGTTGACGATGAACAGGGAGTAGTCGATGCCGACGGCCAGGCCCAGCATGAGTGCCAGGGACGGAGTGACGGAGTTCAGCGTGTAGAAGTGGCTGCCTGCAATGGCTCCGGCCAGCCCCACCCCGACGCCCGTGAGCGCAGCCAGCAACGGCAATCCGGCAGCGACGAGCGTGCCGAGCATGATGATGAGCACGGCGACGGCAACCGCTAACCCAATCGCCTCACCGGGGCCAGCCAGGCTGATCTTCTGGGTGATCTCCACGCTGTAGTCGGCGTGCACCCCCGCCGCGGCCAGCGAGGTACCCGCAGTGGGGATCTTCTCGCGGATTGTCGGGCTGATGGTCTGCGGGTCGGTGTCGAACTGGATCTGGATAATCGCACGATTGTCCGCGGCGATGACGAATCGCAGCCCGTTGATCATTTCGTGGGTCGCCAAGCCCTGATCGTAGGCAGCCTTGCCGCTCTCGTATTGCGCTCGGGCCTTCTCCAGCTTGGCTGAGCCCTGCTCATATTGCTGCTGGCCTTGGGTCAGGTTGGCCCGCATGTCCGCCAGGGCCGGATCGTTCGGGTTCTTCGCCGCGCTGTCCTGGATCGCGGTGTTGAGGAAGTCCAACTGTCCCTTGGCCGAAGCGAGCTGGGCCTGGCCCTGATCGAGCTGCTTCTTGCCATCGTCCAATTGGGTCTTGGCCGTAGCGAGTTTCGCGCCGGCGCCGTCCAGGTCCGCTTGGGTAGCGAAGGGATCCTGGACGCGCTTGACGTGCGGCATCCCTGCCCAGTCGTCCATGGTGGTGTGGATAGCGTCGAGTTGGCTCGTCGTGAAGGGCTTGCCGTCGGTTGTGCTAACGACGACCGTCCCCACACCGCCAGCAGCAGCGGGCAGCCGCTTGCCCACGTGTGCTGCGACCTCTTGGAACGATGCCCCCGGGATGGTGAACACGTCCGACATCGGTGTGCCCAGGGCGACCGCCGCGGCACCGAGAAGGATGAGAAGGGATAACCACCCCGCGACCACGCGGCGGACGTGCTCGGCGCACCAACGGCCAAGGCGATAGAGCGCGAGTGCCACGGGTCGTCCTCCCTGGATGACCGGGAGCAGGAGCGGGCAGCCGCTACCGCAAGAGATTCGATGGTCCCGGGATGCTAACTGCCAAACCTGAGAGCCCGGACGCCCCGTCGGAGGCGGCGCTGGCAACCTCACATGCGAACATCACAACTCGTCGGCATCGATGATGCGGTAGGCGTACCCCTGCTCGGCGAGAAAGCGTTGCCGATGCGCGGCGAACTCGGCATCGACGGTGTCGCGGGCGACGACCGTGTAGAAATGCGCCGTTCGGCCGTCCGCTTTGGGGCGCAGCACCCGGCCGAGCCGTTGAGCCTCCTCTTGACGGGATCCGAACGTCCCGGACACCTGAATCGCCACGGTCGCCTCGGGGAGATCGATGGAGAAGTTCGCCACCTTGGACACGACGAGCAGGCCGACCTCGCCCGCGCGGAACGCCCCGAGCAGCCGCTCCCGCTCGGGGACGCTGCTTTCGCCGGTGATCAGATCGGCCCCGAGGCGCTCGGCGATATCGTGAAGTTGATCCAGGTACTGTCCGATGATCAGCGTCGGGTCCCCGGTGTGCCGGGACACCAGGGCCTGGACGACGGGGATCTTCACCGGTGAGCTGGATGCCAGGCGATAGCGATCCTCCGGCTCGGCGACGGCATACGTCATTCGTTCGCCCTCGGGCAGGGTGACTCGCACCTCGACACAGTCGGCCGGGGCGATGTAGCCCTGGGCCTCGATGTCCTTCCACGGGGCGTCGTATCGCTTGGGCCCGATGAGCGAGAACACGTCGGACTCGCGCCCGTCCTCGCGGACCAGGGTCGCGGTCAACCCGAGGCGCCGGCGCGCCTGCAGGTCGGCGGTCATCCGAAAGATCGGTGCCGGCAACAGGTGGACTTCGTCGTAGAGCACGAGCCCCCAGTCGCGGGCATCCAACAGATCCAGGTGGGTGTAGGCGCCCTTTCGTTTGGTGGTCAGGACCTGATAGGTGGCGATGGTGACCGGTCTGATCTCCTTGCGGGCACCTGAGTACTCCCCAATTTCGTCTTCGGTCAAGGTGGTCCTGCGCAGGAGTTCCTCCCGCCATTGCCGCGCGGAGACTGTGTTGGTCACGAGGATGAGCGTGGTGGTCTCGCTGCGGGCCATGACACCCGCACCAACCAGGGTCTTGCCGGCACCGCAGGGCAGCACGATCACCCCGGAACCACCGTGCCAGAACCCCTCGATGGCCTCGACCTGATAGGGGCGCAACGACCAGTCGTCCCCGCGGAGGCTCATGGGGTGCGCTTCGCCGTCGACATAGCCGGCGAGGTCTTCGGCCGGCCAGCCGATCTTGACCAGCTCCTGCTTGAGATGACCCCGCTCCGAGGGATGGACGAGGACCTCGTCCGCGGAGACCCGTTCACCGAGCAGGGGAGCGATCTTCTTGTGCCGCATGACCTCGGCCAGGACCGCTGCGTCGGTGCTCACGAGCACGAGCCTGTCACCGTCCTTCTCAAACCGGAGCCGACCGTAGCGGGCCATGGTCTCGGCGATGTCGACGAGCAGGGCATGCGGCACGGCATACCGGCTGTGGGTCATCAGGGCGTCGATCACTTGCTCGGCGTCGTGCCCGGCGGCGCGGGCATTCCACAGCCCGAGCGGCGTCACCCGGTAGGTATGGATGTGCTCGGGGGCGCGCTCCAACTCCGCGAAGGGGGCAATCGCTGCTCGGGCCTTCGCAGCCTGGGGATGGTCCACCTCCAAGAGCAACGTCTTGTCACCTTGGACGATGAGCGGTCCATCGCTCATCGGTTGGGCCGTCGGTATGCCATGTCCATGGGGACCTTTCGTGGCTAGTAGGAGTAGCCGGAGCCGGACGAATCAGCCCTGATGAACAACCAGGCGATGAAGACAAGGGCCAGCACGACTCCGATCGCCCAGGCGACCCATCCCCAGGCGGCAAGCCGCCGGGACCCTACCGGGTCGTCGTTGTTCTTGGTCAGTGCCACGATGCCGATCACCAGGGCCGGCACCACCGGCAGGCAGCATGCCAGGGTCAGCAGGCTTGACATGACGACCAGGACGATGGCGCTGACGTTCGCCGGTGCCGGCGGCCGCCCGTAGCCGCCTGGCGCCGGTGCCGCGTAGGTCGTCGGGGGACCAGTCGGTGGTGCGTACGGGTTGCCCGCCTGCGCTCCGGCCGGTGGGGTGGGAAAGGCCTGTGGCCAGTGCGGCCCGCTGGCGGTGGCGCCAGGTGGTGGTGGCGGGGGTGGGGGCGTCGTGGGTGCATAGGGGTTGGTCGGCGGTGAATCAACGGCGGGGGGCTGCCATGACTGAGGCGGCGGCACTGGCAGCTGCGCCGTGGCGCTGAGGTCGATCGGCTCGGTCGGAGGTGATGTTGGGGCTTGGTCGCCGGGTTGGTCCTGGTTCCGGCCCTGCGATGGGTCGCCCCGGTCCCACTCCGGTGCTGTGGGGTCCCGGAGCGGATCGTCGTTGCCCATGGTCCCTCGACTCCTCGCGGCGTCATGACGATGAATGGTCGAACTGGCCCATCCAATCACGACCACGCAGGTGGGCGGTTCCTGGCTGCGCGTGCAACGATCTGTGGGTGATCATGCGCACTCCGATCGTCGACACGGCCGAGCACCTGCCGGCATCGGTGACGATCTATGAGGTGGGCCCACGAGACGGGCTGCAAAACGAGACCGGTGTTGTCCCGACTGAGGTCAAGGCAGAGTTCATCACTCGTCTAGCGGCCGCCGGATTGACAACGATCGAAACGACCTCGTTCGTCAGCCCCCAGTGGGTACCGCAGTTGGCCGACGCGACGCAACTGCTTCAGATGCTCGGTGAGGGCGGGCGGGACCCTCATCGGCCGGTTCTGGTACCCAACGAGCGCGGTCTGGATCGTGCGCTGGCGTCCGGGGCTCAAGCGATCGCCATTTTTGGGTCGGCCACCGAGTCCTTCGCCCGGCGCAATCTCGGTCGCTCTCTCGCGGAGTCGCTGAGCATGTTCGCGCCGGTCGTTTCCCGTGCCCGCGCCGAAGGGTTATGGGTGCGGGCCTACGTGTCCATGTGCTTCGGCGACCCCTGGGAGGGCACGGTAGCGGTCGAGCAGGTGGTGCAGGTGTGCCGTTCCCTGATGGATCTCGGCTGTGATCAGCTGTCCTTGGGCGACACGATCGGTGTCGCCACCTCCGGTCAGGTGATCACGTTGCTCGATGCCCTTGGGGCGGCCGGGATCGGTGTCGATCAGGTGGCGGTGCACGTCCACGACACCTATGGTCAGGCACTGTCCAACACCATGACCGCAGTGCGCGCAGGGGTTGCCACCCTGGACGCCTCGGCGGGTGGGCTCGGTGGTTGTCCGTATGCCGGCAGCGCCACCGGCAATCTGGCCACGGAGGACCTGGTGTGGGCATTGCATGGCGCAGGGGTGTCCACTGGTGTCGACCTCGACCTGCTGGTGGCGACAAGCGTGTGGCTCGCCGAGGTGCTTGGCCGTCGTCCGGACTCGCGAGTGGTGAATGCGTTGGCATCGGTGTGATCAGGGCTGCGCGGCGCCACTGATTCGGTGCACTGACAACGACCGGGCAACGCCGTCGACGGTGCCGATGACCCGGCCGCCGTCAAGTCGTTGGGGATGCAGCAGCAGGTGCTCGGTGTCGCCGAACCGATCGACATGGGCCACCCACACCGGAACGTTGTCCGCGATGGCGTCCCTGACCAGCGCCATCGTTGTCGTGGGGTCGGCCACAGCCAGGGCCGGGCGACCTTCCGCGCGGGCCTGTGCCTGGGCTGCCTCGGCGCGCTCGTCGCCACGACGCAAAGCCTTGACGAGGGAGCCCGCCTCGGTGATGGTCAACCGGCGCCGGGTCACGGCTGGGCGGGCGGCGCCCACCCGTTTGGGGGTTCGTGGGGGCAGCAGACCTGCGCTCCCATCCGAGTCGGCTACCGGGGCGTACCCGGCATCGCGCAGAAGGTGGAGCATCGTGGTCGGGTCGACCCTGCTGATCGCAACGGTGGGGGCGATCCGGACCAGACCCAGCGGCGACAGGCTGCGGGCGGTGACGATCTCGTCCAGCAGCGCGGTGTCATCGGAGCGCAGATAGGCACCGGCCGACCCGACCCGGGCCACGCCGTGTCGGCGCGCGGTGTCCCGGATGAGGTAGTCCAGGGGCTGTGGCAGGTCCGTGCTGGACACCTGGCGGAGGCGGCCGATGAGTGCCTCGGCATCCCAACCGGTGTCCAGGGCTCGGCGCACCGACTCCGCCGTGAACCGATAGACGCTGGCTGCGCCGGTGGACTCGCGGTCCGCCACCAGACGGAGCAGCCGCGCCAGGTCTCCGATCGCCGGCCCGGGGGCGACGGCGGTCAGATCCCCCTGGAGGATGACCGTTGTGACGGAGGCCGGGAGGGCGGCGGCAGCCACCGCCACGGCCGGGTTCTCACCATCGTGCCCGTCGGCGTCGGCGTCGGGGACGCGGGAGAGGTGGTCGACGAGGGCGCGTCCCGGATTGGTCAGGGCCCCGTGGCTGATCAATCCCAGGGCATCGGCCTCGGAGATGATCGCGCGAACCACGTCGTCCACGGCAGCGGAGGAAGCGGGCAGCCGGCGCGGTCTGCGCCAGATGAGGGTCCGCTTCAGGTCTGCTGCCGTCATGCTGGACCCGGGCTTTAGGGAGGCCAGGACCTGCAAAACATCCTGCCGGATGGAACGGATCGGGGGCCACTGCACCTTCGGCCCCAGTGCGTTGACGCGGCTTCCGGCGACGGTGCGGCCGATGAGGTGGGGCGCTCGCGTGCTGGACCACCAGGCGGTGGCGAGCTCGACCCACCGTTCCTCGGCAGGTCGAGCCGAATCGTCCATGGCATGGACCGTCGGTCGCCAGCTCGGGTCCACCTGCTCGTCGTCGGCGATGAGCCTGCCCATCACGGCAAGTTCCGCGACGAACCCGGCAACGTCCACCGGCAGGTTCACCACGCGTGCCAGCGACGAGAGGTCCCGCACAGACAGTCCTCCAGCGAGCAGGAGTCGGGGTGGGCTCTCGTCCCAGGCCTCGATGAGCACCTCGATCGATTCGAGCAGCTGGAGGATCCGCCCGGCGCCAGCCGCGTCAACCTGCGTCAGATCGACCTGGTTGACGGTCACAGCTGGCGGATCCAGCGAAGCCGCGACCGCCGTTATCGGGGTCCGATCGGCGGCTGGGCGTGCTGGCGAGGACTCGAGTCTGTCGGCATACGGGTCAAGGATTTGATGAACCGCACGGGAGGCCCGCGGATGCTGGGCGGAGCCCCAAACGAGGGCCCGCTCCCACAGCTCATCCAGGAGGGCATCGACTCGTGGCTTCGGCGCGCCGAGCAGGTCGGCGATGTGGGCGGCGGTGGCGTTGGGCGGGGCGACGGTCACCGCCTTGAGCACATCAAGCTGACCCCGGGTGAGTCGATCGATGGCCCCCTGCGTGCTCGCGGCGGTGCCGACCCGGGCGGCCAGGGAGGTCAGGTCCGTCGGTGCCGGACGAGCAAGATCCGGGCGGTGCATCAGCAGGGCCACTAGCATCTCGTCGGTGCGGCCGCGAAGGTCATCGGCCTGCGATCGGGCGGCGCTACTCACTCCCGCACCGTATCTGCCCTGGCGATCGGCAGACACACGCGCGAACGCCGGCGGCCGTGGGAGCCGAGGGTCTACACCCATTTCACAGGCTGCACACAGGTGCGAGAGCGACGATTCCCGTTAGGCGGCTGATCCTCGGGCCGCGTTCGCCACGCGTGAAAGGACGCCGATGGGCAACCCACCCGCCGATGGCCCGACCGGGCCCATAAACGACGCCGCATCCTCGGCCGGCTCGGTTGCTGACCCCACTGAGCCCATCCCTACAGCGGCCGCGCCGCCCGACCACGGCCAGCCAGCCGAAACGTCACCGTTCGAGACGATTCAGCCCGGTTACCACGCCAGCTACCCCGAGGACACCGTGATGTCACCGCCGCCGGCCCCACCGAGCGGGCTGAAACGCGCATGGGCCAAGGCCACCGCATCGACCGCCAGCCGGGTCGCCACCATCGGCGGGATCGCCCTGGCCTCATTCGTCGTCGTCTTCCTCGTCGCAGGGTTGGCGTTCGGCCTGGCACGCCACGAGCGGGATGACGGTTTCATCGGCCGGGACGACGCCCGCGCCGGCTCGGTCGCGGGGAGCACGGACGCCAACGGAGGCGATCGCGCCGACCCCAACAGTGGCCTGGGCGGGATGTCACCGGATGGAGACCGTGGGCTTGATCGGGACGGGGACGATGATCACCAGCTGGGTGATCAGCCCGTGCCAGGACTGATGCAGGCCCTCCATGGTGAGTTCGTCGGCGGATCCCCGAGGATGACCTACCTCTTCCAGCGTGGGCAGGTGACCAAGGCCTCCACGACCTCGGTCACCGTGCAGTCCACAGACGGATTCAGCGGCATCTACGCGGTGGACTCCCAGACGCGTACAAATCTGGCCTCAGTGCCCAATACGGGGACCGATGTCGCCGTGCTCGCCATCAAGGACGGCGCCAAAGCGGTGATGGTGACGACCACCCGGGCGCGTTTCGGTTACGGCGACTGACCGGTATCGGTACTCCCCACCACGGGCGTGCTCACCGCCACCCCGTTCACGGCCGGGGTGATCCGCCGCTCCAGGACCAGGGAGAACCAGGCGATCACTGCGCACCCCGCGGCCAGGGCGAGGATATAGACCCCGCCTAGTCGTCGGTCCAGCAGAAGGCCGGCGAAGACCGGCCCGACAACGGTGCCGGCCATGACCGCCGCCGACGATAGGGCGTTGTAGCGACCGCGGAGGTGATCGGACGCCGAATCGTTGGTCATCGCCGGGATCGTCGGTTGCAGCAGCGTCTCGCCGAGGCCGAACAGGGCGGCAAAGGCGATGACGCCGAGCATGGCATACGTGGTTCCCGGAGCGAATCCGGTCGCACCGAGTAGTAGCCAGGAGCAGGCCCAGATCACGGTCATGGCGAGCAGCACCCGGGTTCGACGGTGTCCCGTGATCGCCTTGAGCACGGTGAATTGGGCTAGCACGATTACGGCGGTATTGGCGGCGAAGGACCAGCCGATGGTTCGGGTACTCACCTCGCTCACCTGACGCGCGAACGCCGGCATGCCGGCCTCGATCTGCCCGTAGCCGACCACCGTGGCGATGAACGTCACCAGGATGAGCCAAGCAAACGCGGGTCGGCGCAGGATGGCCCAATACGACCCCCGTGTCGGATCGGCCGCGGCGTCGTGCGGCACCGGCCGGCCCACGTGCCGCAACGGCCCGAGCAGCAGACCGATGGGGATGAGCATGGAAGCGGCGTCGAGGAGATAGATGGTGGTGAAGGTTCGGGGCTGATGCACGTCGACGTAGGCGCCCGAAATCATGCCGCCGACCCCGATCCCGAGGTTGACCAGGGCGAACGAAATGCCGAAATACACCTGCCGGGCCACCGGTTCGACGATGCTCGCAATGAGGCTGTTGAACGCAGGCCAGGACACGGCGGAAACACCCATGAGCGTCATCGCCGACAAGGCCATCGGGAAGGTCGTGGCGAACGCCAACATGCTCACGCCAATGAGTTGGCACAGGCTGGAGCCGATGAGCACGGCGCGGGCCCCGAAGCGATCCGTCGCGGCACCACCGGGAGGCGTGGCGAGGAAACCGACGAGTCCCAACCACGCCATGAGTCCACCGGCCACGTCGAGGCCCAGCCCGCGCACTTCGTGCAAGTAGATGATGGTGAAGGGCAGGGTGAGGCCACGACCCAGCAGCTGAATCCCCGTTGTGGACAGCAGCCAGCGTCCTTCACGGGGGAGGCTCGCCCAGAAGGAACGCATCGTCCAGGCCGAGCCCGGTGGCATCGCGGATTCGCTCACCGGCGAGTCATCGGGTCATCGTTGTCGTCACTGACGCACCTTCGCAGAGACCAGTGACACAGCGCATGGGGATTTCTATCCGCACGCAGGCAGTCCCGGACCCGATAGCCTTGTCCTCACGGCGCTGAAGCGCGCGCCGGACGAGTCTAGGGATGAGGTGACGGCACGTGCCCACGGGCAGGGTGAAGTTCTTCGACGCCGACAAGGGCTTCGGTTTCGTGGCGAGCGACGGCAGTGAGGGTGATGTCTTCATACCGGCAAACGCCCTTCCGAAGGACGTCGAGGCTCTGCGCGGCGGCCAACGGATCGAGTTTTCCGTCATCGAGGGGCGTCGCGGTGCCCAGGCGATGAACGTCCACCTCATCGACCCCGCACCCAGCGTGGCGGTCAACCGCAAGGTCCGGGACCGCAAGCCGGCCGATGAGATGGTCCCCATCGTCGAGGACGTCATCAAGCTGCTCGATGACGTGTCCAACTCGCTGCGCCGGGGCCACTACCCCGACAATTCCTTCGGCAACAAGGTCGCTCAGGTGCTGCGCGCGGTCGCCGACGACCTCGAACTGTAGTGGTCGGGGAGGCGCCATGTCCGATGCCGTGCTAACCAACACTGCGACGATCGATCTGGCCCGCCAGGCGATCGAAGACATCGCCCTGCCCGGCACCGTTGGGGAACATGTGGGCTACGACGAGGTGGAGCAGCGCGTCGGTACGCACTACTTTGCCTCGCTCTTGCCCGGCTACCACCAGTGGCGTTGGGCGGCGACGGTTGCTCGGGTCCCCCGGGCCAAAAAGGCCACCGTGTCGGAAACGAACCTATTGCCCGGTGCCGGAGCGTTGCTTTCCCCGGATTGGGTACCGTATGCCGACCGGCTGGCTCCGGGCGACCTGGGACCGGGCGACATCCTTCCCTATGTGGCCGACGACCCCTATCTGGAGGCTGGGTTCGAGGCGACCGGTGACGAAGAGGTCGACCAGATGGCTCAGTGGGAGCTGGGCTTGGGCCGGATCAGGGTGCTGTCCGGGGAGGGTCGCGAGGCCGCGGCCACGCGGTGGAACGAGGGTGAGCGCGGCCCCCGGGATGCCGCCAAGGCACCGGAGGCGTGCTCCTCGTGCGGGTTCTTCCTGCCATTGCCGGGAGTGCTGAGGCGCTCGTTCGGAGTGTGCGCCAACGGGTGGTCTCCAGCCGACGGGACGGTCGTCGCATTGGACTACGGATGCGGCGCGCACAGCGAAGTGGACCTGCCCACCCCGACGCCGGACCGCGTGCCCCCGCCGATCCTCGACGACAACTGGCTGGACGTCTCTCCCGCGTCAACCTGAGCCAGACTGCGCCAGGTTCGGCGTCGGTCGACCGGTCAGTGATCGGCGTCCGCAGCGTTCCCGCGGCCCCGACGCACGTAGGCATACCCCACAACCCCGAGGATGATGCCGCTGACGCACGTCCACGGCCACCAGGACCGGTCACCTACGTGCAGCGAGGGCAGGGCGAGCGTGAGTGCAAGCGCGACGGCCCAGAGGGCGATGCCGATGCGAATGATCCCCGTCGAGGAGACCGGGAGGGGCTGGGTCTCGACCAGTTCGGTCAGGGGCTTGCCGGGGGCGCTCACCGGTCAAGCGTATGCCGCTTTGGGTCACGGGCGTGCGTGCGAGCGAGAGCGAGCGCTTCCTCCCCTGACGGGATCGTCGCAGACCCGCTATCTTGTCCCGCATGTCTGCCCCATCTGCGGCTGTTGGCCAGGGAGGTCCCACCGGGATCGGCGCCTGGTTCGACCGCTACTTCCACATCACTGATCGAGGCTCGTCGATCGGCCGGGAGGTTCGTGGCGGCGTCGTCACGTTCTTCACCATGGCCTACATCGTCGTGCTTAACCCGCTGATCCTCGGATTCGCCAAGGACGCGGACGGCGCCTTCCTCGGAGGAGGCTCCGGCGACGGAACAAACCTCGCCGCGATCGCTGCCGGAACCGCGCTCGTCGCCGGGATCATGACGATCCTCATGGGCGTCGTCGCGAACTATCCCCTCGCGCTGGCCACCGGTCTCGGCCTGAACGCCTTCGTCGCGTATGCCATTGCCTCCCAGATGACGTGGGCCGACGCCATGGGGCTGGTGGTGCTCGAGGGGTTGATCATCCTCATCCTCGTGCTGACCGGGTTCCGGACCGCCGTGTTCCATGCCGTCCCTGCTCAACTCAAGGTCGCCATCTCGGTGGGGATCGGCTTGTTCATCGCCCTGATCGGGTTCGTCGATGCCGGATTCGTCCGACGCACCGCCACTGGGCCGGTGCCGGTCCAGTTGGGCACCGACGGCTTCATCAACGGCTGGCCAACGTTCGTCTTCGTTATCGGGTTGGCCCTCGTCGTCGCCCTGTGGGTGAAGAAGGTCAAAGGTGCCATCCTCGTAGCCATCATCGCGACGACGATCCTCGCCATCATCGTCGAGGCGATCGCACAGATCGGGCCCCAGGTCGCTGGTGACAAGGTCAACCCGGTCGGGTGGAACCTCGTCGTTCCGGGGCTGCCGGACAAGATCTTTGACGTGCCCGATCTGGCCACCGTGGGTCACTTCTCCCTGCTGGGCTCGTTCAGCCGGGTCGGTGTGGTGGCCGCACTCTTGCTCATCTTCACCCTGATGCTCGCCGACTTCTTCGACACCATGGGCACGATGACCGCCATCGGTGCCGAGGGGAACCTGCTGAACAAGGACGGACTGCCACCAAACACCGAACGGATCCTCGTCGTGGACTCGATCGCTGCCGCGGCCGGCGGCGCAGCCGGTGTCTCCTCGAACACCTCCTACATTGAGTCTGCTGCCGGCGTCGGCGAGGGTGCTCGCACGGGCCTGGCATCAGTGATCACCGGGGTGCTCTTCCTGCTGTCGATGGTCTTCGCGCCACTGGTGCAGATCATCCCCAGTGAGGCAGCCGTCCCGGCCCTGGTCCTCGTCGGATTCCTGATGATGCAGCAGGTCAAAGAGATCGACTGGAACGACCTGGAGATGGCCATCCCGGCGTTCCTGACCATCGTGTTGATGCCGTTCACCTATTCGATCACCGCCGGAATCGGCGCCGGGTTCGTTGCCTTCGTGCTCATCAAGATCGTGCGGGGCAAGTCCGCGAGCGTTCACCCGCTCATGTGGTTGGTCGCCGCGCTGTTCGTGCTCTACTTCGCCATCGACCCGATCAAGTCGCTGTTCGGCGCCACCTGACCGCTCGGTCGCTGCTCGGTATATGAGACAAACCCACACTTCCGAAACAGTTAGCCCAACTAATTAGTTTCCCTAAGTGAAATGTCGAGCACATCGCCAGCCGCCAACACCACCCCATCGGGACCCACATCCCACGATGACCGGTCGGACCTGACCGACCTGGCCGTCGATCTTCGCCTGGCTTGCATGCGGATTTCCCGTCGGATCCGCACCGAAGGGGCCGGCGACTTGCCGCCCCACCAGTTCAGCGTCCTGGCGAAGCTGTCCGAAGCTACCCGCACCTCGGCCGAACTAGCCGAGGCGGAGAAGGTCTCGGCACCGACCATGCACAAGACCGTGGCCGGTCTGGTGGAACGCGGCTATATCCGGCGGACCGAGGACCCACATGACGCGCGTTGCGTCAACCTCGCCTTGACCGCGACCGGTGCTCGCGCCTTGGCCGCAGCCAAGCGGGAACGCAATGAGTGGATGCACATCCGCCTGGAAGGCCTCACCGCTGCCGAGCGGGACGCGCTGGCCGCCGCCGTCACCGCCTTGAGCAAGGTGGCCAATCAATGAGCCCCATGTTCGCCTCCCTATCGGTGCGCAACTACCGCTGGTGGGCCGCGGGTGCCCTGGTGTCCAACGTCGGCACCTGGATGGCCCGGGTGGCCCAGGACTGGCTCGTGCTGACCGTCCTGACCAACCATTCCTCGATCGCCTTGGGCACGGTGACGGCCCTGCAATTCGCGCCGTTTCTCCTCGCACCGCTGGGCGGTGTCATCGCCGACCGGTTCAATCAGCGGCACATCCTCATGGTCACCCAAGCGTTGCTCGGGCTGAACAGTCTGATCCTCGGACTGATGGTGGTCACCGGAACAGCCCAGTTGTGGCACGTCTACGCGCTCGCACTCGCTCAGGGTTTGACGACGGCCGTGGACAATCCTGCCCGTCAGGTCTTCGTCTCCGAGGTGGTCCCCGAGGAACAACTGGCCAACGCCGTCGCGCTGAACTCCGCCTCGTTCAACACCGGTCGTCTCTTCGGCCCCGGGATCGCCGGGTTGCTCATCGCCTGGTGGGGCACCGGGCCGGTCTTCCTCATCAACGCCGCTTCGTTCGCGGCGGTCCTCTTTGCGCTGGCCATCCTGGACACCAGCCGGATACGGTCGACTGTCGCGTCCCGAGGACGCGGCTCGATCATCGAAGGGGTGCGTTATGTGGCCGGTCGGCCGGATCTGCAATTGGTCATGTTCCTAGTGTTCATTCTGGGCACCTTTGGGATGAACTTCCAGATCACCAACGCCCTCATGGCCACCAAAGTGTTCGACAAAGGCCCGGGGGAGTACGGCCTACTGGGCTCCATCATGTCCATAGGTTCACTCGCTGCTGCCCTCCTGACCGCGCGCCGGGAACGGCCCCGTCTCACCGTGCTGTTCATCGCGTTGTTGGGATTCGTCGTGTTCGTCGGTGCGTCCGCGGTGGCTCCGACGTATGCCGCCTTCGCGATCCTGCTCGTCCCCGTCGGGCTGACCGCGTTGACGGCCATGACCACGGCAATGACCTACATGCAGACCCATGTCGACGCCCAGGTCCGCGGACGGGTGATGGCGCTCTACATGATGATCTTCATGGGTGGCACACCGATTGGGGCACCCATCATTGGGTGGATCGGCGATGTCTTCGGACCGCGATGGACCCTCGGGATTGGCGCCGTCGTCGTCGGCCTCACCGTGGTGGGCGTCGTGGCCTGGCTTGGGCTGCGAAAGAATATGCGGATGAGCTTCGATCGCGAACGGACCCCGCACTGGGTGGCGACCGTGCCGTCAGCCCGGGACACCGCCGCCTGGGCGGCCGGCGCACTGTCGGGGGAGGCGGTTACCCACGGGGCCATCGCAGATGCTGCCGGCGCCGAGCCCGTCAAAACGTCGGGGCAGGCGCGATGACCGCTCGCACCCGACGATGGGCCACGATGGCGGTTCTGGCCATTCTCATCGTCATCGTCGTCGCGGTGTCCCTGGTGGCCTAGGCTCTTGCCTCCGGTGGAGGTCTGCTCGGGCGCTCTGCCGCCCGAGCAGACCTCCACCGCACACGCTTGCGACCGCCGGGCGGCACGTGGTTGGGCGGTGGACCCATCACGACGGTGAGGCCATGTGACGGGGGTGGCGGGACGTGGTTGGGACTAAAGGCTGCCGACGACGTAGTCGATGCAGCTGATGAGCTTGCTGACGTCATCGGGCTCCACCGCCGGGAACACAGCGATGCGCAACTGGTTGCGCCCCAGCTTGCGGTAGGGCTCCACGTCGAGGATCCCGTTGGTGCGCAGGGTCTTGGCCACGGCCGCGGCGTCCACGTCATCGGTGAAGTCGATCGTGGTGACGACCTGGCTTCGGGCGCCCGGGTCCGTCACGTAGGGCGTGGCATACGCGACCGAATCCGCCCAGGCATAGAGCCGCCCGCTGGAATCCTTGGTGCGGGCATCCGCCCAGGACAGCCCGCCGTTGCCGTTGAGCCACTCGATCTGGTTGCCCAGCAGGGCGAGGGTCGCGACCGCCGGGGTGTTGTAGGTCTGGTTCTTGCGGCTGTTGTCGATGGCCGTCGGCAGGCTGAAGAAGTCCGGAACCCAGCGGCCCGTCGCGGCGATCTCATCGACCCGAGCCAGGGCAGCCGGTGAGAATGCGGCCAGCCACAGGCCGCCGTCGGAGGCGAAGTTTTTTTGCGGGGCGAAGTAGTAGACGTCCGCCTGGCCAACGTCTACCGCGACACCACCAGCGGCAGAGGTGGCGTCGATGAGCACGAGCGCGTCCTCGTCGGCGCCAGCGACGCGCTTGATCTCGGTCATCACCCCGGTCGAGGTCTCGTTGTGCGCCCAGGCATACGCGTCGATCCCGGCTTCGGCGACGGGTTCGGGGCGACTGCCCGGGTCGCTGACGATGATGGTGGGCTCGCCAAGGAACGGAGCCTTCGTCGTCACCGACGCGAACTTGGAAGAGAACTCGCCAAAGCTCAGGTGCTGTGCACGGTCGCGGACCAGCCCAAACGCGGCGATATCCCAAAAGGCGGTCGACCCGCCATTGCCGAGGACGATCTCGTAGCCCTCGGGCAGAGTGAACAGGCTGGACAGGCCCTCGCGGACGGCGCCGACGAGGTTCTTCACCCCCGCCTGTCGATGGCTGGTGCCCAACACGGTGCGGCCCAGCGTGGCGAGGTAGTCCACCTGTTCCTGGCGGATCTTGCTCGGGCCGGACCCGAAACGCCCATCGTTGGGCAGTAGGTCGGCGGGAATGGTCAGCGGCGCGGCATCCGTCACGAGGTCTCCATACGGTGTTGAGGCAGGACCCGCCATGTGCGGCCGGACGAACCTGTCCAACCGTCACGCCTGGCGTGGGCGCTCGGGAAGAATGCGGCATCGGTGGCGTGCCCCGAACACCGATCCAGTCTCCCACCCTCGGCAACAGGAGGCGGTGGGGAGTCCATCGGCCGGGATAGCCTCGGTGCGACAGTTCAGCGACCCGGCGGCTCCACCGGTCGAGGTGGCTGCGGCAGGCTCAAGCGGGCGGGTTGAGCCGTTCGTATCCGGTGACCGCCGACACCGGGCGCGGCCCTTCGCCGATGTACCGGCTCGACGGGCGGATCAACCTCCCGGTCCGCTTCTGCTCCAGGATGTGCGCGGACCAGCCGGCCGTTCGGGCGGCAGAGAACAGTGGGGTCATCATCGAGCTGGGGACGTCGGCGAAGTCCAACAAAACGGCTGCCCAGAAGTCCACGTTGGTCTCCAGCACCCGATCGGGCTGACGTTCTCGCAGCTCCGCCAGCGCGGCCTTCTCCAATTCGATGGCGACCTCGTACCTGGGGGCGCCGAGCCGTCGGCAGGTCTCGCGAAGCACCGCAGCGCGCGGGTCGTATGCCCGGTAGACCCGGTGGCCAAAGCCCATGAGTCGTTCACCACGGTCGAGCACCCCCTTGACGTAGGCCCGGGCATCTCCGGTGCGTTCTACTCCCTCGACCATGTGCTGGGCCCGGGACGGCGCGCCGCCGTGCAGCGGCCCGGACAAGGCCCCGATGGCGCCGGAGAGGCAGGCCGCGACGTCCGCGCCCGTGGAGGCGATCACCCGGGCGGTGAACGTCGAGGCGTTCATGCCGTGCTCGGCCGCGGAGATGAAGTAGGCGTCGATGGCCTCCACATGCTTCGGATCCGGTTCGCCGCGCCAACGGATCATGAACCGCTCGACGATGGTCGCCCCCTCATCCACGCGAGACTGGGGAACCATCGGGGTGCCTTGCCCATGCGCCGACTGGGCGATGAACGACAGCGCCATGACCGAGGCTCGGGCGAGATTGTCCCGGGCCTCAGTCGGGTCGATGTCCAGCAGTGGCTTGAAACCCCACAGTGGGGCCAACTGGGCCAGGGCGGATTGGACGTCGACTCGGATGTCTCCCGAATGCACCGGCAGCGGAAACGGCTCGGCCGGGGGCAGGCCGGGCGCGAACTCGTTATCGACCAACAAACCCCAGACCTGCCCATAGCTGACGTGGCCGACCAACTCGTTCAGATCCACCCCGCGATAGCGCAGGACGCCGCCGTCCTTGTCCGGCTCGGCGATCGTTGATTCGAACCCGACCACACCCTCGAGGCCTGGTCGGAAGTCCGTCTCGGACATGTCTGCCCCTTGTCCGTCGTCGTCTCGACGTGGCTGGATGTCGGCCGCGCCCTGGTTCGGATCGACTTGTGTCCCCGCCGGGTCGCCCGGGGACAGATGATCCGTCGCCATACTGTCACGTCCACCGACCGACATACCCCGATAGCCTCCTAGGCTTGGCGTATGAGCACGCAACGGGTCGACTATCTCGGTGAGGGCATCACCGAGGAAGAACTCCTGGGGACACCCCTGGCCATGGTTTCCGCCTGGATCGAGCAGGCAACCGCGAGGCGGGACATCGTCGAGCCGACAGCACTGGCCCTGGCGACGGTCGACGCCGACCACCGGCCGAACGTCCGCACGGTGCTCATGCGCTTCCTCGACGAACGAGGGCCCGGGTTCGTCTCGTCCACCACCTCGACCAAGGCCGAAGAACTCGCCGCCTTCCCCGGCATGGCCGCCTCGCTCACCTGGGTGCCCATGTTTCGTGCCATCCGGTTCCGCGGCGTCGGCGAACCCATTGCCGCCGACGAACTGCTCACCTACTGGCGTAGCCGGCCGTGGGGCTCTCGGATCAGCGCCTGGGCGAGCGCCCAATCACAGCCGGTCTCCTCCCGGGCCGAGCTGGAAGCGGCATACGCCTCGTATGCGCAACGCTGGCCCGACCACGGCGGCCCCGATGACGTACCGGTTCCCCAGGATTGGGCCGGGTGGCGGATCGCTTGCGATTCCGTGGAGTTGTGGGCCGGGCGCCGGGACCGGTTGCATGACCGTCTCCGCTATGTCCGGGTCTGCGATGGCACCCTCGCCGACGCCGGCAGCTGGCGGATCGAGCGCCTGCAGCCATGACGCCTCAGCCGGGGCGGACCTGGCTGGGATCGACAACGATCCAGGTCGACTCGGCGTGTCCGGCCAGCGTGCCGTCCTCGCCGTAGAGCGCGGTCCCGGAAAAGTACTTCCGACCTGAGCCGCCCCGTGGCCACGCCATGACCACGCAGTCCTCGCCCACCTGGGGCAGCCTCGTGATCCGTGCGGTCATGGTGCCCAGGACCATGGCTCGGCCAGCGATCCCGACCGCCCAGGCGCCTGGGCAATCCAGCGCTGCCCAGAGCAGTCGAGGGTCCATCTCGGTCGGCTGCCACGCCGCGGCATACCGTTCGCGGTCCCCGGCAATTGGCCCGGGACGTAGCCCCAAGCCGTCGGCCCGGTGGGTGCCGCACACGAAACATGTGGGGAACGGGTGGTTCGTCAGGCCCTCGTAGGCGCCTTCGGCGGCACGCGCCACGCGCCCGTCGACCGGTGCCATGGGCAGCTCGTCGAGGGCGCCCGGACCGGCGGTGGCCGCGGTGGCCACGAGGACGTTCCCGGCATACACATCGCAGGCGGTCGTGCGGTGAGGATCACGGTGGACCGTCATCGTCGTCTCCAGCGGAGGGGGTGAGGACAAGCGCACCGTCACCGGGCCGTCATCGGCGACGAAGGCGGCCACCGAGCCGCACACCCAGCCACCATTGCCGGATTCGGGCGGACCGTTGAAACGAGCGGGGACGGTCAGTGTCGGCAAGGGACTGGCGTCGGTGTTCGTGCCCATGAGGCTCGACGTTACGCGTGGGCAGACACCCGCCCGTGACACACTTGCCGATGTGACCGAGCTCATCGACACCACCGAGATGTATCTACGGACGGTGTACGAACTGGAGGAAGAAGGCATCCGGCCGCTTCGGGCACGCATCGTCGAACGCCTCGGGCACTCCGGTCCGACGGTCTCCCAGACCGTGGCACGGATGGAGCGTGCGGGTCTGCTCACCGTCCGCGCGGACCGCAGCATCGACCTGTCCGACGAAGGCCGGGCACGGGCCACCCGCGTGATGCGCAAACACCGCCTGGCCGAGCGCCTGCTGAGCGACGTCCTTGGCCTGGAGTTCGAATACGTCCACGACGAGGCATGTCGGTGGGAACACGTCATGTCCGACCGGGTCGAGCGCAAGATCGTCGCGCTGCTGGGCGATCACGAGCTGTCCCCCTACGGCAACCCGATCCCCGGTCTGGACGAGCTCGGCGAATCATCTGCGCCCGAGGAGTTCCTCAGCGGGCTGACCACCCTGTCGGCCGTGGCCACCGGTGAAGCAGTGGCGGTGGTCGTCCGACGGATCGGTGAGCCCGCGCAGAACGACGCCGAGGTTTTGGCCCTGCTGACCGAGTCAGGGCTGGTCCCAGGCGAGCACGCGACGGTTCGCCGGAACGGGAGTATGGTCGAGGTCGTGCGGGGGAAAACGAGCACGCCCGATCGAGTCAGCCTGCCGGACGATGTCGCGGCCCACGTCTTCATCGGTGTCCTCGAGTTATAGCCAGTGTCGGTGAGGAGAAGGTGAGCGCATGAGCGGGTATGCCGGTCGGCATCGCGGGCGCCACCGCGCCCCACAAAGCGGCGTACGTCGTTGGGCGCCTCCCATGTCCGTGGTCGGCCGCGGATTGACCAGATCCGTTGCCGTGCTCAGCGCTGCCGGTGCCGGGGCGAGCCTGGTTGCCAGCCAGGACGCCACCAGCAGCTCGGTCAGCTCGCTCGTCAGTCCGGCTGCCGGCGTGGCGGGCCAACGTGGTGATGTCGTCGGCGCCGACGGGGGAGTCCTTGCCTCGGAGAGCACCCAACGCGGGTCGGATCGGACGTCCCGCTCGGCGCCCAGGGTTTCTGCGCCGTTGGCCACCGGACCGATCACTCAGCCGCTGGGGACGTTGGCCTTCACCGCTGTCGCCAAGCCCGCACCGGCTCCGTCCAGTTCTGCTCAGTCCGGTTCGGCGCGGACCACGGCGGCCCACGGCGTGGGGGTCTCCGGCCTGACCGGGAACGCCCGCATGGTGCTCAACAGCGTCCTCGGCCGCTACGGCCAGATCACCAGCGTCATCGGTGTGCGACCGGACTCCATTCCTGACCATCCCTCGGGGCGCGCGGTCGATTTCATGATCCCCAATTGGAGCAGCGCCGCAGGAGCCGACCTGGGCAACCAGGTGGCGGCATACGTGCAGGCCAATGCGTCGGCCTGGAACGTCGACTACATCATCTTCCGGCAGCGCATCTGGTTCCCCGGAAGCGGTTGGCGCGGCATGTCCGACCGTGGCGGCGCGACCGCCAACCACATGGACCACGTCCATGTCAGCGTGCGCTCCTAGGTGCTCTGACCGGCGACGATGATACGTACGTCACGTCCCGTGACCCAAACGTGACATTTGTGTCGGGCTGCGGTAGCGTTTCGGCCGTTGCCTCGATCCCTTGGGGCGATACCCGGACAGGCCGCCGAGTCCTGCCACCTGGTCGGGTCACGCAGTCATCTGGCAGGAGCGGAGGACCCACCTTCGGGCCGTCGAGAGACGGTCCTTGGGGTGAAGCCCGACGGAGCCTTGCTCCAACGGGCCGGGCACGACTTCTGGCCCGAACCCGACAGCTCACTTCGTAGGCCAGGAAGAGGTCACCGACGTTGTCCGAATCTGTGTCACAGGGCCGTCACCGGGCTCCCGGGCGGTACAACCCGCTGTCGGAGTTCAAGGTGGCGATGAGCCGGTCGGCCGCCCCTGCCGTGAAATCCTCTGCCGTGCTGGCCGCTTCGGGTGGCCTCGTCGCGGCGTTCGCCGTTCCCACGTCCGTCTCGGGGGCCTCTGTTGCCTCCAACGGTTCCGCAGCCCTGGCAGCAAATGTGCAGCCGGTGCGGGCCCCTGGCAGCACGACGATCGCTGCCACTAGTGGCGGTGCCGCCCTGGTGTCCTCGACGCAATCCGCCGCGACCGCCACGACGGCGAAGTCGTCCGCCTCTGGCGCCGCCGTGACCGCACCGATGGCGTCGGAGAAAGTCACCGAGCCCGCCGTGGGCGTGCTGGCCTTCACCGCTGTCGCCAAGCCGAAGCCCAAGCCGGTGGTCGTCCCTGCGGTCGAGACCGTCAGCCGATCAACGAGTCGGGCAGGAACCTCCTCCTCATCGACTGCCTCGTCCTCGACGGCGTCCTCGACGGATTACTCCTCCGCGGCGAGCCGGGCTGCGGCCTCTGGCGTTATCGCCGTCGCCCAGTCCTTGTCCGGTATCTACTACCGATGGGGCGGCACGTCGCCCTCGACCGGATTCGACTGCTCCGGGTTCACTTCCTATGTGTTCGCCAAGGTCGGTATTTCGCTCCCGCGGACCGCAGAGGCACAGCGCCAGGCGGCGACCCGGATTTCCAATCCTCAGCCCGGGGACCTCGTGTTCTTCGGTGCGCCGGCCTACCACGTCGGCATCTACGCCGGGGGCGGCATGATGTACGACTCGCCCACCACCGGCAAGACTTCGGGACTGCACAAGATCTGGTCCGGGAACGTCAGCTACGGACGTCCCTGACCCGCCGCTGGTCCTAGATCGATGCGAGCGCGCGCTCGAACAGTGCGGTCAGCCGCGGGGAAAACAGGACGAAGCGGATCAGTTGGATCGCGTTGTCAGCGGGTTTGCCGGTCATGTCGGTCGCGCGGCGTACCGAGTCGATGGCGATTCGGGCCACATCCTCCCCCGGCCACCCATAGACGCCGGCGCTGACCGCTGGAAGCGCCATCGAGCGGACGCCCAGCTGCTGGGCGACCTGAACAGACCGGGTGAAGCAGCTGGCCAGATCCGCGGGGTCGCGCTGACCGCGATGCCAGTTCGGCCCGACCGTGTGAATAACCCATCGCGCGGCGAGGCGGCCGGCCCCGGTCGCCACCGCCTCACCGACTGGAAGCCCGTCCGGCCAGCGTGTTCGGCGCACGCGCCGGCACTCGGCGCGCAGTTGGGGACCGGCTGCGGCATGGATGGCCCCATCGACCCCTCCGCCGCCGAGCAGGCTGGAGTTGGCCGCATTGACGATGGCGTCCACCTGCTGTGTGGTGATGTCGCCCTGGATGATCTCTACGGTGACCACATCACCACGGTAGGGCGCCCCTTGGTGCTCCGGTGAGCTGGTGGGTGGACATCTCCGGCGTGAGCGACCAGCCGGAGAGGCTGGAAGACTGGCCGGGCCTGGCAAACATGACGACGAAATGATGCGGAGCGCCGATGTCGCCGCGAGCCCTGATCATCCTCAGCGAGAACGACACGCTGGCGGGTACCGACGACCTGGCCACTCTGGTCGATCTGGCCGTTGAGGCCGAGCGCGCCGGGATCGACGGCGTCATGCTCAGCGAACACGTCGTCCTCGGCCCCTCTGCAGGCGCCTCGGGGCGTCCGAGCAACCCACGAGACTATGCAGCTCCTGGCAATCAGGACCCGACCTTCCCATGGCCGAACTCGCTGGTCCTGCTCAGCGCCATGGCCTCGAGGACCATCCGCTTGAGGCTGGTCGCCGGCGCCGTCATCTTCCCGCTGCGCCACCCCCTGCTGCTGGCCAAGGAGTTCGGCACGCTCGACCTGTTGAGTCAGGGCCGGCTGCTCGTGTTGCCGACGGTCAGCTGGCACGAGGACGAATACCAGGCCCTCGGCGTCGATTTTCGGCGTCGGGGCGCGATCCTTGACGAACAACTCCAGATTTGGCGGGCCGCCTTTGCCTCAGGCCCGGTGCACTTCGCCGGTCACCATTTCACCATCGACGCTGCGTATGTCGAGCCGCGTGGCTACCGGCCAGATGGACCGCGGCTGTGCTTCGGCGGCTCCTCGGCTCACCCCAAGGTCATCGAGCGGCTGGCTAGGTACGGTCACGCGTTCAATCCGTTCGGACCGGTCACGTCGAAGGACGTGGCTCGGCTACGCGTCGGCCTGAGCGCCTATGGGCGTGACATCGAGGAGATCGAGCTCATCGGCGGTGTCCGAGCCACCTTGCCCGCCGACGGCTCCGCCGGCAGCCTTGTCCAGGCGATGGAGGCCGTCCCGGCTCAAGTGGCGATGGGGTTTGACACCATCTGCGTCAAACCGTCGATGTTCATCGACACGGTCGATCAGTTCCCGGCTTTTGCAGCGGAGGTGATCGACCGGCTCGCGAGGTTCTAGCGCGTCGTGGCCCGAGCTGAACCGCCGGGAGCCGGATAGCGTGCCCGGCAGAAGTCCGATAGGCGCAGAGCAATCTCTTGCAGGTTCTCCGCAGCTGGGTGGGTGGTCTCCCAGGCTGCGTGCAGCGTGAAGGTCACCGCACCGGTGGCACCGACGACCTCCAAAGCCTCCAAACCGAACCGCGGGTCGTCCGAGAGGACGGCCACACCTCGACCCGAGGCGGCCAGCGCCATGGCCACCTCGGGGCTGTCCACCTCGTGAACGATGGCCGGGCGCAGCCCAGCGGCATGCCAGGCGTCGTCGAGGGTGCGCCGGGTATAGCTGCCCTGGGCGGGCACGAGCAGTGAGGTATGGGCCAGATCGCTCAACGGGACTTGGCCGTGGCCCGCCCACGGGTGATCGGCCGGTACATGAGCCAGCAGGGGGAACTGCGCCAGGACCAGACTGGCCGCGGTGGGTGGGGGTGTATGCCCACCGACGGCGAGGTCGACTGCCGCCAGCCGGGAGAACACCGTCGAGGCCTCGCTGGGGCGAACTTCCGGCCAGGGATCCTCTGGGGTAAGGGTCGCGATGAACGGGACGACCACGTCCGTCAGCGTGGTCGGTGAGGCCGCGACGACCACGCTGACCAGCCGCCCCTCGGCGATGGCCTGAGCTTCGCGCTCCAACGCCTCGCTGTGTTCGAGCAGCCGGCCGGCTCGGGCCAAGAAGCGGCGCCCGTCTCTGGTGGGGGTCAGGCTGCCGGAGCCTCGGGTGAACAGATCGAACCCCAGCTGCCGTTCGAGCGCCCTGATCTGCCGGGACAGGCTCGGCTGGGTCGTGTGCAAAATACGGGCAGCCGCGACGACCGACCCTTCCCGGGCCACCGTGGCGGCATACCTCAGCACGCGAAGATCCACACTCGGGAGAGTAGCGCCCGGTCAGGCGGCATGCATGCCGCTCAGGCATGGAAAGTGGATACAACAGGTATTTGACGGCATAGTGGCCACGCGGCATTCTTCGAGTCATCCGCTGGAGGTCACCTCTGGCACGGCATCTTTCGCACGAACACCGGAGCACCCCCATGGCCGAGCTCGACCAGTCCCGCCACCTCGCCACCGCCATCCCCGGCCCGAAGAGCCTGGAACTGCATGCGCGCAAGGCCAGCACCGTCTCCGCCGGAGTGGGCGTCGGGCTGCCCGTCTACATCGAGGCCGCCGGCGGCGGCATTCTGGCCGATGTGGACGGCAACCGGCTCATCGACTTCGGTTCCGGGATCGCAGTGACCTCGGTCGGTAACGCCGACCCACGCGTCGTGGCGGCCGTGCGGGATCAGGTGGCTGACTTCACGCATACGTGCTTCATGGTCACCCCATATACCGAGTACCTCGACGTGTGCGACAAGCTCGCCGAACTGACCCCAGGGCGGCATGAGAAGCGCTCGGCGTTGTTCAACTCCGGCGCGGAGGCGGTGGAGAACGCGGTCAAGATCGCCCGGCACGTCACCGGCCGACACGCCGTTGTCGCTTTCGACCACGCCTATCACGGCCGGACCAACCTCACCATGGGCCTGACCGCGAAGAATATGCCCTACAAGGACAAGTTCGGCCCGTTCGCTCCGGAGATCTACCGGGTGCCGATGGCGTATCCCTTCCGCTGGCCTGGTGGCCCGATGGCCTGCGAGAAGGAGGCCTTCGACGTGTTCACCGCGACGGTGCACGCACAGGTCGGTGAGGACAACGTCGCGGCGGTCATCATCGAACCAATCCAAGGCGAGGGCGGATTCATCGTGCCGGCACCGGGGTTCCTCGCGCAGGTGGCGCAGTGGTGTAAGGAGCACGGCATCATCTTCATCGCCGACGAGGTGCAAACCGGGTTCTGCCGAACCGGCGATTGGTTCGCCTGCGAGTATGAGGACGTGGTCCCCGACCTCATCACCACCGCCAAGGGGATGGCCGGTGGCCTCCCGCTGGCGGCAGTGACCGGTCGCGCAGACATCATGGACGCCATTCACCCCTCTGGGTTGGGCGGCACCTATGGTGGCAACCCGGTTGCGTGCGCGGCGGCGCTGGGGGCCATGGAGAGCATGGCTGCCGAGGACTTGCCCGGCCGAGCCCGGCAGATCGAGGCCCTGTTCATGAGCCGGCTGAACGAGCTGGCAGCAAAAGTTCCCCAGATCGGTGATATCAGGGGGCGAGGGGCCATGCTTGCGGTCGAACTCGTCAACGGCGCCGGCGACATAACCCCCAATCCCTCGTTGACCGCAGCGACGAACGCTGCCTGTCACGCCGAGGGCCTGGTCACCTTGACCTGCGGCACCTACGGCAACGTGTTCCGCTTCCTCCCTCCGCTGGTTGCCTCGGACGAGCTGCTGCGCGAGGGTCTGGATATCTTTGACGATGCGTTGGTCACTGCTGCCGCGCGCTGAGGCCGCCAGCCCGTGGCGACCCCGCCCGCCGTCGCATCAACCCAACGCCCATCCGATTAGGAGCCACCATGGCATCGTCCACTACCGACCTCCTCGCCTCAGTGCCCACCGGCCTCTACATCGACGGGGCTTGGCGGGAGGCTGACGGCGGCGGACGTTTCGACGTGTCCAACCCGGCCACCGGCCAGGTGCTCGTCAACTGCGCCGACGGAACGCCCACGGATGGCCTCGCGGCGCTGACCGCCGCCGCGAACGCGCAGAAGTCTTGGGCCGCCACCGCTCCGCGCGATCGCGGGGAGATCTTGCGCGCGGCATACGAGCAGTTGGTCGCCCGCACGGAGGATTTCGCGCTGCTGATGACGCTGGAGATGGGCAAGCCGCTGGCCGAGGCGCGTGGCGAGGTCGCGTATGCCGCGGAGTTCTTCCGCTGGTTCTCCGAGGAGGCCGTGCGCGTCCACGGGCAGTACTCGGTGGCGCCCAACGGCGCCACCCGCCTGGTCACCATGAAACAGCCGGTCGGTCCGACACTGATGATCACGCCGTGGAACTTCCCGCTGGCCATGGGCACGCGCAAGATCGGCCCAGCCATTGCCGCCGGGTGCACCATGGTCGTCAAACCAGCGCACGAGACGCCGCTATCCATGCTCGCCCTCGCCCAACTGCTCGAGGACGTTGGGGTGCCCGCTGGCGTGCTCAACGTCATCACCACGGCGCACTCGGGTGCAGTCTGCGAGCCGATCATCAAAGATCCGCGCACCCGCAAACTCACCTTCACCGGCTCGACCCCGGTGGGGCGCAGGCTTGTGGCCCAGTCGGCCGAGCAACTGCTCAAGGTGTCCATGGAGCTCGGCGGGACCGCCCCCTTCCTCGTGTTCGAGGACGCCGATATCGACGCAGCCGTCGAGGGTGCCATGCTCGCCAAGATGCGCAACATCGGTGAGGCGTGCACGGCGGCCAACCGGTTCTTCGTGCACGAGTCGATCGCACAGGAGTTCGCGCGCAGGCTTGGTGCTGCCATGGCGGGCCTTACGGTCGGTGACGGCACTGCGGACGGGGTCGACGGCGGGCCGCTGATCACCGATAAGGCCCGTGCCGGGGTCGATGACCTGGTTCACGACGCGGTGACCCGTGGCGCGACCGTTGTCACCGGGGGTGGTCCGGTTGACGGGCCCGGATTCTTCTATGCCCCGACCGTGCTCACTGACGTCGCGCCAGGGTCGCGCTGCCTCACCGAGGAGATCTTCGGTCCGGTCGCGCCAGTGTGTACCTTCACGACCGAGGACGAGGCCCTGGAACGGGCGAACGCCACCGAATATGGGCTCGTTGCCTATGTCTACACCCGGGACAACGCCCGAACGATCCGGGTCATGGAGGCCCTGGAGTTTGGCATGGTCGGAGTGAACACCGGCATCGTGTCGAATCCGGCCGCCCCCTTCGGCGGAGTCAAATCCTCGGGATTCGGTCGCGAAGGTGGCTTCGAAGGGATCGAGGAGTACCTCGAAATCAAGTACGTCGGGCTGGCGCTCTAATCGCGCCCGGGCCTCGCGCGAGCAAGTATCGCCGGACTGCCGGGGCCCTCACCGGCGATGCCACCACGGACTCTGGGTGACAGAATGAGCCGCATGTCGTCGCTGACCCATGAGGAAGCCGTTGCCCGCGCCGAGCTCATCTCGGTGACGGCGATGACGGTCGATCTCGATCTGAGCACCGGACCCGAGACCTTCGAGTCCGTGACGACGATCGATTTCGATTGCGCCGAAGCTGGGGGCGCGACCTTCGTCGATATCAAGCCGATCACGCTGCATGCCCTAGCGCTCAACGGTTCCCCGCTGCCGGTCGATGCGCTTGAGGACGGTCGGTACCGGCTGACCGGGCTTGCCGCGCACAACACGTTGACCGTACGCGCGACCATGGGCTACTCCCACGACGGTCAGGGGCTGCACCGAGCCACGGACCCGGCTGACGGTGAGGACTACATCTACGGTCACCTGTTCCTCGACGCCGCCCCGAAGGTCTTCGCCTGCTTCGATCAGCCCGACCTCAAAGCCCCGTATGCCATCGCCGTCACCGCGCCGACGCACTGGCGGGTCATCGGCAACGGCGCGGCGACCCAGGTGCGCCCGGGCCGCTGGGAGCTGGCCATGACCCGTCCGCTGGCAACGTACTTCGTCACCGTGTGCGCCGGGCCCTACGTCAGTGTGGAAGCCGTGCACGACGGCATACCGCTGGGGTTGCACGCCCGGTCCTCCCTCGCCGACCACCTGCGCGAGCAGGCGCCGGCGCTGCTGGAGATCACCAAGCAGTCCTTCGACTACCAACAGAAGCTCTTCGGGATCCGCTATCCCTTTGGGGAGTACCACCAGGTGTTCGTGCCCGAATTCAACGCCGGCGCGATGGAGAACCCGGGCTGCATTGTGGTCCGCGACCAGTACATCTTCCGGGGTGCGGTCACTCGAGATCAGCGACTGCAGGTGGCCAACACCCTCGTGCATGAGATGGCCCACCAATGGTTCGGTGACCTGGTGACCTTGGCCTGGTGGGACGACTTGTGGCTGAACGAGTCCTTCGCCGAGTACATCGCCTACCGCACGATGGTCGCGGCCACGGACTACGACGAGGCGTGGGTAGAGGCGACCATGGTCCGCAAGGTCTGGGGGTATGCCGCAGAGCGGACCCCCAGCACCCACCCGGTCGCCGGCGCGCCTGCGCCCGACGGCGACACCGCGCTGCAAAACTTCGACGGCATCTCGTACGCCAAAGGCGCCAGCGTCCTGCGCCAACTCATCGCCCACATCGGCGATGACGCCTTCATCGCGGGCGTGCACGACTATCTGAGCACCCACGCCTACGGCAACGGACGGCTCGTCGACTTCCTGACCGCCCTGGAGCGCTCGTGCGGTCGGTCCTTGGCCAGCTGGAGCGCGCAATGGTTGGAGACCGCAGGTGTGGACCGCATCGCGGTTGACCTCGGTGCAGCAGCGATCACCCGGCAACCGCCACCGGACCACCCGGCCGACCGGCCGCATACGTTCGATGTCGCCGGTTTCGGTGACGGCCGTGAGCTGTGGCGCGAGCCGGTGAGCATCGATGTGCCCGAGCGGGTCGTCCCGGGGATCGGACCGGCCGCGGTGGTGGTGCCCAACGCCGCCGACCTGACCTGGGCGACGGTGGAGCTGGACGCGGACACCGTGACATCGCTGCCGCAGACATTGGCGCAGGTGCCGGATCGGCAGGCGCGTGCCGTCATCTGGGTCGCCCTCATCGACGGCGTGGCCCTAGGCACGATCGACCCGCGGCACGTCCTGAGCATCTTCGAGCGCGCCTGGCCCCAGGAAGATGAGCCGGCCATCGCCTCGCGGGTTGGCACATTCATCCAAGACCGGCTGGTCAGCGAATTCCTGCCAACACCGGAGCAGGCCGCAGCCACGGCCACAGTGGCGCAGGCCGCCCAACGAGCGCTTGACCGGGCGGGCGACGGCCCGACCGCCCTGGCCGCGGCGCGGTTGCTGGCACGCACGAGCGCCGATGTCGAGGCGCTGTTGCGCTGGGCCGGTGGTGACGGAACGCCGCTGGGGCTGGCCGGCGATGATGACTTCCGCTGGGTGGTGCTCACCCGGCTGGCCGAGCTCGACGCCGTCGATGACGACTTCCTGCTCGCCCAGGGTGCTCAGGACGCCACGTTGGCCGGTGGCTGGTCGCTGCTGACCGCCCGGGCGGCCCGGCCGACGACAACGGCCAAGGCCTGGGCCTGGGCCGAGTTGACCGGCAATCGGGCCCGCAGCAACTACGACCTCAACGCGTTGGCTACCGGAGTGTGGCGCCCGGCTCCGTCCGCGCTGGTCGAGTCGTATGCCCGCAGGTACTTCGATGACGTGCCCGCGATGGCCGAGTGGGTCGGGGAGGACGCCCTGGCCCGGGTCGCCGAGATGGCCTATCCGCGCACGGTCATTGAGCCGTGGCTGGTCGAGTTGAACGATCAGGCCTTGGCGCGCCGCGGCCTCAGTGCAGCGGTTCGCCGCGTCATCGTCGACGCGGACAGCAGAATCCGGGAACGGCTGCGCAGCCGCGACCGGTTCCCGGGGTCGTGACCAATAGTACTTAGCTAAGACGAACTATTTCTGAGACTTTGCTGGCTCAACCGGGCCGAGTCGGTGTTTGATGGGGGGGTGCGACGGGGAATCGTGGACGCGCGGGCGGACAGAGCGAGCGAGGACACCGATCCGGCCGAGGAGCATGACGCGGCCGTGACCCGGTTGCGTGCGCAATATGATCTGATTCCCGCAGGCGAGCCCGTGCGCCTAGCCAAGCGGACCTCCAACCTCTTCCGTTCGCGCAGCGGAACTGGACGCCCAGGACTGGATGTCGCTGCCCTCAACCGGGTCATTGCCGTCGACATCGCCCCTGACGGGCAGTCCGCGACCGCCCGGGTCCAGGGAATGACCACCTACGAGGACCTTGTCGCCGCCACCCTCCCGCTGGGCTGGATGCCGCTGGTGGTTCCGCAACTCAAGACCATCACCCTGGGCGGGGCCGTCACCGGTCTGGGCATCGAATCCACCTCCTTCCGCAACGGTCTCCCGCATGAGTCGGTGCGTTCCATGGACATCCTCACCGGCAGTGGTGAGGTGGTCACTGCCACTGCGGACGGGCCGAACGCCGACCTCTTCGCCGCCTTCCCGAACTCCTACGGCTCCCTTGGCTACGCGCTGGCACTGACCATCGAGTTGGAGCGGACTCATCCCTACGTCGGCTTGCGCCACGTCCGGTTCGACTCGGTCCACGACCTCGCGACCGCAGTCGCCGAGGTCATGGCCGAACGCAGATTCGACGGAACCGAGGTCGACTTCGTCGACGGTGTGGTGTTCACCGCCGACGAGTGCTACCTCACTCTGGGCACCTGGGCGGACACGCCGCCACCTGGCATACGCCCGAGCGACTACACCGGCCAACAGATCTATTATCGCTCTCTGCGTGAGCGCAGCACGGATCTGCTGACCGTGCACGACTACCTGTGGCGCTGGGACACCGACTGGTTCTGGTGTTCTCGGGCTTTCGGTGCCCAGCACCCGGCAGTGCGGCGGCTGTGGCCCCGACAATTCCTGCGCAGCGACGTGTACTGGAAGCTCGTCCGGTTCGAACAGGAGCACGGCTATCTCGCCCGGTGGGATGCCCAACGCGGCCGGCTCCCCCGCGAGCGGGTCATCCAAGACGTCGAGATCGGCTTGGACAAGCTGCCGGAGTTCATCGACTGGTTCCTCGCGCAGGTGCCCATCGAACCCATCTGGCTGTGTCCCATCCAGCTCCGCCCAGCCTCCGAGGCCGGGCAGCCGGGCGAGCTCCCATCGGCCAAGTCGGCCGCAGCAGGCCCCGACGAGCGCGTGCCGTGGCCGCTCTACCCGATGCGTCGAGGTGAGGCATACGTCAACGTGGGGTTCTGGTCCACGGTGCCGATCTTGCCGGGTCGCACCGATGGCGATGTCAACAGGATGATCGAGGACGAGGTCACCGGCCTCGGCGGGCACAAAAGCTTGTATTCCGACGCCTACTACGACGAGGACACCTTCAACGCGTTGTACGGCGGATCGGACTATGACGTGGTGAAGAAGCGATATGACCCGGACGGGCGACTCCCGTCCTTGTACGAGAAGGCGGTGGGCGCACGATGACGATAACGATCGGCGAGGTATTCGACACGCTGGTCGGAGCCGATGCCCCGGTGGATTTTCGGGCGTTCGACGGATCGCGGGGAGGTTCGGGCGAAGGCGTGAAGATCCGGCTTCAATCCCCCAAAGGCTTGAACTACCTGTTGACCGCGCCGGGGGATCTCGGGCTGGCCCGGGCCTACCTGACCGACGAGTTGATCATCGAGGGGATCGACCAGGGCGACCCCTACGAGGTGTACAAGCTCCTGCGTGACCATCTGCAGATCCGCCGGCCCGGGTTGAAGCAGACCCCGGCCTTCGTGGCCCTGATGCGACAATACGGAATTCGCAACCCTTCGCTGCCGGAGATCGAGGCACCCACCCCGCTGCGCCGGCTCGCCCGGGGCCTGCGGCACGGCCGGGGCCGGGATGCCGAGGCGATCCATCACCACTATGACGTCTCGAATGCTTTCTACGAGGTGTTGCTCGGCCCGTCCATGGCCTACACCTGCGCCGTGTATCCCACTGACGACGCCACCTTGGAAGAGGCCCAGGCCCACAAACACGACCTGATATGCCGCAAGCTCGGCCTCAAGCCGGGCGCGCGGTTGCTCGATGTCGGCTGTGGCTGGGGAGGCATGGTCCGGCACGCGGTGGAGAACTACGGCGTCACGGCGATCGGGGTCACCCTCTCGGAGCAGCAGGCGGAGTGGGGCAGGGCGATGCTCGCCGAGCGCGGCCTGACGGATCGCGCGCAAATCAGGTTCCAGGACTACCGGGACGTCACCGAGGGTGACTTCGATGCCATCTCCTCCATCGGCCTGACCGAGCACATCGGTCCGGAGAACTACGGCAGCTACTTCCGGTTCCTTCGTTCGAAACTGCGGGACCGCGGCCGGCTGCTCAACCACACGATCACCCGGCCGGACAACAAACATCCGGGGGTTCCGCAGGGCGGCTTCATCAACCGGTACGTCTTCCCCGACGGCGGGCTGACCGGGTCGGGGGACATCGTGCGGGTCATGGAGGACGAGGGCCTGGAGGTGCACCACCAGGAGAACCTGCGTCAGCACTACGCCCGGACTACCCGGGCCTGGTGTAAGAACCTCTCTGCTGACTGGGAGAAGTGCGTGGTCGAGGTGGGCTTGCCCACCGCGCGGGTATGGGGGCTGTACTTGGCCGGGAGCTCGCTGGCCTTCGAACGCAATGAGATCCAGTTGCATCAGATTCTGGCCACCAAAACCGACGCCGACGGAGGTGCGGACTACCCACTGCGGCCGGAGTTCGGGGTCTAGGGCCAACCCGGACCGGATGCCTCGGTCCGTCGTGGAACCCACCCCGACGGACCGATCAGATGCCGCCGGTCAAGAGCATGCCACCGTCCACGGTCAGCGTCTGGCCGGTCATCCAGGCTGAATCCTCCCCGGCGAGGAAAGCCACCACCGAGCCGATGTCCTCGGGCACCCCAAGCCGGCGAAGCGGGTAGGTCGCGACGACTTGTTCCTCTCGGCCCTCGTACAGGATCTTGGAGAACTGGGTCTTCACCACCGCGGGCGCCACGGCGTTGACCCGGACCTCTGGTCCCAATTCGAGCGCCAGTTCCTGGGTGAGATGGATCAGCGCGGCCTTGGACACCCCATAGAAGCCGAGCCCGGGAGCTGGTCGCAGGCCGGCGACGGAGGCGATGTTGACCACCGAACCGCCGTGATCAGCCAGCCAGGACTCATACGTGGCCGTGGTCCATTCCAGGGCGGCGATGACGTTGACCTCGAGGATCTTGCGGGCCGCGCCGGCGTCCAACGCAGTCAGCGGCCCGTTTGAGGGGTTGATCCCGGCGTTGTTGACCAGAATGTCCACCGAGCCGAACACCTCCAGGGTGCGTGCGACGGTGGCGCCGATGTGGGTGGGGTCATCGGCCTTGCCCGGCATCCCGATGGCGTGGCCACGGCCACCGAGATCATCCACCGCCGCCTCCAACGCCTGCTCGTTGCGCCCGGTGATACAGACCGTGGCTCCGTCGTCGAGAAGGCGTTGGGCGATCGCCAAACCGATGCCCCGGCTGGCGCCGGTGATCAGCGCCGTCTTGCCGGCGAGTCGAGGTTGTTCGCTCACGATCGGACCCTACCGCCGGGGCTCGGGGTGAGCAGCGCCAGGGCGTCGGCGAGTCGTTGGAGTCGCCGGACCAGGGCAATGGGGGCACCGTCTCGGACCGCGCCGTCGAGCAGGACGGTCACCTGTTCGGACAGGCCCGGGCGATCCGCGCGGGCAGGACGCTGATCCTTCAGATCAGGCACGTCGGCCAGTCGGGAGCACTCCCCGGCGAGCACGCGGCACACCGCGGCAGGACCGGTGAGTCCCGGATGGGGCGTGGTCGGGATCGCCTGCAGCACCGCCCTCCCGCCGGACGCACACACCCCGAGGATGGCCACGCGTCGGGAGCGGTCCGCTGCGTCGGTGTCGAGGAACGGCACGTTGAGGACAGCGGTGTGCGTGGCAGCGACCTGGCGGGCCTCCTCGTCGAGGGCGATGGCCGTGGCGAATGGATCGGTCGCCGGGCGGGTGCCGTCGAGCAGGTCGGCGCATTCGTCAAGCAGCTGTTTGAGGGTGAGCAGCAGCGCCGCCCGGGCACGCTTCAAGGTGCCCCTGGTGGAGACCGGCAACACGACCAGGGCGGCGACGATGCCGGCGACGGCCCCGGCCGCGGTTTCCGCGAGCCGCATGGTCAGAAGGTCGCCGTCGAATTCTCGCAACAGTCCATAGAGCTCGCCCAGCGCGATGGTGATGAAGAAAACCATGGCGCCGGCAGACAGGGATTGCAGGTAGAAGGCCCAGAACAGGGCGAGCACGATGACGACGAACGCTAACACCGGCAGGCCGGAGGTGACCTGTGCCAAGCCGACGGCAGCGACGAGTCCGGCCAGTGTGCCGGCAACACGGGCGAGGGCCTTGCGGATGGTCTCACCGGCCGTGGCGGTGCCGGTGAAGGTAACGAAGGCCGCGATGACCGCCCAGTAGTACCGCTGGGGTGAGATGAGCTCGCCGAAGAGGACCGCGAGCCCAGCCGCCACCGCTGCTTGAATGGCCTGACGGGTGGTGAAGGCCCACCGATCCCACGGGTGCTTGTCTGTGGCGACGGCGGCCGAGGCATACGCTGCCGTGCCGGGGAGGTTGCCGCTTTGCAGAGTGACCACCGGAGCGAAATCCTCCGGGGGCCACGCCTCGAGGCGGTCCTCCTCGTCGGCGAGTTCGGACGGCGCATCGGGTGCGGTCCCCGATCCGGTGGCGGTGATGCTCGCGTCGGCCGGCGCGGGGACGCCCCCGTCGATGGCCCACAACCGACCGGAAAGCCACACGTCGACGCTGTCGATGAGTAGTCGAGCCCCGTTGGCCAGGCGACGGATCGTCTGCTGACCCCCATGGGGACTATCCAGCAGGGCAGTGGCCTCGGCCCGCGCCTGGGGCAGCTGGCCCCACCCCAGGGCATCGAGCATGGATCGGGCCGCTCGCACGGTGTCTGGAGGAGCCGCGGCGATGGTCGAGGCGGTGACGTGGGCCCCAGCCACCGGGCGGCTTTGAACAAGTTGGATCGCGGACCCGGCGACTTCGTCCAGGCCGATCTCGAGGTCGACCAGCCAGCGGCGCACCCGAGCCGGGTGAGCACCACGTGGCAGGGCCGCGCCGTCGTCCAGATGAGCGTCGATCAGCAGGGCGAGCGAGCGGGCGCGCTCGAGCTGGGAGCGCAGCCTGGCCACGGATTTGCGGGATGCACCGTCATCGAGCACCTCCACGGCGGCTGCCACGACGGTGCGTGCGCGGGCCCGCAACGAGGTGACGATGTGTCGCACAGTCGCCTCGGGATCGGGGTGGAACACCGTGGTGAGCAGTGTGGCCACCCAGGCCGCAGCCACGATCGCGGCGAGCACCAGTCCGGGAAAGGCTGAGGGCGACGGCCGAAGGAAGGAAGCGAAGAAGTAGGACTGCCAGGCGATGAATCCCAGGGCGAACCAGCGCGGCCCGAACCGGCGAACCCACACGGCGGCGAACGTCACCACGACGAAAAGGGCCATGGCCAAGGGATGGCTGGCCACGGCGACCGTGGCCAAGCCCGCGCCCAGGGCCGCCGCAACCGGCACCCCCAGGGATGTGCGCCCGACATCGCGACGGCGTCGTTCCCGGATGGAGGTGGCCATGTTGAGTCCGACGATCGCCCCGATCATGACGTGCAGTTGGGTGGCTCTGCCGTCGGCCCCGATCACCTTGGCCAAGGCACCTTCGACCCCCACGGTGGTGGCCACGGCGACGGCGGCCCGCAACCCGTGCCGCAACCGGATCAAGCCAGGGTCGGAGGCGACCACGCGGTCCTGCACGGCACGCCAACCCTTGACGGCCTCGACCCGCCCGCGTGCCGCCAGGGAGGTCGGATCGACGGGAGATGCACGCGGTAGGTCCGGCATACGGGATGGTGGCTGCGTCGTCGCCGGTCAGCGGTAGTTGGTGAAATGAACCGCGATGTCCAAGTCGGCGTCCTTGACCATGCGTTGGACGGACTGCAGATCGTCTCGAGACTTGCTGGTCACCCGCACTTCATCGCCCTGGATCTGCGTCTTGACGGATTTCGGTCCCTCGTCCCGGATGAGCTTGGTGATCTTCTTGGCGTTCTCGCTGGAGATGCCCTGCTTGAGTGGGACGTCGAGCTTGTACTCCTTGCCGGACGGCCGCGGCCCGGAATCTGGAACGTCGAGGTGTTTCAGCGATACCCCGCGCTTGACCAGCCAGGTTTGCACGACATCGAGGACGGCTTTGCACCGCTCCTCGCTGTTGGCCTCCATGGAGATGGCTTCGCCGGCCAGCTTCACGGATGCACCCACGCCTTTGAAGTCGTACCGGTTGGAGATCTCCTTGGCCGCCGTGTTGACCGCGTTGGCGACCTCCTGCTTGTCATAGGTGCTGACGATGTCGAAGCTGCTGTCGGCCATGGGGTGCTCGCCTTTCTGTGCCTGGACGTGGATGGGCCTGTGCCCGGGACGGTCGGGAGGGAGTCGGTGAAATCACGCGTATGCCGATTCGGCCCCGCTGCCCTCTGCTTGCTATCCTTCCAGACGCACCACGGCAGGTTGTCCGAGCGGCCAATGGAAGCGGACTGTAAATCCGTCGCGAAAGCTACGAAGGTTCGAATCCTTCACCTGCCACCATCTGCACAGAAGGGCCTCTGACCGGCGAACATGCCGGCCAGGGGCCCTTCTGCTGGGCCCGGCCGTGCCCGACGAGCACCGCCGCGCCAGCCAGCCATGGCTAGGCGGTTACTCGGATCATGCCCATCATGCCGAGGTCCTCGTGGTCGAGGATGTGACAGTGGTAAACGGTCGTGCCGGCATACGTCTCAATGGGGACGCGCACGGTGACCTGGCCGGCGGCCGGGACATTGATCACGTCGCGCCAATCCGGTGGACCGCCGGGGTCGTGATCGGGGGCATCGGTCACCTGGAACGGCCAGACGTGGAGATGGAACGGATGGTCCATGACCGAGGTATTGGCAATGGTCCATTCCTCCACCGTGCCCAATCGAGCGGACACGTCCACCCGCTGCGGGTCGAACACTCTGCCGTCGATTTCGAACATGCCGCCGCCCGTGCCCCCCATCCCCATGGTGAAGGTGACCCGGCGCTGGGCATCGACGCCGGCTCCGGTCAGGTCTCGCAGGGAGCGGTCCCAGTCCGGCCACCCCGAGGCGCCGGTGGGGCGTGCGGCCGACGCGGGAGTTGCTGCCGAACTGGTCGATGCCGGGTTGCTGGTCACTGCCACCGTTGCCAACACCATGGCACGGGAGAGTTGCGACCCGTCCATGCCCATGCCCATCCCCATGCCTTGACCGGGACGGATGCGATCGACCGAGGTTGTGCGGACGGCATACGTTCCGTCGGCTAAGGCCCGGACCAACAGGTCGGCCCGAGATCCGGGCGGCATGAACAGGTGCTCGATGTCTCGTGCCGCGGTCAGGCCCTGGCCATCCCGTCCAAGCAGGCCGAGCGTATGCCCGTCGAGGGAGATGTCCAGGTAGCGGGAGGTGCAGGCATTGAGCATCCGCCACCCCTCGATGGTGCCCGGGGAGAGCTCTATGCGCGGGTTGACTACGCCATTGATAAGGACGAGTTGGCCCTCCCTGCCTTGCATGACCTCCATGTGGCTCGCTGGGACCTGCCCGTCGCTGGTCAAGGTGGTGTCTGAGACGATCATGACCCGGTCGCGATCGACGTCGGGCTCGTGATCATCGGCGACGATGATGGCGCCCAAGAGTCCGTTGAAGACCTGCTCGGCGACCATGCCGTGATGGTGGGGGTGGTACCAGAAGGTCCCGGTGGGGTGGTCCGCAGGGACGACGATGTCGTAGTCGGCCCACTTACCGGCCGCCACCATGCGAAACGGGTTGTCGCTGTTGCCTTCGGGTGACACGTGCAGCCCGTGGGTATGCAGGTTGGTCGGTCGATCCAGGGCGTTGTCCAGCGTTATCGCCAGGGTGTCCCCGGGGCGTATGCGCAGCGTCGGACCGGGGACGGACCCGTTGAACCCACGCCTGGGTGTCTCGCCCGGCGACAACGGCGCCGGGGGCCGCGCGCAACGTCGTGGACAGCCGACCGCTGACGCTCGTGATGTCTGCCGGCTCGGCAAATGGGGTGGTGGGACCTCCAGCCGCGCCGCTTCCTGTCGGATCGGTGCGCGTCGCTGCCCACACGGCAGCGCCTCCACCGGCGGCCAGGGCCACCGTCCCCGCTGCCGCATACGACATCAGCTGCCGTCGGGTCGGGGTTGTCGTGGGGGTCGTTTCGGCGTTCCGTTGGGGCATCGGACGCGCCTTTCTGGGATACGGGGTGGGGGTATGACCGTATCTCGGATTTCTGTGGGCGGCCTGTGGGCGGCTGGACTACTCTGGCACCGCGCCGACCGGCGCCGATCATCACGTGCCCAAAAGGAGTTCCCTGCATGCCGTCATCCCGCACGCGCGACATTGCGCTGGAGGTCGCCTTCGCCGGTTTCGTTGCCGCTCTCGGGCTAGTGCCGGCGTTTGCGTTGTTCGGCTTTCCCGTGCCGGTGACGCTGCAAACGCTGGGCGTGATGATCACCGGCGCCATCCTCGGAGGTCGGCGGGCGTTTGTGTCCCTGGTGATCTTCCTGGCTCTGGTGGCTCTCGGACTTCCGTTGCTGGCCGGCGGACGTGGCGGGTTGGCCGTCTTTGCCGGTCCCAGTGCCGGCTTCCTCCTGGCCTTTCCTGTGGGGGCCTACGTCATCGGCGCTCTGGTGTACCGGCTGGGCGCGCCGTTCCGGACGATGCCGGGCTTTGTGGCTATGGTGATCGGCGGCATCGTCGTGGTGTATGCCATGGGCATCCCCGTGCTCGCCTGGCGGGCGGGACTCAGCCTGGGGACGGCGGCCTCGGGCAGCATGGTCTTTCTCATCGGCGACCTGGCCAAGGCCGCAGTGGCCACGGTGGTGGTGGCGGCGGTTCACCGCGGCTATCCCGGCTTGTTGCCTTCCCGGGCCGTGGAGCGGCAGCGGTTCGCCGCGCCGGTGTAGCCCGACGCCAGAGCCACCACGTCAGGCACCTGTTGGGTACCGGGGTGTCCCTACCCCGCGGGGTCCAGCAGCGCTCGCAGCTCACTCTTGCGGATCTTCGTCGCCGACATCGGCCACTCGTTGATGAACCTGACCTGGCGAGGCACCTTGAAACTGGCGATGCGTCCGCGACAGTAGGCGATGAGCTCCTCCTCCGTCACATTCGCCCCGGGGCGCAACTCGACGAAGGCAACCGGCACCTCGGCCAGG
>JBKECS010000081.1:0-9998 GCA_047974805.1 Nostocoides sp. | reverse complement strand
GAGCCACGTCCAATACTGCATCCACAGAGGATCGTCCAGGCGATATTGCGTCCTGATCTGCGCGAGCAGTTCCGGCGTGGCCGGCCGGCCGCCCAGGAGGATCGCCTCCGGGCTGCCGGGCGCCAGGTGCTGCAGGACGAAGACCACGACGGAGGACACGAACAGCAGACCAACGGCCGCCACGAGTCGCAGTAGCCCATAGCGCAGGGTCGGGTGAGCGCCACTGATGACCCGATCGGCGACGCCGGTGGTACGTCGGTACCAGGGAATCGACCGATCCGATGGTTCTCCGGTGCGAGCCAAGGCTCCTAGACCCCGCTGATATCGGCGGCCCAGCCGCAATCCCAGTACCACAGGGGACGAATCTGGTAGCCGCCGAGCCGTGAGCTCAACGGCACGTTCGTCGTCGGCGAGAACAAGATCACCCAGGATTGATCCTCGACAATCTGGGCCTGTGCGGAGATCAGGTTCTGCGCCCGCTTCGCGGCGTCAGTCTCTGTGGCGGATGCCTCGAGCGCCGAGTCGACTGCGGGGACTTTGTAGTCGGTGTAGTCGGTGGGATTCGCCGAATAGAAGCACTGGAACAGCGTTCCACCGGGGTCCGGGTAGTCCGAGGACCACTCCAGCACGAACCCGTCGTAGTCATGTGACGTGTCGGCGATCTTGGAGAGGAGCTGCTCGTAGGTGATCTGTTCGAGCTTGATCTTCAGGCCGATCGACGCCGCGGCGGCCTGGATGATGACCCCCTCGTCCTTCTGGTGGGGGGTCCCGACGAGGATCGTCGCCGAGGCACCCGAGGCGCCTGCGTCGTTGATCAACTGTTTGGCCTTGTCGAGGTCGAGGGAGAAGTCGGCCAGCTTGTCGTAGGCGGCCTTGAATGCGTCCGTCTCAAATGACCACATGGCCTCGGTGGACGGGGACTTGCCGAGCGCACCTGCGCCACCCCAGGTCGCGTCCAGGACACCCTGCTTGTCGATCGCGTAGGACAGGGCCTGGCGGACCCGAACGTCGTCGAAGGGGGGACGGGTGACGTTGAGCCCCAGGTAGTGCACGAAGTAGGACGGCCCGGAGACCACCTGCACCGAGTCGACGTTGTTGAGCGCCTTGAGGTTCTTTCCCGACAGGTTGAACGCCCCGTCGATCTGGCCTCCGACCATGCCCTGAATCACCGTGTTCTCGTCGGCCAGCGTCTTGAACACGATCTTCCCGACCTTCGGAGTCCGGTCGGAGTTCCAGTAGCCGTCGTTCTTGACGACCGTGCACTGCTGCCCCTGCTCCCAGGATTCGAACTTGTACGGACCCGTGCCGACGATGCCCACCGTCGCCTTTCCGATGTCGTTAGCGTGCTGTTCCAGGAACGCCTTGGGCACTACGGATCCGACCGTCGTTGCGGGAGCGTACTGCCACAGCGCATCCGGCTTGTTCAACTCCACGGTGAGTTCGAAGTCGCCGGTGGCCTTGACGCTCTTGACGTTGCCGGTGAAGGAGGCCAAGTAGCTCCCCGTCTTCGGGTCCACGACACGCTGCATCGATGCCTCGGCGTCGGCCGCCGTCATCGTGGTCCCATCGTGGAAGATCACGTCCTGGCGCAGTGTGTAGACGTACTTCGTCGGGCTCTCCGCCTTCCAGGACTGCGCCAGGTAGGGCTCAAGCTCGCCTTGGGGAGTCATCCGCAAGAGGGATTCGACCATCGTCAGGACAACGGGATTGGTGTTGAAGTCGTAGGCGAAGGCGTAGTCGAGGGAGACCGGATCTGCGAAGAGCGCCCAGGTCATAAGGTCCACGGATTTGCCGCCGCCGGCAACACTGGTCGCCGAGTCGCTGGTTGCCGTGCCGGAGCCGTTTGAGGGGCCGCAGGCAGCGAGCATGACGCCCCCTCCGAGCGCCAGCAGGGGGGCATACAGCGCGCTCCTGCGGGTGAGGTTCGGACCTTGCGGAAGGTGCTCGGTGGTCATCTCTACTCCTTTGTGAGGGACTGGCGGTTGAGCGTGTCGTGTTCGGTTCGCCGGTCGGACACGACCGGCGACCGCGTGGGCCGTGCGGTCGCCTACCTTCGTTGAAAGGCTTCCCCAACGTGCTGCCTGCCGGGCACAATGTCGCTCCTCATCCCTCGTGTCCGCGGGTCACCGATATATTCATTTAACATCTACTTCTACATTTATACAGCAGAGGGCGGAAGTCAAGACAATTTTCATCGGGCTTTCGCGGCGTCCGTCCCGGCCGGCTCGGGCCTTCCCGTGCAGGTCAGCCCGGTTCCGCCGCGACCTCGTCCTTGATGCTGTCGGCCATGACCCGACCGAGAGCGAGGAGGTCGTCCGCGCTAGTTACGAACGGCGGTGAGATTTGCAGGGTCCCGTTGGTGATCACCCGGACGATGTGCCCCGCGGTGAGGCACCGGGTGGACACCCGCTCCGCGAGTTCGACGCCGGCCAGTTGCACCCCGCCCATCAGGCCCACTCCCCCACGGACGTCGGTAACCCCGGGCAGCGGTGCGAGTGACTCGAGCAGCTGAGCGAGGACCGGTTCGAGGAGACGGACACGTTCGATGAGGCCTTCACGCTCCAGGACCTTCAGGTTGGCGATACCCGCCGCACACGCCACCGAATGCCCGGCATACGTCATCCCGTGACGGAACGGCACGGCGGAGGGCCCGAAGAACGGCCACGCGACCCGGGGGCCGACGAGGACCGCACCGAGGGGGGCATAGCCCGAACTCAGCCCCTTTGCCGTGACGATGAGGTCGGGGGTGAGGCCGACCCGGGTGCTGCCGAACCACTCCCCCAACCGGCCGAAGCCCGTGATCACCTCGTCAGCCACGAGCAAGACGTCGTGGGCGCGACACAGGTCGTTCAGGCCCTCCACATACCCGGGGGCCGGAGGATGTACGCCACCGGTTCCCATGACCGGCTCGATGAAGAACGCCCCGATGCGCGATCCATGCTCCCCGAAGAGCCGGGCCACGTCGTCGAGATCGTGCGTCTGGACCGTGTATGCCTGGTCGATGAAGCGACCGACACCCTCCTGGTTGATCGGAAGGCCGGTAATGCTGGTGCCGTAGGCATGAAGGCCGTGATAGGCAAGCCGGCGCGAGACGACCGCCTGGCGTTCCGGCCGTCCCACGGCGGCCCAGTACCGCCGGGCCAGCTTCGCGGCAAGGTCGATCCCGTCGCTTCCCCCCGAGGTTAAGAGCACCTTTGTCGACTCCAGGGGGCTCAGCGCGCTTACTCGGTCGGCAAGCTCAAGGGTGATGTCGGTAGTGAACCGCCCAAAGGACGAGTACGACTCGAGCCGACTCGCCTGTCGCGCCATGGCCTCGCCGATCTCGGCCCGGCCGTGACCGATGTTCGCGGTCCATAGCGAGGCCGGGGCGTCGTAGTACCGCCGGTCCTCTTCATCGAAGACGTGGCTGCCCTCACCGCGCACGATCACCAGGCGGTTGCCCTCCACTGCCGACATGTCGGCCTGACAGTGCCAAAAACTCGAGGCCGTCGTACGACGCTGGGTCATGGGTTCCTCCTCCGTTCATCGATCACGTATGCCCTGCCCGCCGGGCGCCGGTTCGGGTCAGGCGAGTAGATCGCCTTCAACCTGCGGGCGAGGATCGCCTAATTGCGGAATGGTGGGCTGTCCCCAGATCTGGCGTTCCCGAATGTAGGGCAGCGGTCGTTGAGGGTCTGGCGACTCCAGCTCCATCCCGATCCGGTGCCCGTCGAAGACCGCGTCCATGGCATGCCGAGGTTGGACACAGTCACCGATCCGATAGACACCCCTAACGTCGGCATCGGCCCACCGCCCGCGAGCACCCATGAGCCCCCAATAGAGGGTGTCCTGGGGAATGCGCGACGTCGTCAGGATGAGGGCGTCGCAGTCGAGTTCCACAACGTCATCGGAGAACCTCCGGCCCCAGACGCCCGGCTGTGTCTCGACGAGATCCGGGCTGTCCCGATAGAGATAGAAGAGCCGCAGCCTCGTGCCCTCGTAGCCGAGAGCCCAATGGTTCCGCATCAGCCGGATCCCCTTGGCTGTGGCAACCCGCTTGTTGTTGGGCATCTCCATCGTGAAGAAGGCGTACTCGAAGACGTCGTTCGTGTTGGTCACGAACGTCACCGTCTTCCCCCGATCCGCAAGGAGTTCGGCCATGGCGAATCCCGTGAAATGCCCGTCGCCGTCCAGCACGACGACGTTCCTGCCGGGGACCTCTTTGCCGGCCATGATCTGCTCGGGAGTCAGGACGTTGGGCATCCGGTCCGCATCGACGCTCACCAGCGACTCGTGCGTCTCGGCACCCAACCCCACCGGCGACCAACGGGACCCGGTGGCGATGATCACCTGGTTCGCGCCGTAGTCGAGGACGTCGTCAACACCCAGCGGCGTGACACCCAGCGAAACCGTCACGTTCGGGAGCTTGTCCAGCATGACCTGACGGTACGAGATGAGGCGCTCATACTCCGAACACCGCGGATACCGGCTGACATCGCGCCAGTGCCCGCCGAGCGTGTCGGCGGAATCGAGCAGGTGAACTTCATGGCCGCGCCGGCCAAGGGTCAGGGCCGCCTCCATACCGGCCGGCCCTGCACCGACGACGAGCACGGTAGTCGGGGCAGGGCTCGTCCCCGTCTTCTCGGGGTGCCAGCCACGGCGGTATTCCTCACCCGTCGTGGGGTTCTGGGTGCAGTACATCTGCGCCTGCTGTTGCATACGACTGACGCACATGTTGCAGCCGATGCACTCACGAACGTCCTCGAGGCGCCCCTCGCGCACCTTGACCGGAAGGAACGGGTCGGCGATCGACGGGCGTGCCGCACCGATGATGTCGCACTGACCCGACCGGATCGCCGCCACCATGTCGTCGGCACTGGTGAAACGCCCATTGCTCACCACAGGCACGTCCACGACCGACCGAGCCCCGGCGATGAACCCGGCCGCCCAGTTCTGAGGGGCGAAGCGTGAGCTGCGCGCGTCCTCGCCACCCCACTCCTCATAGTCACCCACCTTGAGTGACCACAGGTCGACGATGCCCTCGGCCGTCATGTACTCGAGAAATCGCATCCCCTCGTCGTGGTGTTTGATGCGATGTTCACCGTTGATCGTGTCCACTTCAAAGCGCGTGGTGACCGCGAGCCGGTCCCCCACTGCGCGCTTCACGGCCGTCATAACCTCGAGGTAGAAGCGCGCCCGGTTCTCGAAGGAGCCACCGTACTTATCGGTGCGCTTGTTGTACCGGCGTTCCAGGAACTGCAAGGGGAGTGTGGAGTCGCCACCGGAGATCTCCACGATGTCGAAGCCCGCCCGCTCAGCCCGTTGAGCAGCCAGAACGTACATGTTGATGAGCGCGCGAATGTCGTCCTCGCTGGCCCACGCCGCATAGATGTTTCGCTCGGGAAATACGTTGGACGGCAGCCCCGAGGGTCCGCGAGCCGCCTCTCGGGACTCCATTCGCGGCGAGTGCATGCCGTTGTACCACAGCTGGACTCCGGCGAGCGCGTCATGGGCGTGGATGCTCTCGGTGAGGTGGGCAAGGTTGATGACGTCCCCCTCATCCCACAGCCGTGACGAGACCCATGGATACTCGTCGGACTCGGGATGGATGGAGCAGAAGCCGGTGCAGACGACTCCCCATCCTCCCTCGGCCTTCATCGCTCGAAAGGCCGCGTGGGTTCCCGGCCGGTCGGGGTAGCCGGTGGAGTGAGAGGTGGCCCAGAAGCGGTTCCTCATGGTTTGGGGGCCGAAGGAAATCGGTTCGAACAGCACGTCATGGCGCGGATCAGGGGTCATCGTGGGTCTCTCTCTGTGTGAAGGGGCGGTGTGCGGCATCCCCAGCTCAGCCCTCGATGCTGGTCATGACGTGCTTGAGCCGGGTGTAGTCCTCCCGGCCATACAGGGAGAGGTCCTTGCCGTATCCGGAGTGTTTGAAGCCCCCGTGGGGCATCTCGGCGATGAGGGGGATGTGACAGTTGATCCACACACACCCGAAGTCGAGCGAGCGGCTCACCCGCATCGCCCGGGCGTGGTCCTTGGTCCAGACGCTGGAGGCCAGCCCGTACTCCACTCCGTTCCCCGCCGCGACGGCCTCGGCCTCATCGGTGAACGGCTGCACGGTGATGACCGGCCCGAAGCACTCCTCCTGGCTGGCGCGATCCTCCTGCCGCAGGCCGGAGACGACCGTTGGCTCGTAGTAGTAGCCGTCCGCGAAGTGCCCCAGGGCTCGCCGTCCGCCGACCTGAACTCGCGCGTGGTCGGGCAGGGAGTCGACAAACTCCGAGACCTTGGCGAGGTGGGCCTCGTTGTTGAGCGATCCCATGATGGCGGTCTCGGAGTCGGTCGTCCCGATGTCGGTCTCGGCGGCGTTTCGCGTGAGCCGGGCAACGAGCTCATCGGAAATGCTCTCTGCGGCGAGCACACGCGTGGCCGCCGTGCAGTCCTGGCCCGCGTTGAAGAAGCCGGCCTCGGCAATGGCCGACGCGGCCGACTCCAGGTCGGCGTCGTCGAAGACGATGACGGGTGCCTTGCCGCCCAACTCAAGGTGGACGCGTTTGAGGTCGGTCGCCGCGGCACCGGCGACCTCCCTGCCGGCGCGCACCGAGCCCGTCACCGAAACGAGCTGAGGTACCGGGTTCTGCACCAGCGCACGGCCGGTGTCTCTGTCTCCGCTGACGACGTTGAAGGTACCCGGCGGCAGGAACTCCTGCGCCATCTCGGCGAGCAGGACCGTCGTCATCGGAGTGGTCTCGCTCGGCTTCAGCACCACCGTGTTCCCCGCCGCCAGGGCGGGCGCGAATTTCCAGACGGCCATCATCATCGGGTAGTTCCAGGGGGTGACCTGCCCGACAACCCCTATCGGCTCCCGACGGAGGTAGGAGGTGAAGCCACGCATATATTCGGCGGCGGCCTTCCCCTCCAGCATGCGGGCGGCGCCGGCGAAAAAGCGAAGCTGGTCCACCATCACCGGGATCTCCTCCGAGCGAATGGCGCCGACGGGTTTGCCGGTGTTGCGCGACTCGGCCTGAACGAGATCCTCTCCCCGAGCCTCGACGGCCTCGGCGATCTTCAACAGGGCCGCCTGTCGTTCCCCCGGCGTCGTGTCTCGCCAGGTTTCGAAGGCGTTCGCCGCAGCTTGACAGGCAAGGTCCACACCTTCGGCCCCGGAGAGTGGCGCCGTGGCATACACGCGGCCGTTGGCCGGACTGACGATCTCCTGGGTCCGGCCGCTCAACGCCGGCCGCGACTGCCCATTGATGAGGTTGTGGATCAGTTCCATGCTCGGCTCTTCCAATCCTCGACATCGGTTCACGACTCGATGGATTATTCCATTAACAAGTGACGTTATATGTTTAAAGAATAGTTCATGGGGCCTGCCCTCACAAGCGATCCGCATGACATTCTGGGCACATGAACATCGCGACGGTTCCGAAGCTGGGCGGCGAGCGCCCTGGTGGTGCCACGGACTCGAGATGCCGGGCCGTGGGCCCGGGCCGGGCGGCTCACGTTGCCTAGGCTCGCCGGGCCAACCCAACCTGCGGTACCCGGCATTTGGGAACTCGCCCTGGGACCGCTGGACGATACGAGCCGGCCGGCGGCAGCGGCGCGGCGCCTAAGACAGAGCATCGAGATCGGGCTCCTCCCTCACGGCGCGCGGTTGCCACCGGAGTCCGAGCTCGCCGCCCAACTCGGCGTCTCGCTGGTGACGCTCCGTAGCGCCCTGGCCATCCTGAGAGAGCAACGGCTGATCGAGACTCGACGGGGCCGCACCGGGGGAAATTTCGTCGTCCTACCGGACAACCCCGATCACCGGCTGCTTGAGCAGAAACTCATGCGCCTGGACATCGACGCCATCCGGGACCGCCGGGACTATCACATGGCCATCGCCGGCAAGGCTGCCGAACTCGCCGCCGAGCGGGCCCGCGGTGGGGTGCTTACCCGATTGCAGGACGCTGCTGCGGCCATTGCCGAGGCGGAGACGTCGACCGCGGCGATCCACCTGGATTCCCGTTTCCACCTACAACTGGCCGCCAGCACGCGATCGGCCATGCTCACCCGCGCCGAGCTCGCCGTCCAGAACGAGCTGGCGCCGCTGTTGTGGATTCCCGGCTTGGAGTGCCAAACCGTTGACGAGGCGCGCGCCGCGCACCAGGTCATTACCGATGCCATTGCCGGACGGGATCGGTCGACGGCTCGAGCCGCTGCCGAGCAGCACGTCGCCAGCACGTTGAACCAATTGATCGCGGAACGAATGCACCTCAGCGAGGATGCATGACGCCACCACCAGGGACGGTACGTCGATGAACACCAAGCACGTGTCCAAACCTGCTCGCACCTCGGGATCGTTGCGGGCGCTGCGGGCGAGCATGCAGGAGGTGATCAAGGGCCTGGGATCCCGCACGAGCGCCCTGCTTGCCGCTGCCCGGGAGGACCTTTCGGCGTGCCTCGAGACGGAAACACGTGATTTCCCCGCGGTGCAACGGTGCGCCCGCGAGGCGCTCGCCGATGGCCGACCAGCCATCCTTGGCATGGGGTTCATCGGCGCGGCGCCGAGCTCCGGGCACCGCGCCGTCCACTGGTGGTACCGACCTGTCGGCGGTCGCCCGAGTGAGCAACTCGAGGCCACCTCGAATCCCCAGCTGATGGGGTTCTACGACGTGGAAACAACCCCGTGGTGGCAGGGCGCGGTGACCTCCAGCGGCCTCTTCGTCTCCGGTCCGTACGTGGATGTCTCCGGCACGAATGCCTACATCCTCACGGGTAGCCGAGCCGTCAAGCTGCACAAGAGGTTCCACGGCGTCGTCTCACTCGACATCGAGGTCGGCGCTCTCCAGGACCTGTGGCAACGGGATCTGATCAGAGCCGAGAACCCCACCTCCGTCGTGGACGTAGAGGGTTCGGTCATCGCCACGAATTCCGGCGAGATACTCGGCGGAGTCATCGACCCCACGGACCCCTCGGTGCTGTCGCGAACGTCCGTTCCCAAGACTCCATGGATGCTGGTCCAGCACTGAGCTACACGACTCAGACGTACGTGCGGAAACCGCGCCCGGTCTTGCGGCCCAGATAGCCGGCCGTGACGAGGTGCTCGAGCAGCGGCGCTGGGGCATACCCCCGCTCGCGGAACTCGATGTAGAGCTCCTTTTCGATGGCCAGGGACACATCGAGCCCGACGACGTCGAGCAGTTCGAAGGGCCCCATGGGCAGCCCACAACCGGTCTTCATGGCGGTGTCGATGTCGTCGGCGGTCGCGTAGTTGGCCTCGAGCATCTTCACCGCATCGTTCAGATAGGGGAAGAGCAGCGCGTTGACGATGAAACCGCTGCGGTCCCCGCAGGTCACGGCGACCTTTCCGAGGCTGGCGCAGAGCTCCTGGACCGTCGTGACCACGTCTTCCGCCGTTGCCACCGTGTGGACGACCTCGACGAGCTTCATCACCTGTGCCGGGTTGAAGAAGTGCATCCCGATGACGTCACCGGGGCGAGAGGTCACCCGGGCACAGTCGATCACTGGCAGCGAGGACGTCGTCGTCGCGAGGATCGCCCCCGGCTTGCAGATCCGGTCGAGGTCGGTGAAGAGCTCCTGCTTGATCTCCAAGTCCTCGGCGACGGCCTCGACGACCAGATCCACCGACCCCAGCGCCTCCCGCTCGCTCGAGCCGGTGATCCGGCCCACCAGCGCGTCGGCGTCCTCCTGGGTCAACCGGCCCTTCTCGATGGCGCGGGCGTTGTTCTTGGCGATGCGCGCCAGCACGGCGTCGATCTTGTCCTGGCCACGCGCAACGAAGATGACCGGGTAGCCGGCCTTGGCGAACACCTCGATGATCCCGGTGGCCATGGTGCCGGAGCCGACCACGCCGACGGTCTCCACGGTCCGCAGGGACACTCCCTCTGCCCGCGTGCCCGACGGGGTGTGCACGTCGGGAACCACCTCGGTCGAGCCGGGCGCGGCTTACGTATAGAACCCGCGGCCGGTCTTGCGGCCAAGCAGCCCGGCGCTGACCATCTGCTTGATGATCG
>JBKECS010000073.1:0-50388 GCA_047974805.1 Nostocoides sp. | reverse complement strand
CTGCATCAAGGTCTTCGAGGAGAAGGTCAGCGGCAAGCTCAAGGTCGACGAGCGCCCCGGACTGACGGCGGCGCTGGGCTACCTGCGCGACGGCGACATGCTGACCGTCCAGGAGGTCGACAGGCTGGGGAGGAACCTGGTCGAGGGCCTGGTGGTGCTCAACGACCTGTTCGAGCGGGGCATCGCGGTGAAGGTCATGGAGGGCATCGCCGCCGGGGACCACAAGCCGCGCTCGTTCGTCCTTGTCAAGACACTGTCCCTGGCCGAGGACCGCCGCCGCGACAGCAGCCGGAAGACCAGGGCCGGTCGGGGGGCCGCCCGCAGGCGCGGGCGTGTCGGAGGGCGGCCCAGGGTGCTCGACGACGACAAGCGCGCCGTGATCGCGGCCCGACGGTCCAGGGGCGAGTCGGTGAGGGAGATCGCGGCAGCGGTGGGGGTGTCCCCCAGCACGGTCTGGAACGCACTCAGCGCGGCGGAGGCAACCTCGTGACGGGCGGGCTGCGCATCGGCCCCGACGGGGCGTCGTGGGACCCCGACGAGGGCTACCGGACGTGCTCGGCGTGCGGCGGCAACTGCGAGCCGGAGCCGACGGGCACCGACGGCCTCGGGGTCAGGATTCTGTGGGCGTGCCCGGACCACAGCGTGCACTCGGTCGTGGACCCTTTCGAGAACTACCGCGAGGCCGACCGCCGGGAACGCGGCGAGGCGTAGCCAGGGGCTCCGGCACTGCCGGAGCCGGGCAGGCTGCCGTCAGCCGCGGGGTGCGTCGGGCAGATCGTCGCGGGCGTCTCACAGGGTCGGGGCGGCCGCACGCGCGAGGGGCAGGGTGCAGAGGGCAGCGATGTGGCTGCTGCAAGCGTTTGCCTGGTTATCCAGCCGAAGGCCTGCACACGGCGCAGGGTGTCCCGGATGCGTCCCGAATGATCCGGGACGCTATTTATCCCTGGTCAGAAGCATGAAATACCCCCCTGTCCCGGATGTCCCGGATGTTTCCGATTTTCGACCGCGTGCGCGTGCGCGCGTATGCGCGCGCGCATGTAACGTGCGATAGATCCGGGACATCCGGGACACCTATATATAAGAAGAAGGAATATAGGTCTAATCAGGGGTTTCTAATGGTGCAGAAGCGTCCCGGATGTGTCCCGGATGTGTCGGAGATCCGGGACACATCCGGGACAGTCGGGGAACCGGTACGGCGAGGGCATCCACTCAAGGTCGGAGCGCTGAGCGCAGGGCCGGCGGATCGCACGTCCCCGGGGTGGCTGGCAGGGGCAGCGATGTGGTTACCGGCTGGCACCTCGTCGTGGCCACGCTTCCAGCGTGCGATTGCGTCGTGTGAGATCGGGGATGCCGACCGTCAGTGGGAGGCCCTCCTCTCGTGGTCGCGAGCCGCTCGCAGGGTCGCCCAGAGCACGTCGGTGAAGCAAGGTGCCGTGGGCAACGACCTGGCTGCCCGTGGCCGCTGGTCTGTCACAAATCTGGGCCGTTTGTCACAGCGTGTCACAGGGGGTTGTGACAGGTTTTTCTGGCTTGTGACCAGGGGTTCCTTCCTCTTGTCACACTGTCACACCTATTCTTGAAAAAGATTGATATTTGCCGGGTACCTGCCCGTTCCCGCCCCCATATAAGTCTTGGCGAGATCGTGTGACATGTGACAGACGACCATTCGTGGTGCCTGACCAAGGAAAACTCGTGTCACAAGGCTTGTGACACGCTGTGACACCGTGTGACAGGGCCGCTGCCCGGCCCTCCTGTCCCCGCTCCACCCGCGTGCCGCGCGCCGCAGGCGCGCCCACCGCTACTTGCGGACGATCTCAACCGAGGACTCGTCGAACCCCTTCTTGCCGCGCGGCCACCGCTTCACGTAGACGTCGACCAGCTCGTCGATGACCGCTCGCCGCGTCGCCAGGTCGGCGTTGGCGAACGCCTCCGCGGGGCGGCCGGCACCCAGTACGTCGGCGGCGGCGCTCCCGGCCGTCAGCTCCAGCCGCTCCTTCTCCAGTCGGGCGATCTCCGCCTTCGCCGCATCCACGATCCTGCGGTAGAGGGGGCCGTCGATGTTCTCCGCCGCGTAGTCGTCGTCGGCGCGGGCGACCTTGGCCTGCTGCGACTCGACGGCCTGCGCGATGACGGCGACCCTGGGGTCGTCGGCTCCGACGAGCAGGTCCCGCAGGTCAGCCTCGTCAAGCCGCTCCCGCACCTTTCGGTCCACCAGGTCGTCGATGGGCTCCCGGGTCCGGTGGAAGCCGCAGACGTGGCACTCGTAGCCGCGCGAGTGGCTGCGGAGCTTCTGTCTCTTCTCCTTGCCGCACTCGCCGCACATGTACAGGCCGGACCCGACGTGCCTTCGCTCGGTCCCGACGCGGTTGGTGGCCCGGGCCTCGTCGTCGAGCATGGCCTGGGCGGTCCACCACTGCGCCTCCGAGACGATCGCCTCCCAGCCGTTGGGCGGGACCGGCATCCCGTGCTCGTCGCGTACGATGGCCTCGCGAAGCGCCCTACGCTTGCTCAGGCGTGTGACGGCGTCCTTGGCGTAGCCCGACGGCCGCTCTGATTTCTTCTGGTAGGTCGAGTAGCCGGCGTACCGGGGGTTGCGCAGGATGCCGAGGATCGTGGAGGTGGACCATGCCCTGTCCTCCGGAACCGGCCTGATCCACTTGTGAAGCTCCTTGGGCAGGTGCCGGTTCTCCTCCTCCCGGCGCTTGTTCCTCTCGATCATGAGGGTTCGGCTGTGGTTCGGCAGCTGCGGGACCCCCGGGACCGCGGCACGGGCCCTCGCGTCGCCGGAGAGCGCCTTGGCGATGGCGTTGAGCGCGACCCCGGAGACGAACGCGGAGTAGATCGCCCTGACGGCCTCAGCCTCCTGCAGGATCGTGGACCCGTCCACGGCGTACCCGAGCGGCCGCGTGCCCTTGGGGACCCTGCCCTGGCGCGCCCGCTGGGACTGGGCGCCGGACTGCCGCTCCGACTTCACCTCGATCTCGTTGCGGGCGAAGGCGGAGAACATGTCGGCGGCCAGGCGTCCGGCCGCCGTCGAGCAGTCGATGTCGGAACCCTTGACGAAGGTCAGCAGGACATGGTGGTCCTTCGCCGCCTCGATCACCCTCACGCCGTCCGTGCGGTTGCGCTCCAGCCGGGGCCATTCCTGGGCGATGACGACGTCGACCCTGTCAGCCTCGATGTCAGCCAGGAGGCGCTCGAACTCCGGTCTGCGCCTGCGCCCGGAGCCCGTGACGTCGTTGTCCTCGTAGACGTCGACCACCTGGTAACGACGGAAGTCCGCGAGCCGCTGTGCGTCCTCTCGGTGGCGTTCTACACCGAGCCTGGTCTGCTCGGGGTCCAGCGAGATGCGGACGTAGATGGCTGCGCGTAGTTGCGCAGCCTGTTCATGGCTACTCATACCTACTCATGGTAGCCGTGATCGTCACGAGTGTCGGAACTCCACGACATCGCCGTCGGCCATGACGTAGTCCTTGCCCTCCATGCGCACCTTGCCCGCCGCCTTGGCCGCCGCCATTGAACCGAAGGTGTCGAGGTCGGCAAAAGACACCACCTCGGCCTTGATGAAGCCCCGCTGGAAGTCGGTGTGAATGACCCCGGCGGCCTGCGGAGCGGTCCAGCCCTGGTGGATTGTCCAGGCGCGCGCCTCCTTCGGCCCCGCCGTCAGGTAGGTCTGCAGGCCGAGGGTGTGGAACCCCGTGCGTGCCAGCTGATCTAGCCCTGACTCGCTCACCCCGAACTCGGCGAGCATCTCCGCGGCTTCCCTCGGCTCCATCTCCAGCAGGTCCATCTCGAGCTTGGCGTTGAGGAAGACCGCATCCGCCGGTGCCACGCTGGCCGCAAGTGAAGCCTGCAAGTTGGCATCGGTCAGCTGGTCCTCATCGAGATTGAAGACATAGATGAACGGCTTAGTGGTCAGCAAACCGAGGGTGGCCGCGTGCTCCATGTCGACCCCGGCAGCTGGACCAGCGGCATACAGGGTGTTGCCCTCCTCGAGCACCTTCTGCGCCGCGAGCGCGTTCTCGTATGCGCCACGCGCCTCCTTCTTGATCCGCGATTCCTTCTCCAGCCGGGCGACCGCCTTGTTCAGGGTTTGCAGGTCGGCGAGGATGAGTTCGGTTTCGATCGTCTCGATGTCGCCGGTCGGATTGACCTTGCCGTCAACATGCACGACATCGGCGTCTTCGAAGGCGCGGACCACCTGACAGATCGCCTCGGCCTCGCGAATATTGGCCAGGAATTTGTTCCCCAGCCCCTCCCCCTCACTCGCGCCGCGGACGATCCCGGCGATATCCACGAAGGACACCGTCGCCGGCAGGATCTTCTCCGAAGAGAAGATCTCGGCGAGCCGGTTCAGCCGCGGATCAGGCAGCGGGACGACCCCGACGTTTGGCTCGATGGTCGCGAACGGATAGTTCGCCGCAAGCACGTTGTTCCGGGTCAGAGCGTTGAACAGGGTGGACTTGCCGACGTTGGGCAGTCCAGCGATTCCGATGGTGAGGGCCACGAGGGCAAGAGTCTAGTGGCGTTCGCGCGGTGCGCTGTTTTCCAGGTATGCCGTCTGACCGGGGTGGGCCAACACGTGTGTCACCATGGCGGCGGTGTAGGGGGCAACCAGGTCCGCCAGCCGCTCGGGAGCGACCCAGGACACCTCGGCGATTTCCCGGGCAAGCAACTCCGCCTCGGCGACCACGTGTCGTTGCAGCATGCCCAGGTCGAACAGGAACAACGTGGCATCGTCCCAGCCCCGATAGGGCGGCAGCCAGTTCACCGCCAGCAACCGTCCGGCCACGACACGTAGGCCGAGTTCCTCAGCCACTTCACGCACCAGGCAGTCTGCCGGCGACTCCTTCGGGTCGACGATGCCACCGGGCAGATCGAGGTCGGTCTTGTACGTCAGCCGGCACAGCAAGATCTCGCCGTCCTCGTTCCGTGCCAGGCCCTGCGCAATGGCCCGCTTGCGCGGCATACGCTCGTTGAGGACCCGGTTGAACGCCAGCCGACCCGTCTCGGTGCTCAGATCAGGTGGCTCGATCGCGGGCATGCCTCGAGGCTACCCGGGTCAAGGCAGGTCGACGTCCGCTGCCAACGGTGCGGACCCATCCTCGGCTAGGACCGTCCGGTCCGGATCGCCCTCTTCAACCGGCAGGCCGTCCGCGCGCCACTGCGGGAACCCACCGGTCAGGATGGCCCCCTCCATGCCCTGGGATTCCAGATAGCGCACGGCGTCGTCGGCAAAAACGCAGATCGGGCCCCGGCAATAGGCCACATAGCGACCGTCCTTGGGCAGCGCGTCGAGCAGTTCCGTCATCCGGTGGGGAGGGATGGACACCGCGCCGGGTATGTGACCGGCAACCCACTCGGCATACGGACGCACGTCCAACACGGTCACCTCACCGGCTTCGAGCCGCTGCAACAACCCTTCCCGGGTGAGTTGGCTCAGCGAGTCCCGGTCTCCGACGTATGCCCTGGTCAACTCCTCGACCGCGTCAACGCGCTCGGAAGCGACGCTGAGCATCAACCGCCACAGCGCGCCCACTTCCTCACCGGCGATCGCGTGGAACACGCGCTGCCCGTCGCGCCGCACGGTCACCAGCCCAGATTCCCGCAAGACCCGCAGATGTTGAGAGGTGTTGGAGATGCTCTGGCTGATCTCGCGGGCCAGCTCGTCCACCGACCTCTCCCCCTGCATCAGCACGTCGATGAGTTCTGCGCGACGTCCGTTTCCCAGAGCATGGGCGACCTGGGCCACGGCCGCGAAAAGGCGGTCCTTGGCATGGCGCCTCAGGGTCAGGTCGTTGGCGACCTCGGAACCCACCATGGAGTCTCCCTCGTCCAGGCAGGGCATCGCCCGGATTGAGCGCGGCAGTTAAGAACTTTCTTGACAGATCCTCCATCGTAGTAGAGGCTTTGTGCAACCGATCCAAGCGATTGGATCGGTTCCGGCGCAACCGATCAGTGCCCCCTGTTGCACGTAGTAGCGCCGGCGGCCTCGGCGCGGTCCCTCCCTCCCTCCCTGCGCGCCGGGGCCGCCTTCATTTGTTTGCGCAGGTCACCTTGGTTGTCGGTGCCGGATGACAGCATGGCGCCATGCACACGTGGACAGTTCTCGCGCTGATGTTCGGTGGCGTCATCATCGGTGCCCTGGCAGCGTCGGCGGGATGGCGGCTGACGTATGCCGCACGCACGAGCGCCTGGGCCACGGAACGGGAACTCTTGCGTGAGCGGTTGGCCGATCTCGAGCTGTCCGTGTCCGAGGATCGGGAGACCGCGGCGACCCTGTCCCCGCTACGAGACGCGCTGGGGCGGGTCGAACGCCAGGTCGAGGTCCTCGAACGCGACCGGACGATGCAGTACGGGTCGTTGCGCGAGACCCTGACGCGGGTGGAGAACCACACGCAGGAGCTCGGACGGGCAACGTCGGCCCTGGCCGGGTCGCTCCACGCATCGACCACCCGTGGAGCCTGGGGGGAGGTACAGCTGCGCAGGGTGCTGGAGGTCTCCGGGATGCTCGCGCACTGCGACTTCGAGGAGCAGGAGCGGCTCCAAGCGCCCGGCGGGCAACCGCTTCGACCCGATGTGGTCGTTCACCTGCCGGGCAACCGGTCCCTGGTCATCGATGCCAAGGCACCCATGACCAACTTCCTGCGGGCCCAGGGCGAAAAGGTGGCGGACCATGAGCGCGCCGCGCTCCTGGACGGGCATGCCGCCGCCCTGCGTCGACACGTCACCGCGCTGGCGGGCAAAGAGTATTGGGCCGCACTGCCGCTCAGTCCCGAGTTCGTCATCTGTTTCCTGCCCACCGACGCCATGCTTGGCGCGGCGCTCGCGGCCGCACCTGACCTGCACGAAGAGGCTCTGCGCCTTGGGGTCGTCCTGGTCGGCCCCGGAGGGTTGCTCGGCCTGCTTCGAGCGGTCGCCCTTGGGTGGCGTCAGGACGCGCTGGCTTCCGGCGCGAAGGAACTGCTCGATCTGGGCCAGGAGCTGTATCGCCGGCTGAGCACGTTGGGCGGGCACACCACTCGGCTAGCGCGCAGTCTGACCTCCAGCGTGGAGGCCTATAACGCCATGGTCGGCGCCCTAGAATCCCGCGTGCTGGTCAGCGCTCGCCGGTTCAGGGATCTCGACCTTGTTGCCGAGGACATCCCGCCGGTTCCCGCCATGCAGGCCGGTCCCAGACCGATGACCGCCGCGGAGCTCATCGACGCTCTCGATCCGGGGGTGTCTCGCCCCGACCTGGACTTCGATGTCTCCCCCAGCGATCCCTCGCGGGCCTCACGCGACGCCGGCTGAGCACGAGGACAGCTAGTGCAGCCCGCCCGCATCGGTCAGGCCCCCGGCTTCGTGACGAACCTGGTCGGACAACCCCGCAGCCTTGAGGTCCCGGCGGATCTCGGTCGGCAACGCGAAGGCCAGGGACTCCTGCGCCGATACGACGGGCTCGACATCGTGATATCCACGATCAGCCAACCAGTCGAGCACGCCGCGGACGAGCACCTCCGGCACCGACGCACCGGACGTCACCCCCACCGTGTCCACCCCGGTCAGCCACGCCTCATCGATGTCGTCGGCGTAGTCCACCAAATGGCCGGCCTTTGCGCCGTGCTCCAAGGCCACCTCCACCAAACGGACCGAATTGGAAGAATTGGCCGATCCCACAACGATCATCAGGTCGGTCCGCGCAGCCATTTGCTTCACGGCGGACTGACGATTCTGGGTGGCATAACAGATATCGTCACTCGGCGGATCGGTCAGGTTCGGGAAGCGTTCCCGCAGACGACGGACCGTCTCCTGGGTTTCATCAACCGACAAGGTCGTCTGGGACAACCAGACGACCTTGTCCGGGTCTCGTACGGTGACCCCAGCCACCGCCTCGGGTCCATCGACCAACTGAATATGTTCCGGCGCCTCACCCGAGGTCCCGATGACCTCCTCGTGCCCCTCGTGGCCAATAAGGAGGATGTCGTAATCAGCGGCGGCGAAGCGCACCGCCTCACGGTGGACCTTGGTCACCAGCGGGCACGTCGCGTCGATCGTCCGCAGGGAACGGGCCTGCGCCTCCTGATGCACCTCGGGAGCGACGCCGTGTGCCGAGAAGACGACCGTGGCTCCCGGGGGAACCTCCTGGGTCTCATCGACGAAGATCGCTCCGCGCTGCTCAAGCGTGGTCACCACATGTTTGTTGTGCACGATCTGCTTGCGGACATACACGGGTGGGCCATACAGAGCCAGCGCACGCTCCACGGTGACCACCGCTCGATCGACGCCGGCACAGTAGCCCCTCGGGGCGGCGAGCAGCACGCGCCCCTCGGGGCGATCCACAGCAGAGGACATGCATCCATGGTAGGTGGCCCTGCCCGGTGCCTAGGATCGTGCGGGTGAGCGGCGCGACGGCACAGCTGGCGGCAGAAACCACGGCGGAGAACCCGTGGCCGCTGCGACTGCTATCCATGAAGATGGAGGCATACGTCGAGCGGATGTCGGTGATCTGGATCGAGGCTCAGGTCGTCGAGCTCACCCGCCGGCAGGGCTCCGCCATGGCCTACCTCACGCTGCGTGACATCGAGGTCGACATGTCCCTCCCGGTGGCCATCCGGGTCACTGCCGTGGATGCGATGCCCATGCCGCTGACCCAGGGGGCGCGGGTTGTCGTGCAGTGCAAGGCACAGTTCTGGTCCCAGCGGGGGCGGCTGGTCATGGACGCCCGCCAGATCCGCCCGGTCGGGCTCGGCGAATTGCTGGCCCGACTGGAATACCTTAAGGCGACCCTGGCGGCCGAGGGCCTGTTCGCCGACGGGGCCAAGCGCCCGTTGCCCTTCCTCCCGCGACGTGTCGGCCTGATCACTGGCCGGGACAGCGCCGCCGAACGCGATGTCGTGCAGAACGCCCGTCGGCGATGGCCGGCTGTGGCCTTCGAGATCCGCAACGTGGCCGTCCAGGGCAGTGCGGCGGTCACCGAGGTCAGCGCCGCATTGGCCGATCTCGAGGCCAGCGACGAAGTCGATGTCATCGTCATCGCCCGCGGCGGAGGGTCGGTCGAGGATCTGCTCCCCTTCTCCAACGAAACGCTGGTGCGCGCCGTCTCCCGCGCCCTCACCCCCGTGGTCAGTGCGATCGGCCACGAGGTCGACACCCCGCTGCTGGACCTGGTCGCCGACGCGCGGGCCTCCACCCCGACGGACGCAGCCAAGCTGGTCGTCCCCGATGCCGCCTCCGAACGCGCTGGAATCGCCCACTGCCGCGACCGGGCCCGAGCCGGGATTCTCCGACGATGGGAAGAGGAGGTCCACGAACTCGAGGCCATTCGCGCCCGACCGGTGTTGGCCGATCCCGGTGGGTATGCCCGGGCACAGCGCGAGAGTGTTCGCGCCATGATGGCCTCGATCGAGCGTTCCTTGCGCCACCGGCTGGCCCGGGACCGAGACAGCGTGATCCACCTGCGAGCACAATGCCGGGCCCTCTCCCCCCAATCCACCCTCGAGCGCGGCTATGCCATCGTCAGCGATTCCGCGGGTCGGGCGGTCACCGACCCAGGGCAGGTCGGCAGCGAGCCGCTGCTGATCCGCCTGTACGCAGGAACGCTGACGGTTCGTCGCGTCACGGACGAGGCCCACACCAGCACCGAGGGAACGTCTGCCGTCGGACCTGAGGTTTAGGCTGGTCATCATGGCGACCGCTCCCCCTCACCAACCCGCCGAGCGTGGCTCACACCCCGTGGGCGCGCCACCGGATGGAGGCGGCGCCGAGACGGCCCAGAATCTGAACGACATCCACCAGTTGGGCTACGAGGCTGCCAAAGCCGAGCTGGTCGACCTCGCGGCCCGGCTGGAAGGCGGTCAGGTGGGACTGGAGGAATCCATGGCCATGTGGCAGCGTGCCCAGGCATTGGCAGCCCATTGCGAGGCGTGGCTGACCCGCGCCGAGGAAGCCTTCTCCCCCACCTCGAGCGACAGCTAATCCCCCCAGGGCGGGCTATGAGGCCGCCGGCACCACCGTCAGGTGCTCGGTCAGGATCTGAAGGTCCACAAAGGACGCCGTTCCGGTGACGATCGTGGTCAGCCCACCCGCGCCGCCACGCGACACCAGGCTGTTCTGCACTTTCTGATCCCGCACATGCATGTCCCAGCTCACCCCGTCGATCTGTATCGATCCGGTCTTGGGTGCGCGGTTGGTCTGCGTGCGGACCCAGTCCGTCGTGGCGTCCTTCGTTTGCTCAACGGCCGCATACGTGCCGGCCGGCGTGACATAGCCAACGTGCCAGGTCATCAACCCACCCGTGGAGCGAACGTAGCGCACGCTGGTGGCCTTCCACCCCTGCGGCAGGTCGACCGGCTCGACGATCGGCCAACCCGTGCTGTCCACCACTGCGCGTGCCGAGGTGGTGACATCGACCGGCGGCTGGTTCACCGAGGTGACCCGGGGCACCATAAGCACCAGCGCCGCCACCATGGCGGCGACCACAACAACAGAGCGCAGCATGTTGGGCACGGTGCCGAGGGAATACCTGCTCGGTGGGCGTGAAGTGCTGGTGGTCACGAGGCCATCGTCGCCGACAAGACCCATGAGGGCCAATCCGCGGCGCGGGGTGGGCTCGTTAATCTGCAACCTATGACGCGCATATGTGTGATCGGCGAGGCTCTGATCGACATCGTCGTCGACCCCTTGGGCGACATCGACGAGCATGTCGGCGGCAGTCCGCTCAATGTCGCCGCAGGATTGGCCCGGCTCGGCCAGCCCACGGAGTTCGCCACCACCATCGGCCACGACCCCCACGGCGACCGCATCGTCGAGCATCTCGCGCGGCAAGGGGTACGCCTGGCTCCCAACGCCCGAAGAGACGGACCGACCTCGACGGCGCGCGCAGACCTGGATGAGACCGGTGCCGCGACCTACACCTTCGACCTGCGGTGGGATCTGCCATCGGTCGGCCTGGCTGCGCAGACCGGTCACGTGCACATCGGTTCGATCGGCGCCGTGCTCGCTCCCGGGGCAGCGACCGCGTTGGACGCCGTCCGGTTCATGGCGCAGCACGGCACGGTGAGCTACGACCCCAACATTCGGCCGGGCATCATGGGTCCGATGGACGAACTCCTGCCCCGGATCGAGGAGATCATCGAGCTCAGCACGGTGGTGAAGGCCAGCCTTGACGACATCGACGCGTTGTATCCGGGCCAGGAGGTCGACGCCGTCTTGGGCCGGTGGTGCGACCTGGGACCGAGGCTGGCCGTGGCGACCCTCGGGGCCCACGGGGTGGGCTATCGCGTGGCCTCATCGGGCGAGGTCGCCACTGCGTCCACCCGCGCGCGCCACGTCATGGACACCGTCGGGGCCGGCGACTCCTTCATGGCCGGGCTGCTCTCCGGGCTCATGGACGCCGACCTGCTCGGCAGCAAAACCGCTGGTGAACGCCTCGCCGCCGTGCCCCTGAGCGAGGTCGAGCCGGCCATCGACCGGGCCCAGTCCTGTGCCGCGGTCACCGTGTCCCACCCCGGGGCCTACGCCCCCACCCGCGATGAGCTGAGCTGACCTAGTCGGCATCCATACCCGGGGGGCGATTCACGCCACCACCGGGACCGGGGGAGCCAGAACAGCGCATACGCTGAGCAGCATGACTGACTTCGCATTCGAGCATGTCCTTCCAGGCGCCGGAGGCAACGGGGACGAGCACATCCCGTGGCGACTGCTGACGAGCGACGGAGTCCGAGAGGTCCCCGGGCCGGACGGGCGCCAGTTCTTGTCCGTCGCCCCTGAGGCGCTGCGGCTCCTTACCGAGACCGCCATGCACGACATCGCGCACTACCTGCGGCCGGCGCACTTGCAGCAGCTGCGGAACATCTTGGAGGACCCCGAGGCGAGTAACAACGACAAGTTCGTCGCGCTCGACCTGCTCAAGAACGCCAATATCGCCGCCGGCGGTGTCCTGCCCATGTGTCAGGACACCGGAACGGCCATCATCATGGGCAAGCGAGGTCAGCATGTCCTCACCGAAGGCAACGATGAGGAACCGATCAGCCGAGGTGTCTATGACGCCTACACCCGGCTGAACCTGAGATACAGCCAGATGGCGCCGCTGACCATGTGGGAGGAGCGCAACACCGGCTCCAACTTGCCCGCACAGATCGAGTTGTACGCCGACACCGACCCGGCCGCGGACGGAGCCTACAAGTTCCTCTTCATGGCTAAGGGCGGAGGCAGCGCCAACAAGTCCTTCCTCTTCCAAGAGACCAAGGCCATCCTCAACCCCGAGTCGATGACGGCATTCCTCGACGAGAAGCTCCGCAGTCTCGGCACGGCCGCCTGCCCGCCCTACCATCTGGCCATCGTCATCGGCGGAACCAGTGCCGAATACGCCCTGAAAACCGCGAAGTATGCCAGCGCGCACTACCTCGATCGCCTCCCCACCAGCGGGGATGCCGCCACTGGGCACGGGTTCCGTGACGTGGAGATGGAGGGCCAGGTGCTGGACCTGACGCGCCAGTTCGGCATCGGGGCCCAATTCGGCGGGAAGTACTTTTGCCACGACGTGCGGGTCGTCCGCCTGCCGCGACACGGCGCCAGTCTTCCCGTCGCCATTGCTGTCTCCTGCTCGGCCGACCGGCAGGCACTCGGCAAGATCACCAAGGACGGGGTCTTCCTCGAACAGCTGGAGGCCGACCCGGCGTTCTACCTGCCCGACCCGGACGAACAGGACCTCATCGAGCACGCCGACTCCAGCGGTGGCGCTGCCGGGAGCACCGGGGTCGTGCAGATCGACCTCCACCAACCGATGGGAAGCATCCTCGCCGAGCTGAGCAAGTATCCCGTCAAGACCCGTCTGTCCCTGACCGGTCCGCTCGTGGTTGCCCGGGATATCGCGCACGCCAAGATCAAGGAGCGCCTGGACGCGGGCGAGTCCATGCCGGCCTATCTGAAGGACCACCCCGTCTACTACGCCGGACCAGCCAAAACGCCGGCGGGGATGGCCTCGGGCAGCTTCGGACCGACCACGGCCGGGCGGATGGACTCCTATGTCGAGCAGTTCCAGGCGGCCGGCGGGTCCATGGTCATGTTGGCCAAGGGCAACCGAAGCCAACAGGTCACCGATGCCTGCGCCGCCCATGGCGGGTTCTATCTCGGATCGATCGGCGGCCCGGCGGCCCGGCTCGCTCAGGACTGCATCACCTCCGTGCAGGTGTTGGAGTATGCCGAACTCGGCATGGAAGCCATCTGGAAGATCGAGGTCCAGGACTTTCCCGCGTTCATCGTCGTGGACGACAAGGGAAACGACTTCTTCGCCGCGGTGAGCAAACCGGTGGCGTTCACCATCGGCAAGCGCCCCGGACTGGTCTAGGGCGCCCGGTGACGAGCACACCACTGCACGCGAACCCGGCCAGACCGACAACGCCCGCACAAGCCTGGCAGGTGCTCCGCGAGGGCAATGCCAGATTCATCTCCGACAGTCGGGCACACCCGCACCAGGACGTTCACAAGCGCGAAGAATTGGCCGCAAAGCAAGCCCCCTTCGCCATCTTCTTCGGCTGTGCCGACTCCCGGGTCGCTGCGGAGATCATCTTCGACCAGGGGTTGGGCGACCTCTTCGTCGTCCGCACTGCGGGACATGTCGTCGATCCCAGCGTGCTGGGCTCCCTGGAATTCGGGGTGGTCTCCCTCGGCGCACCACTGATCGTCATCCTCGGACACGACTCGTGCGGTGCGGTCACCGCGACCCTGGACGCCGCCCGCACCGGCCTGATGCCGCCGGGGTTCCTCCGGGACATTGTCGAGCGGGTCATGCCCTCGGTCCTGACGGCCCGCGCCGGACGCGAGGAAGTGGCCCCGGACGAGGTCGAACGGGAGCACGTCATGCATACCGCCCGGCTGCTCGCAGACCGGTCCCGGGCGATCGGGGATCGGGTCGCCGACGGTCGGCTGGCCATCGTCGGGGCCCAGTACGACCTGGCCGACGGCGAAGCCAGACTGGTCGGATCCCTCGGCGACATCGGGCTGCCCGCAAGCGCTGCGACCATTCCCTAGGGCTCACCCGACGTGACGCCGACGCCGACCTTCCCCGAGACCTTCCTCTGGGGTGCTGCCACGGCGAGCTACCAGATCGAAGGGGCGGCCGCGCAGGACGGCCGCACTCCATCCATCTGGGACGTCTTCAGTCATAGGCCAGGCGCTGTGTTGGGCGGCGATACCGGCGATGTCGCCTGCGATCACTACCACCGGTTCGCCGCCGACGTCGCGCTCATGGCCGACCTCGGTCTGCAGGCCTACCGGTTCTCCATCTCGTGGTCTCGGGTGCTGCCCCACGGCGTGGGCGAGATCAACCAGGCCGGGTTGGACTTCTACAACCGGCTGGTCGACGAACTGCTGGCCCGGGGCATACGGCCCGTGGTCACGCTGTATCACTGGGACCTGCCCCAGGTGCTCGACGAGCGCGGCGGATGGCTGAACCGGGAGGTTGCCGACTGGTTCGCCGAGTATGCCGCGGTCGTGGTCGATGCGCTCGGGGACCGGGTCACCCACTGGATCACCCTGAACGAGCCGTGGTGCTCCTCGATCCTCGCCTATGCCCTCGGTGAACACGCACCTGGCCATCACGATGGAGCGGAGGCACTGACCGCAGCTCATCACCTCCTGCTCGCCCACGGCAGGGCTGTCCCGATCATCAGGGCACAGTGTCCGAGCGCGGAGGTCTCCATCGCCTTGAACCTCATGCCGGTCTGGGGACCAAACGACCAGGAGGTACGTTCGTCCGCTGATGCCGAGGCGCTGCGCCGTTGGGACAACATCACCAACGGGATCTTCCTCGAACCCCTCTTCTCCGGCACCTATCCGGAGGGGTTTCTTCTCGACACGGCATACCTGACCGACCACGCCTTCATCCACGAGGGCGATCTGGCGGTCATCTCTGCGCCGCTGGACGCGGTGGGAATCAACTACTACACGCCGTTGCGGGCTCAAGCTACCACGGACCCGGACGCAGTCAATCCCCTTCCGGGGTGCGTCGGCGCAGAGCAGGCGGCACCACGTGAACCGGTGACAGCCATGGGCTGGGAGGTGGCCCCGGAGGGCTTCCGGGAGATCGTGCGCCGGGTAGCCCGAACCGCCGGGGTGCCGATCTACATCACCGAGAATGGCTCGGCCTGGGAGGACAACGTGGCGCCCGATGGGGCGGTCCACGATCCTCTGCGGATCGACTACCTGCGGCGGCACCTAGCGGCGTTGCACGCGGCCATGACCATCGACGGGGTCGATGTCCGGGGCTACTTCGCCTGGTCGCTGCTGGACAATTTCGAGTGGGCGTTCGGCTATTCCAAGCGGTTCGGCCTCGTTCGCGTCGACTATGGCACCCAGCAACGGACGATCAAAGACTCCGGTCGGGCGTATGCCAAGATCATCGCGGGCCAGGCTCGCTCCGGGCCCGATCTCCAGACGGAGGTCACAGGCTGAGGCGCTGGCGAACCACATCGACGAGGCGCTCGGCGACCGCTTGAGCGCGCGCGGCGGTTTCGGCCTCCACCATCACCCGAACCACCGGCTCGGTTCCGGACTTGCGCAGCAGCACCCGCCCCGACCTGCCCAACTCGGCCTCCTCGGCAGCGACGGCCTTTTGCAGTTGCTCGTCATCGGTTCGCGCCGTGTCGACCCCGCGGACGTTGATGAGTACTTGCGGCAGCCGAGACATCACCCGGCCGAGTTCGGCCAGCGACCGGCCAGTCTCGGCGACCCGGGCGGCGAGAAAGAGACCGGTGAGGACGCCGTCTCCGGTGGTGGCGTAGTCGGCCAGGATGACATGCCCGGACTGCTCCCCGCCAAGGGTGCGTCCGTGGGCTCGCATCTCCTCCAGCACATAGCGGTCCCCGACGGCCGTCTGTGTGACGGTGATGCCCTCGCGCTCCATCGCCTGAAGAAGCCCCAGGTTGCTCATCACCGTGGCGACGAGGGTGTCATCGGCCAGTTGGCCGCGCGCCTTCAACGCGACGGCGAGGATACCCATGATCTGGTCACCGTCAATGACGGCGCCGGCGGCATCCACGGCCAGGCATCGGTCGGCATCGCCGTCATGACCGATGCCGAGGTCAGCGCCGCGTTCGATGACGGTGGTGACTAGGTGATCCAGATGAGTCGAACCGTAGCCGTCGTTGATGTTCAGCCCGTCGGGCTCAGCACCGATCTCGATGACCTCGGCTCCGGCTAACCGAAACACCTCCGGCGAGACGGCGCTGGCTGCACCGTGGGCGGCATCGATGACCACCTTGAGCCCATCCAACCGGTTCGGAAGCGCTTCCAGCAGGTGCGCGACATACCGAGCTTGACCTGCGCGGTTGCGGTGAACTCGGCCGACCTGGGCTCCGGTCGGCAGGGGCAGCTGCGCGCCAATGGCCGCCTCTATGGCGTCCTCAACCGCGTCCGGGAGCTTGTGTCCGCCGGCGGCGAAGAACTTGATCCCGTTGTCCGGCATTGCGTTGTGCGACGCCGAGAGCATCACCCCGAAATGGGCGTCCATGTCGGCGGTCAAGAAGGCGACGGCCGGCGTCGGCAGCACCCCGACGTCGTGGACATCGATCCCGGCGGAGGCCAAGCCGGCAATCACTGCGGCAGAAAGGAACTCCCCTGAGGCGCGCGGATCGCGGCCGACAACGGCCTTGGGCTTGCGCCCGGCATCGCGGGCTGCCTGTCCCAGTACCCCGGCCGCCGCGACCGACAACTCCAGGGCGAGGTTCGCCGTGATCTTTCCGTTGGCCAGCCCACGGACGCCGTCCGTGCCGAACAGTCGAGCCATCTTCTGCCTCTGTAACCGTGACCGGCGCCGAAGCCGACGCCTCCTTCGTTGGCGTCCGGCGGGGACCGCCGAACCATGAGGCAACCTACCGTGTGGGTGTCAGGGTCGGCGCATCGGCACCAACGCGCGAGCGGCCCCGTATGCCCGCGGACGGGCATACGGGGCCGCGTGCTTCCCAAGGTGCGAAGCCTCGGCGCGTTGGATCAACGCTTGGAGTACTGCGGGGCCTTGCGGGCCTTCTTCAGACCGGCCTTCTTGCGCTCCGGAACGCGCGGGTCCCGAGTCAGGAAGCCCGCCTTCTTCAGCGCGGGACGGTTCAGGTCGGGGTCGACCCCGTTGAGCGAGCGAGCCACGCCGAGACGCACTGCGCCAGCCTGCCCGGAGGTGCCGCCACCGTGCACCCGCACGAGGACGTCATACGCGCCGTCCAACTCGAGGACCTTCAACGGCTCGTTGACCAGCTGCTGGTGGACCTTGTTGGGGAAATACTCTTCGAGAGTTCGACCGTTGATCGTCCACTCCCCGGTACCGGGAACGATGCGAACCCGGGCCACGGCCTGCTTGCGTCGGCCGGTGCCGGCCCCCGGAGCGGAGGCGGACGGACGCTGCACGGGCTCGGAGGCCGCCGTGGTGTCGGTCTCACTGGTGTAGGAGGTCAGTTCGGGCTCGTCGGCCTCGAGCTCCTCGACAACGATCTCGGTCACTGGGCCACCTGCTTGATCTCGAACGGTTGCGGCTTCTGGGCCGTATGCGGGTGCTCCGGTCCTGCGTAGACCTTGAGCTTGGTCAACTGCTGACGGCCCAGAGAGGTCTTGGGCACCATGCCACGGACGGCCTTCTCAACGGCCTTGACCGGATTCTTCTCCAACAGCTCGGCGTAGGACACGCTCCGGAGGCCGCCGGGGTACCCGGAGTGCCGGTAGGCGCGCTTCTGCTCCGCCTTGGCGCCGGTCAGGGCGACCTTGTCGGCGTTGACGATGATGACGAAATCGCCCATGTCGACATGCGGGGCGAAGGTGGGCTTGTGTTTGCCGCGGAGCAGGACCGCGGCCTGGCTCGCGAGGCGGCCGAGGACGACGTCAGTAGCATCGATAACGAGCCACTGCGGGTCCCTCTCGCCCGGCTTGGGGGTGTAGGTACGCACGGATTGCCTTACGTGTTGGTCGGTTTGCGTCGATGGCACAACAGTCCCCCATTCTACGGCCATCGCCAATGCCGCCCAAATCTCTGTTCCACTGCTGCTTTATGCCCTCTGACCTGGCCTGATGCCCCACCAGTCGTCCTTCGCAACCCACAATACACACGCTTTATGCACAGGTATTGTGTATTCATGCGATCTAGCCCTTCCCTCGACGCGCTGGCGCATCCGGTGCGCTTGCGCGTCTTCACCACCCTCCGGGAACGCGGCAGCGGGACCGCCAGCGACCTGGCTCGGGACCTCGGCACCCACACCGGGGCGACGAGCTATCACCTGCGCCGCCTGGCCGAGGCCGGGCTGGTGGCCGAGGCTCCTACGAGCGTCGGCCGGCGTCGGGTGTGGCAACCTGCCCACGAGACGGGCCCTTGGCAGGCGGCCGAGCCACCGGCGGACTCCGACGCCGAGACCATGCTGTCCTGGGTGGATCGCGACCTCTTGCGGCACGCCACCGAGCACACCGACCGATGGCTTGCCCACCGGGAGACCTGGCCGCAGGACTGGAGCGCCGAACTGGGGATCGATGACGACTACGTGGTCGCCACAGCCGCCCAGATCGGTGAGCTGCGGGCCGAGCTTCGGGCAACCATCGAACGTTACCGCCGCATCGGCCAGGGCAATCCCGGGGCGCGAAGAATCGCGATCTGGACCGGTAGCTACCCCGTCGATCTGCACCGGCCTCCCAAGGGGGGGACCAGCTCCGGTCGTTCACCGCGGCAGACTGCCTAGAGCTGCCCCGGGGAACCTGGCGCTGGGGGGGTCCCGCCCGGTTGGGCCGCCCCGCGCAGGGCGCTCGCGGTGTTCAGCAGCTTTCGGGTGGCTATGGCCTCATCGATCTGACCGTGGAGGAAGACCACCGAGATCGCCACGTCCGGCGGACCCCTCCAGGCCGTGGCCAGCGCGACGACGCCGGGACACAACTCCCCCTCGGTCCGGACCACGGCGAACGGGCCCTGCTGACGCGCTGTCGCGACCTCCGCCCGTTCCTCGGGCTGAGGCGGCGACAAGGCAAGCAGCGCTATGGACGAGGCGCCTCGGGCCAAGGGCCCGGCGGCCCCTTCTCTAAAGCGCAGAAACGGACCGTCGACCGACGGTGGGACGCTGAGTAGGCATGCGTTGCGTCCCCCGTCCCGAATGCTCAAGACAACGGAGCATTCGACCTCCCTGGCCAATCGCTGGAGGATTGGTCGAGCGTTTTCGGTGGGCGCCGCCCGCAGGCGCGGGATCAGTTGGAGCAGAGCCAGTCCGGGGCCATATCCCTCGCCCGGGCGTTGAACGATCAGACCGCGATCGTTCAACGATCGCACCAGGCGATAGGCCACCGAGCGATGGAGCCCGGTTCGTGCGGCAATCTCGGCCAGCGATAGCGGCTGGTCCGCCTCTATGACCCGCTGCAACACGTCAAGACCGCGCTCCAGGGTTTGGGAACCCATTGACATCTAGGCACATCCTCCTTACCTTTCTACCGCGCCCCATCGATACATACCGTTTCTATTATAGAGATGAGGTCCCCTGTGACGACTGCTGTCATCGACGACTCCCCCGTCGGCAGCACCGGGCTCCTCGAATCCCCCACGCTCGCCTATCGCTGGCGTTCCTTTGCCACCAGCAAGCCGGTGCCGGCTGCTCTACTCGCCGGCCTCACCGGCGTTCACATCGCGTCAGTGCTCGGATTCTGGCTGGGCGGGTTCGGGCTGAGGCGATTGGACTGGAACACCGCCAACGGAGTGGTCTACCTGCCCAAGGCGGACGCCTTGCCGCAATTCCTCGTCGGCGGTTTCATGCACTATCTCGATGGGGTGCTCTTCGCCGTGCTCTTCGCCGTCACCATCTTTCCGAGGCTTCCCTGGAAGTCCACCGCTCACGGCAACGTGCTCAAGGGCCTGGCCTTCGGCACCGGGATGTCCATCATCGCGCTGGGCATCTTGACGCCGCTGGTCTACGCGCCGGCGCGCGGCTCCGAGGCAGGGTTCTTCAGCATGAACTTCGGTTGGCAGTACGCACTGAGCGTCTTCATCTTCCATTGGGTGTATGGCGCGCACGTCGGATTGATCTATAGCCCGTTGGATCGCGACTCCAAAGACTGACCGATCTTCCCGAGGCCCTTGGTGATGTCCCCTCACCTGGCGGGGTCCTGGTCTCGATCGGTCCACACGGGGGCCCGCCGACAGGCAGGGCGGCGGGCCGCCTCCATGTGATCCTTCCTCAGCGCTAGCGGGCGTCGGCATCCCGTCGTGCCCGGGCTTGGGTGACGCGGGCCGACAGCTGAGCATCCGCTGGATAGATGACCTCCTCCAGGCTCAGCCCGTGGGCAGGCATGACCTTCACCCGCGGGTCCCGGACACGAGCCTGCAGCACCCGGTTGGCGAAACCGGCCTCGTACTTGCCAAGAGCCACCGGAACAACGGCTCCGACCAATGCCCGGACCATCGAGTGGCAGAACGCATCGGCCACCAGGGTTCCGGCCACGACCCCGTCGGGCAGCCGCTCCCACTCGAAGGAGGCCAGGTTCCTCGTCGTCGTGGCACCCTCGCGCGACTTGCAGAATGCGGCGAAATCATGCAGACCCAGCAACGATGCGGCCGCCTCATTCAGCCGGGCGACCTCCAATGTGCCTCGCAGGGGGACGGTGTCGAATCGGCGCAAGGGATCACGTCGGGCCGCTTCGTCGGCGATCCGGTAGAGATAGCGACGAGAGAGCGCACCGAAGCGGGCATCGAATCCCGGCACAGCCTTAGCGACGCGCCCGACGAGGACGTCATCGGGCAGGAGCGCGTTCAGCCGGGCCACTGCGGCAGCTTCCGGCGTCCGGGCAGAGCGGCCGGGCAATCGCCTCCAGGCGTCAGGATCGATATCGGCGTGGGCCACTTGACCGCGGGCGTGCACCCCGGCGTCGGTGCGGCCGGCCACGGTTAGCCGCACCGGAGCGGGAGAACGCAGGATCGTCGTCATCGCCTCGCCGAGGACACCCTCGACCGTCCGTTGCCCAGGCTGAGCGGCCCACCCGGAGAACTGCGTCCCGTCATAGGCAAGGTCAATCCGGATGCGCAGCCTGTCCACGGCGACCATGGTAGGGGCCCCACCCCCGCCTCAGGTTTTACGCCTCAGGTGGGAAACCAGAGCTTGGCCGGGGAAACTTTCCCTTGCCAAGCTCTGGTTTGCCTTGCGAAGCTCCTTGACGCCGGCCGTTCACACCTCGGACGAAAGGTCGACTACCTTGGCCAGCTCATCCGCCAGCCGGTCCCGATCCAGGCCGGCCGTTGTGGCCCCCAGGGTCTCCGCTCCGGCGCGCACCCGCTTGAGGAGGTCGCTCAATGATTCCGCCGCCACCTCCAACTCCCGGCGTTCGCTCACCTCGCTCACGGATTGGGCCACCATCCGGGTCAGCGAGGCCATCTCGCCCAGGAGGCTGGTCAGGTCCGATATCCGCGTGGTGAAGGCTTCGGTCGCTGCGGCGTCCGCCTGCAGATCGGCGTCGAGGATGGCCAGCAGCGCCTCGGTCAGGCTGGCCAGCGCCCGTTCGGAAACCCGCGGATCCTCCCGCCCTTCAGCAACCGCCACGACGTAGCGGGCGACGGCCTCAGCTTGAAGACGAGCGATGGCTGTGCTCAGCCGCAGGTGTTTGCGGATCCCCCGCACCGACACCAACTCGTCACTGATCGACGCGCTCATCGTCAACGCGTCACCGGCTCGTGCCCCAATCAGCGCAAGGTCGGCGTGCGAGCTCTGGATGGCCGTCAGTGGCTGCCGCAGCCTTCGCAAGTCCCGCGCCAAGGCATCGGCATCGTGCAACGAGCGAGTCAGCTGCTCGGCAAAATCACCTAGACGCGTCCGGGCATTCCCGGCCAACACAACCATCGTCCGGAGGTTCTCCGGGCCCTCGGCCAGATCTGGAAGCACGGGACCGGCGGCCTCGCGCGCCGCGACCTCCTCCGGCACCAGATCGAGTTGGAAATCGCCGTACGAGGCGTACCCATTGTCCGCCAGGGCAGCAGCAAGGACGTCTCGGCCTCGTTCAGCGGCAGCCGCGGCGGAGAGGTGCTCGTTCTCTCGAGCAGCGACTTCGGCGGCACGCACCTGGCCATACAGTCCGTGCAGGAGATCTCTCGCCTCATAGTTCCGCGGCGAGGATCGCACCGATAGGTACCGGTCCCCAATCCGGACGATCGTGGCAAACGCCCAGTATGCGCTCCCATCACCGGCCAGGTTGAGCACGTATGCCGCGATGGGATCGCCCCCTTCGATCCCGTCCCAGAGGACTCGGAAGACCGCGCCCGGCATGTCCGGGTGCCGGATGATGTTGTGGGGGGCCCCGATCAGCGTCTCGCGCGGGTAGCGCGCATTACGGGTGAACACCTCGTTCGCTTCATCAATGACCCCCTTGGCATCGGTTGTCGAAAAGAACAAGTCGTCCAGCGGCACCTCGTGGATGCTGCCGTTCGGCGTTACGTGCATGGTCATGGACCTTACCTGGGTCGTCCGGCGTTGGCCCTGGGTTCGAACCATGAGGGCTCAAGCTCACCCCGACGTTCGGGACCCTCACAGGCAACGCGTGCACTACACATCGTATGCGCCGGGCCGGATCAGCGGCCACAAGTCAACTGCAGCCGGACACCAACGACGCGGGGTGTCCATCGCTGCGATGGGCGCCCCGCGTCGTCGGATGTGTCGATGCAGTACCGACGATCAGGCTTCGTCGTCGCCCTGCTGCTTATCGGCGCCGCCAGCGGGTTCGAACCCGGCGGCTTCAGCGGCCTCAGCGCTCTTGAACCACACCTCGGCCACGGTGATGTCATACCACTGCGAGCCCGCCACATGGTACTTCATGGAGTCGCGGTTTCCCTTGACGGTGTAGGCGGAGTCCGGGGATGAGCCGTCCTCGTTCGCGACGACGGAGCCGGCGGGAAGATCCACGAATCCCGCGGGGGCCACCGCTTCGGTGCCGTCGCTGATCTCATCGGATGCACCGGCCGCGGGCACTGCCGCGGTACCATCGTTCGTCTCCTCGGTCACGTCCTCGACCGTCGTCTCAGCCGTTTCCTTGATTTTGGCTTCCTTGGCCGCGCGCTTGGTGGCACCCTCGGCCTCCTTCACGGCGGACTTCTTGGCGATCGGCTCGCGAACCAGCTCGATGACGGCCATCGGGGCGTTGTCGCCCTTGCGCGGTCCGATCTTGGTGATCCGGGTGTACCCGCCCTCGCGCTGCTCCATGTCGGGTGCGATCTCGACGAACAGGCGATGCACGACGCCCTTGTCGCGCACGACCGTCATGACCCGCCGACGGGCGTGCAGGTCGCCCCGCTTGGCAAAGGTGACGAGGCGCTCGGCCAGGGGCCGCAGCCGCTTGGCCTTGGCCTGGGTCGTGGTGATCCGGTCGTGCTCGAACAGCGCGGTGGCGAGGTTGGCAAGGATGAGGCGCTCGTGCGCCGGTCCGCCTCCGAGACGGGGACCCTTGGTGGGGGTAGGCATGTCTTCTCCTGTAGTTCTGAACGGTCCACGGACGTATGCCGCGAGCCGGGAGGCGGGTGATCTAGAGCTGCTCGTCCTCAGCGAAGGACATGTCGTCCTCGCCCAGGTCGTCGAAGTCGTCATAGCTGGCCAGTGCGCTCGGGTCGAACCCGACCGGGCTGTCCTTGAGGCTGAGGGCCATGCCGTGCAGCTTGGCCTTGACCTCATCGATCGACTTCTGGCCGAAGTTGCGGATGTCGAGCAGGTCAGCCTCGCTGCGCCCGACAAGTTCACCCACCGTGTGGATTCCCTCACGCTTGAGGCAGTTGTAGGACCGGACCGTCAGGTCGAGATCCTCGATCGGCAGCGCTAGGTCGGCGGCGAGGGCGGCATCGGTCGGCGAGGGGCCCATGTCGATGCCTTCGGCCTCGACGTTGAGCTCACGAACCAGCCCGAACAACTCCACCAGCGTCTTGCCGGCGGACGCCATCGCGTCGCGCGGGGCCATCGACTTCTTGGTCTCGACGTCAAGGACGAGCTTGTCGAAGTCGGTGCGCTGCTCGACACGGGTCGCCTCGACCTGGTAGCGAACGGCCAGCACCGGGCTGTAGATCGAATCGACCGGAATCCGACCGATCTCGGCCTCGCCGGACTTGTTCTGCTGCGAGGAGACGTAGCCTCGACCGCGCTCGACGGTCAACTCCATCTCGATCTTGCCCTTGTCGTTCAACGTGGCGATGTGCAGGTCGGGATTGTGGATTTCCACACCTGCCGGGGGCGTGATGTCCGCAGCGGTGACCGCACCGGCGCCCTGCTTGCGCAGGTACATCACGACCGGCTCGTCCATCTCCGAGGAGACGACCAAACCCTTGAGGTTGAGGATGACCTCGGTCACGTCCTCCTTCACCCCGGGGATGGTGGAGAACTCGTGCAGCACGCCGTCGATCCGAATGCTCGTGATCGAGGCGCCGGGGATGGAGGACAGCAGCGTCCGGCGGAGCGTGTTGCCCAGGGTGTATCCAAATCCGGGCTCGAGGGGCTCGATGGTGAAGCGACTCCGATAATCGGAGACAACATCCTCCGAGAGGGTGGGGCGTTGTGCGATAAGCACGGTGTTCCTTTCTCTCGTGCGAGCCCGCTATTTGACGCGCACGGGGCGCCGGTCCGACCGGCCGTCCGCTGCGACTCCGACTGCGCAGCGGCCTGGGGTGAGGCGGCGGGCGTATGCCGGGAGTACCGGCTCCGGCATACGTCCAGCCTTGCCGAGACGAGTTAGTTCTTGGAGTACAACTCGACGATGAGTTGCTCGGTCAGCGGGATGTCGATCTGGGCGCGCACCGGGAGCTGGTGGACGAGCACCTTGAGGCTGCCCGGAACAACCTGCAACCAAGCCGGCGGGGTGCGGTCGCCGAACGTCTCCCGGGCCAGCTGGAAGGGGAACCCTTCGAGTGACTGCTTGCGCCAGGTGATGATGTCGTACTGCTCCACGCGGTAGGACGGGACATCAACCCGAACCCCGTTGACCTCAAAGTGGCCGTGCGTGACCAACTGACGTGCGTGGCGACGGGTACGCGCCAGGCCAGAGCGGTAGATGACGTTGTCCAACCGCGACTCGAGGATCTGCAGCAGGTTCTCACCGGTCTTACCCGGGCGAGCCGCCGCTTCCTTGTAGTAGCGGACGAACTGCTTCTCCATCACGCCGTAGGTGAAGCGGGCCTTCTGCTTCTCCTGCAGCTGGTTGAGGTACTCCTTCTCCTGGATCCGGCGACGGCCGTGCTGCCCCGGAGGGAAGGGACGCATCTCGTAGTTCTTGTCGCCCCCGACGAGGTCGAGTTTCAGGCGACGGGACTTCTTGGTGATCGGGCCGGTGTAACGGGCCATGACTGATCGACTCTCTCTTTCGCAGGTCGGCAGCGTCAGACGCGGCGGCGCTTCGGCGGGCGGACACCGTTATGCGGCGAGGGGGTGACATCGGAGATGGCGCCTACCTCCAAGCCCGCTGCGGTCAGGGATCGGATGGCGGTCTCGCGGCCCGAGCCCGGACCCTTGACCAGGACGTCGACCTTCTTCATCCCGTGCTCCATGGCGCGCCGGGCGGCTGCCTCGGCCGCCATCTGCGCGGCATACGGGGTGGACTTGCGCGAGCCCTTGAAGCCGACCTGGCCGGCGCTGGCCCACGAAATCACCGCTCCACTGGGGTCGGTGATCGAGATGATGGTGTTGTTGAACGTGCTCTTGATGTGGGCAACACCCACAGCGACGTTCTTCTTCTCCTTGCGGCGCACCTTCTTGGCGCCGGTAGCACTGCGGCCCTTGGGAGGCATGTTTCTCCTACGTTCTCGACGGCTTCGGCCAGCAAGCTCGGCGGCTTACTTGCCGGTCTTCTTCTTGCCGGCAACGGTGCGCTTGGGGCCCTTACGGGTCCGCGCGTTGGTCTTCGTTCGCTGGCCGTGGACCGGCAGGCCCCGGCGGTGACGAATACCCTCGTACGAGCCAATCTCGACCTTGCGGCGAATATCGGCGGCGACCTCGCGTCGAAGGTCACCTTCGACCTTGAGGTTCTCCTCGATCCAGTCACGCAGGGCGACCAGTTGGTCGTCGGTGAGGTCCTTGACCCGCACATCCGGCAAAATGCCGGTGGCGGCAAGTGCCTGCTGGGCACTCGTTCGGCCGACCCCGTAGATGTAGGTGAGTCCGATCTCGACGCGCTTCTCACGCGGGAGGTCGACTCCAACAAGACGTGCCATCAGATGATGGTTCCAATCCGTGTTTCCGCAGGTCTGGTGCAGTCACCGTTCCGTCCGTTCGTCCAACCTTCGGCGGTCGGCGGCGCGGTTCCCGGCCTGCGGGCCAGGAGTGTCATCCCGAGTACTCGGGGAGAGGGTGCTGCGTGGATGTTCAGTTATGCGTGGTTGCCCTGTGGCCTCGTGCCGGTGGCCCGCTCAGCCCTGACGCTGTTTGTGGCGCAGGTTCTCGCAGATCACCATGACCCGCCCATTTCGGCGGATCACCTTGCACTTGTCACAGATCGGCTTGACGCTCGGCTGGACCTTCATGGTTTTTCCAGTCTTTGTCTCGATCCGTCCCGAGCGGAACAATCACCGCCCGGGTGTTGCCGGTGCCTCAGCGGTAGCGGAAGACTATGCGGCCACGGGTCAGGTCATAGGGGCTGAGCTCCACCACGACACGGTCCTCGGGGAGGATCCGGATGTAGTGCTGGCGCATCTTCCCGGAGATGTGCGCGAGCACCTTGTGACCGTTGGTGAGCTCCACGCGAAACATCGCGTTGGGGAGCGCCTCAACGATCGTGCCCTCGATCTCAATGACGCCGTCCTTCTTGGCCATACCCTCTTCTATCCGTTCGGCGAGACCGCCCTCGTGGTGGACGGTCCCATGAAAATCGGCCTCGTATGCTCTTGACCCGCCTTGCGGATCACGCGAGCCATGTCGCGCGAGTGCACACACGAAACCGACACTCCAGTCTACGGCAACGGCGTGGCTCGAACCTAATCGCCTGCGCCGACCGCCTCTGGCCCTTCGGATGAGCCCGTTAACCGATCGGAGCGTAGGTCGCACCGTAGGCGGCGAGCTCGGCACGGCCACCGTCCACTTCGGTCAGCACCCACAATCCAGCCTCGGTCACGGCAACGGTGTTCTCCCAATGCGCGGCACGGCCCCCGTCCAGCGTCACCACGGTCCAGTCGTCGGCGAGGACACGGTTGTCCTGCGCGCCGAGGGTGACCATGGGTTCGATCGCGATCGTGGTACCGGAGACGACCTTCGGCCCGCGGGCATCGACCCGATAGTTGGGTACTTGAGGATCCATGTGCATGGCGGTGCCGATGCCGTGCCCGACGTAGTCCTCGACAATGCCGTAACGGCGCTGGTCCCGTTCGCCCGAGGCGACGATGCTGTCCTCGATGGCGGCGCCGACATCGAACAAGGGACGGCCCACCTGCAACGCCGCGATCCCGGCCCAGAGGGATTCCCTGGTGGCGTTCAGCAGATCGAGGTCCTCGGGCCGGCCGGCCGCGGGACCCTCGACGACGAGGGTGATCGCGGCGTCCCCATGCCAACCCTGCACGATGGCGCCGCAGTCGATGGAGAGCAGGTCCCCGGCCAGCAGGGTCCGTGCCCCGGGAATGCCGTGGACGATCTCGTCATTGACCGAGGTGCACAGCGTCCCGGTGAAGCCGTGGTAGCCCAAAAAGCTCGGCGTGCCGGCGTGGTCCCGGATAAACGCCTCGGCGAGTTCGTCCAAGGCTGCGGTGCTCATGCCCTCATGGACGGTCTCGGCCAACATGTCCAGCGTTTGCCCCACTAGGAGACCAGCCGCTCGCATGGCGAGGAGTTCCGCGTCGGTCTTGCCGTGGATGCGTTCTCGGCCGAAGAAGCCCATCGATGCCAAACCCGTCGCCCGGTGGTTCGGGTCAGCCCTGAACGGCAGCGACGAGGCGGTCGGTAACCACGTCGACGTCCCCCATGCCGTCCACCTGGCGGAGCAGTCCGCGGGCGGCATACGTCCCGGTCAATGGGGCCGTCTCACGGGTGTAGATCGCCATCCGTTCGCGGATGACGTCCTCGGTGTCATCGACCCGGCCCTCGGTTTGGGCCCGTTTGAGCAACCGCGCGACCACGGCGTCTTCGTCCACGGTCAGTTCGAGCACCGCATCCAGGGCCGCGCTGCGGGCGGCCAGCATGTCGTCCAAGGCGGTGACCTGAGCCGCAGTCCGGGGGTATCCATCGAGGAGGAAGCCCTCGGCGGCATCCGGCTGGGCGAGTCGGTCCTGGACAATCGCGTTGGTGATCTCGTCCGTGACATAGCCGCCGGCGGCCAGGATGTGCTGAACCTGCTGGCCCAACTCGGTCCCGTTCTTGATGTTGGCGCGGAAGATGTCGCCGGTCGAAATCGCCGGGATGGCGAGGCGCTCGGCGATGCGTGCGGCCTGCGTACCCTTGCCGGCGCCCGGCGGACCGACGATCAGGAGGCGCATGGTCATCGGAGGAACCCTTCGTAGTGTCGCTGCTGGAGCTGCGACTCGATCTGCTTGACCGTTTCCAACCCCACCCCGACCATGATGAGGATCGAGGTGCCGCCGAACGGGAAGTTCTGCGTGGCCCCGACCGCCTTGATGGCGATCAGAGGGATCAGGGAAATCACCGCGAGGTAGATCGCACCCGGGACGGTGATCCGGTTAAGGACGTACGCCAAGTAGTCGGCCGTGGGTTTCCCGGCGCGGATACCTGGGACGAAGCCGCCGTAACGCTTCATGTCGTTGGCGACATCCGTCGGGTTGAAGGTAATGGAAACGTAGAAGAAGGTGAAGAAGAGGATGAGAAGTGTGTAGATGATCATGTAGATCGGATGGTCACCACGCACCAAGTAGTTGTCGATCCAAGTCACCCAGCCGGGGTTGCCGACGTTGTTCGGGCTGCGGGAGAACTGAGCCACCATGGTTGGCAGAGCCAGCAGCGAGCTGGCGAAGATGACCGGGATCACGCCCGCCATGTTCACCTTCAGCGGGATGTAGGTTGACGTGCCGCCATACATCTGTCGCCCGATCATCCGCTTGGCGTACTGCACCGGTACCCGACGTTGGCTCTGCTCGACAAAGACGACAGCGGCGATGATGAACAACCCGACGAGGATGACAAATATGAACTTGTCCCAGCGTCCGTCCTGCTGCTGGATCGCCCACAGTGCTTGCGGAAACTGGGCGACGATCGAGGTGAAGATCAACAGGGACATCCCGTTGCCGACGCCGCGGTCGGTGATGAGCTCACCCAGCCACATGATCAGCCCGGTTCCGGCGGTCATGGTGAGCACCATGACAAGGATGGTCACCATGGAGTGGTCAACGAGGATGTTGGTGCAGTTGCCGCCGAACAAGTTCTGGGGATTCTGCGCGAACGTGATCAATGTCGAGGACTGCAGGATGGCCAACCCGATGGTGAGATAGCGGGTGTACTGCGTCATCTTCGTCTGCCCGGCCTGCCCCTCCCGCTTCAATTCCTCGAATCGGGGGATAACCACGGTGAGCAGTTGCACGATGATGCTCGCGGTGATGTACGGCATGATGCCGAGCGCAAAGATGGACAGCTGCAGCAGCGCGCCACCGCTGAAGAGGTTCACCAGGCCGAGGAACCCGCTGGAGGCCCCGGCACCTTCGATACACGCCTGTACCGCAGTGAACTTCACGCCAGGCACAGGGACGTGGGATCCAAGGCGGAAGATGGCGATGATCAGGAGGGTGAACAGGAGTTTTTTCCGCAAATCGGGCGTCTTAAAGGCCCGACCGAACGCGCTCAGCACTTCTTTCCTCCTGATGCGGCGTGACCTTGCGGCCGCCGGTGAGTCAAACCCTCGAAACCATACTCCGCGGCGTCCAGATGCCGCTTGTCGGGCCGAACTGCTCGGCTCAACGCTGACAACGACTCCGCCGACCGGACGGTTCCGGCCCCGGTCGCGGGGACCGGGGCCGGAAGGTCAACTCGGGGTATCCGTGGCACCTGATGGAGCGTCACGGATCGGCGAGCTTACGCCGTGGTAGCCGAACCGCCCGCGGCCTCGATCTTGCTCCGGGCCGAGCCGGAGAAGGCATGTGCGGTGACGTCGACCTTGACCGAGATCTCCCCGGTGCCCAACACCTTGACCAACTCTCCGTCGCGGACCGCACCCTTGGCGACCAAGTCGGCGACGGTGACCTGGCCACCGCCGGGGTACAAAGCCGAGAGACGCTCGAGGTTGACCACCTGGAAGCTCACCTTGGCCGGGTTCTTGAACCCGCGCAGCTTGGGGAACCGCATGTGCAGCGGGGTGGTGCCGCCCTGGAACCCAGCCGGCACCTGGTAGCGGGCCTTGGTGCCTTTGGTTCCTCGACCGGCAGTCTTGCCCTTACTGCCTTCGCCTCGACCAACCCGGGTCTTCGCCGTCTTGGCCCCAGGCGCGGGACGCAGGTGATGGACCTTCAGCGCCGCAGACGATTCGCTCGCCTCGGCCTTCGCCGTGGTGTCTGCCATGGTCAGTCAACCTCCTCGACGGTCACCAGGTGAGGTACCGTCTTGACCATCCCGCGGATCTCGGGACGGTCTTCCTTGACGACGACATCGCCGATGCGCTTGAGACCAAGGCTGCGCAGCGTGTCGCGGTGGTTCTGTTTACCTCCGATGCCGGAGCGGATCTGGGTGACCTTCAAGCGGCCCATCACTGACCAGCTCCCACAGAGGCGACCGACGCGGCGGCCTGGGCGCGCAGCATCGCGGCCGGTGCGACCTCGTCCAACGGCTTGCCGCGGCGAGCCGCGACGGCCTCAGGACGCTCCAGCCCTTGCAGGGCCGCGACCGTCGCGTGGACGATGTTGATGGCGTTGTCCGAGCCGAGGCTCTTGGACAGCACATCGTGGACCCCGGCGCATTCCAAGACCGCGCGCACCGGTCCCCCGGCGATCACACCCGTACCGGCGCTGGCCGGACGAAGCATGACGACTCCGGCGGCGGCTTCGCCCTGCACCGGATGAGGGATGGTGCCGGCGATCCGCGGAACGCGGAAGAAGTTCTTCTTCGCCTCTTCCACGCCTTTGGCGATGGCCGCGGGCACTTCCTTGGCCTTGCCGTAGCCGACGCCGACGGTGCCGTCACCGTCTCCGACCACGACGAGAGCGGTGAAGGAGAAACGACGTCCGCCCTTGACCACCTTGGCCACGCGGTTGATCGTCACAACCCGCTCAAGGTAGGCGTTCTTCTCCGCCTCGCGACGGTCGCCTCGGCGGTCGCCACGGTCTGACCCGCGACGGTCGCCGCGGTCGTTGCGGTCACGATCCCCCACGGGGCCCGTGCCTCGACGTTGGGTACCGGGCATCAGATGTTCCTCATTCCGTTGATCGTCTGCGTGGGCGCCATCACAGCGTCAGCCCTGCCTCACGAGCGCCGTCGGCGATGGCCGCAACGCGTCCGTGGTACTGGTTGCCGCCGCGGTCGAAGACAACGGCGTCGACACCGGCCGCCTTGGCGCGCTCAGCAACCAACTCGCCGACCTTGCGGGCCTTGGAGGTCTTGTCTCCCTCGAAGGAGCGCAGGTCCGGTTCCATGGTGGAGGCCGAAGCGACCGTCTTGCCGACCGTGTCGTCCACGACCTGAACAAAGACGTGACGCGAGCTGCGGAACACGACCAGGCGGGGACGCGCGGGGGTACCGGCGACCTTCTTGCGCAGTCGAGCGTGACGACGTCCGCGAGCGGCGCTGTTGCCCTTGGCGCGCTTGACATTCAGAGCCATGGCTTACTTACCGGCCTTTCCGACCTTGCGACGGATCCGCTCATTCGCATACCGCACGCCCTTACCCTTGTACGGGTCGGGTTTACGCAGCTTGCGGATATTCGCGGCAACCTCGCCGACGAGTTGCTTGTCGATGCCGACCACACTGAACCGGGTCGGGTTCTCGACGGAGAACGAGATGCCCTCGGGTGCTTTGACCGTGATGGGGTGGCTGTACCCGAGGGCGAACTCGAGGTCACTCCCTTTGGCCACAACCCGGTAGCCGGTGCCGTGGATCTCCATCTTCTTCTCATAGCCCTCGGTGACCCCGAGAACCATGTTGTTGATGAGCGACCTGGTCAGCCCGTGCAACGATCGTGAGGTGCGCTCGTCATCCGGACGCGTGACCTCCAGGGATCCGTCGTTCTGGGCGACCTCGATCGGCGCGGACACCGTGAGGCTGAGTTGGCCCTTGGGACCTTTGACCGTGACGTCCGGTCCGTCGATCTTGACGTCCACGCCGGAGGGCACGGTGATGGGAAGACGTCCGATACGTGACATCTGCTACTCCCCTTTCACCAGATGTAGGCGAGGACTTCCCCACCCACACCCTTGTTGGCGGCCTGCTTGTCCGTGAGCAGGCCGGATGACGTGGAAATGATCGCCACACCAAGTCCGCCCAACACCCGCGGGAGGTTGGTCGACTTGGCGTAGACCCGCAGGCCGGGCTTACTGACCCGGCGAACGCCGGCGATCGAGCGCTCGCGGTTGGGGCCGTACTTCAGCGTGATGGTCAAGGTCTTGCCGACCTCAGCATCCGCAACGTCCCACCCGGCGATGTACCCCTCGGCTTGAAGGATCTCGGCGATATGGCTCTTGAGTTTGGAATAGGGCATGGAGACAGCGTCGTGGTGCGCCGAGTTGGCGTTCCGCACGCGGGTCAGCATGTCCGCAATCGGGTCGGTCATAGTCATGGGCTGTGTATGCCCTCTCTCACCGCGGTTTCCTTCGCCTTGGCCGGGCTCGGACCTTCGATGTAGATGGATGGGATGGTGGTCAGTGGTTGCCAGTCACCAGGACGACTTGGTGACGCCAGGCAGTTCGCCGCCGTGTGCCATCTCGCGAAGGCAGATGCGGCAAAGGCCGAACTTGCGATAGACCGAGTGCGGCCGCCCGCAGCGCTGACAGCGCGTGTAGGCACGGACCTTGAACTTCGGCTTCCGGTTCGCTTTGACGACCAGCGATGTCTTGGCCATTGATCAGTTCTCCTTGAAGGGGAAGCCGAGAGCCTTGAGTAGCGCCCGACCCTCGTCGTCGTTCTTCGCCGTAGTGACGACGGTGATGTCCATTCCCCGAACGCGGTCGATCTTGTCCTGGTCGATCTCGTGGAACATCGACTGCTCGGTCAGACCAAAGGTGTAGTTGCCATTGCCGTCGAACTGCTTTGGCGAGAGCCCGCGAAAGTCGCGGATACGCGGCAGGGCCACCGAGACGAGTCGGTCGAGGAACTCCCACATCCGGTCACCCCGCAATGTCGCGTGGGTGCCGATCGGCATACCCTCGCGCAGCTTGAACTGGGCGATGGACTTGCGGGCCTTGGTCACCAACGGCTTTTGCCCGGTGATCGCGGTCAGGTCGCGAATGGCGCCCTCAATGAGCTTGCTGTCCTTCGCGGCGTCGCCAACACCCATGTTGACGACGACCTTGACCACGCCAGGCACCTGCATGGGGTTGGCGTAGCCGAACGTGTCCTGGAGCCCGGAGCGGATCTCGTCCCGGTAGCGCTCCTTCAAACGCGGCTTCGGGGCCGCGGTGGCGGTCTCAGTCATGATCACAGGTCCTTACCGGTGCGGGCGCTGACGCGGACACGCACCGTCTTGGTCTTCCCGTCGCGTTCTTGCGACTCAACCTTGGTCTTGATGCGGGTGGGGCGCTTGTCCGAGGGGTCGACCACGGCAACGTTGCTGACGTGGATCGGCGCCTCTTGAACGACGAGGCCACCGGTTCGCGATCCACGGGAGGTCTCACCCGCTTTGACGTGCCGGGTCACCCGGTTGACGCCCTCGACGAGCACGCGCTGGCTGGCGGTGTACACCTCGATGACCTTGCCAGTGGTGCCCTTGCTCGTACCGGTGAGCACCTGGACGGTGTCGCCCTTCTTGATCTTCATCTTCGCCATGGCGTTACAGCACCTCCGGGGCAAGGCTGATGATCTTCATGAACCGCTTGTCGCGAAGCTCGCGGCCCACCGGGCCAAAGATGCGCGTGCCCCTGGGGTCACCGTCGGGGCGAAGAATGACCGCGGCATTCTCGTCGAACTTGATGTAGCTGCCGTCCGGGCGCCGGCGCTCCTTGCTGGTCCGAACGACCACGGCCTTGACGACGTCTCCCTTCTTGACGTTGCCGCCGGGGATGGCGTCCTTGACGGCGGCGACGATCGTGTCGCCGATGCCGGCATACCGGCGGCCCGATCCACCGAGAACCCGGATGACCAAGAGCTCCTTGGCACCGGTGTTGTCGGCGACCCGCAGCCGGGACTCCTGTTGGATCACTTGGCCTTCTCCAAAATCTCCACGACGCGCCAGTGCTTGGTAGCGCTCAGCGGACGGGTCTCCATGATGAGCACGCGGTCACCGACACCGGCAGCGTTGCGCTCGTCGTGGGCCTTGACCTTGCTCGAGCGCCGGATGACCTTGCCGTAAAGGGCGTGCTTGACGCGGTCCTCGACCTCGACGACAACGGTCTTGTCCATCTTGTCGCTCACCACATACCCCTGGCGGGCCTTGCGGTAGCTGCGCTCCACCGTGGTGGTCTGCGTGGTTTCTTCCACAGCGGGGTCCTTCTCGCTCATCACTTCTCACCCTCGTCCGAGACCGCCGCCGGGGCGGCACCGATGCCGAGTTCCCGCTCACGCATCTCGGTGTAGATCCGGGCGATGTCCTTACGCACTGCGCGCAGCCGGCCGTGGTTGTCCAACTGGCCGGTGGCGGACTGGAACCGCAGGTTAAACAGCTCAGCCTTCGCCTTCGCCAACTCGTCGACCAGCTTCAGGTCGTCGAAGCCACGCAGCTCGGCTGACGCCAGATCCTTGGAACCGACAGCCATCAGTTGTCACCACCCTCACGCCGGACGAAGCGGCACTTCATCGGCAGCTTGTGCATCGCCAGGCGCATGGCCTCGCGAGCGGTCTCCTCGGGAACGCCCGAGAGTTCGAACATGACCCGACCCGGCTTGACATTGGCGATCCACCACTCCGGAGAACCCTTACCCGAACCCATCCGGGTCTCGGCGGGCTTCTTGGTCAGCGGACGGTCCGGGTAGATGTTGATCCACACCTTGCCGCCACGCTTGATGTAGCGCGTCATGGCGATACGGGCGGACTCGATCTGCCGGTTGGTCACGTATGCCGGCTCCAAAGCCTGGATGCCGTAGTCACCGAAGGCAATCGCGGTGCCACCCTTGGCGGCGCCACTGCGACCTGGGTGGTGCTGCTTGCGGTGTTTGATGCGACGGGGAATCAACATCAGGACTCAGTCCCCTCGGGGCTCGGGGCGGGCGCTTCGGTCGAGACGGCGGGCGCCTCGGCCGGCGCAGCCCGGTGCTCGGCGACCTCGTTGCGACGGGCCCTTGCCGGCCGGTCGTCGCGACGCGGACCACGGCCGGACCGTGGTGCCGCGGCCTGCTGGGCCGCCAGCTCGCGCTGGGTGAGGTCACCCTTATAGATCCAGACCTTCACACCGATGCGGCCGAAGGTGGTACGCGCCTCGTAGAAGCCGTAGTCGATGTTCGCCCTCAGCGTATGCAGGGGCACACGACCTTCGCGGTAGAACTCGGTGCGGCTCATCTCGGCGCCGCCGAGGCGGCCGGAAACCTGGACACGGATGCCCTTGGCTCCGGCGCGGGTGGCCGACTGCATGCCCTTGCGCATGGCGCGCCGGAAGGACACGCGAGCGCTCAGTTGCTCGGCGATGCCCTGGGCGACCAGTTGAGCATCGGTCTCGGGGTTCTTGACCTCGAGGATGTTCAACTGGACCTGCTTGCCGGTGAGCTTCTCCAACTCTCCGCGGATGCGGTCGGCCTCAGCGCCGCGGCGACCGATGACGATCCCCGGACGGGCCGTGTGGATGTCCACACGCACGCGGTCCCGAGTCCGTTCGATCTCGACCTTGGCGATCCCGGCCCGCTCCATGCCCTGGGACATGAGCTTGCGGATGGCCACGTCTTCCTTGACGTAGTCGCGATAGCGCTGACCCTCTTTGGTGGAGTCGGCGAACCAGCGGCTCTTGTGCTCCGTCGTGATGCCCAGACGAAAGCCGGTGGGGTTGACCTTCTGTCCCATTAGCGGTTGCCTCCCGTCTGCTTCTTGACATTGGCGTTCGTGTCGGCTCCGTCGGTCACGACGACGGTGATGTGGCTGGTGCGTTTGTTGATCCGGCTCGCGCGACCCTGCGCACGAGGACGGAACCGCTTCATGGTTGGTCCCTCGTCCACATACGCCTCGGTGACGACCAGCGTGCGCTCGTCGAACGCCGACGCGGTCTGCTCCGCGGTCACGCGGGCATTCGCGATGGCGGACTTTAGGACCTTCAACGTTGGTTCCGAAGCGGTCTGCGGAGCGAAGGTGAGCACCGACACGGACTCGAGCGCGTTGCGCCCACGGATGAGGTTGACCACCCGTCGTGCCTTCTGCGGCGCCACCCGAACATGCCGGGCGACCGCCCGAGCCTGCAGGGTCTCTTCGGCTGCCGAAATCTCGGTGTTGGCGGCCATCAGCGACGACGCCCCTTCTTGTCTTCCTTCACGTGGCCCTTGAAGGTCCGCGTGGGGGCGAACTCGCCCAACTTGTGGCCAACCATCGATTCGGTGACGAAGACCGGGGTGTGCTTGCGGCCGTCATGCACCGCGAAGGTGTGACCGAGCATGTCCGGGCTGATCACCGATCGGCGCGACCAGGTCTTGATGACGTTCTTCGTGCCCGCTTCGTTCTGGGCGTCCACCTTCTTTTGAAGGTGGACGTCGATGAAGGGGCCCTTCTTCAGGCTACGAGGCATGGGTCAGGCTCCTATCAGCGCTTCTTGCCCGTACGGCGGCGGCGAACAATCATCTTGTTGCTCGCCTTGTTGGGGTGGCGGGTGCGACCCTCGGCCTGGCCCCAGGGGCTGACCGGGTGCCGACCGCCGGAGGTCTTGCCTTCACCACCACCATGCGGGTGGTCCACCGGGTTCATGGCGACACCGCGCACGGTGGGGCGCTTGCCCTTCCAGCGCATCCGGCCGGCCTTGCCCCAGTTGATGTAGGACTGCTCGGCGTTGCCGACCTCACCGACCGTGGCGCGGCAGCGGGCATCGACATTGCGGATCTCACCCGAGGGCAGCCGCAGCTGGGCATACGGTCCGTCCTTGGCGACCAGTTGCACCCGCACCCCAGCGGAGCGGGCGATCTTCGCGCCGCCGCCGGGCCGCAACTCGACGGCGTGCACGACGGTACCGGTCGGGATATTGCGCAGCGGGAGGCTGTTGCCCGGCTTGATGTCCGCGCCCGGACCATTCTCGATGAGGTCGCCCTGCTTGAGCCGGTTCGGCGCGAGAATGTAGCGCTTTTCGCCGTCGGCGTAATGCAACAACGCGATCCGCGCGGTCCGGTTGGGGTCGTACTCGATGTGCGCGACCTTGGCCGGCACGCCGTCCTTGTCGTGACGGCGGAAGTCGATGACCCGGTAGGCGCGCTTGTGGCCACCACCGATATGACGGGTGGTGATCCGGCCGCTGGAGTTGCGACCGCCGGACTTGCTGAGCGGACGAACCAAGGACTTTTCCGGGGTCGAGCGGGTGACTTCAACGAAGTCGGCCACACTCGAACCACGCCGTCCAGGCGTCGTCGGCTTGTATTTGCGAATGCCCATGTCTGGTTAGCTCCTCGTCCTCACGCGCCGGCGCTGCCGAAGATGTCAATGCTGCCCTCGCGGAGGGAGACGATCGCGCGTTTGGTGTTCTTCCGGCGCCCCATCCCGAACCGAGTACGTCGGGCCTTGCCCTGCCGGTTCATCGTGTGCACCGAGTCGACCTTGACCCCGAAGACCTGCTCGACGGCGATCTTGATCTCGGTCTTGTTGGCCCGAGGGTCGACGATGAAGGTGTACTTGCCTTCATCGAGCAGCCCGTAGGACTTCTCCGAGACCACAGGCGCGATCAGGATGTCGCGGGGGTCCTTGTGAACGTTGCTCACTTGGTCTCCTCCTCGGCCTTGGCGGACTTGGCCCGCGAACCGGCCTTCCTGAAGCCGGCCGCGACCGCGTCAGCCTCGGTCTTGAACCAGAACTCGGCGACGGTGGCGTCGTACCAGCGCCCGCCCGGGGCGTGGTAGAGCCCGGAGTCGGCGTTGCCCTTGACGTCGTAACCCTCCGGTGCGGAGCCATCCTCCAGCGGCGCCACCGCCCCGGCTGGCAGATCGCCATCAGCGGCCGGGGCCTGCTCTACCGGGGTGTCGACCAAGGTGGCCGGCTTGATCTCCTCCTGCTTGGGGGCGACGGCGGCTGCCTTCTTGGTGGCGGGTGCCTTGGTCGCCGACGCAGCAGGCTTCTCGGCCTTGGCGGGGCGCTCGCTACCGGCGGACGCTGGCACGGACGAACCCGCGACGAAGGTGTCGAAGGCCGCCTTGGTGAAGACGATGTCGTCCGCGCACAAGACGTCGTAGGTGTTCAGCTGATCCACCGCGATGACGTGCAGATCTGCCAGGTTGCGTACCGACAGCAGGGAAACCACGTCGCTGCGGTCGAGCACGACCAGCAGGTTCTTCCGCTCGGACAGGCCAGACAGCAGAGCCTGCGCGGCCTTGGTCGAGGGGGTTTCACCGGTGACGAGGGCCTCAACGACGTGCACCCGGTCGTGCCGGGCCCGGTCGGAGAGGGCCCCACGCAGGGCGGCAGCCTTCATCTTCTTGGGGGTTCGCTGGCTGTAGTCGCGCGGCTGCGGTCCATGGACTGTGCCGCCGCCGGCGAACTGGGGGGCGCGGGTCGAACCCTGGCGGGCCCGGCCGGTTCCCTTCTGGCGGTAGGGCTTGCGTCCGCCACCGCGAACCAGTCCACGGGTCTTCGTCGCGTGGGTACCCGCGCGCGCGGCGGCGAGTTGGGCCACGACGACCTGGTGGATGAGCGGCACGTTGGTCTGCACGTCGAAGATCTCGGCGGGCAGGTCCACGTCGATCTTCTTCGCCGGGGTGGTGGCTGTGCTGGCCATCAGGCGTCAGCTCCCTTCGCCGCAGTGCGCAGCAGCACGACACCGCCACGGGGGCCGGGAACGGCGCCCTTGATGAGGATCAGGCCCTTGTCCGCGTCTACCGCGTGGATCGTCAGGTTCTGGGTGGTCTGGCGTTCGCCACCCATCCGGCCGGCCATCCGCATCCCCTTGAACACGCGTCCGGGGGTGGCACAGCCACCGATCGAGCCTGGCTTGCGGTGGTTGCGGTGGGCACCGTGTGATGCGGACACACCGGCAAAGCCATGCCGCTTCATAACACCGGCGAAGCCCTTGCCCTTGGTGGTGCCGGTAACGTCGATTGCCTGACCGGCTTCGAACGTGTCGGCGGTGAGTTCTTGGCCGAGCTCGTAGTCGCCGGCGTCGGCGGTACGCAGCTCAACTAGGTGACGTCGCGGGGTGACTCCGGCCTTCTCAAAGTGACCGGTCATCGGCTTGGTGACCTTGCGGGGGTCGATGGCACCAAAGCCCAACTGGACAGCGGCGTACCCGTCGGTGACGCCATCGCGCACCTGAGTGACGACGCACGGCCCCGCCTTGACGACGGTGACCGGAACGAGCTTGTTATCGGCATCCCATACCTGGGTCATGCCGAGCTTCTCACCCAAGAGGCCCTTGACGGCCTTCGTGGCTGCAGTAGTGGTCATGATGGGCGCAACCTCAGAGCTTGATCTCGATGTTGACGTCCGCCGGCAGGTCGAGGCGCATCAGCGAGTCGACGGCCTTGGGCGTCGGGTCGATGATGTCGATGAGGCGCTTGTGTGTGCGCATCTCGAACTGCTCACGGCTGTCCTTGTACTTGTGCGGGCTCCGAATGACCACGAAGACGTTCTTTTCCGTGGGCAGCGGCACCGGCCCGACAACTGTCGCGCCGGCACGGGTCACCGTGTCGACGATCTTGCGCGCTGAGTTGTCGATGACCTCGTGGTCATACGACTTCAGTCGGATGCGGATCTTCTGTCCCGCCATTCGCTTCGCGTCTCTCTCTTCAGCGTTCATCAACAAGTTGTCGTGGTCCTCGCCGGACTCCGACCCCCGCGGTCGGGTGTGTCGCACTTCTCCCGCAGGCTGAACGGCACTCGCTCTCGCGTTGACCGCTCGTTGGTGTCGAGGTCCGATTGGGGAACCGGCGCCCGATAGTCGCAAAACCACGCCCCGCTCGCACGGTTCGTTCTCGTTCTGCCGACCAGCAGCCCTGCCGTGACATGCGCCGCGACTCAGGCAACCTCTCTAGTGTGCCAGAGCAGGCTGGACACGGCCAAATCGGGTGGGCAGTTCGCCCTTAGGCAGGTGTGAGTGTGCCTTCACCAAGTGTCCCGGACCACGTCACGCTCGTCACCCCAAGTACGGAGATGTCGGTGGAAACGGTCGGTGCGTCGATGGTCTGACAGAGGGTGTAAGCGCAGGACAGATTGATGATCGGCGCGGACAGGGTGAGGAACATCGTGACGAAGGTGAAACACACACCCGTGGGATGTTTGTCCGCCAGCGTGTAGGTCCCTGCAGGTCCGGACGGCGGGCCCACCGTGACACCCGCCACGGCATAGGTCGTATCAAGGGCATCGATGTTGCCGATGGTTCCCGCCCCCGTGGAGGTCCCCACCGTTGCTGGCGTATTGGACCCGTCGCTCCATTGGAAGGTGACGCCTAGATCGGCGATGGCGTATGCCGGGTCGAACAGTCCGCTGGGGCAGGCGGTCGAGTCCAGCCGCATGACCGCCGTGCCAGTCAAGGTCACCACGACACCGTCAGCGACAACCCCCGACGCGGTGAATGCCCCACCGGCTGCGCCGGCGAGGCAGGTTGGGCAGCTGGCTGTCGGTAAGGCGGCATAGGCCGGGGCTGCTGCACCGATGATGAGGGCAGGCGCCACCCACGCGACGCCTCGGGCCACGGTGCGCCGAGGCGGAGCGGACGAGCAGTCTCGTTGGCTACGGTCGCTGGGGGACAACGGAGTTCACCTGGTCAGGCACTGGTGGGGCCAGCTACGTCCAGCGTGACACATCCGGGCAGCGAGCGCTAGATCGCAGTCAGCCAGTCGTTGCCGGGGGCGGTGGCTACGTCGCTTTGGCGAGCGCCGGAGTGATCCGCCGACGCGAACGAACGGTGACAGCCGCAACACCGGCGACCAGGAGCACTCCTCCGAACATGGCGAGCAGAGTGGGCTGTTCGCCATAGGCCACCCATGCGGTGGCCATTCCCACCGGGGGAACGAGCAGGCTGAACGGTGCCACCGATGAAGCGGGGTAGCGGGCGAGCAGGCTATTCCAGATGCCGTAGCCGACCAGCGATGCGAGCACGGCCGTATAGAGGGTGGAGAGCCAATTGATTATGGATAGGTGCGTCAGCGCATCCGCGACCACGACCGGTGAGTCGACGATGGCCGCCAGGGCAAACATGGGGATCGGCACCGCGAGGGCGGACCAAACGGTCAGGCCGAGCCCACCGGGAACCTTCAGGTAGCGCACGAGCACATTGCCGGTGGCCCAGGACAGCGCCGCGGCCACGGTGAGGATCAGGCCCATCATCGGTACCGCTCCCCCGCGGCCCAGACCGACGACGAACAAGCCGACCGTACCGAGGCCCAGACCGCCCAGCTGGAGCAGCAACGGCCGCTCGTGCAGCGCGAATACCGCGATCACCGTGGTGAAGAGGGCCTGAGCCTGCAGCACCAGCGACGCCAGCCCCGGAGGCATGCCGACGGCCAGCGCGGTGTACATGAACCCGAATTGGCCGGCGCTCATCGCCAATCCCACGGCGAGAATCCGCGGCATCGAGGCCGCCGGCCTGGCGACGAACGGCAATGCCAGCAGCACGACACTAAACCGGAGTGCGACGAACACCAGGGGAGGGACGCCGGACAGCCCCCAGTCGATGACGACGAAGTTCATCCCCCACAAGACCATGACGATAAGGGCCAGCCCCTGGTCGCGCGTTCGCATGAGCCTAATCCTTCCGGGAATCCTCGCGATGACGGGTGACCACACAGGCCAAGGGCCCGTATGCCAGGTGGCATACGGGCCCTTGTATTGTGGTCTGGGGGCCTAGCGAGCCCCTAAGATCACTTGTTGATCTTGGTGACCCGGCCGGCGCCGACCGTCCGGCCGCCCTCGCGGATGGCGAACTTCAGGCCCTCCTCCATGGCGATCGGCTGGATGAGCTCGACCGACATCTCGGTGTTGTCGCCGGGCATAACCATCTCGGTGCCGTCGGGCAGGTGCACAACGCCGGTGACGTCCGTGGTCCGGAAGTAGAACTGCGGACGGTAGTTGTCGTAGAACGGCGTGTGCCGACCGCCCTCGTCCTTGGACAGGATGTAGACGTTGGCGTCGAAGCCGGTGTGCGGGGTGATCGACCCGGGCTTGACGACGACCTGGCCACGCTCGACCTCTTCGCGCTTGATCCCGCGCAGGAGCAGGCCGACGTTCTCGCCGGCGCGTCCCTCGTCGAGAAGTTTGCGGAACATCTCGATGCCGGTGACCGTGGTCTTCTGCGCCGGGCCCTCGTGGATGCCGACGATCTCGACCTCCTCATTGACGTTGAGGATGCCACGCTCGATACGACCGGTGACAACGGTGCCACGACCGGTGATGGTGAAGACGTCCTCGACGGGCATGAGGAACGGCTTCTCCGTCTCGCGCTCGGGCTCGGGGATGTAGGTGTCCACCGCGTCCATGAGGTCGAGGACGGTCTGGCCCCACTCAGCGTCCCCTTCGAGGGCCTTCAGCGCCGAGACCTTGATGACCGGGACGTCGTCGCCGGGGAACTCGTAGCCGGACAGCAACTCTCGGACCTCCATCTCGACCAGTTCGAGGATTTCCTCGTCGTCGACCATGTCAGCCTTGTTCAGGGCAACGACGATGTAGGGAACACCGACCTGGCGGGCCAGGAGGACGTGCTCCTTCGTCTGCGGCATCGGACCATCGGTCGCCGCGACGACAAGGATGGCCCCGTCCATCTGGGCTGCGCCGGTGATCATGTTCTTCACATAGTCGGCGTGACCGGGGCAGTCGACGTGCGCGTAGTGCCGCGACTCCGTCTGGTACTCGATATGCGCGATAGAGATGGTGATCCCGCGCTGCTTCTCTTCGGGTGCCTTGTCGATGTCATCGAACGCGAACTGGGGGTTCAGGTCCGGGTACTTGTCGTGCAGAACCTTGGAGATCGCAGCAGTCAGCGTCGTCTTACCGTGGTCGATGTGACCAATGGTGCCGATGTTGACGTGCGGCTTGGTCCGCTCGAACTTTGCCTTCGCCACTTTGTTTGTCCTCCTCAGGACTGTTTCTTGATCACGCCGAACGACCGAGCAGGACGTGGCGTCGTTTTTGGGTGTGCTATTGAGTCTGGAGACCAGCGACCAGTCTAGCGGTCACTCGCCCCGAGTCTTCTTGATGATTTCCTCGGCCACCGACTTGGGGACCTCGGCGTAGCTGTCGAACTCCATGGAATAGCTCGCTCTGCCCTGGGTCTTGGACCGCAGGTCCCCGACGTAGCCGAACATTTCCGACAGCGGGACGACCCCGCGGACCACCTTGGCGCCGCTGATGTCCTCCATTCCGTGGATCTGGCCACGACGAGAGTTGATGTCACCGATGACGTCGCCCATGTAGTCCTCAGGCGTGCGCACCTCGACGCTCATCATCGGCTCCAACAAGACCGGGTCGGCCTTACGGACGGCCTCCTTCAGTGCCATCGAACCGGCGATTTTGAAGGCCATTTCCGAGGAGTCGACATCGTGGTATGCCCCGTCGAGCAGGGTCGCCTTGATCCCCACCAACGGGTACCCGGCCAGCACTCCATACTGCATGGCGTCCTGGATGCCGGCGTCCACCGACGGGATGTACTCCCTGGGCACGCGGCCCCCGGTGACGGCGTTGGTGAACTCGTACAGTTCGCCCTCGGTGGTGTCCAGCGGTTCGATGCTGATCTGCACCTTGGCGAACTGGCCGGATCCACCGGTCTGCTTCTTGTGGGTGTAGTCGAGCTTCTCCACGGTCCGGCGGATGGTTTCCCGGTAGGCCACCTGCGGCTTGCCGACGTTCGCCTCGACCTTGAACTCGCGACGCATCCGGTCGACAAGGATATCCAGGTGGAGTTCGCCCATACCGGCGATGATGGTCTGGCCGGTTTCCTCGTCCAAGTGAACCTGGAAGGTCGGGTCCTCTTCGGCGAGCTTTTGGATGGCGGTGCCCAGCTTCTCCTGGTCGCCCTTCGTCTTGGGCTCAATCGCGACCTGGATGACCGGCTCCGGGAAGGTCATGGCTTCCAGCACGACCGGCTGGTCGATCGCCGAGAGGGTGTCCCCGGTCGTCGTCGCCTTCAGCCCGATGGCGGCGTAGATGTGGCCGGCGGCGGCCTCCTCGACCGGGTTCTCCTTGTTGGCGTGCATCTGGAAGAGCTTCCCGATGCGCTCCTTCTTGAGCTTGGTCGAGTTGATCACCTGGGTGCCGGCGCTGATCCGTCCCGAGTAGACCCGGATGAACGTCAACGTGCCGAAGAAGGGGTGTGCCGCGACCTTGAACGCCAGCGCCGAGAATGGCTCGTCGTTGCTCGGCCGACGGGTGACCTCTTCGTCCTCGTTGCCTGGGGCGTGTCCCACCATGGGCGGGACATCGAGCGGGCTGGGCAAATAGTCGATGACGGCATCGAGCATGGGCTGAACGCCACGGTTCTTGAACGCCGACCCACACAGCACCGGGTAGAGCTCGCTGTTGACCGTGAGCTTGCGGATGCCCGCCTTGAGCTCCTCGACGCTCAGTTCCTCACCCTCGAGGTACTTCTCCATGAGGTGGTCATCCGATTCGGCAACCCGCTCGATCAGGGCGGCCCGATATTCCTCGGCCTTGGCTTGCAGGTCGGCCGGGATGTCCTGAATTTCGTACTTGGCGCCCATGGTCACGTCGCCCTTGGCGTCTCCGGGCCAGACCATGGCCTTCATCTTCAGCAGGTCAACAACCCCGACGAAGTCGTTCTCCGCACCGATGGGCAGCTGGAGCACCAGTGGCTCCGCGCCCAGGCGGTCCTTGATGGTCTGCACCGTGTAGTAGAAGTCCGCACCGAGCTTGTCCATCTTGTTGACGAAGCACATGCGCGGGACGTCGTACTTGTCCGCCTGGCGCCACACAGTCTCCGATTGGGGTTCGACGCCCTCCTTGCCGTCGAACACCGCGACCGCGCCGTCCAGAACCCGCAGCGATCGTTCGACCTCGACGGTGAAGTCCACGTGACCGGGGGTGTCGATGATGTTGACCTGGTTGTTCTCCCAGAAGCAGGTCACCGCGGCGGAGGTGATGGTGATGCCGCGCTCCTTCTCCTGCTCCATCCAGTCCGTCGTCGATGCACCGTCGTGCGTCTCACCGATCTTGTGGTTGACGCCGGTGTAGAAGAGGATGCGCTCGGTGACCGTCGTCTTACCGGCGTCGATGTGCGCCATGATCCCGATGTTGCGGACCTTGGTCAGGTCCGTCAGGACGTCCTGTGCCACGTCAGGTTCTCTTTCGATGGTTGCGGTGTCCGGTGAGTCCGGACGAGCTTGGTAGCCGTATGCCGTGCGTCAGCGCACGGCATACGACCTGCTGTCACCAGCGGTAATGCGCGAAGGCCTTGTTGGACTCGGCCATCTTGTGAGTGTCCTCACGACGCTTCACGGCGGCGCCCAGGCCGTTGGAGGCATCGAGGATCTCGTTCATTAGGCGCTCGGTCATGGTCTTCTCACGGCGCTGCCGGGAGTAGCCGACGAGCCAGCGCAACGACAACGTCGTCGCGCGTGCCGGCTTGACCTCGACCGGAACCTGATAGGTTGCGCCACCGACTCGGCGAGACTTGACCTCCAGGGTCGGCCGGATGTTGTCCAGAGCACGCTTGAGCGTGACCACCGGGTCGGTGCCGGTCTTGTCCCGGCAGCCCTCCAGGGCGCCGTAGACAATGGACTCGGCGATGGACTTCTTGCCATCCAGGAGCACCTTGTTGACCAGTGCAGTGACCACGGGCGACCCGTAGACGGGGTCGATGACCAGCGGCCGCTTGGGGGCGGGACCCTTGCGTGGCATCAGCCCTTCACCCGCTTCGCACCGTAGCGGCTGCGTGCCTGCTTGCGGTCACGCACACCCTGGGTGTCCAACGCGCCGCGAACGATCTTGTACCGCACGCCGGGCAGGTCCTTGACCCGTCCACCGCGCACGAGCACGATCGAGTGCTCCTGAAGGTTGTGTCCGACGCCGGGGATATACGCCGTGACCTCGATACCGGAGGTCAGCTTGACTCGCGCGACCTTGCGCAGCGCGGAGTTCGGCTTCTTCGGGGTGGTCGTGTAGACGCGTGTGCACACGCCGCGGCGCTGCGGTGAGCCCTTGAGGGCAGGAGTTTTGACCTTGGAGGTCTTGTCCTGCCGGCCCTTGCGCACCAGCTGGTTGATGGTAGGCAACCTGTATGTCCTTCTGGTCTCGCCCGATTCCGGCCGTGCCCGGTCGGTATCGGAACTCCTTGGTGATGGCCCTCGCCGACCGGGATGTGGTGCGGTTCGGGTGCTCCCACCTGCCTTCTTGGCATACGCATGCTCCGTGTATGCCAAGCGCCCGGCGAGAGGTCATCGGGTCACATGGACCCGGCCGGCCGCTGTCACCCAGCTGCCGGCCCATGTGCGGATGAGTCTGGTCCTAGCCAGACACAAGCCCTGAGTCTACGGCCCGACGTGGTATGCGCCCAAATCGCCGCGATCAGGACCGCACCCTGACCGTGCTTGATGACTAAGTACCACTGCTGGACACGGCATTCCGGCATATCACGCTGTATTGTGGTCCGTACAGAGCCAACCTTGGATGTCCCCCAGCATTCACGCAAGGTATGTCCATGGAAATGGCGCCACCACGTCCTCCGAAGAGCCGGACACCGTCTCAGCTGCCCCAACAACCGCGATGGGCCGTCCGTGAAAGGTCCTCGCGTCATGCCCCAGCCCTCGCAAACTCCGCGTCCGATCTCCCGTCGCCGGCTCGCCGCCACCGGGGCCTGGACCACACCCGTCATCATCATCGGCGCGGCCAGCCGGAGCCTGGCCGCATCGGCAACCCTGGAGTGCGTCTCGGGACGCACGACGCTGCAGTGGAGCTATGGCGCGGGCAGCTTCACCGGCACACCGATTCCTTCAGACCCGCTCTACGGCAGCACCACGATCACGGGCTACACGGGATGGACCTACTCGCCCTACGCCTTCGCCGGGTGGGGGGCCTCCGGACTGACCATCACCACCTCTTCCACCTATAGCGGAGGTTCACTCCCCACCACGGCCAGCTTGGCCATGCGCGGCGCTGCCGGCGGGTATACCTCAGGGGTGAATATGGGGTGGTATGGCGGTACCGGCTTCAGCGGCGGTTCAACGAGCGGGACGTCGGTCATGGGCTGCTGGACGTTCGCCTTCAACCAGTCGTTGTGCAATCTGACCTTCGCCATCACCGACATCGACTGGGGGGCCCGCGAATCGGTCTATGTCTCGAGCACCGATGCCGCCTACACCAGTTCCATCGTCGACTCCGCGGCGGTCCATGGCAGCGGCACGTCCGCGGATCCGTGGACCTCCTCATTGCCCGGCCAAGATCTCGACAATGCGACGTCGACCAGGGGCAACGTCATCGTGACCTTCACCGCGCCGGTGACCACCTTCACCCTGTGCGCCGACAGTCGCGACGCCACCGCGAACCAATTCCAGGAAAACGTCGCGATCTCGTCATTCACCTTTGATTGCACCGCGACCGGGTCCTGCCCATAGCCGAAGGGTCGACCTGCAGCGGCCGGCGCTGTCTCATCACCGAACACCCAGAGCCCGCCCGGTGGTCCGATTCAGCGCGTCAGCGGACTGTAGAAGACCAGACCGTTGCCCTGGTTGTCGTAGACGACAGTGCGTCGCTCGTGCGCATCGTCGTACGGTGCACGGAGGACCTGTCCCCCAGCAGCCTCGACCGCGGCCGCGGCCGCGTCCACATCCGTGGTCTTGACCCCGAGCACGACCTGCCCCGGGATGGGGTGATCGATCCGCGTCGCCAGCGACAGCGTGACCGAGCCACCGTCGAGAGCGGCGAAGTGACTGCCGTCGCGGAACTTCACCGTGAACCCCAGGCTCTCGTAGAAGGCGAGGGAGGCATCGAGGTCTTCGGTGGACAGCAAGATCATCCGGGCGTCGAGATCGCTCATGGCCTCATCCTAGGGAAAGGCGGGTATGCCGTGGGCTCACGGCATACCCGCCTTTCGTGCGGGGATCAGTGATCAGTACTGGTCCAGGCCCAGTTCCGCGTCGTCCAGCCGGATGGCCTCGCCTGAGCCCGGCCCGAAGACCGGATAGGCGTAGTCCTCGTAGTTCGGCATGGCGTACATCGCGGCCTTGGCCTCTTCGGTCGGCTCCACGTCGATGTTGCGGTAGCGCGGCAGCCCGGTCCCAGCCGGGATGAGCTTGCCGAGAATGACGTTCTCCTTCAAGCCCAGCAACGGGTCCGACTTGCCCTCCATGGCCGCCTCGGTGAGTACCCGCGTGGTCTCTTGGAAGGAGGCCGCGGACAGCCACGAGTCCGTGGCCAATGAGGCCTTGGTGATCCCCATGAGCTGGGGACGACCTGCCGCGGGGGTCCCGCCCTCGGAGACCACGCGACGGTTCTCCTCCTCGAACCGCCCGCGCTCGGCGAGCATGCCCGGCAAGAGGTCGGTGTTGCCCGACTCGAGGATGGTGATCCGGCGCAGCATCTGCCGGACGATAACCTCGATGTGCTTGTCGTGGATCGACACACCCTGCTGGCGATACACCGCCTGCACCTCCTCGACGAGGTGCTTCTGGGCCGAGCGTGGGCCGAGGATGCGCAAGACTTCCTTGGGGTCGATCGACCCCTGGGTCAGCGCCGCGCCTACCTCGACGTGGTCGCCGTCGGCAACCAGCAGACGAGCGCGCTTGGTCACGGGGTATGCCTGCTCCTCGCCGCCGTTGTCCGGGGTCAACAGAATCCGACGCGCCTTGTCGGTCTCTTCCACCACGACCCGGCCAGCGGCTTCGGCGATGGGGGCGACCCCCTTGGGGGTACGCGCCTCGAAGAGCTCGACGACACGCGGCAGACCCTGAGTGATGTCGTCACCGGCCACACCACCGGTGTGGAAGGTCCGCATGGTCAGCTGGGTGCCCGGCTCACCGATGGATTGCGCGGCGATAATGCCGACAGCCTCACCGATGTCGACGAGCTTCCCGGTGGCCAGCGAGCGCCCATAGCACTTGGCGCAGGTGCCGACCTTGGAGTCGCAGGTCAGCACTGAACGGACCCGGACCTCGTCGACGCCGGCGGCATACAACCTGCCGATGACGACGTCCCCGAGGTCAATGCCGGCCTCGGCAAGCACGCTCCCGTCGTGGTCGACATCCTCGGCGAGCGTGCGGGCGTAGACCGACGTTTCAACCTCGTCAGACAGTCTCCGGTCACCGGTCCGCTTATCAACGACCGAGATCGGCATGAGCAGGCCGCGCTCGGTGCCACAGTCGTCCTCGCGGATGATGACGTCCTGGCTGACGTCCACCAGGCGCCGGGTGAGATATCCCGAGTCCGCCGTCCGCAGCGCAGTGTCGGCCAGCCCCTTTCGGGAGCCGTGTGTGGAGATGAAGAACTCCAGGACCGACAGGCCTTCCCGGAAGTTCGCCCGAATCGGCCGCGGGATGATGTCGCCCTTCGGGTTGGACACCAGGCCACGCATACCGGCAATCTGGCGCAACTGCATCCAGTTACCCCGAGCACCCGAGGACACCATCCGGTAGATGGTGTTGTCCCGCGGGATGTTGTTCTCCATCTCCTTGGCGACCTCGTTGGTGGCCTGGGTCCAGATTTCGATGAGTTCCTGGCGGCGCTCGTCGTCAGTGATGAGACCCTTCTCGTACTGGGTCTGAACCTTGCCGGCCTTGGTCTCGTAGCCCTCGAGGATGGATGCCTTGTTCGGCGGTGCGACAACGTCGCTGATCGCCACCGTTGTCCCCGACCGCGTGGCCCAGTGGAAGCCGTACTCCTTCAACGCATCCAGGCTGGCGGCCACCTGCACCTTCGTGTACCGCTCGGCCAAATCGTTGACGATCGTCGACAGCCGGCCCTTGTCCACCTGGTCGTTGACGTAGGGATAGTCCTCGGGCAGCGTCTCGTTGAACAGCGCCCGCCCGAGGGTGGTCTCGCACAGCCAGGTGGCGGCATACCCCTGGTCGTCCACCTCGACGTCCGCCGTGCCGGGCGTCGGGACGACGTGATCCAGGCGGATCTTCACGACGGATCCCAGAGCGATCTCACCGGCGTCAAAGGCCATCCGCGCCTCGGGCACGGTGGAGAAGATCCGGCCCTGGCCGATCCCGTCGGCTACCTCGGAGGTCAGGTGGTACAACCCGATGATCATGTCCTGGGTGGGCATGGTCACCGGCCGGCCGTCCGCCGGCTTGAGGATGTTGTTCGCCGAGAGCATGAGGATGCG
>JBKECS010000047.1:0-59369 GCA_047974805.1 Nostocoides sp. | reverse complement strand
TGTGATGTCCAGGGACGTTGTTTCGGCGACAGGGCCTTGAGTTGCTGGGAGGCGAAGACCTCCCGTTGTGAAGTGGAGCTGTTGAAGAAGCCGCTTCTCGAAACAGGAGGCTTTCGTGTCCCACGCTAACGCTGCTCTTACTCCGCGCGCTCGTCTTCGGCTGGCGGCTCTGATCGTCGATGACGGCTGGCTGCCGTCGGTTGCGGCGAGGATGTTCATGGTCTCGACCGTCACGGCCCGCAAGTGGGCTGCGCGGTTCCGCGCCGAGGGTGTCGCGGGGATGCAGGACCGGTCCAGTCGTCCGCTCTCAATGCCGACCAAGACACCACTGCGCGTCGTCAAGCGGATCGTGAAGGCGCGCTGGCGGCGACGGCTCGGGCCCGTCCAGACCGCCGGCGAGCTCGGCCTGGCCCCCTCGACCGTTCACGCGGTACTGGTGCGTTGCCGGGTCAACCGGCTGTCGCGGATCGATCGGGTCACAGCAGAACCGACCCGCCGCTACGAGCACGACCATCCCGGCTCGCTGATCCACGTCGACGTCACGAAGTTCGGCAACATCCCCGACGGTGGTGGACACCGTTTCCTCGGCCGCGCGCAGGGCACCCGGAACCGACACGCTATGGCCGGGGTGAACCGCGACACCAAGCATCAGCCCCGGCTCGGTGTCGGCTACCTCCACACCGTCGCCGACGACCACTCCCGCGTCGCCTACATCGAGATGCACACCGACGAACGATCAGAGACCACGATCGGCGTCTTACGCCGCGCGACCATCTGGTTCGCCGATCACGGGGACACCATCGAACGAGTGCTCTCGGACAACGGCGCCGCCTACCGCTCCTACGCTTGGCGAGACGCCTGCTCCGAACTCGGCATCCGCCACAAACGAACCCGCCCCTATCGGCCCCAAACCAACGGGAAGAACGAGCGTTTCCACCGCACCCTGGCCGACGGCTGGGCACACGCGAAGCTCTACACGTCAAAAACCCAGCGGCCCACCGCGCTACCAGACTGGATTCACTCCTACAATCACCACAGGCAACACTCCGCGATCGACGGAACACCGATCAGCAGACCCAACAACCTGCCTGGACATCACAGCTAGCGTTACATGCGCGAAACATAAGGGTCATGCCCGAGAAATCGCGGGCAACTAGCCTCGGTCGCAACGCCGAGGGCAGGCGAGTGTGCCCACCGCTACCACCTCATGGAGGTCCATCTTGTTCAGCACCGCTGACGAGGTCCTGGAGTTCATTGCGAACGAGGACGTCAAGTTCGTCGACATCCGATTTTGCGACCTGCCCGGCGTCATGCAGCACTTCAACGTGCCGGCCGCCACGGTCGACGCCGACTTCTTCATCAACGGCCAAATGTTCGACGGATCGTCCATCCGCGGCTTCCAAGCCATCCACGAGTCGGACATGAAACTCATCCCCGATGTGACCACGGCGTTCATCGACCACTTCCGGGCCGAAAAGACCCTGGTAATGAACTTCTCGATCGTCGACCCCTTCACGGGTGAGGAATACAGTCGCGACCCGCGCAACATCGCGGCCAAGGCCGAGTCCTACTTGAAGTCCACCGGTATCGCCGACACCGCATACTTCGGCGCCGAGGCCGAGTTCTACATCTTCGACGATGTCCGGTTCGAGACCAAGCAGAACGCGGGCTACTACTTCATCAACTCCGTCGAGGCCGCGTGGAACACCGGACGCGAGGAGGAGGGGGGCAACCGCGGGTACAAGACGCGCTACAAGGGTGGCTACTTCCCGGTCCCCCCGGTGGACCACTTTGCCGACACTCGCGACAAGATCTGCCTCAACCTTGCCGACGTCGGGCTGAACGTCGAGCGCAGCCACCACGAGGTGGGCACGGCCGGCCAGCAGGAAATCAACTACCAGTTCAACACGTTGCTCCAGGCCGGCGACGACATGATGAAGTTCAAGTACGTCGTCAAGAACACCGTCTGGGAACTGGGCAAGACGGTCACGTTCATGCCCAAGCCGATCTTCGGCGACAATGGCTCGGGTATGCATACGCACCAGTCTCTGTGGAAGGACGGCGAGCCGCTGTTCTACGACGACAAGGGCTACGGTGGCCTGTCCGACATCGCGCGCTGGTACATCGGCGGCTTGCTCAAGCACGCCCCGGCCGTGCTGGCCTTCACCAACCCTACGGTGAACTCCTACCACCGGTTGGTGCCGGGTTATGAAGCCCCGGTGAACCTGGTCTACTCGGCCCGGAACCGTTCGGCGTGCGTGCGCATCCCGATCACCGGTGACTCCCCCAAGGCCAAGCGCATCGAGTTCCGCGTCCCGGACCCCTCCTCCAACCCCTACCTGTGCTTCGCGGCGCAGCTGATGGCTGGTCTGGACGGGATCAAGAATCGGATCGAGCCGCCGGAGCCGGTGGACAAGGACCTGTACGAGTTGCCCCCGGAGGAGCACGAGGCCATCGCCCAGGTGCCTGGCTCGTTGCCGGAGGTGCTCGACGCGTTGGAGGCCGACCACGAATTCCTGCTCGAAGGCGACGTGTTCACCCAGGACCTCATCGAGACCTGGATCGACTGGAAGCGCAAGAACGAGGTCGACCCGATCAGGTTCCGGCCGCACCCGCACGAGTTCGAGATGTACTTCGACATCTGATCCGAGGGTTTTCACCCTCTGTCAGTAGTTGCCAGAAACGGCGGCTGACCTGCGGAAACGTCTTTCGACGTCTTCCAGTGTCAGTCGCCGTTTTCTGTTCGCGCGTGTCCCCAGCGTGTCCCCAGCGTCGAAGGGGCCGCATACCCTATACCCGTATATGTGGTGTCCATGGGCGGACCGCTGCGGGCTGGGTGAAGCGCCGCGCGCGCCGCTGGATGCCGAGGGTCGGGTGCTGTTGGTCAAGCGCGGCGAGGAGCCGAATAAGGGACGCGGGTCCGTGCCGAGGGGGCGTGTCAATCCTGGCGAGACCCCGCCCGAAGCCGCGGTACGTGAGGCGTCCGAGCAGACCGGGCTGCAGGTCCAGATCCTCCGTGAGCTGTGGGTCGCGAGCGTGCCAACCGGCGAAGGCCGCCGGTTCGAGATTCACGACTTTCGCGCTATCGCGACCGACGGCACCCTCACGCCCGGCGACGACGCAGAGGATGCGCGTTGGGTCGCCCGCACGAGTTCCATAGCCTGCCGCTGGCTACAGGGCTTGCGGACTACCCGGAGCACGCCGGGCTGATCCCGCAGCTCTAGCTGTACCCGGTCGGGACGTTGGTGACTGACTAGTAGGGAGAAGGCGCTAGCCGTCGAAAATGGCCCCTGACCTGCGAAACCGTCAACCAATGTCCAGCGTCAGGGGTCGTTCCTCGTTGATACAGTGCCCTCGTGTGGCCCCAGACTCACGCCACGAGGCGCGAGCTTGTGATCCCCGCTCGCCCGGCCCGGATGGTCCTGCTAGGGCTGGAGGGCGGGGCAATCATCGGCTGCAGCCCGGCCCGACTGCCGGCACCCTCCGAGCCCTACACCGCGGAAGTTGACGACACGGCGGTGACGACCTCAGTCGACGGCATCCAGACCCGCGGCGACTCCGGATGCGTGTGGACCGGTGAGCGTTCCCTGCTGGTGTTCTCCGTCCATGCCAGCGTTGATCCCACCAACTCCACCCTCCACGTCGGCAAGCTGGCCCTCAGCGAGGGTGATCGGTTCGTCGCTGGCACTCCGCCGCCGATCACCGGCGGCTACGACTGTGGCGGCATACATTGGGACTCGGCGCTTCACGTTCCAGGGACGCCGTCCGCCCCATAGTCTCGGCAATCACCCGCATCGGCCCGAAGCCCGGCGACGGAGATGCTCGCGTGCATCACTGGGCCCTCGACCTGGTGGCGGCGCTGAACCGTTCCCGAAGGGCGAGGCTGACATAGACCAACGCGACGAGGACGGGAACCTCGATCAACGGACCGACCACACCGGCGAGGGCCTCGCCCGAGGTAACCCCGAAGGTGGCGATGGCGACCGCGATGGCGAGCTCGAAATTGTTCCCCGCTGCGGTGAACGCCAGCGTCGTGGCCCGAGGGTAGGGCAGGCCGATGAAGGCGCCGAGCGCGTACCCGCCGCTCCACATGAGGGCGAAGTAGACCAGCAGCGGCACGGCGATTCGGGCGATGTCCCACGGCCGGCTGGTGATCTGCTCACCCTGGAGGGCGAACAAGACGACGATGGTGAACAGCAGGCCGTAGAGCGCCCACGGGCCGATCCTTGGCAGGAACGATCGCTCGTATGCCGTCCGCCCCCACCTGCGCTCGCCCAGGCGGCGCGAGAGATAGCCGGCAACGAGGGGGATGCCGAGGAAGATGAGCACGCTCTTGGCGATGTGCGCCGAGGAGACGTCCACAGAGGCTTGCGCCAAGCCGAGCCAGCCGGGCAGGACGCTCAGATAAAACCAGCCGAGCCCGGCGAAGGCGACGACCTGGAAGAGGGAGTTCAGCGCAACGAGGACCGCGGCGGCTTCCCGGTCCCCACACGCCAGGTCATTCCAGATGATGACCATGGCGATGCACCGGGCAAGCCCGACGATGATCAGGCCGGTGCGATACGCGGGAAGGTCAGGCAGGAGCAACCAGGCCAGGGCGAACATCAGCGCTGGCCCGACGATCCAGTTGAGCACCAGCGAGGCGAGGAGCATACGCCGGTCGCTGGTGACCGAATCGAGCCGGTCGTAGCGAACCTTGGCCAGCACCGGATACATCATGGCAAGCAGTCCCACCGCAATGGGCAGCGAGATGCCGTCGACTTCGACAGCGCTCACGGCGGCCCCCAAACCGGGAACTGCGCGGCCGAAGAGCAGGCCAACGAGCATGGCGGCACCGATCCACATCGGCAGGAAGCGGTCGAGGGTGGACAGCTTGGTGCTGAGCGCGTCGCGGGTGGGGGTCTCCGTGCGCACGGGGTCCCTTCGATGGGCAGGGTCATGGGCGATCAAGGGGTGGATCAGATATTACATCGACGTTCATCGATGTAATAAGCATAGGGTACCCAGCGGCCAGCTCCAAGGTGGCGGCGGATGTCGGCACATTTGCCAGAATGTGCCCCATGACAAGGCCGGGCTCGTTCACCGATCGGCTGCGCGGCACCACGCCACAACCGATCGACCGGACCGTGTGGCGACTCGCCTGGTATAGCTACGGAGATCACGCACCGTGGTCAGACGCCGCTTGGGCGCCGGCCCCGCAGCCCGATCTCCCCCAGGGGTGGACGCGGGTGCCCGACACCGGCCTGTATGCGCCATCAGACGACGCCAACCCGGCCCAGGATCGCTCCAGCGGCTTCCGTGCCATGGTCTTTGTCGAGGCCGATGAGCACGTGGTCATCGGCTTTCGCGGCACGGACAGCCGTAAAGACTGGGTGGCCAACGGCGAACAACTCCTGGGGCATCCCACCGAGCAATACGCCGAGGCGATGGCCTTGGCCCGCACCGCGCTGGCGCGACGAGGGCGCCGGGTCGTGTTCACCGGGCATTCGCTGGGCGGTGGCCTTGCCGCCGCGGCAGCCTTGGCGAGCGGTCTGACCGCGGTAACCTTCAACGCCGCCGGGGTACATCGCCACACCGCAGCGACAGCGGCCCGCCTGCGAGGCGGGGACGCCACCACCGACAGCGTCCTGGCGGAGGCTGCGACGGGCCAAATCCGGGCCTACCGAACCTCCACCGACATTCTCAGCGCAGTGCAGGAATCACGACCGGGTCGATCGCTGCCTCAGGTGCCGGGGAGTCTCATCGACCTTCCCGTTCCCGCCGATGCGGACCAGTCAGCGTGGGAACGACAAGGTCGCACCCGGGCCCCCGCGGCTGGAGCGGTGCTCGGAGCCGCCCTGACCGGTGGAACGCCGGCGGGGTGGGGGCTCGGCGCGCTGGCCGGGGCAGCCGCCGGGTCCGAGCTCGCCAAGGGCGTCCACGGACACCTCTACCGCGCGATCGATGCCGGGCTGGCCGAACTCTTTCCCGAGTGACCCTGCGCCACGCCGATGCGCGCAGCGATCGGTCAGTCCAGACCCTCCTCGACCGCCCGAATGATCCGTGGGCGTAGTTCGGCGGCGGCGATAACCTCATCGACCGAGCCGACCTCGACAGCTCGGTGGATGTTGTGTACGCCGTCGAAATGGGCCGCAACCTCACTGATCTTCTCGGCACGCACGCTTGTGCGTAGGCTGGCGAGGTCGTTGGAGAGCTTTGCCCGCGCAGCCCCGGTCGCCTCGTTCACCTGCTCGGCCAGCACAGCCACCCGCGGGTCGGCTGCGGTCTGCTTGTCGACATCCCGGGAGAAGACCACCGCGGCGGCCGGGGCGCCACCGATCACCGACGCGAACGAGCCTTGGACGGCCAGCACGGTCATCCGCGGGTTGAGGGCCTTGGAGAAGACGACGAAGGCACCGCCGTGATATCGGGACACGACGACGAAGACAATCGGTCCGGTGAAGTTGACGATCGCCCGACCGATCTGTGCGCCGTACTCCAACTGGAGGTTTCGCATCGAATCCGGGGAACCGTCGAACCCGGAGAGGTTCGCCAGGACGACCAGCGGCCGGTTCCCCGAGGCCGCGTTGATCGCTCGAGCCACCTTCTTCGATGAGCGGGGGAACAATGTCCCGGCCGTGTAGACGTCCGGGCCGTCGGTCGGGGGAAAGCCGCGCCGCGGCACCGACTTGGACTCGATACCGATCAGGCAGACCGGGATCCCGCCCATGTGGGCATCCCAGACCACGGCTGTCTCGGCGTCGGCCATGCCAGCCCACCGCTCCAGGGTCTCGTGGTCCTGATCCGTGACCGCCCGCATGAGAGTGCGGATGTCGAAGGGCTTCTTGCGGTCGGGGTTGGTCGTCATCGAGAAGATGTCCCCGACTGTCCTGAACTCGCTGCCAGGATCCGTATGCGGGAACGTCGTCACGTCCCGATCCACCGGGTCCCTGGTCGCTGCCCGCCGCGGACGATGCTCGCCGAGCGGGACATAGGCGTGGTCGTAGTGCATCAGTAAGATGTCCCGAGCACCGGGCAGATCGGGTGCCCAATACTGTGCTTGCCCGTTGGGGCCCATGACCCGGTCATAGCCACCGATGCCGTAGTTGTCCTCGGCGCTGACACCACCGGAGAAGTCCAGGGATTGTTTCCCGGTCAGCACCATGGCACTGTCCGGGGTCATCACGAGGATGCCCTTTGTGTGCATGAGCATGGTTGCTTCGGCGTTCCAGTAGGGCTGGGCCCCGACGTTGATGCCCGCCACGACGACATTGATCTCGCCGCCGGCCTGGGTGAACTCGATGATCCGTTTCAGCGCCCGAGCGATCCAGTCCATGTTCTCCGTGCCGGAGTCCATCGAGATCCGGGCCCCAGCGGACAAGGCAAACCACTCCACCGGTACGCCCATCGTCTCGGCCAAGTCGATGGCGGCGATGATCCGGGAACATTCCGGCTCGGCGACCGCCCCCAGTGCCTTGGTCGGGTCGCCACACAGCAGGACGCGAGTGATGCCCTCGGGGTGCTGAAGCGTCGGAGTCGTCACGACAGCGGCGATGATGCCTGCGGTGTTGAGCCCGTAGGCCCGCTGAACCGGGACGAGCCGGCCGTCCTCGTCCAGGTCATGCTCGACGATCCTGCCGTCTCGGCCGGCGATGAAGGCCGCCAAGTCATATGGATAGACCATGCCGCGCCGCCGGGCCCGTTGTACCTTTTCCGCATACTCGTCCAGTGGTGGCAGCAGGTCCTGCGGGGGACCTTCGATGAGCGCTTCCACCCCGGCCCCGGGCTGCGCAACGAATCGGGCCACGACCGGCACGACGTAGTCCGCGCCCGCAACGATGCGCCCCTGGACGGCGACCTCCTCGACCCCGGCGCCCACCGACAACGGCGCGATCCTGCCCGACAGCCCCGTCAATTCCTCCAGGGGCGCTTCGACCACCGGCCACACATGGACCCACACGAGGTTGTTGTCCAGGCGGGCGCTGGCCCCGATGGCCGCCCGGCCTCGGCGGATACCTTCTATGCAGTTGGCCACCGCCCGTTCCACATGGGGCAACGAGGTGACGATTCCTTGTTCGTCTCGTTCGATGCTGAATTGGCGAACCTGTGCCATGGCGACCAGGCGCTCATCGGAGGGGTTGCCCTTGGCCGTGCAGTGGTACAGCAGGACATCCTCAGGTGCCGGCAACCGCTGGACATCGAAGTCTCGAAGGCGCCACAAGTTGAGCCGGCGACCCACCATGGGGTGCATCCCGCGGACCAACCGGTCCTCGACCACTCCGGCGTTGCCGTCCGGGCGGAAGGTGAAGTACCCCACGGGAACGCCGGGGTCGCCGCAAACAGCCACCGCCGTACGCCGGGTGCCGGCGATCACGTCGAGCCCGGTGAGCCGCTCCGCCAGGACCGAGGACGTCTCGTCGTCATCAGCCGGGGCATCCGGCCAGCGGATGTAGAGGTCGGCCACGGTCTGCTGTCCTGCGGCTCGGTTGGCGAACTCCGCAGTGAGCGTGCGCATCAGCGCGGTGTCCGGTGCCAGTTCTTCGATCAGCGCGACCGTGCTGACCACGTGGGTGTTCCGGTCGTCCAAGACGTAGTCAGCCGCTGCGACCGGCCGCGAGTCGACGCGGCGCTCACCGACCCCGGTCAACCCCCACTCCAGGTAGTGCCGTCGCAACAGCACCTCGAGCATGGGTTCGTTGTCCGGTATGCCGTCGGCCAGCCGTTCACACAAGAACCGGACGATCTGCTCGGGAATGGCCGCCAGGGCGGCGATCCGGGCGTCCCGGTCCGCAGCGTCCGGCTCACCGGCCAAGGCGTTGACCTGTTCCCGGGCGGCGTTGAGCACTCCGGAGCGCTCCGCATCGACCACGGGCTGGTCGAACCAGTTGAAACGGACTCCGCGGGCAACATCGGCCAGGTCGGGGAAACGTCGCTGGGTGGCGCGGGCGAGCCGGTCGAGGATCTCCCGGACTTCGTCGGCATATTCCGGTGGCGGTGGTGGTTCTTGAGTCCATCGTTGAAGGATCGCCGTGCCGATGGTCACGTCCGGTGCGGAACGCTGCTGAGCCAGGAAGATCCGGAAGACCGCCTCCTCCAATTCCGGCGTGCGGTCCAATCCGGTGATCCCGTAATGCGCCAAGACTCGGGTCAGCTTCTCCCGGAAGCTGTCCGGCAGCTTGCTGCGATCGGCGTCGAGGCTTTGCAGGTAGGTGTGGAAGTGTTCCCGCGGGCTGTGCACGAGAAGTTCGGAGTGGTCCTCGCTGCCACCGGGCCGGTTCAGCGACAGGTCAGCCATGTCGGCCAGGACGGACAGCAGGCCGACCGCGTCGGCCAGTTGGCGTTTCCCGTCGGCGATGAGTTCATCACGGGCTTCGAGGTAGCGCTGCAGCGTCTGCTGGCCAACCGCATCGTCCAGGTCGAAGCCGAGAAGGGTGGAGGAGAGGTCCCGGCGCGTTGCCTGGGCGCGTTCGAGGGCGGGCTCCTGGGTCGTGGCGCACTCGGGGACGTCGAGGTCGATCGTCTGCTCCGTGTCGTCGACCTTCTCGTCGGCGCCTACGGCAGGTTCGAGCCGTAGCAATGGTGCACCGGTCTCCACCTGGCTTCCGGTGCTGACCAGCACCTCCTTGACGGTGGCGGCGAACGGCGCCGGCAGGACCGTCTCCATCTTCATCGATTCCAGGACGAGCACCGGGGCACCGGTCTCGACGGCGTCTCCGACGACCACTGGGGTGGCCACCACGAGGGCGGGAGCCGGCGAGCGCAACACGCCGCCCTCATCTCGGCTGATCCGATGGGTGACCCCGTCGACCTCGACCACCTGGGTGGGACCGTGAGTCGCGGACCTGATGCGGTAGCCGTGGCCGGAGACGGTCAGTCGGGAGGCATAGTTGCCGAGGCGTTCCACGGCGGCATCCACGGTGTGCGGTGCTTGGCCGGGTGCTTCAACGGTGACCCGGAACCGGTCCGGACCGACTTGCAGGACCGTGACGGCATACGTGCTGCCGCGTAACTTGAGCTCGATCGGGCGGCCCACCACGTGCTGTGCCTGAGGACGACCCCCGCGGGCGGTTTCGAATAACCGCGTCCGCTCGATGGTCTCCTCCTCGATATAGGCCTCGATACCGGCCGCCACTAACGCGATCCCGCTGTGCCGGTTGGCGACCAGGCGGCCCTCGCCTCGCACTCGATCGATCCATCCTGTGTCCGCGCTGGCGTCGATGACCTCGGCTTGATCGAGCAGATCGAGGATGAACGACTTGTTCGTCGCACCGCCGTCGATGAGCACGTGCGTCTCCGACATCGCCCGCCGCAGCCGGGCAAGCGCCTCGTCACGGTCCCTACCGACGGCGATGACCTTGGCGATCATGGAGTCGAAGTCGGAGGGGATCTGGTCCCCCTCATCGACTCCTGTGTCGACCCGTATCCCGGGACCGGAGGGGAGGTTGAGCAGGTCGAGGTGACCTGGGGCCGGAGCGAAGTCCCGGTCGGGATCCTCGGCATTGAGCCGGGCCTCGATGGCATGCCCATTCTCGGTGGGCCGTGCCCCGGTGAGCCGGCCGCCCTCGGCGACGTGGATCTGCAGTTTGACCAGGTCGGTCCCGGTAGTGGCTTCGGTGATCGGGTGCTCGACCTGCAGCCGCGTGTTCACCTCGAGGAAGGCGAACGTGCCGTCTTCGGGCTGGAAGAGGAACTCGACCGTGCCCGCGCCGGCATAGCCCACCGCGACGGCCAGACGTTCCGCGCTATCCTTGAGGATTTGTGCCTGTTGGGGCGTCATGACCGGTGAGGCGGACTCTTCGATGACCTTTTGGTTACGGCGCTGCACCGAGCAATCCCGCACCCCGATAGCCCACGCGGTCCCCTGGCCGTCGGCGATGAGCTGAACTTCGACGTGGCGGGCACCGGTAACGAGCTTCTCCAAGAAGACGACCGGTGACCCGAAAGCGCGCTCGGCCTCGTCCCTGGTCAGTTGATAGACCGAGGCGAGGTCCGCCGACGAGGTCAGCGTGCGGATTCCCCGTCCGCCCCCGCCGGCGGTGGCCTTGAGCATCAGCGGATAGCCGATCTGTTCGGCCGCTCTTCTCGCCTCATCGAGGCTGTTCACCGGGCCGCGGCTCCACGGTGCAACGGGGACGCCGACCTCCTCGGCGAGGAGCTTGCTGCCGATCTTGTCGCCGAGCCGACGCATCGCCTCCGCGCTTGGGCCGATGAAGGTGACGTTGATCCGGGCACACACGTCGGCGAATGCCGGGTCTTCAGCGACGAACCCCCAGCCGACCCAGGCAGCGTCGGCCCTGGTGTCGACCAGGGCGCGCTCGAGCACCTCATGGTTCAGGTAGGGGCGTGCCGACGCCGGCCCGAGGTCGTAGGCCTCGTCGGCCTCGCGCACGAACATGGCCCGGCGCTCGCCCTCGGTGTGCAAGGCGATGGTCGTGATGGGCCGGTCGCTGCTTCGTGCGGCGTTCAGATCGCGCACCGCGTGAATGAGCCGCATGGCGGCCTCACCTCGGTTGACGATGGCGATGCGCTCAATCACGACGCGTCTCCTTTGATTCCGGTGGTGGGCCGCACGCGCCCGAGCCTGTCACGCCGAGGTGATGACGCGCGAGTACGGTCACCTTGGCGTCCCGCTGTGTCGTGAACGTCAGTCGGGGGGTGCCCCGATGGTCGTGCCGGGGGTGTTCTCATAGGAGCGGGGGTCCTCGCTCGGTTCGAGGTGAGTGTCCACTTCACAATGCTCCACCCTCTCGTGCAGCCGCTGCTCCACCCGTTCGAGCAGGTCGTGGCCCCGCTGGACGGTCCAGTCACCCGGGACGAGCACGTGCATGGACATAAACCGGGTATGGCCGGCCGCCCGGGTGCGGACGGCGTGGAAGTGCACCTGATCGTTGGCGAACTCCGAGAGCACCTGCTCGATGACGGCCTGATCCTCGTGCGGCAAGGCCCGGTCCATGAGCCCGTCGACCGATTCGCGGAGCAGATGCCAACCGGTCCACAGGATGTTGCAGCCGACCAGGAAGGCGATAACCGGGTCGAGCCACAGCCATCCGGTCAGCACGACGAGCCCGACGGCGACGAGCACTCCCACCGTCGTCCACAGGTCGGTGAGCAGGTGCTTGCCGTCGGCGGTCAAGGTGATCGATCGGTGTCGTCGCCCGGCTCGCAGGAGGACGAGCGCCACGACACCGTTGACAGCGGCAGCGATCACCGAGATTCCCAGGCCGACACCGACATTCGCTAATGCGGTGGGGTCGAGGAAGCGGCGCACGGCAGAGATGATGATGAATACCGCAGCGACGAAGATCATGACGCCCTCGACGGCGGCGCTGAAGTACTCGGCCTTGGAGTGCCCGAAATGGTGCTGATCGTCGGCTGGCTGCGCGGCCACGTGCAGGGCGATGAGCGCGACGAACGCCGCGACCAGGTTGACCACGGACTCGGCCGCGTCGGAGAGCAGGCCCACCGACCCCGTCAGCTGGTAGGCGCCGAACTTCAAAGCGATGGTCAGACAGGCCGCCGCGATGGACAGCCAGGCGAACCGGGTGAGATCGCCCGGAACCCGCGGAGCGTGCTGGTGGGGCATGGTCACCAGTCTCCCCGACCGGGCTCCGGCGCGCGTTCAGCGCCCGCGGGGCCCGACATCCGCTCCCCTGCCGCCGGATGGACGATCCCGCGTTCGGTAGCGATCGCCGTCACCAGGCGTGCCGGGGTGATGTCGAAGGCCGGGTTGAACCCGCGTGCTCCCGCCGGTGCCATACCCACACCGCCCAGCTGGGTGACCTCGTCTCCGGAGCGCTCTTCGATCTCGATGTCCCCACCTGCGTCAAGGGCCAGATCGATTGTGGAGAACGGCGCGGCAGCAACGAACGGAATCTGCGCGGCCTGGCACGCCAGCGCGACGGCCAGTGTGCCGATCTTGTTGCATACATCGCCCGCCGCTGTGATCCGGTCGGCACCCACAACGGCCACGTCAACCAGTCCCCGAAGGATCGTTGAACTGGCGGCGCTGTCCACCTGAAGGAGGTAGGGAATGCCCAATCGATCCAGCTCGTATGCCGTCAGTCGGCTCCCCTGCAGCAGCGGCCGGGTTTCGTCGGCGATCACCAGCTCGAGCCGATCACGTTGGTGAAGTTCGCGCAGGACCCCGAGGGCGGTCCCCCACCCCGAGGTGGCCAGGGCCCCCGCGTTGCAGTGGGTCAACGCACGCACCCGGGGTCGATCCACCTGGGTGAGGATCCAGTCCGCGGCCAGACCGGACAGGTCGCGGTTGGCGTTGGTGTCCTCCTCCGCGATGAGCCGGGCCTCGGCGAGGACGGCGTCGCGCCCTGCCTCGATCAAGGGGCGGACCCGGTCAACTCCCCAGGCAAGGTTGATGGCGGTCGGTCGGGCCGCTCGGATCGCATCGATGGCGGCGTCCCGCCGTGCTATGTCCCAGCCGAGGCGACGCGCCTGGTCCAAAGCGATCACGACCCCGAAGGCACCGGCGACGCCCAGGGCTGGGGCGCCCCGCACGGCCAGGACCTGAATGGCGTCGATGAGGTCTTCGGCGGTGCAGACCTGTCGGTACTGGCTGCGATGCGGCAGCAATGTTTGGTCGAGCAGGCGCAGGCATCCGGCCTGCACGTCCCAGATGAGGGCGACGACGTCTTGGGTCCGGTCGGCACCCGAGTGCTCGGTGGTCATCCGGTGTACCCCACGGGGTGTTCCTGGTGCCCGTTGTGGGCAGTGGGGTCGGTGGCTGCGGCCCGGCTGTCGGTGTGTTCCCGGCTCAGGTGGTCCACGACGAAGGCCCATTCCCAGGCGATCTGTTCCCAGGCGGCATACCGTCCGGATCGACCGCCGTGCCCGGCCGCCAGCTCGGTGCGCAGCAGGATCGGCCGGGTCTGCGGGTCGTTTGTCACGATTGCTCGCAGCGCGGCGACCCACTTGGCCGGCTCGGTGAAGAACACCCGGGTGTCGTGAAGGCTCGTGGTTGCCAGGATCGCCGGGTACTGGCGTGCCGCGATGTTCTCGTAGGGCGAATACGCCTTCATCGCGGCATAGATGCGCGGATCCTCCAGCGGATTGCCCCACTCCTCCCACTCCCCCACCGTCAGCGGCAGGTCTGGACGCAAGATGGTGGTCAACGGGTCGACGAACGGCACCTGCGCATGGACCACGGCGAACAGTTCCGGGGCAAGGTTTGTCACCGCGCCGACCATGAGCCCACCCGCCGAGCCTCCCTCCAACCCCAGCCGATCTCGAGCCGACCAGCCTTGACTGAGCAGTGCGTTCGCCGCTGCGACGACATCGGTAAACGTCGTCATCTTGCGTTCGTACCGGCCCGCTTCGTACCACGCCCGTCCGAGTTCTCCACCGCCGCGCGCGTGGGCAACCGCATAGACCACACCACGATCGAGCAGCGAGAGCCTGGCCGACGAGAAGTAGGGGTCGCTGGGCATCTCGTAGGCGGCATACGCCGTCAGCAGGCACGGCGCGGTCCCGTCCGGTTCCACCCCTACCCGGTGTACCACGGACACCGGTATGGCGGTGCCGTCGGATGCGCTGGCCCAGATCCGATGTTCCCGGTAGTCCTCCGGGCGGAAGCCTCCAAGGACCGGTTGACGTTTGAGCACCTCGAGGTCGCCGGTGGCCACGCGGTACTCCAGCACCGCCGTCGGCCTGGTCCAGGACTCATGCACCACAAGGATGCTCGTCGAGTCGACCTCGGCGACATCGCCCAGGCTCAGCGTGCCTGCCGGGCCGGGCACGTGCACAGGTGTCGGGGTGCCGTATCCGCTGGATGCGCCGGCCTCGCGCGGAAGGATCGCCAGGGTGGGCAGTCCGCCGCTGCGCAGGCTGACCACGGCGAAGTCGGTGAATGCGTCCACCCCGATGAGGTGTTCGCCAGGACCTGCCGCAAGGATCGGCTGCCATTGGGTGTCGCTGGTGGCGTCCAGGGGCGCCCAGGCCAGATCCATATCTGGGTTGTCCCGGTTATGCGTGATCAAGAGCCGGTCGCCGTCCGGTTCCACGTCGTACTCCACGCCCTCACGCCGTGGGGCCACCACGCTGAACTTGCCGGTGGGGTCCTCGGCGGGCAGTAGTCGGACTTCGGATGTGGTGCGTGAGCCCAAGCTCAGCATGAGCCATCGGTCATCCCGGGAGCTGCTCACCCCGAGCCAGAAGCGTTCGTCCTCCTCGCGGTGCAGCAGCACGTCCTCGGCCACGTCCGAGCCGACACGATGGCGCCACACCTCGAAGGGACGCCAGGCATGGTCAACTCGTGTGTAGTACAGCCACGTGCCGTCGCGGGACAGCTCCAGGCCGTAGCCAACGCCGCGCACCGCGTCATCGAGTATCCGATCAGTGGCGATGTCTCGAACGACCACGTCGAACCGTTCGTCGCCAGTCGTGTCCACGGCGACCGCCGAGCGGGCATGGTCGGCGCTGACGCTCAGGCCGCCGACGGCGAAGAACTCACGCCCATCGGCGGCCAGGTTGCCGTCGAGGATGACCTGCTCGTCGGAAATCGCGGTGCCGAGGTCCAGCGCTGGACGGGTCGCTGGATCGGTGATCGGACAACGAGCTTGCACGGCATAGGCGGCACCTTCCACGGTCCGGGTGTAGTACCACCACGGGCCGCTGCGCACTGGCACGGAAAGGTCGGCTTCTTTCACCCGGGACTTGATCTCGGCGAACAAGGTGGCCCGCAACGGGGCGAGGTGCGCGGTCCGGGCCTCCGCGTAGGCATTCTCCGCCTCAAGGTAGGCGAGCACGTCGGGGTCGTCTCGCTCCCGCAACCATTCGTACGGGTCGTGAAACGTCTCGCCGTGGTGGATGCGAACGTGGTCCTCGCGATGAGCCACCGGTGCCTGGGGCAGGTCGCTGGTGGGTGCGCCCACGTCAGCCTGCCAGACAGCGCGGACCGAGCAGCACCTTCAGGTCACTGAACAAGGCCTCGCTCGGATCGACCCGGAATTTGTCCTGGACCTTCAAGAGCACTTCACGCTCACCGTCGACCAGCCGGATGCGGACCTCGGACGGGCCAGGGTGAGCGGACAACACACTGCGCAGCTGCGAGATGCGGCCCTCGGTCGCCCGGCGACGGTCCATGGATAGCACGACCGGGCGTGTGGTCAACGAGGTATCCGGGATGTCCATGTCGCTGACATAGATGGACACCGAGTCGTCCCGGCGCGAAACCCGGCCGCGCACACTGACCACGGCGTCCTGGACGAGGTTGGTGTAGACGGCCATGTAGGTGCGTGCGAAGAAGAAGCACTCGACCGCCCCCTCGAGGTTCTCGATGACGGCCACGGCGTACCGCTCGCCCCGCTTGTTGAGCTTGACCTGCAGGTTGGTCACCAGGCCGGCGATGGTGACCTGGGCGCCGTCGGGCTTGCCGTCTTCACCGGAAAGGGCGCTCATCGAGGTGTCGGAGTGTTGCGCGAGGATGTGCTCGATGCCGAACAGGGGGTGGTCGGAGACGTAGAGCCCGAGCATCTCCCGCTCGAGCGTGAGCTGATGGGACTTCTCCCAGGACAGGTCCGGGATCTCCGGCAGTCCGGCAAACGGGTCGAGTGCTCCCGCGTCGTCCACGCCGCCGAACACGGCAAAGAGCGATTCCTGTCCGCGATCCTGGTTCTTCTTGACCTCCACGAGAGCGTCAACATATTGCTCATGCACCGCAACCAATCCTCGGCGGGGGTGCCCGAGACTGTCGAACGCGCCCCCCTTGATGAGGCTGTCGATGGTGCGCTTGTTGCACACCACGGCATCGACCTTGTCGAGGAAGTCTTTGAAGGAAGTGAAGGCGCCCCGCTCCCCTCTGGCGGCGACGATGGCGGCGACGACGTTGTGTCCGACGTTGCGAATGGCCTCCAGCCCGAACCGGATGTCGGCCCCCACTGCCGAGAAGCGAGCCACCGAGGAATTGACGTCCGGAGGGAGCACCGTGATCCCCATCCGTCGGCATTCGTTGAGGTAGAGCGCGGATTTGTCCTTGTCGTCTTGAACCGAGGTCAGCAGCGCCGCCATATATTCGGCCGGATAGTGCGCTTTGAGGTATCCGGTCCAGTAGGAGACCAGCCCGTATGCGGCGGTGTGCGCCTTGTTGAAGGCGTAGTCGGAGAAGGGGACGAGGACGCCCCACAGCGCGGCGATCGACGCCTCGTTGAAACCTTGCGCCTTCATCCCTGAGGAGAACGGGACGTATTCGGCGTCAAGTACTTCCTTTTTCTTCTTGCCCATGGCACGGCGGAGCAGGTCCGCATTGCCCAGGGTGTAGCCGGCCAATTTCTGGGCGATTTCCATGACCTGTTCTTGGTAAATGACCAGGCCATAGGTGGTGCCGAGGATCGGTTCGAGTGCGGCCACCATCTCGGGTTGCAGCTTGCCGTCCAGTTCCGGGTCAAGCGGGGTGAGCTCCTGCTTGCCGTTCTTGCGCAAGGCGAAGTTCGTGTGCGCGTTCACGCCCATGGGTCCTGGACGATAGAGCGCGAGCGCAGCAGAAATGTCCTCGAAGTTGTCCGGTTGCATGAGCCGGAGCAGCGAACGCATACCGTTGCCGTCCAGCTGGAAAACTCCCAGGGTGTCCCCCCGGCCGAGCAGGTCATAGGTGCCCCGGTCGTCGAGAGTCTTGGATAGCTCGTCGAGGTCGATCTCCTCACCGCGGTTGGCGCGGATGTTCTCGATGGCATCATCGAGGATGGTGAGGTTGCGCAGGCCGAGGAAGTCCATCTTCACCAGGCCGAGGGACTCACAGCTCGGGTAGTCGAACTGGGTGATGATCTGCCCGTCCTGCTCTCGGCGCATGATCGGGATGAGGTCGATCAGCGGTTCCGAGGACATGATCACGCCAGCTGCGTGAACTCCCCACTGGCGCTTCAGCCCTTCTAGGCCCAGCGCCGTTTGGACGATCTCCTGGGTTTGCGGGTCCTCGTCGTGCAGCGCCCTGAAGTCCGCGCCGTCGGCAAAGCGAGGGTGGCTCTTGTCGAAGATCTTTGCCAGCGGGACGCCCTTGCCCATGACGTCCGGAGGCATGGCCTTGGTCAGCTTCTCACCGACCGCGAACGGCAAGCCCATGACCCGGGCCGCATCCTTGACCGCCTGCTTTGCCTTGATCGTGCCATAGGTGACGATTTGGGCGACCCTGTCGTCCCCGTATTTTTCGGTGACGTAGCGGATGACCTCACCCCGGCGACGCTCGTCGAAATCGACGTCGAAGTCCGGCATGGACATCCGCTCAGGGTTGAGGAAGCGCTCGAAGATCAGCCCGTGCGGCACCGGGTCAAGATCGGTGATCCGCATCGCATACGCGCACATGGACCCGGCGCCCGAGCCGCGGCCGGGGCCCACCCGGATGCCGTTGTCCTTGGCCCAGGTGATGAAGTCGGCAACGACGAGGAAGTAGCCCGCATAGCCCTTGGAGACGATGACCTCGGTCTCGTATGCCGCCTGCTTGCGCGCGTAATCCGGGACCCCGCCGGGAAAGCGGTCGCGCAGCCCTCGTTCGACCTCTTGGACGAACCAGGACTCTTCGTTCTCCCCCGGCGGGCAGGGGAAGCGGGGCATGTATCGCCCCTCCCCCTCGGTGAAGCTGACCTCGCAGCGTTCGGCGACTAACAGCGTGTTGTCGCAGGCCTGCGGAACCTCGGCGAACAGCGAACGCATCTGTGCCGGGGACTTGAGGTAGAACTCATCGGACTCGAACTTGAACCGGTCGGGGTCCATGAGGGTCGAACCGGACTGGACGCACAGCAGAGCCGCGTGCGCCTTGGCGTCCTCGGCACTGGTGTAGTGCAGGTCGTTGCTGGCCAGCAGCGGGATATTCAGGTCCTTGGCCAGCCTGATCAGCTCGCGCTGGGTGGCCCGCTCGATGGGGATGTTGTGATCCATCACCTCGGCGTAGAAGTTCTCCGGGCCGAAAATGTCGCGAAGTTCGGCGGCGGCCTGCCGGGCTAGGTCGTACTGCCCCATCCGCAGCCGGGTTTGCACCTCGCCGCCGACGCAGCCGGTGGTGCCGATCAGTCCCGGCGAATACTGCTGCAACAGTTCCCGGTCGATCCGTGGCTTGAAGTAGTGGCCCTCCAGGGAGGCCAGCGAGGACATCCGGAAGAGGTTGTGCATCCCGCCGGTGTTCTCCGCCAGCAAGGTCATATGAGTGTAGGCACCGGAGCCACCGACATCGTCGCGGGTGTTGGTCCCGTCCCCGAAGCGGACCCGGGTCTTGTCGGTGCGATGGGTCCCCGGGGTGAGGTATGCCTCGACCCCGATGACCGGTTTGATCCCGTGCTTCTTGGCCTTGGACCAAAACTCATAGGCACCGAAAACATACCCGTGGTCGGTGGTGGCGATCGCCGGCATCCCCATGGACACCGCGGCTTCCATGAGTTCATCGATCCGGGCCGCCCCGTCGAGCATGGAGTACTCGGTGTGGTTGTGCAGATGGACGAAGTTGTCGTCCCGTGAGCGTGGCAGCGGCGGGGTGTCGGGCATGATTATTCGATCCTAGTTCGTCGTCCCTGGACCAAGCCTGCGCTCCCCGGCGCGTGTCTCAGAGACGGTCTAACGCAGCGCTCAAGTCTTGTGGATACTCGCTGTCGAAGTGGACGTATTCACCGGTCCGGGGATGCTCGAACCCGAGCCCGGTGGCGTGCAACCACTGCCGTTCCAGACCGAGACGTTTGGCCAGGACCGGGTCCGCACCGTACATGAGGTCCCCGACCAGGGGGTGATGGACGGCGGCGAAGTGCACCCGAATCTGATGGGTCCGTCCGGTTTCGAGCTGGACTCGCAGCAGGCTCGCGTGCCGGAATGCCTCCACCACCTCGTAGTGGGTCACGGCATGCTTGCCGGACTCCATAACGGCGAATTTGAATTCTGCGCCGGGGTGACGGCCCAGGGGGGCGTCGATGGTGCCGGCGAGTGGATCGGGCAGTCCTTGGGCCAGGGCGTGGTAGGTCTTGTCCACCTGTCGAGTCTTGAAGGCGCGCTTGAGCCGGCTGTATGCCGCCTCGGATTTGGTCACGACCATGAGCCCGGAGGTACCCACGTCGAGCCGGCTGACGATGCCTTGTCGCTCACTGGCCCCGGACGTCGCGATCCGATATCCGGCGGCCGCGAGACCGCCGACGACGGTGGGTCCCTTCCAGCCCACGCTGGGGTGCGCGGCAACCCCGACGGGCTTGTCCACCACGACGATGTCCGCATCGTCGTACACGATGGCCATACCCGGGACCGGTTCGGCAATGACGGCCAGGGTTGGGCTCGGCGCGAGGGCAGGCAGGACGACCTCCAACAGATCCCCCGCGATGACTCGATGAGACTTGGCGACGACGCGTCCGCCGACTGTGATGGCGCCCGCTGCCGCCAAGTCCGCAGCCCGCGTCCGGCTGAGGCCGAACAAGCGAGCCACGGCGGCATCGAGACGCTCGCCCTCAAGGCCGTCGGGAACCCAGACTGTGCGGTGCTCGCTCACCGTGTGCCCGACCCCAGGGGAATCCCCCGCCAGGCCAGGATCGCGACGGCGCAGGAGGCACCGTCGATGGCGATGTCGGCGACGTTGCCGACGAACAGTCCGCCGTAGTCGATGAAGTCGATGACCGCGCCCCTCCCGTGGCCAGGTGGGCGCGCGAACCGGTCGATGAGGTTGCCGATGGCGCCGCCGACGATCAATCCGAACATAACGGCCCACATCCGGGATCCGAGGTTGCGGGCGGACCGAAGCACAACCAGGATGACGCAAACGGCAACGGCGGTCATGACGATGGTGTTCCCGGAGCCGATGGAGAAGGCTGCGCCCGTGTTGCGCACCAACTGCAGTTGCAGGACGGAGCCCACCACGTGGATCACCTGCCCATCACCGATCGCGTGCAGGGCCCATGCCTTCGTTGCCTGATCCAGGATGACGGTGATGACCGCAACGACGGCGACGACACCGGTCAGCCCAGTTCGACGCCCCGAGCGCGCGGCGGGATGGGTGGCCGGTTCCTCTACAGATTGGTCCGCGCGATCATCGCTGCCCATGTCCGCCGTGCTCATCGATCCCGCCGACGGCCGACGACGGCGCCTCGCCGGTCGATCACCGGCGCTCAGCCCGACGCTTGCACTCCAGGCACATCGTGGCCCGTGGCGCCGCCTGCAACCGGAGCTTCTCGATCGGGCGGCCACAGGACTCACAGAGCCCGAACGTGCCATCGTCGAGCCGCTCCAGCGCCTGTCGACTCTGGGCCAGCAGTTCACGCGCGTTGGCGGCCAGCGTCATTTCCTGTTCCCGTTCGAAGGTCTTGGTGCCGGCGTCGGCTTCGTCGTCCCCCATGCCGTTGCCGGAGTCCCTCATCAGGCCGGCCAACTCCGTCTCGGAACGGGCGAGGTCACGCTCTAGATCGGCGATGTCAGACGCCAGAGAGGCGCGCACGTCACGAAGCTCGGCGACGGTCCAAGGGCGCTCCCCGTCACGCACAGCGGGTTTGGGGATCTTCGCGGCTCGTTGCGGCCGTGTCGATGCCGACCGGGTGGGAGCATCCGGTGATGGGTCGGGTGCCCTCGTCGAACTCATCGGCACTCTCCTGTCGACTGGTCGATCAATGTTCGGACAACGGGAATCTGCGGATGACCTTAAGCCCCCGACCTGATGGCGGCCAACGTGCAACACCGCTGCCGCGAGGTGCTTCCACCCGGCAGCATTCGGCACGATACTGCCACCGACCATTCGCCGAAGGGGTCACCGGACAATGTGTGGGCCCCTGCCGCCTGGCAGGGGCCCACACATTCAGCGGGTCAACCCGCGAATATCGCGAGCAGCTCAGTCCTTGCCCGCGAGCGCCTGATCGGCTTCGGCAGAGTGGTCGATGGACGTCTCATCCAGCTTGGTCAGCTGGTCCTTGATGAATCCCTTGATGGCCCCGCGGTAGTTGCGCTCGAAGCCCTTGAGCTGTTCGATCCGGCCCTTGAGTGCGTCCTGCTGCTGGCCCAACTCGGCGAGGATGGCGGCCTTCTTCTGCTGTGCTTCGGCAACCATTCCGGTGCTTCGTTCCCTGGCCTCGGTGAGCATCTCGTCCCGCTGGTTCGTCGCCGTGGCCAGCATCTCGTCCCGCTGAACCGTCGCGGTAGCGAGCATCTGGTTGCGTTGCGTCGTCGCGCTGTTGATCAGCTCATCACGCTTGGCTTCACCAGCGGCTATGTGTTCGTCATGCACCTGCTGGGCCAAAGCAAGCAAGCCCGCCCCCGATGCCGCACCGTCGCCCGCCGCCGCACCGGCGAACGCCGCGGGTGCGGCGTTCTGATGGCCTTGGGCGGGGTGCTCCGCTTCCTCAACCTGACGGTTGGCCGCCTCGAGCCGTTCTTGAGCGGCCTTCTCCGCCTCGGCCACCCGAGTGGAGGCTTGGTGTTCAGCATCGTCGGCCTTGGCCACTGCCGCGGTGATCCGTTCCTCGGCGGCCTTCTCGGCCGCCTCGGCACGTGACTGAGCGTCGGCGATGCGTTGATCGAAGCCGCTGGTGTCCGGTTCCCCTCGCTCATCCTGGTTGTTTCGCGCCTGGGTCTCGCTCACCAACGCCGCATGAGTCTGCTGCAGTTTGGCGTGCTCTTCGCGAAGGCGTCCCAGTTCGGTCTGCGTTGACTCATGTTGGGTGCGCAGGTCTCCCTGCGAGCCGTCCAGGCCGGCGATCCGCTCCTCATATTGGGTGGCCAGCTGTTCGAGCTCGCGGTTGCGCACTTCGAGGCGCTCGATCTCGGCTTGGGCAGCGGCCATTTGGACGCCGCCGCCGTTGTGGTTCGCGGTCGAGGTCCCGGGTCGTCCGCTGCCTCGGCAGTCGCTGAGCTGACCGAGGAGGTCATCGTTCTCCTTGGTCTGGCGGCGCATCTCTGCGACGACGTCGTCCAAGAAGTCGTCCACCTCACGCTCGTCGTAACCCCGACGGAACTGCGTGGTCGTGAACGTCTTGTTGAGGACCTCTTCAGGCGTGAGCGCCATGTGTCACCTCGGCAGAGAGTGTTAATCGTGGGCGTGCGACCACCGGTTGATGGCCTCGTCACCCCCAGACTAAAGGATGGAAGCCACCAAGAGGCGAATCACCTGCACACCAATGACCAGGACGAAGAACGCCAGGTCAAGGGCCACGCCGCCGATGCGTAGCGGAGGGATGACGGACCGCAAGGCCCGCAATGGGGGATCGGTGAGCGAATAAACGCCTTCGGCGATGACCAGGACAACACCATGTGGTCGCCATTCTCGGGCGAATACCTGCACCCAGTCGAACACGAGTCGAGCAATGAGGATGATGAGGTAAATGAGCAGGATGGTGTCGATGATTTGACCGATGGCGGTCACGACTCACCTCGACGCTTCCCTATCCCGGGTCGGGCGCCAGGCACGGAACGGGCCAGGTCAGGACTGGTTGAAGAGGGCATGTCCGGCGGCCGCAGCCTCGTCGCCGGTGACCTCGATATAGGACGGCGATAGCAGGAACACCTTGGCGGTGACCCGCTCGATCGACCCGTGCAGGCCGAAGACGAGCCCGGCGGCAAAGTCCACCAGCCGCTTGGCATCGGCGTCGCTCATGTCGGAGAGGTTCATGATCACCGGGGTGCCGGCGCGGAACGCCTCACCGATGGTCTTGGCTTCGTTGTAGGTCCGTGGATGAATCGTCGTGATTCGGCTCACTCCAGCTGTGTCCGGACTGTGGACAACCTCGCTGGCGCGCACCGGGCGCAAGGGCGTGACCTCCGCGCGGTGGCCAGAGTTGGGCTCCTCGTAGCCGTTCATCGGCTCGTCGTAGTCATAGCCGTACTCGTCGGACGCAGCCTCGTCGGCCAGCCCGAGGTAGACCATCGTCTTGCGCAACGCACTCATCGTCGTCAGCTCCCCTTGGCGCGGGTCGTTGGTTGGTCCGTGAACGGTGATCAACCGTGGTGAATAAACGTATGCAGGTGTCCTCGAGAGGGCGCTGCCATCTCTGCATCCCGACACCGGGCGGACAAACAACGCCGCCCGGTAAACGAAGTGCTGTGAAAGAAGTTACCGACGTGACGGACGAGAACCCAGGATTGCCGCCCCGACACGCAGGTGTGTCGCGCCGTGAGCCACTGCGGCCTCCAGATCGGACGACATGCCGGCCGAGATCCACTCCGCCTGGCTGTGCCGTTCCCGGAGGGATCGGGACACGATAGCCAAGTCGGCGAAGGCTCCCGCCGGATCACGGTCGAGCGGGGCGACCGCCATGACCCCACGCAGCCGCAGGCCGGGCCGCGAGACGATCTCGTCGGCCAACCCAGGCACGTCCACCGGCAGCGTCCCCCCGCGGGCGGGATCGCCGTCCAGGCTCACTTGGATCAGAACGTCCACGGCGCGCCCGGCTTCACCGGCGCCCCGGGCGATGGGTGACAAGAGGCGCGGCCGATCGACGGACTGGATGACGTCGGCGTAGCCCGCCACGTGCCGAGCTTTGTTGCTTTGCAGCTGGCCGATGAAGTGCACCCGCACCTGTGCGCGGCGAGCGAGCTGGGCGACCTTGGCTGATGCCTCCTGATCCAGATTCTCACCGACGTCGCGAATGCCGAGGTCGACGAGGGTGTCGGCGTCGGTGCCCGGAAAGCGTTTGGTGACCGCGATCAAGCTGATCTCGCGAGGGTCCCGACCGGCGGCGGCGCAGGCCCGGTCGATCCGAGCATGGACGGCGGCCAGGTTGGTCTTCAGCTCATCGCGGCGATCCTGCGGCTGCGTCTGGGTTAAGTCATTCATTGGCGCACCACGACCCCGGCGAACCGCCCGGTCACCCCGTCGCGGCGATAAGAGAACAGCTGCGGGGACTCCCGGGAGCAGCCCGCCACCCAGGTCAATGCCACACCGAGCTCCCCCAGTTGCTGCGTGACTCCGGCGGCGACATCCACGGCGGGGGTGCCCTGCCAGGACACCGCATAGGAGGCCGGCGCGTCGGCGGCTATGTCGTCGCGCATCGGCGCAGGCACTTCGTAGCACCGCCCGCATATGGAGGGCCCCACTACGGCTCGCAGGTCGGACGAACCGAGATCTCGCATGGCGGCCACGGCTGCGGGCACGATGCCGCGGACGAGACCGGCTCGGCCGGCATGGGCTACCCCGATCAGGCCTGCTGCCTCGTCGTGAAGGAGCACCGGCGTGCAGTCCGCGACGAGCACCATGAGGGCAACGCCGGCCTGGTCGGTCACCATGGCGTCCGCCACCGGCGGTTCGCGTTCCGTACCGGAGATGATGGCGACATCGCGTCCATGAACCTGACTCATCGAGGCCAGGACCGGCGCGGGCGCACCCGCAGAGGTCAACGCCTCACGGAGCAGGGAGCGGTTGGCCGCCACCGCGTGCTCGTCGTCGCCGACATGCCCGCCGAGGTTCAGCCCGGCATACGTCTGCGCGCTGACGCCGTCGTCCCGATCGGTGAAACCACACTCGATCGCGCCGACTTGTTCATGCCACCACCACACAGACCCACCGTATGCCGTGCCCGCCCGGCATACGGCAACGCCACCCCGAGCACGGCTGATCGAGATGACGGGCGGCGGGCAGGACCTACTTGAGGAAGTCGGGCACATCCAGGTCATCGCCCTCGCCGTCGCCGGCGGGGCTGACCTGTCGGGGTGGGGTTTGCGTGGTGGGCACGACGGGAGCTGATGGGGTACTCGTGGGCGGAACAAGGTCGTCGGCATCCGCGCTCGCCCCGGATTCGGCAGAGCCCGTTGTCCCGGCCGCCCCCGAACCGTGGGTAGCCGGCGTAGGGTCAGCCGGCGTGGCCGGACGCGGGGGTGCGACAACGCCCCCGAGGGCGCGATCGTTCTCCCGTTTGGTGGGTGCTCCTCCGTCGAATCCCGCCGCGATGACGGTCACCCGGACCTCGTCACCCAGCGCATCGTCAATGACCGCACCGAAGATGATGTTGGCGTCCGGGTGGGCGGCTTCTTGGACCAAGCGGGCAGCCTCGTTGATTTCGAACAGCCCCAGGTCGCTGCCGCCTTGAATGGAGAGCAGGACGCCATGGGCACCATCGATGCTCGCCTCCAGCAGAGGGCTGCTGATGGCAAGCTCCGCCGCTTGCACGGCACGGTCCTCACCGCGGGATGAGCCGATTCCCATGAGTGCCGATCCGGCACCCTGCATGACGGACTTGACGTCGGCGAAGTCGAGGTTGATCAGTCCTGGCGTGGTGATCAGGTCGGTGATGCCTTGGACACCGGACAACAGGACCTGATCTGCACTGCGGAACGCATCCAGCATGGACACGCCCCGGTCGCTGATCGACAACAGGCGGTCGTTCGGGATGACGATGAGCGTGTCGACCTCCTCCCGCAGACCGGCGATTCCCGCCTCGGCCTGGTTGGCCCGCCGCCGGCCCTCGAAGGTGAATGGCCGGGTGACCACCCCGATGGTCAGCGCGCCCAAGGCCTTGGCGATCCTGGCAACCACCGGTGCCCCACCGGTGCCGGTACCGCCACCCTCCCCAGCGGTGACGAAGACCATGTCGGCGCCCTTGAGCACTTCTTCGATCTCGTCCTGGTGATCCTCGGCGGCCTTCTTGCCGACCTCCGGGTCAGCGCCCGCACCCAGACCGCGGGTGAGTTCTCGGCCGACATCGAGCTTGACGTCGGCATCGCTCATCAACAGCGCCTGGGCGTCGGTGTTGATGGCGATGAACTCGACACCCTTCAGGCCCACCTCGATCATCCGGTTGATGGCGTTGACACCGCCACCGCCGATGCCGACGACCTTGATGACGGCGAGGTAGTTCTGTGCTCCCACGGGTGGGCCTCTTTCGATTGTCCAGCGGTTCGGCGGTTGGTCGGATCGGATTGCTGCGTCGGTCGTGGTGGGCCGCCACAATCGAACCGGCGATCAGTCCCAACCTAATGGTGAACGTCGCGCGCGGTCGCCTCCGGCGACTTGCAGTGACGCTAAGCGCTCGCGGGATGACGATCAACGACACCGATGGCGTGTCGTCCCACTTGTTGTGCAGTGCCTGGCTGCAGGGCATGGCCCAGCGGCTCCACGTGCCTCATATATCACTTCCATCTCGTTTGTCACACCTGTTACTTCGCATCAGGCAAGCTTCGTGGCCACTCATGCCGCCCGGGTGATTGGTGTGTCCGGCGCGCTGACATCGATGACGCCGGGCTTCGTCGGCAAGAGCGCCTGAACGATGCGCAGCTTGAGCTCCTCCTGCCCGGCCGTTCCCCAGATGATCGACGTGGCACCGATTGAGAAGGTCACCCGGTCGGCGCTACTGACCGTGAGTTTCCCCATACGAGGACGCATGGCATCCGGCAGCACGCGGATGATACCCAGGACCGCACGGACCGCATCGGGGGAAACTGTCCCCGAGCTGGGGATGCCGACCACCGGCACCCCGACCGGCGCCTTGGATACGTTGGCGAAGACGACCCCCTCCGCGTCGACCACCCGCATCGTTCCGTTTGGGCTCTTCAGCACCAGGACGGGGCTTCGCACGACGGCTCGGATGGTGAGGGTGGAGGGCCAGGATCGGTGCACCGCAACCTCGGCGATCTCCGATCGCGCCTTCACCGCAGTGACGATGGCGCCGACGTCGACGGTGGCCATCGGTGTGCCGATCTGGGCTCGGGCGATCTGCACCACGGCGGCACGCGAGGTGCCGGTGAGACCGCTGACCTCGACCCGGTGCACCGTCAGAACCGGGGAGAAGTACACCAGCCAGACCGCGGTGAGGACCAGGGTGACGGTCAGGAGCGCGGCCAGCGCACGCCGATGATGCGTCCGGCGTGGCCCAGCGAGCCGGTGCTCGAACCGTTGCCGGGCGGTCGCGGTGGCCGTTGGGGTCATCGGTCGTCCAATGCCGCGACCAGTCGTGGCGCCAACGTGGTGACATCACCGGCCCCGACGGTGAGGATGACGTCGCCGGGGCGAGCGGACGCCACCACCGGATCGACCACAGCATCCAACGAGGACGCCACCGACACCGACGTCTGTGGAGAACGCTGCCGGAGCTGATCAGCGATGAGTTCCGAGGACACCCCTGGCATCGCCGTTTCCCGGGCACCGTAGATCGGGGCCAAGGTCACCTGGCCCGCCGGGGCCAGCGCTTCGGCGAACTGGGCCGCGAAGTCGCGCGTCCTGGAGTACAGGTGCGGTTGAAAGATCACCCGAACCGCGTCCGCCCCGACGAGCGCCACTGTGGTGGAAACGAGTGCGGCGACCTTTCCGGGGTTGTGCGCATAGTCGTCGATGACCGTGATGCCCCGCGCCCGGCCGACGATTTCGAACCGTCGCCGGGCCCCGCCGAAGCGGGCCAACCCGGCGAGCACTCGTTCAGGATCGGCTCCAAACCCCAAGACCGCCACGGCGAAGGCCGCCGCCGCGTCGAGCAGGTTGTGCCGTCCGGGGACGGCCAGGGTCAGCTCTCCCGATCTCCGCGCGTAGGACAGCCGGGCGTGGGCGCCAAACCCGGTCGCGGTGCTCATGGCCTCGGTGGCTTCGGACAACCGAACGTCGCTGCCCTGAGCAAACCCGAAGGTCAGCACCCGACGGCCATCGCGCGACAGCTTCGCCGCCAGCTCGGCCGACCCGGGGTCATCGGCGCACGCCACCACGAGCCCGTCAGGCCTGACCGATGCCGCGAACGCAACATACGCGGCCTGCACCCGCTCGAAGGTCCCGTAGAAGTCCAGATGATCCGGTTGCACGTTGGTCACCACGGCGATCTCCGGGCGGTAGGCCAGGAAGCTCCCGTCGGATTCGTCCGCCTCGATGACGAAGGCCGTGCCCAGACCGGCGTGGGCGTTCCCGGCCCACCCAGGCAGGTCGGCACCGATGGCGAACGACGGATCCAGTCCGGCTGCGGCCAGCGCCACCGTTGTCATGGCCGAGGTGGTCGTCTTCCCGTTCGCCCCGGCTACAGCAATAGCGCGGTGTCCACCGGCGAGGATCGCCAGAGCCTGGGAACGGTGGAGCACGCGAAGTCCGAGCGAACGGGCCGCCACCAATTCCGGATTGTCCTGCGGGATCGCCGAGGAGAGCACCACCGTGTCTGCTCCGGTCACGTGAGCCGGATCGTGACCGATGGCGACAGTGGCCCCCGCATGCCGGAGCGCGGCGAGGACCGGCGACGCCTTGGCGTCGGACCCGGAGACGGGGACACCGGCGGCCAGGAGCAACCGGGCCACCGCCGACATGCCCGATCCGCCGATGGCGATGAGGTGAACGTGGCCAAGTTCGACGAGGCTGGGGAGGTAGGCGGTGACGTCGAAGCGTCGGTTCAGCCCATCAGGCATGGCCGGTCCTCCTGCGCTGGTAGGCCTGTGTCACCAGGTCGGCGAGACGTTCGTCCCCGTCCCGGTGACCGGTGCGTGCTGCGGCGGCGGCCATGGCCGCCAACGATGCCGGATCGTTCATCAACGCCGACACCGTCTGCCGCACCCACATCGGCGTCACGAGGGAATCGTCGACGAGCATTCCCCCGCCGGCGGCCACAACCTCAGCCGGGTTCAGACGCTGTTCACCGTTGCCGATGGGCAGGGGAACGTAGACGGCTGGCAGCCCCACGGCTGCCAGTTCGCAGACTGTGCCGGCACCCGCCCGTGCGATGGCCAGGTCCGCGGCCGCGTATGCGAGATCCATCCGGTCGCAGTACTCCAGTGCGACGTAGGCGGGCCCGTCGTCCGAACGCGGCACCTGCCCCAACTTGCCGCGCCCCATGATGTGCAGGACCTGGATCCCCGCCGCCTGGAGGTCTCCTGCAGCGGCGGTGAATGCCTCGTTGAGGCGTTGCGCACCGAGGGACCCGCCGAAGACGAGCACGGTCGGCCAATCCGAACTCAGCCCAAACCACTCCAGGGCCTCAGCCCGTCGTTCCGCCCGGTCCAGCGTGGCGATCTCGGTTCGCAGAGGCATACCGACGACCCGAGAGTGCGGCAGCGACGTGGTGGAAAAGGTGACGCCGACGATGTCGGTCAGGCGTGCTCCGAGCCGGTTCGCCAGGCCCGGTCGCGCGTTCTGTTCGTGGACGACGATGGGGACGCCGGCCGCGCGGGCCGCCAGGTATGCCGGTGGGCAGACGTATCCGCCGAAGCCGACGAGGACCTCCGCCCCGGTGGACTCCAGCGCGGCACGGGCCTGAGCGATGGCGCCCCGCAACCGTCCCGGCAGCCGGAGGACATCGGCCGACGGCCGTCGCGGTAACGGCACCTTCGAGACGGTCAGCAAGGGATATCCGCGCTCAGGCACCAACCGGGCTTCCAGCCCCTCGGTGGTCCCCAGGCACGAGACGTGGACCCCTACGTCACGCCGGGACAGGCAGTCGGCCAGTGCGAGCATGGGTGAGACATGGCCTGCCGTCCCGCCGCCGGCGAGCAGGACCCTCCCGGGGCCACTGGTGCCCGAATCGGTCGGGCTCACCGGGCCTCCCGTTGGGCCCGCCGGGGAATGATCGCCAGCGTGCGCCGCACCACCGACGGCCGGGCATCCAACGCCTCCCGGCAGCCAGGTTCGGCCCGGGCGAACGACAGCAGGATGCCGAACGCCAGCATGGTCGTGACCAGGGAAGACCCACCGGAGGAGACCAGGGGCAAGGGCAATCCGATGACCGGGAGCAGGCCGATCACGGAGCCAATGTTGACCATGGCCTGGACCAGCAACCAGCTCATGATTCCGGCGGTGACGATCCGCACGAACGCATCAGAGGTGTTGATGGTCAGGCGGTAGCAGGCCCAACCGATCAGCAGGAACAGTCCGATGACCACCCAGGTTCCGGGCAGGCCGAGTTCTTCGCCGATGACGGCGAAGATGAAGTCGTTGTGCGGTGCCGACAACCAACTCCATTTCTCTCGGCTTGCTCCCAATCCGAGACCGAACCATCCGCCGTCGGCGAGCGCATACCGGCCGTGCAATGGCTGCCGATAGGCCCCGTAGGGGTTGGTGTCGTTGCCCAGCCACACAGCGAACCGGGACAACCGATTGCTGCTGTTGAGCACGAACACGGTGGCCACGGCGGCCACAGCGGCGAGCGCAATGGCGAAATAGCGGGTCGGCACGCCGGCCACGAACAGTGCCCCGGCCACGATCGACATGAGCACGATGCTCGTGCCGAGGTCGTGACCGAGCAGGACGAGGCCGATGGACAGGGCGGCGATCGGAATCACGTAGGGGATCAGCACGTGCGTCGGGCGGTCCAGCAGAGTCCGTTTGCGGGCCAGCACCAAGCCCCCGCTGAGCACGAGTCCGACCTTGATCAATTCCGAGGGTTGCACCGTGATCGGGCCGAGTCGGAGCCAGTTCTTGTTCCCGAGGACTTCCTGGCCGAGCCCGGTGAACACCAGGACCTGCAGGAACAAGGCGAGAACCAGCGCAGGGATCGCCAGCCGTTTCCAAGCCAGCACCGGCAGCCGAGTGGCCACCACCAGCGCGACCGTTCCGATGAGGACGAACAGTGCCTGGCTGAGGAAGATCGAATACGCCGATCCGTCCTCGTGGAGCGACACGACGGTGGAGGCGGACAGCACCATAATCAACCCGATAGCTACCAGGGCGCCGACCAGGACCAACAACAGGTAGTAGTTCGTTGTCGGGGACTCCAACCGGGCCGCCGCGGTCGAGAACCGCCTGGTCAATCCAGAGGCGCCGCGAGTACCGCTGGTCCAAGGCAGGTTAGTCACCGACGGTCCCGCCCAGTCGACGGCGGACCGCTTCGGCGAAGGCGTCTCCGCGGGCGCCGTAGTTGGCAAATATATCCTGCGACGCTGCCGCTGGTGCCAGCAGGACGACGTCGCCCGGCTGGGCGAGGTCGGTGGCGGCAGCGACAGCGAGGTCCATGGAGCCAGTGTCGGTGTCGCTGACCTCGGTCACCGGGACATCGGGCGCGTGTCGGGCAAGTGCGGCGGCAATTCGGCCGCGGTCGATGCCGAGCAGGACAACGCCCCGAAGGCGGGATGCCGCGTCGCGTACGAGGTCCTCGACGTCGGCTCCCTTGAGCTGTCCTCCAGCGAGCCAGACCACCGAGTCGTATGCCGACAGCGCCGCCGCCGCGGCGTGCGGGTTTGTCGCCTTGGAGTCGTCGACGAAGTGCACCCCGTCGGCCGAGGTCGCCACATGAGCGATCCGGTGCGGATCCGGCCGGTAGGTTCGCAGCCCTTGCCGCACGGCGGCGGGAGGTACACCGTAGGCGCGGGCCAGAGCGGCAGCGGCCAGCGCATTGGCGACGTTGTGCGTCGCAACGTTGCCGGAGGCATCGACCAGATCTGCGAGCGTGGCCAGTTCGGCGGCGCTGGTCGCTCGCTGGTCGACAAAGGCCCGGTCGGCGAGCACGTCCTCGACCAGACCGACCATGGACGGGGCCGGGATGCCCAGCGTGAATCCCACGGCGCGACAGCCTTCGACTACCTCTGCCTCCCGGACCAACTCCTCGGTGCGGTGATCTTGGACGTTGTACACGCAGGCCACCTGGGTGCGTTCGTAGACACGTCCCTTGGCCTGGGCATACGCGGCGAGGGATCCATGCCAGTCGATGTGGTCCGGGGCGACGTTCAAACAGACCGAGGCCAGGGGCGCCAAGGAGTGGCTCCAGTGCAGTTGAAAGCTGCTGAGTTCGACGGCTAGAACGTCGTAGGGTTCCGGGTTGAGAATCGCCTCGATAGTGGGGGTGCCGACGTTGCCCACTGCCGCCGTGCGCAGGCCAGCGGCGGTGAGCATGCTGGCGAGCATGCGCACCGTGGTGGTCTTGCCGTTGGTGCCGGTGATGGTCAGCCAGGGCGCGGCGCCCACCTCGGGCCGCAGCCGCCAGGCCAACTCGACCTCGCCCCATATGGGGATGGCCTGCTGGGCCGCCGCCAGAAGCAACGGGGCGTCGGGACGCCACCCCGGAGAGGTGACCACGAGGTCCCAGGCTCCGTCCGGGAGTTCATTGGTCCGGCCGGGGCCGAGCTGCACCGTGGCGCCGAGAACGTCGAGGATGTTGCTGCGTTGTTCCTGTTGCGAGCCCGGCTCGGGCCGGTGGGCGTCGACCACGGTGACCTCGGCGCCGCGCTCTAGCAGTGCATCGGCTGCCGCAAAGCCACTAACCCCCAGCCCGGCGACTAGGACCCTCAGCCCGGCCCAATCCGCCTCTCGGTGGGTCAGGCTCGCTGTCCGTTCGGTCATGCCAGGCCCACGACCCATTCCGCATAGAACATGCCCAGGCCAAGGGCGACGAACAGGCCGGCGATGATCCAGAACCGGATGACGATGGTGACCTCTTGCCAGCCCAACAGCTCGAAGTGGTGCTGGAGAGGGGCCATGCGGAACACCCGTTTGCCGGTGAGTTTGAAGGATGCGACCTGGATGATGACCGACAGGGTGATCATGACGAACAGCCCGCCGAGAACGGCCATGAGCAGTTCCGTGCGGCTCATGATGGCCAGGCCGGCAATGGTGCCTCCCAGGGCCAGCGATCCGGTGTCGCCCATGAAGATCTTGGCGGGTGCCGCGTTCCACCACAGGAAGCCGAAGCAGGCTCCCATGGCGACGGCGGCGACGAGGGCGACGTCGTGCGGATCGCGGACTTCATAGCATTTCAGGCCGGGGTTGGTCTGGCAGTTCTGGTTGAACTCCCATATGCCAATGAGCACATAGGCCGCGAAGACCATGACCGAGGCTCCGGTGGCCAGGCCGTCCAGCCCGTCGGTGAGGTTCACTCCGTTGCTTGCCCCGGCGATCATGATGTTCGCCCAGATGATGAAGAGTAGGAGCCCACCGATGGTCCCGGCGAAGGCCAAATCCAGAGGTAGGTCGCGGGCGAAGCTGATGTGGGTCGATGCGGGCGTTCGCAGCGTGCTGTTGGGGAATTGCAGGGCGAGGACGGCGAACAGCACCCCGACGAGGGCTTGACCGGCCAGCTTTTGGCCCGAACGCAGGCCCAGGCTGCGTTGGCGGGAGATCTTGATGTAGTCATCGAGGAACCCGATCAGGCCCAACCCGACCATGAGGAAGAGGATGAGCAGGCCACTGACCGTCGGTGGGGTCCAGGTCAGCAGGTGCGCCAGGGTGTATCCGAGAACGGACGCGAGAATGATGATGGCGCCGCCCATCGTCGGCGTGCCCCGCTTGGTGCGATGGGACGTAGGACCGTCATCCCGAATGAATTGGCCGTAGCCCTTCCTCACCAGGAACTTGATGAACAGCGGGGTGCCGAGCAGACCGACGGCGAGGGCGACAACGCCTCCGATGAGGACGGTGGTCATGAGGCGCCCTCCGATGAGATAAGCCGGTCGCCGAGGAATCGCAGTTCCGCGTCCCGGCTGGACTTGATCAAGACGATGTCGCCCGCGTGCAGGTCGCGGGCCAACACGGCATAGGCCGCGTCGACATCGGGAACCGTGCGCACCGTGGTCCGGTGCTCTCCATGGTCAGGGGCGGCTGTGGCGGCCTCGGCGATCGGGCGGGCCCCAGCGCCGACGACGATGAGGTCATCGATGTCGTTGGCCACGGCGGCCACGCCCATGCGGGCGTGGAGTTCGGCGGAGGTCTCCCCCAGCTCCAACATGGCACCTAGGACGGCCACCCGGCGCCCGGTGGCGGTCATGATGCCCAGGGTCTGCAGCGCAGCGAGCATGGAGTCGGGGTTGGCGTTATAGGCATCGTTGACGATGGTGGCACCGGCCGGTGTCGTGTGCACTTCCATCCGCCATCTGCTGCTTGGGCGGGCCGCGCCCAGGGCATCACAGACCGCTTCCAGGGAGATGCCGCAGGCGCGGGCCACGGCGATGACGGCCAGGGCATTGCCCAGGTGGTGTCGGCCGACCAGCCCGGTCAATGTCATCTCCGCGCGTCCTGTGGGTGTGACCACGGTGGCGCTGGGATGCCCATCGCCGCCCACGGTGACCGCGATCGCGCGAATATCAGCCGAGGCGTCCTCACCGACCCTCACGACGCGTGCTGAGGTCCGTGCCGCCATCGCAGCTACCAGCGGATCGTCGGCATTGAGCACGGCGATCCCGCCATCGGCGGCCGGCGGCAACGCCTCGACTAGCTCGCCCTTGGCGCGGGCGATCGCCTCCTGGCTGCCGAACTCACCCAGATGGGCGCTGCCGACGTTGAGGATAACCCCGACCTTCGGCGGGGCCATGTCGGTCAGGTAGGCCACGTGTCCGATCCCACGGGCTCCGAGTTCGAGAACGAGGAACCGAGTCGCGGCGGTGATCCGGCATACGGTCAGGGGCACGCCGACCTCGGAGTTCAGCGAGCCGACCGGCGCCACCGTGTTGCCGCTGCCGGACAGCACGTGCGCCAGGAGGTCCTTCGTGCTCGTCTTCCCACATGACCCGGTGATCCCGATGATCGTCAGCTTCTCGCCGGCGCGTTCCACGACGGCGCGGGCCAGAGCGGCGAACGCCTCCTGGACGTCTGGGACGAGGACATACGGCAACGCGGTCACCGGCTCGGTGGTCAACGCCGCGACAGCCCCACGCTCGGCGGCATCGAGAACGAACTCGTGGCCGTCGGCGTGTTCGCCGATGCGGGCGATATAGAGGCCGCGGGGCCCGGCTTCCCGGGAGTCGGTGACCACCGGGCCGTCGACCTGCACGTCACCGGCCGCGGGATCGCTGAGCCAGCCGTTCGTTACCTCGGCGATCTCACCAAGGGTCATCGGGATCACGCGGCGCCTCCACTGAAGACCTCGTCCAGGGCTCGCCGCAGCTCCACCCGGTCATCGAACGGGTGGAGCGTGCCTGCGATCTCCTGACCACTCTCGTGTCCCTTGCCGACCACGGCAACGGTCCCGGCCGGGCCGGCCGCACGCACGGCAGCCGTGATGGCCTCGGCGCGGCCAGGGACCTCGAGGACACGGTCGACCGGTGCCACCTGGAGAACCCCGGCCATGATTGCGGCCCTGATCGTGGCAGGATCTTCTTCGCGGGGGTTGTCGTCGGTCACCACGACCAGATCGGCGCCATGCGCGGCGGCGCGTCCCATCCCGACGCGTTTGCCACGGTCTCGGTCTCCCCCAGCGCCGAGGACGACGACGAGTCGCCCGGGCGTGCTCGGCCTTAAGGCGGCTAGTGCGGCGGCCACGGCCTCGGGCGTGTGTGCGTAGTCCACCACGGCTCGGGGAGCCGCAGCAGCCAGTACGCTGCCGGCGACCTGCTCCATCCGGCCCGGAACATGCGGATCGGTCCGGATCGCCGCTTCGGTGTCCTCGATCGGCACCCCGAGGGACATCAGCGCGAGGGCGGCCATGGCGGTGTTCATCACGTTGAATTCGCCGGGCAGGGCCGCTCGTAGCCGCAGCGTCCCCCCCGGGCCGCGCAGGGTGAACCACCCTGGATCGCTCGAATCTGGGGTCACCTGCCAGTCGGCGCCCGCGGACGTCGAGCCGACCGTCGTCACCGGCACCTTCGCGGTGGCGGCAAGCCGATCCCCCCATGGGGTATCCGTACAGATGACGGCGGCCCGAGAGCGTTGCGGGGTGAACAGGCTGGCCTTGGCGGCGAAGTAGTGCTCCATGTCGTGGTGGAAGTCGAGATGGTCCTGGGAGAGGTTGGTGAACAACGCCACGTCATATGTCACGCCGTCGACCCGATGCTGCGCCAGGGCGTGGCTGGAGACCTCCATGACGCAGGTACGAGCACCGCGCTCGCGCATCACACCGAGCAGCGCGTGCAGGTCGGGCGATTCGGGGGTGGTGCGCACTGAGGTGATCCGCTGGGTCCCGGCGTCCGTGGCGATCCGGGTCTCGACCGTGCCGATGAGGCCGTAGGAGCGTCCAAGGGCACCCAGAGCGGAACCGATGAGGTATGCCGTCGTCGTCTTGCCGTTCGTTCCGGTGATCCCGATCATGTCCAGGTCGCGCGATGGGTTGCCATAAATGACCGATGCCAGGTCCCCGAGCACGTCCCTCGGCGCGGGCACGAGCAGTGCTGGCAGGGTCACTCCGTCGGCGCGCGCTCGGGCTAGCCCGCCGGTGTCGGTGAGTAAGGCTGCGGCCCGTCCGGCGACCACGGCGGCAAATGAGGCACCATGACCATTGGCGCCGGGCAGGGCAGCGAACAGATCGCCGTCTCGCACGCTGCGCGAATCCAGACTCACACCGGTTACCACGGTGGTCGGGTCGCCGTCGATAACCGCCGGGGGCACCGTGCGGAGGTGAGCGAGCAGCTCCGACAAGCCGGTCCGCCGAGGTGGGGTTGGACGCGGTAGTGACACGAGTGACGAGCCTACCCGTCGGCTACTGGCCGGTTGCGCCGGAGGCACGGCCGATAACCGTGGGGTCGTCGGCGGCCGGCGGTCCGTCGAGTTCGACGGTGACCGTGGGTGACTTCGTCCCTGTCGGCGGCACCTTGAAATGCTGAAGGGCATACGTCATGACCTCCTTGAACACCGGTGCGGCCACGACGCCCCCGGCGGTGCCCTTGACCGGGCGTTGCACGATGACCGCGACGACGAAGCGGGGGTTGTCCGCCGGTGCATAGCCGATGAAGCTGGCCGTGTAACCGCTGTACTTCTTCAGCGTCGGGTCGTACCGGTTGGCCGTGCCGGTCTTGCCCGCGACGCGGTAGCCGGCGATCTTCGCCGCCGGCGCCGTGCCCTGGTCGCTGACGACGCCCTCGAGCATGGTCGAGACCTGGTCGGCCACCTGCGGCGAAACCACCCGGATACCGTCCGGCTGGGCTTGTTCGGCCATCGATCCGTCGTCGCTCGCGACCGCCTTGACCAAGCGCGGTGGCACCCTCACACCACCGTTGGCGATGGTCTGGAAGACGCTGGCGTCCTGCACGGCCGTCACCGACACGCCCTGGCCGTACACGACCGTGTAGCGCTGCGTCCCATTCCATTTCGTGTAGTTGGTCAAAAGCCCGGCGGATTCGCCGGCGAATCCCGAACCGGAGGTTTCCCCGAAACCGAAGGTGCGGAAGTAGTGGTAGATCGTCGCCGGCTTCATGGTCTCGCTGATCAGCATCATCCCCATGTTGGAACTCTTCGCCAGGGCACCGGTAGCCGTCAGATATTCCGTGCCGTGGGCCTCGGCATCCCGGAACATCTGCCCTTGGCGGTATAGCTGACTCGGCACGATGACCGGGGTCGAGGGGGTGATGGCGCCTTCTTGCAAGCCGGCAGCCATGGTCACCACCTTCGCGGTCGAACCGGGTTCGAAAACATCCGTGAAGGCGCGGTTGGACAGTCCGTTGGACGCCGAGGCTCCGAAGTTGGCCGGGTCGAAGGTCGGATAGGACGCCAGGGCAAGCAGTTGGCCGGTCTTGACGTCCATCACCACGGCCGTCCCGGACAGAGCGTTGACCTTCTTGATTTGGCTGGCCAGGGCGTTTTGGGCATACCACTGCAGGTCGGCGTCGATGGTCAGCTCGACGTCCTTGCCCGGCACCGCCGGGGTGATCTCCTCTCGGCTGTTCGGGATGACCATGCCGCCCTGGGACAGCTCGGACTTCTCGCTGCCGGCCTGCCCGGCCAAAGCCTTGTTCAGTTGCAGCTCGAGGCCGGCCCCGGGCTCGCCATCGTTGCGAACGAAGCCGACCAACGATGCCGATGTCGTTCCGGTCGGATAGGCCCGAGTCGTCCCACGCTCGCTGTACACCCCAGGGATGCCCAGGGAGGCGACGCGATTCCAGTTCTCCTCCGAGACATTCTTGGCCACGATGACGTACCGCCGATCACCGGTGAGCTTGGGAATCAAGGTGGACTCGGACAGGCGTAGAAGCGGCGCGAGCTTCTGAGCAGCGTGCTGGATGGCGACCCCGGCGGTACCCGGGTCGCAGTCTTGCCCTCCAAAGCCGTAGGTACAGACGGCCGTTTGGTCGATAACGACCGTACGGACCGGAGTGCTCGCCGCGAGGACGGCACCGTTGCGGTCGGTGATGCTGCCTCGCAGGGCGGGGATGACGCTTCCCTGCCCTTGTCGTTCGTTCAATGCCTGCGCCGCCACGGCGTCGTTGTCCAGTCCCTGTATGCGCAGCGTCTGGGCGGCGAAGATGGACAGCACGAAGGCGGCCACGAGAAACATCGAGCGGACCCGACGCCTCGGGTTGGCAACTCCTGGTCGACGTATGGACTTCGGCGGGCTCCCGCCGGGTGGGCGAGTCGAACTCGCCGTCGCGGCCCGGCGGAGGGGGGCACGTGGTGATGGTCGCTGTTGGCGGGGGGCTGGCCGACCCGCCGTCGTTGTCCGCGGAGGTTGGGCTGCCCGGCCCGATCGCCCGGCTGCTGTTCGCGCCGGACGGCCCGTTGCGGGACGGCCCGAGGCTGAGCGCCCGAACGCGCCGCGCGGGGCGCGGGTCGGCGTCCGCGATGCGCTGCCGTTCGGCGGCTGCCGTCGCTCGGTCATCCGTTCGCCCCTTCGATGCTCTTCTCCAGCGCTGTTGACCCAGGGTTCCGGTCACGGTGCCGGCTTGGCGGTTGGCGCCGGCTTTACGCTAGAGCTACTAGTGGGTTTTGCCGTGGGTTTCGCCACCGGCGTGGCGGGCTTTGGGCTGGGCGTGGATCGGGTGGCGGCCGAGGTCGGTGAGGTGATCACCGCAAAGGACGGATCGGCTTTGGCAGGGCTGGCCACGCCAAGGACCTTCCCGTCGGAGAGCCGCAGGAAGGCCGGATCTTGGGCAGGGACCATGCCCATCGCGGCCGCCCGACGGGCCAGTTGAGTGGGTGAGCTCTCATGGTCGATGGTCTTTTGTAGCGTTCCGAGCCGGGCGTCGAGAGCGGCGGACTGACGTTGCAGATCGCGCAGGTCGAACGCCCCTTTCGCCAGGCTCGTGTTGAGCATGAGGACTCCGATAAGCCCGGCTGCGAGCAGGGCAAGGCAAAAGGCGGCGAAGGCTCCCCCGCTGGCCTGGTCCACACGAGCGGTGACCACATGCAAGGCGGGGCGGGATGAGCGCGGGGCCCGCATAGGACGGGCCGCACGCGGCTTGCTGGCAAGTTGGCTCATGTCAGGGCACCGTTTCGGCGTGGCAGGGTCATCGGATTCGCTCCACACATCGCAACCGGACCGATGCCGCCCGGGAATTGTTGGCGATCTCCTCGGTGGGGGCTGGTTCGGCGCCCCGTGTCACCAGTGCGAACCGCGGAGCATGTTCGGGGAGTTCGACGGGCAGCCCTCGGGGTGCCGAGGAGGTGCTGGCTGCGGCAAAGGCTTGCTTGACGATGCGGTCCTCGATCGAGTGATAGGCCAGGACAACGAGCCGACCCCCGACCGCGAGGCGATCAAGGGCAGCGGGGATGGCTCCCCGCAGCGCATCGAGCTCGCTATTGACCTCGATCCGAAGGGCTTGGAAGGTCCGCTTGGCCGGGTGCCCGGATTGCCGCTGCGAGGCTGCCGGAATGACAGTCCGCAGGAGGTCGACGAGCCGTGCGGAGCTGGTGAAGGGTGCCCGTCGCCGTTCCCGATCGATCGCGGTGGCGACGGCGCGGGCGTAACGCTCTTCGCCGTAGTCGCGCAGGATTCGTTCCAGATCGGCCACCGGATAGGTGTTGAGCACGTCGGCCGCGGTGCCGGTCCTCGACTGGTCCATCCGCATGTCCAGCGGGGCCTCCTGGGCGTAGGCGAACCCACGGTCGGCCTCGTCTAGCTGCAATGAGGACACCCCGAGGTCGAACAGCCCGGCATCGTAGGTGGCTAGCCCGAGCCGGTCCAGGACCAGACCGATCTGGTCGTAGACCTCGTGCGCCAGATCGAGCCGGTCGGCATACGTGGCGAGCCGCTCTCCGGCTAGCGCCAAGGCTTCCTCATCGCGGTCGATGCCCACCACGCGAACCCCGTCCCATGCCGCCAGGACCGCAGCGCTGTGACCGCCCATGCCCAAGGTGGCGTCGACGAAGCAGGCCCCCGGGCGGGTCAGGGCCGGGCCAAGCAGTGCCACCACGCGGTCACGCAACACCGGCACATGCCGGTCGGCGGCGTGTCCTCGTGTCGTCATGGCGGGAGTCCTTTGGTGTGCTGGGGCTGGTTGGCAGGGTTCGCGGTATCGGCTGGGGTGGATCAACGGGACTTCAGCAGGAGCAGGAGCGGGTGGATTGCCCGCCTCCCAGGTCCCCATCCGAGTGGCCCGGCGCGGGGGAAGGCGCGTCGGGAACAGGTCGGCTGGAGGCCTGGGAGCCGGGGCTAGAACATGCCGGGCACGACCTCCTCGCTCTGCTCGGAGTAGGTCTCTTCGAGGGAAGCGCTGTAGCTCTCCCACGTCGGGGTGTCCCAGACCTCCATGTGGCGTCCGCTGCCGATGACGGTGCAGTCCCGGTTCAGCCCGGCATACGCGCGCAGCACCGGCGGAATGGTGATCCGGCCCTGCTTGTCCGGAATCTCATCGGAGGCGGCGGACAGGAACATCCGGGCGCTGTCCCGGGCGGCCTTGTTGGACATCGGCGCTGCCTGACGCTTCTCGGCCTCTTTGACGAACTCATCCATCGGGAAGACGTAAAGGCACCGGTCCTGACCTCGGGTGACCACCAGCCCTGGGGCCAGCCGATCGCGATATTTGGCCGGCAGGAAGAGCCGACCCTTGTCATCCAGGCGGGGGGTATGCGTGCCGAGGAACATGCCGGCTCACTCCCCTTCCACCGTCGTCCGGCGGTATGCCGGATCGCTGACGCATCGCTGGACGGATTCCCGGTCCATCCGTTCTGCTCCACTTTAACCCACCATTTGGCGAATTGGGGGGGAATCTCGCCCGATCTTGGGGATGTAGTACCTATTAATGCAGGTCAACGATGTGGGGCAAAGTGGTGGAAATCTTGCACCAATGATGAGTCAGCGTCCATTGATCGGTGTGTCGCGGTTCGCCTCGGGCTGTCGGATCCGACCCGGTGGGCCGCATCAGGGCGGCGAAGGCACATGATCCCCCCACGAGGCCATGGCCTGTTCACGCCCGATGAGGCAGGATCGGCAGGGATAGGGCGCACCGGAACACCCCGGTGATCAGGCGAAGGGAGTTCGCGTGTTCGACAGCGACGAGGACATCCGGAGACGTTCGAGACGAGCTTCGCAGGATCCAGCCTCTCCCCCTCGTCGCCGTCGCACCATCGAGGAGCTCTTGGAGATCTCCCAACAGCTGACCGCGGCCCTCGGATCGGTCATTGAGGGCAAGGGGGCAACCATCCGGCTGACCCTGACTGTTCTATTCGCCGAGGGACACCTACTCATCGAAGATGTGCCGGGGGTCGGCAAGACCATGCTGGCCAAGACCCTCGCCCGGACCATCGACTGCTCGGTCCGGCGCATCCAGTTCACCCCGGACCTCTTGCCCAGCGATGTCACCGGGGTCAATGTGTTCAACCAGGATCTACGCGCGTTCGAATTCCGGCCAGGTGCAGTCTTTGCCAACGTTGTCGTCGGCGATGAGATCAACCGGGCCTCCCCCAAGACCCAGTCCGCCCTCCTGGAGGCGATGGAGGAGAGCCAGGTGACCGTCGACGGGACGACCTATCACCTGCCTGGACCGTTCATCGTCATGGCGACCCAAAATCCGATCGAGATGGAAGGCACCTATCCCCTCCCGGAAGCCCAGCGCGATCGCTTCATGGCGCGGATCTCCATGGGGTACCCGCCAACGCATGCCGAGGTGGAGATGCTGCAGAGCCACGGGGGACGATCCCCCTTGGCGGAACTCCGGCCGGTCACCGACGCCGCAACCGTCAACGACCTCATCGCGACCGTCCGGGACGTCCACGTGGCACCGTCGATCTATCGCTACATCGTCGACTTGGTCAGCGCCACGCGAGAGTCCCCCGCTCTGCGACTAGGGGCGTCACCGCGGGCGTCTTTGCATCTCCTTCGGGCGTCACGGGCAGCAGCCGCGTTGACCGGGCGAGACCATGTGCTCCCCGATGACGTTCAGGCGCTGGCTCCGTCCGTTCTCGCCCACCGGCTGCAGCCGACAGGAGAGACCCAGCTCGCCCGACGGACACCCGCCGACGTCCTCCACGACCTCATCCAACGCGTGCCCGTGCCGGCTCCGCATCTCTGAGTACCGGAATACAGACCGGCGAGGGACCCACATGGCCACCATTGTGAAGCTCATCACCTCGCGAGGACGCTCCTTCCTCGCAGCAGGGGCCATGGTGCTGTTCGCCGGGATCGTCCTGGGTGTCGTCGACCTCATCAGGGTGGGGGTCCTGCTGCTCGCCCTTCCCCTCGCCGCCCTCGTCGCCACCCATCGGCACCGTCTGGATCTGGCCGTACGGCGTACGGCGGCCCCGGCTCGGATCCCCCTGGACCAGATGAGCCAGATCGACATCGTCATGAGAAACAGCAGCCTGACTCGGACCCGCACGATGATGGCGGAGGATCTTGTGGATCCAGCATTGGGCCGGCCGACCCGGTTCGTCCTGCCCTCCATGCCGGCCACAGCGGAGCGAGTGTTCCGCTATCCGGTGCGCGGCACGGTGCGCGGCCGCTACCAGTTGGGCCCCATGACGGTGCGGGTAAAGGACGCCTTCGGGCTGACCCAGCGCGCCGCGCACAATACGGTAACCACCGGGATCGTGGTCCTCCCCCGGGTGCTCCCGTTGGCCCGCAGCACGACCAGAGGGTCCGAATTCGGCGCCGAAGGATCCATCCCCCACCGGGTGGCGCTGCACGGCGAGGACGACGTGTCGATCCGGGAATACCGCAGCGGGGACGAGCTACGCCGAGTCCATTGGCCGGCCACGGCACGCACTGGGCACATCATGGTGCGCCAAGAGGAACGGCCGGCCATCCGGCGAGCGGTGCTCCTCCTCGATTCTCGGGCCAGCATTTATCCCGTGCAGGGGTCCGCCCGTCCGTTCGAGTGGGCGGTGAGCGCTACCGCGTCATTGGCTGTTCACTTTCTCGAAGCCGGTTATGCCGTCCGTCTGCTGACCAGCTCCGACGACCGCCGCAGCGACGGTCGTGCAGCGACCGATCTCGACCCCGATGCTGTCCTGGACACGCTTGCCGAGATCAGCCCGTCAACCGACGAAGCCTCTGCGTGGCTACTGCACACAGCCCCCGCGACGACCTCTGCCGGCGGCCTGGTCGCCGCCGTCCTCGGTCCGATGGACGAGGTGGATGCTCGGGCAGTGGCGAGCCTGCGGACGCCCGGGTCGACCGGCATCGCCATCGTCATCGACCCCGGTGAGTCGCGTCCGGATCGCAGCAGGTCCCCCCGGTGGGCTGCGAACAGCACTGCCGTCATCCTCGCCAGCGCTGGCTGGCTTGTCACTGTGGCCCGGAACGGCGACGCGATCGGCGAGGTCTGGCGTCGCATCATCGACCCCGCGGGTCGAGGCTGAGATGCCGGCCCGATCACGTCCTCTCGAGGGCATATTGGCCGCCCTGGCGACGGTCATGGCCCTCGCCCCGATCACCATCCTGGTCAAGCCGCTGACCTATGTCGGCCCGTCCTGCCTTGTCATCGCCCTCGCCGCGGTCATGGGGATGCTCCTGCGCTCCCTGACCCGACGCGATGGTGCCGTGCTGCTCGGACAAATCCTCCTGGTCGTGCTTGCCTTGGTATGGAGCTTGGGACGAGGCTGGCTGTGGTACGGACTTCCCGGGGAGGATGTGGTCCTGAACTGGCTCGCGCTGCTCGCCGATGCCCAGCACACCGTCGTCACCTCCGTCGTGCCTGCCCCCGCCACCGACGGCATGGTGCTGGGCGTCACCCTCATCGCAGCCACGCTGGCCATCGTGGTCGATGGGGTCGCCGTGACCTACCGGGCCCCGGCGGCCGCCGGGCTGCCGCTGTTGGCTGCCTATCTGATCTCGGCAGCGAATGTCACTGAGGGCTTGCCGATCCTCTTCTTCTTGGCCGCAGGCGGAAGCTGGCTCGTCATGGTCGGGGCTCAGGGAACCCGTCACGTGCGTCGCTGGGGGCCACTGGCTCACCTGAACGTCCCGGAGAGGCACGAGGGCCCAGTCGTCGAGGCCGCGCTCGCGGCAGCCAACGGTCGGCGTCTCGGACTCCTGGCGCTGCTGGCCGCCGTCCTACTGCCCATGGTTCTGCCGCACCTGCCAGCCCGCTACCTCACCGAGGGAATGGCACGGTCCAGCACTGCGGTCGGTTCTGGCACCATCTCCCTGAGCAGCACCATCGACGTCAGCCGCGATCTCCTGTCCCGATCGGAGAACGTCGTCCTGCGCTACCGGACAAGCGCCAGCAACCCGGACCCGTTGCGGGTGAACATCGCCGGCCGCTACTCGCCCAGCTCGGGGCAGTGGTCGGCACGATCGAGCCGCGATGGGCAGGTGTTGACCGACCCGAGCGAGTTGGTCGAGCCGGGGGTGCGCACCTCGACATACGAGGTTGACGTCACCGAGAATCACCTGCGCGCACCTCAACTGGCCGCGCCATATCCCGTGGTCCAGGCGAACCTTGGCGCCGTGGCATGGACCGCGACAGGCGACGGGGATATTCGCCCGCGTGGAAACGTCGGGGCATACTCCCTGTCTTACCTTCGGGTACAGCCCACCGCCGCCCAGTTGGCCGGAATTGGCCCCTCCACCGACATCGCCACCTCCCTCGAACGTCTCCCCACGGCCGATGTGACCGAATTGAAAGCCATCCTGGGACGCATCGTCCCCCCCGGAGCGGGCACCGCGGCGACTGCGTGGGCGATTCAAGAATGGCTCCGTGGGCCGGACTTTGCCTATTCCGAGGAACTAGCCCCTCCCCCGACGGACCCCGCGACCGGCGACGTCATGGATCCCCTGCGGGCCTTCTTGGCCACCAAACGTGGCTATTGCGTCCAGTACTCCACGGCCATGGTCCTGCTAGCCCAGCAGGCCGGGATCCCAGCACGCATTGCGTTGGGATATCTGCCGGGCACGTTGGAGGCCTCGGACGGTTCGATGGTGGTTCGGGGCACCGACGCGCACGCCTGGCCGGAGCTGTGGTTCCAGGGCCTGGGCTGGCTACGGTTCGAGCCGACCCCGGGCAACCGAACCGGCTCCATCATGCCGGCCTGGTCCGAACGTCCGTCAACGACACCGGGGGCCACCCCGAGCACCACCCAAGCGCTGCCCACCCCATCACCCTCCGCCACCGACGCGCCTACCCCGACCGATCCGGGGGCTGAGGTATCCACGCCCGAAGCAGACTGGCCGCAGCAGTTGGCGACCAGCGCGCTGAAGTCCGGGCCGATCCTGTGGTCGCTGGTCGCGATCGTCCTGGCGCTCCTCGGTGGCCTCCTCTTGCCCGCAGCGGCCCACGCGCGGCGTCGACACCGCTATCGGCGGGCGCGAACGGATGCGCAGCGGGTCGAGGCCGAGTGGCGAGCGCTCATCACCCGGCTCGCTGACCTCGGGGTCGTTGCCCCGGCAGGGTCCACGCCGCGTTCCACCGGGCGGTACATCGTCAGGGCGGCCGACCTCAGCGGCGCCGACGTGCACGCCGTCGAATCGGTGGTGGCCACCCTCGAGGCTGCCCGGTATGCCGCTCCGGGAGCCGCGCGGCTCGCGGATCTGCGCCAGCCCACGGACGAGATCGTCACCGCGGTCGCTAAGACGCGCTCGGCGACATCTCGGCTCCGAGCGTTCTTCCTCCCTCACGACGCTCGTCCCCGCTAACCCCACCTCCGGATTTACGCCTCAGGTGGGAACCCGGAGGTGGGCAAGGGAAGTTACCCCTTGCCCACCTCCGGGTTTCCTTGTCTAGATGTCGGCGATGTCTAGATGTCGGCGACCGGCAAGGCCGTCACCGGTGCACATGATCTGGCCGTATGCCGCTGCGGATCGTGGAGCAACTGCCGGCGATCAGTCGAGGTAGTCTCGCAGCGCCTGGCTGCGCGAGGGGTGGCGAAGCTTGCTCATGGTTTTGGACTCGATCTGGCGGATCCGTTCACGGGTGACCCCGTAGACCTTGCCGATCTCGTCCAGAGTCTTGGGCTGGCCGTCGGTGAGCCCGAAACGCATGGACACCACGCCGGCTTCGCGCTCAGAGAGGGTGTCCAGCACCGAGTGCAACTGCTCCTGCAGCAAGGTGAAGCTCACCGCGTCTGCCGGGACAACGGCCTCGGAGTCCTCGATGAGGTCGCCGAATTCGCTGTCGCCATCCTCACCGAGCGGCGTATGCAGCGAAATGGGTTCTCGTCCGTACTTTTGGACCTCGACAACCTTCTCCGGGGTCATGTCCAATTCCTTGGCCAGTTCCTCAGGGGTGGGTTCACGACCCAGGTCTTGCAACATCTGTCGCTGGACTCGAGCCAACTTGTTGATGACCTCGACCATATGGACCGGAATGCGAATAGTACGCGCTTGGTCGGCCATGGCGCGGGTGATCGCCTGCCGGATCCACCAGGTGGCATAGGTGGAGAACTTGTAGCCCTTGGTGTAGTCGAACTTCTCTACGGCCCGGATGAGGCCGAGGTTGCCTTCCTGGATGAGGTCGAGGAAGAGCATGCCTCGACCGGTGTACCGCTTGGCGAGGCTCACAACGAGACGGAGGTTTGCCTCCAGGAGGTGATTCTTGGCCTTCTTCCCATCCTGGGCAATCCACCACAGCTCGCGCTTGAGCTTCATCTCGACCTTGTCGCCGGAGTTCAATCGTTCCTCGGCGAACAACCCGGCCTCGATGCGCTTGGCCAGCTCGACCTCTTGCTCGGCGTTGAGCAGCGCGACCTTGCCGATCTGTTTGAGGTAGTCCTTGACCGGGTCGGCTGTCGCGCCTGCCGTGACCACCTGTTGTGCGGGAGCGTCGTCCTCGTCATCATCACGAATGATGAATGCCGCCGACTCGCCGTCATCGTCGGACTTTTGCGCCCGAGGCTTCTCCTGCCCGCCATCGGTGTCATCTGCGTCGGCTTCGGAGTCAGCTTCGGAGTCGTAGACGACAGTCTCCTGATCGGCCTCGTCAGCCTCGTCGAGGTCTACGCCATCGGGCTCGATGTCATCGGTCGCGTCCAGGTCATCGTCGTCCTTGGCCTTCGCGGTGGACGCCTTCATCTTCGTCGCGGTCGCCTTGCCCGCCGGCCCGGCCTCCGCCGCGGTGGCGCCAGCGGTCTTCTTTGTTGGCTTCTTGGCAGCCGTCGCTTTCTTCGTCGCGGCCTTCGCAGGGGCGGACTTCTTCGCCGCGGCCTTCTTGGCGGGCGCCTCCTTTGCCGCAGACGTCGTGGTGCCGGCATCGTCAAGGATGTCGATGCCCTGCTCCCGGATCGCCAGCAACACTGCCCGAGCCCGGGCCGGTGAGAGCTTGGCTGTGGCGATGGCGTCCTGGACGACGGCCGAGGAGATCGATCCGTTCGTCCGTCCCTTGCGGATCACCCCCTTGAGGGCGTCGTGAGAAAACTCGGCGGGCAAGGTGGCGGTGTCACGTGAGGGCACGGATTACCTTTCGTGGCGGTGCGGCGGGGTCGATCGTCTGCGTTGGCACAACGGCCCGACACACCGGTCGAGACCGAACGCAACGCCCTAGTCCAGCTTGGCCTGGTGCTCGCCGGAGTATGGGTGGCCGGATCCGTCCGTACGGTCGCGGCAGGGGCGGCGAAGAGTCACTCGACCTTGCTGGGAACATTATAAAACTGTCAACGTCCACAGGACCGAATCTGTGCCCGAACGAGTGAGAATCGACCGTCCAATCTCACCGAGCTGGGTCAGAGATCGGCCTTCACTGCCAACACCGGGCAGGATGCGTCAAGAAGAATCCGCTGGGCATTGGAGCCCAGGATGAGCTTCCCCACAGGGGACCGTCGCCGCAAGCCGATGACGATGAAGTCCGCGTCGACCTCGTCGGCGACCGCGATGAGGTCTTCGGCCGGCTCCTGTCCACGAACGAGTTGGCGGATCTCATGCGGGATCCCGGCCTCGTCGAGTTGGGTTTGAACCCTGGCCAACTCGTCCTCGAAGCGCTGGGACTCTTGGACGTCGAAGTCGCGACCACCCCGCTGGGAGTTAATCACGACGAGACGGGTCTTGCGCAGCAGGCACTCTTCCGACGCGCGTCGAAGGGCTGCCCGCCCTTCCTTGGTTGGGACGTAGCCAACAACGATGGACAACGAAACCTCCTTGTTCCGCCCCGAGTGATATTCGAGGCGCTACCTGGCTGGAACTGACGCTACCGCAGGCGCGGACGCAAGACACCTCCGAGGCTATTTCCCCCAGAGGTACCCGGTCCGGTGGGTTCGTTCCCGGGCCCGGGAGGCGGATGTCACGCAGAGGCGTCGAAGCCGAACTCCTCGGTTCCGTCGGCCAGTGCGGCCGGCGGGCCTATCTCGGGAGGACGCATACCCGCCTCGACCATCTGCGTAATGATCTGGGCCAAGGAGTACTCAGGATCAACCGCCAGCGCTCGATCCAGACAGATTCGTGCCATGGTCCCGTCGCCTCGCCACCAGGACACCAGCGCGGTCAAGCTGAGCATGGCGGCGGTGGGGGCGGAAGGCTGCTCCGGCAGCACCTGGCACAAGCATTGCAGGCCAACCTCCAACCGACGAACAGCAGCAACGGAATCGTCGGTCGGACGACTCATTCCGGTGGGTCGCGGCAGGCGTTGGACCCGATCGACGATCTCGTCCGGCAGCCGCGCCAACGGCAGCGTCCCGGGACACAGCCAGGCCATAACCGCGTCCCGCCACAGGATGTGGGTCAGTGAACTGGCCATCGCCGCCGCGTCCCTCGATGTGGCCACAGATCCCCGGAGCATGGTCGCCTCGGATGTTGCAGGGTCACACACCGAGGTGAGGAACCTTCCCCACGCCGCCAACGTAGCCGAGCGAGGGATCGGCGACGGCCCACGCCGCGCGCAACGGATCCTCAAGGAACGTTCTACCACGAGCGTCCGCTCATCTCCCGGTGTTGGCGTGACGAGGTCGGCCAGGTCCGCTCGGGAGGCGGCCGGGGCGAACCCCATCCCGACGAAATCCGCCACCGCCGCAACTCTTGACGGATCCGTCATGGGGTAGCTCGGACCTGCCCGACGTGGCCCGTTGAGCATGACTGCTTCCGGGTCCGCGCTGTACTGGAAGCCGTCCGATTCGTCGTCGAACACCAGCCCCCACCTCCCGCCCTGCACCCAGACCGGGTCCACCAGCGGCATATGGATCCGAGCAAGCGAACCGAGCACGATGGCCAAGAGCCCGTCCGCTTCACCCGGCTCGTTTTCGTACAAGACTGGGATGACCAGATCAACGCCAGACTGGACGAGCACCCGCAGCCCGGAGAGGACGTGGTCCTCGATGACGTCACGGCTCGCCGCGCGTGAGCTGTCGGCGATGGCAGGGAAGAGGTCGAAGCGTTGAATGATCTGGATCCGAAGGTCCGATAGACCGACCAGGACGAGCGATTGATCGGGGTGGTACCCCAGGTGGAACGGCAGGATCGCCAGGAGCTCATCGGGACGCCGGATGGGGTGAATATCCATGCGGACAACCTCAGCCGCCCGGTGAACCGCCGTCAGCTCGGCGCGCCAATCTGTGGATGGCGACCTGCAGGCGAGGCAACCTGTGGATGGCCGATCCGGTCAACGGAGGACGCGACCGCGAACGGTTGATGGGGAGCCTGGCCGGCCCCCTCCTGCCTGGTCCTCCCAGTGGAGGAATCCCTCGGTCTCCTCCACAAGCGTCGAGGCGAGCCAGGCGAGCACAACGGTGTCGTCGATAAGCCCGAGCACCCCCAGGACGGCCTCCGGCAGCAGGTCCACCGGCGAGATCAGATAGGCCGTAGCAGCCGCCATGAGCGCCAACTGGGCAAGGCTGGTCTTGTCATAGTCCCCACGCAGGGTGGCCGAGACCAGTCGCGGGAGGGATTGCAGGCGCTGCCAGAGGCTCGGTGAGCCCGGGCGGGTAGCCAATGTGATAGCCGACATCAAGCGGCCAACGGCTCGGCGACGAGGTGCCATGGACACCCCTTTCCTTTGTGCTGACGGTGCCCCATGGGGGGCGCCATCGACATCAACGAAGGTCCGGGCACCCAGATTCCCGTCAGCTGGCGCGCGGCGAGCTCATTGCCGGGGCAGGGCCGGACCACGGCCCATCGCCAGCGCCTGGCCGGCCAACGGAAACTCACGTTTTGCCTGGTCGGCGATCCGTCGGATGAGGTAGGTGTCCAGGCCCGCGCCAACGGCGCCTCCGAGTACCGGGACGGCCTTGCCGAAGCGGCCGAGCGTGCTGCGACCGGCCGTGGTGAGCAACCGGAAGCCGATCGCCTTGTTGAGCACCATGAGCGCCGGCCCCGGTAGCCGCTCGGCAGCCATGGAGCTGAGCCGTCCGGTGGGGGTGACCACCCCCACCTGGGCCAACAGGTCATCTGCTTCCGCGCCGACCAGGGTCAGCAACACTGCGGAGCGGATATGAGGGGCGTTGAGGTCGTAGCCGCGCAGCGCTGCCACGGCAGCCGTCATCCGGGTGGACAGCGCATAGAACTCAAGCACGTTCACCGGCAACGAGACCGGCAGCGTGATGAAGCCACCCATGCTGGTGAGGAAGCCTCCAGCCGCAGCGAGTCGAGTGTGCGCATTGATGACCTCCTGCACCGCCGCCTCAATGTCTCCCCGACGCCGCTCCAAGGCTGCCGCTGCCACCTCGCCGGCCGAGTCCAGCGGACCCCGGCCGTCGATACCGATGTCGAGCACTCGGGCGACCAGATGGGTGACCGCGCCGCGGTATCCCGAGTCCGCGGGCTCGCTCGCCTCGTCCAGCGCGGGTCGGCGCTCACCCTTTCGGGTGGTTCGGTTCTTGACCATGGGCGGTCGTCCCTCCTGCAGCATCGGCCTTGGCAGCGGTCGTGAATGCGAGCGCGACGGCCCGTGCTCGACATCCTGTCACGTCGAGGCTCCCCGGCCAGCTGTCGAGCCAGATCGTCCATGCCGGCCTCGTTGGTATGCCCCCGACGACGCCGCGCCGGGTCCGGGGCGCCGGGTGCGGGTCTACCGCTTAGGCGTCAGGGCCGCTGTCGTCGCTGTGTTTGTCGTTGGACTCCTCCTGGCTCATCGAGCGCAGGAACGCTTCCAGCTCGGCTCCCAGCTCATCGGCCGTCGGCACGGGGGTGGAGTCCGTCGCCAGCAAGCTCGGCTTCTCCTGACTGGCCACGAACCTGTCGTACTGCTGTTCCAGGGCGGACACCACGGCACGGACCTCATCGTTCTCGGCCACCTGGGCACTGATCTGCTCGGTGTCTTTGCCGGCGGCTGCGACGAGCGCGTCGTTGGACAGGTTCAGTCCGGTCGATCCGGCGATGGCAGTCAACCCGGTCAGGGCGCCTTCGGAGAACTCGAACTGAGAGAGGTAGTGCGGCACGTGCACCGCCCAACCCACCGCTGGACGGCCCTCCTCACCAAGGCGCAACTCCAGCAGGGCAAGGAAGTTGCTGGGCAGCTGCACCTTGCCGAACGGTGATGCGGCGCCGCCGGTCAGGCTGCTGTCCGTGCCGTGCACGGTCATGCTCAGCGGCCGGGTGTGCGGCACACCCATCGGTATGCCGTGCGCCGACACCAACGTCGTCGCGCCTACCGCGTCCATGAGTTCCCGAATGGCCTGGACCATCCGTTCCCACTGATAGTCCGGCTCGGGGCCGTCGAGAAGGTAGAAGCTGCGACCGTCCCGATCAGTCAGGCGGTAAAGCAGCAGCGAGGGATCCTCATAAGAGGTGTAGTGGTCGGTGTCGAAGACCATCGCGGGACGTCGTCCGCGGTAGTCGAGCAGCTGGTCGACGTCGAAGGTCGCGATGACCTCGGGGTCGCCGGTCTTCAGTAGGTGCCGAGCCAGCACATGGTTGATCTGACCTGCGTCGATATAGCCCGCCAGGGCACCAACGAGGACCCCGGGGCGGTGCTCGAGCGGGGCCTCGGTCTCGATGCGGTAGAGCTCGGACGGGTTTTGCACAACGGTTCCTTCTCAGTTGACGACGGCGTCGCTCGGTCCTGCGACCGTATGCCAGGGGCAGCGCCGTTCTTACCATGTGCAACGTCCACGTCGCGGCGCGGATTCCCCGAAGTCTATCGATGCACCTGGTCGGCATGCAGGTTGGCGATGGCGGTGCTGACCCGCTTGACAGACACCCCGGGAGTAGCCCGCATTGACTCGGCAAAGAGGGATATCCGCAGCTCCTCGATCTGCCAGCCGATCTCGACGATTCCGGGATGGCCCCGGCCGAGCCCGGCGAGTTCGTCGGCATACGCCGTCTCAATGGCGTCGATCTGCCCCTGCAGGATCGGCTCCCGCGGATTAGTGGCTGCTTTGGCCAAACGGTGGGACATTCCTTCGAGATATCGTTTCACGTCCGGTAGGCGCGCCGCAGTGGTGTCGGCGATGAAGCCTGGCCGGATCAGGCTGGCGTGTTGGGCCGTCACGTCGGCCACGGTCGCGCCCAACCACGGCGGAGCGCCCGACATACCGGCCGCCCGGTGCACGGCGTCCAGAACAATGGCGACATCAGCTGAGGCGGCGAGCACCGGTTGAACCTGCCGCACGACGTGAAGCACCCGGGACGAAAGGTGAGTGCGCACGGCGGCGAGGGCCCGCTCGTACGCAGCCCGTGTGCGGATGACCGCTCGGTCGCCGACGATGTCATCCACCGCGGCAGCCCGAGCATCCTCCAGCAACGCCGGGACCGAACCGTGCGGGTTGTTCGCCAAGTCGAGTTTCTCGGCATTGGTCAGCGAACTCAGCACGCGCTTCCAGGGTGCTGACGTGTTGAGGATGAGCAACCGGCGGGCGCCGCAGGCGGTTGCGGCCTCTGCGGCGGCCCGGTCGGGCAAGACGAGCAGATCGACGTGGTCTCCACGATCGACCAGCGACGGAAAGCCCTGCACCGAGGTCCCCCCGAGTTCAGTCTGGTAGGTCGTTGGAAGATCCTCGATGTCCCAGGTGGTCATGCCGGTTCTTTCGATGTCCGCCCCGGCGTGGGACAGCTGCCGGCGCACGGCGCCCCCCAGGTCCGCGCGGAGAACCCCCAGGTCTGGCCCGCTGCCGAGGGATCCGCCGCGCACGTCCTCGACCCGGAAGGTTGCCCGCAGGTGGGCCGGCAGACGATCGGGGGCCCAGGCGTGCGCCGGGACCTCTACCCCGGTCCGTTCCAGCAGTGCTGCGCCAAGGGCGTCGGTGAACGCTCCGTCGCCGATGCGCGCTTCCGGGATGGCCGCCAGGGCCTCCCGGGCACGATCGGAGATCGGCGCCAATCGGCGCCGTATGTCCTTGGGCAGGGCCTTGACCTGCGCCACGGCAAGTTCTTCACGCAGCCCCGGCACGAGCCAGTCGAAGCCGTCATCGCTGAGCTGGTTGAGTTGGGTGAGCGGAATGTGCACGGTGACGCCGTCCTCGGCGTGGCCGGGTGAAAACTGGTAGGTCAGCGGCAACTCGAGTGCTCCCTGACGCCACCGGGTGGGGTATTCCGTTGCTGAGACAGCCTCGGCACCATCGGCCCGTATCAGGTCCTCGGTCAAGTGCAGCAGTCGCGGTGACTCCCGCGAAGCGGACTTCCACCACCGGTCAAAGTGTGCGCCAGAGAGAACCTGGTCGGGGATGCGTTGATCGTAGAAGGCATAAATCGCTTGCTCATCGAGCATGAGGTCGCTGCGGCGGGCCCGTTCCTGCAGACGGGTGAGCTCATCGATCAGCTCAGTGTTGGCAACGAAGAAGGCGTGCCGGTTGTCCCACGCTCCCTCGACGAGCGCGTGCCGGATGAACATCGACCGCGCCGCCACCGGATCGACCCCGGACAGGGACACGGTTCGATCGGTGACCAGCGGCACCCCGAACAGGGTGACCCGCTCGGTGGCCAGGGCCGACCCCTGCTTGGCTGACCATCGGGGCGCGGAATAGCCCCGTTTGACCAGGTGCTGGCCTGCCTCCTCGGCCCACTGAGGGTCGATGCGGGCGTTGACGCGGCCCCACAATCGCGAGGTCTCGACGAGCTCGCCGCACACCACGAACTCCGGCGGTTTGCGGAACAACGCCGAACCGGGCGAGAGGGCAAAGCGGGCACCGCGGGCACCCAGGTAGTCACGAGTGCGGGCATCGCGCACCCCGACATGGGAGAGCAGGCCGGCCAGCAGGGCGCGATGCACCGCATCGGCGCTGCCCGACCCTGCGGTGTCGGTCTGGTTGTCCGCATGTCGACCTGCCGGTGTCATCCCTTGGCGACGGGCCGCTTGGCGTAGCTGTGCGTGCAGGTCCTGCCATTCACGAACCCGCAGATAATGCAGGAATTCCTGTTTGCACATTCTCCGGAAGGCGCTGCCGGACAGCTGCCGCTGCTGCTCCTTGACATGGCGCCAGAGCAACAGATAGCCGATGAAGTCCGAGGAGGGGTCCTTGAATCGGGCGTGGAGTTGATCTGCCCGGGCCCGATGTTCCTCCGGCCGTTCCCGCGGATCGTGGATGGACAGTGCGGCGGCGATGACGAGCACCTCACCCAGGCAGCCCAGCCGGTCGGCCTCGACGATCATCCGGGCAAGCCGCGGGTCAACGGGAAGGCGGGCTACGATCCGCCCCACCGGGGTGAGCCGTCCGGGCCGGCCTGCGCCGGTGGACTCCAGGGCGCCCAATTCCTCCAGCAGGCGCACGCCATCGGCGATCTGTCGCGGGTCGGGAGGATCGATGAAGGGGAAGCGACGCACGTCACCGAGACCGAACGCGGTCAATTGCAGGATGACCGCGGCGAGGTTGGTGCGCAGGATCTCTGGGTCGGTGAAGCTGGCCCGGGTCTCGAAGTCGGCCTGGGCATACAGGCGTATGCAGATGCCGTCGGCTAGGCGCCCACACCGGCCTGCCCGCTGGTTGGCCGAGGCTTGACTGATCGGTTCGATGGGCAGACGTTGGACCTTGGTTCGCTGGCTGTAGCGGGAGATCCGGGCCACCCCGGTATCGATGACGTATCGGATCCCCGGAACGGTCAGTGAGGTCTCCGCCACGTTGGTGGCCAGGACGATCCGCCGTTTGCCGCTGCGAGAGAAGACCCGGTGTTGCTCGGCCGCGGAGAGGCGGGCATACAGCGGCAGAACCTCGGTCTGGGGCAGGTTCAGCTCGGTCAGGGCATCGGCGGCGTCCCGGATTTCACGCTCGCCGGAGAGGAAGACGAGGATGTCCTCCTCTCCCCCGTCGCCTCGAGGCTCGGTCCACAGTTCGGTGGCAGCATCGACAATCCCGGTGACCTGGTCCCGGTCGGTTGCGTCGGGGTTGTCCGGGTCGATCAACGGCCGGTAGCGCACGGACACCGGATAGGTTCGGCCGGATACTTCGATGATCGGCGCCGGTAGGCCGGAACCTGGGTCGGCGAAGTGCTGCGCGAAGGCCTCCGGCTCGATGGTGGCCGAGGTGACGATGACCTTCAGATCTGGCCGTTTCGGCAGCAAGGTCTTGAGATATCCCAGGATGAAGTCGATGTTCAGGGATCGCTCGTGTGCCTCATCGATAATGATCGTGTCGTAGCTGCGCAGGAGCTTGTCCCGCTGCAGCTCGTTGAGCAGGATGCCGTCGGTCATCACACAGATCTGGGTCTGCGGGCCGCTGTGGTCGGTGAATCTCACCTGGTAGCCCACGGCGTCACCAATCGGGACGTGCAGTTCCTGCCCGATGCGCTCGGCCACGGATCGGGCGGCGATCCGGCGCGGCTGCGTGTGGGCAATCCGAGCCCCCGGCCGTCCGGCCACTCCCCCGCCCCGGCCCAGTTCCAGGCACAGTTTCGGCAGTTGGGTGGTCTTGCCGGAGCCGGTCTCCCCGGCGATGATCACCACCTGGTGAGCGGCGATCGCGGCGAGGAGGTCCTCCCGACGGTCCACAACCGGCAAATGGCGTGGATAGTGCAGGTCCGCCAGGGTCCACGCGCGGCGGGGCGGGATCACCTCGCTATCTGGCACGTGCCCAAGGATAGGTCGATCTGCGGCGATGATCCCCCCTGCGGAACAGCCCTGGTTCCGCCCTCGGTGAGGTGCCTATCATGCAGCAGGCAGGGCGTGGGGCCGAGGGAGCCGCGGCATCGGTAGAGACTGGAGACAGAGATTGGAGAGGCGATGGGCGAGCGGATCGACTACGTTCCTAGCCCCACTGTCTGGGTGGCCGACCATGTGGAGGCGATCGTGCACTCCGGCACCACGGATGCGGCCACGGTCCTGGATCGTCCCGTCGTGCTGCTGACCATGATCGGGGCCCGATCCGGAGCGACCCGGCTCGTGCCGCTCATGCGCGTCGAGGACAACGGAACGTATGCCGCGGTCGGCAGCAAGGGGGGCGACCCGAGGGACCCGCTCTGGGTTGCCAACCTGCGGGCACACCCCGACATCTCCCTGCAAGACGGCACGGATCGCGCTGAGGTGACGGCGCGCGAGATCACTGGAGCCGAGCGTGACCTGTGGTGGCCGCGCTGCGTGGCGGCGTATCCGCCCTACGCCGAGTATGCCGAGCGAACCGACCGGACGATTCCGGTCTTCCTTCTCGAACCCCGACGCAGTTAGGCGGAGGTCCCCCGGCGGGGTGAGGTGGTGAAGCGGCGCAGCCACCACAGCCCCAGAACGGGCAGCAGGAGCGGCAGGTAGCCGTAGCCGGCGCCGAAATGGGACCACACGGTCTTGTCAGGGAAGAGCTGCGGGACGACATTGGAGGCCGTGCCGATGGCCAGGACCCCGATAAGTTCGATGGTGCACGAGACCCGTGCCAGGGCAACCATCCTCGGGCCACCCTTGATCAGCGCGTAGGTGGCAATGAGGTAGATGACGGCGGCCACGGCGGACAGGACGTAGGCCAGCGGTGCCCTGGAGAAGTACTCGATGATCTGCACAGCTGACCGGCCCGTGGCGGCAAGGGCCATGACGGCGTACAGCGCGACCAGTACCCGTCCGGGACCGTTGGAGGTATGCCGCGGCGCCGGCTCTGCGGGGAACTGCTGACCCGGTGGGTGTGAGGCACTAGTGGGGTCAGGCATGAAGGCTCCAGATTTGCTGCATGCGATAGGACATCACCCCGACAGCCAGGGCGCCGACGGCGATCGTCGCCATGGCCCACCGAGACTTCTCCTTGATGGCCAACCATCCCGCAAACAGCGGCAGGGAGGGCAAGGTGAGGGCATAGGCGGCAAAGGTGGCCCGCTCCTGACTCAGCCCGGTCAACCGTGCCAACGCAATGACGGCCTGGACGATGGCGCCGACCTCGAGGACCGCCAGCAGGAGCAGCATAACGTCGTTGATCAAGCGATCCATGAGGGCATACAGGCCGGCCAGGACCACGACGAGGACGGAGACCACCACGATGATGGTCGTCAGCGGGACAAGCACCCCGCGATCGTAGTTCCTTCTCGTGCCCGCCCCGAGGCCGAAGGGGGTGTTTTACCGAACCGGGCCTCTTTGGAGTTATGCGCCGTCCCAGACCACCCGCACCTTGTCTGCGGATGCCACGCCCTGGCGTCGCCCGGCTTCGGCCGCCGCCCGGGCTCGGGTGAGGTCCAGGACGTCGCGTCCCATCGCTCGCAGTGCCGCCGGGTCCGGGTGCACAACGATGGAGCGGACCTGGTCGCCGAGTGCGGCGGCCTGTTCCTGCGGTCGGTCGGAGCGTCGGACCGCGAAGGGAACCGGGGCGATCACCACGACCCGTTCGTGGCCGGCGGCCAGGTCGACGTTGGTCACCGTACGGACGCCCCCGTCCACGAATGGGCGTCCGTTGATGGTCACTGGCGGATAGATGCCCGGGACGGCGCAGCTGGCGGCCATCGCCCGTTCCAGAGGAACGCCACTATGCCGGTCGAAGACCACGGACGTGCCGGTCAGTGCATCGACGGCGGTGATCAGCAGGTCACCGGCCGGCCAGGGCTGTCCGACCAGGCGCTCACCGATCGCGGCGACCCAGTCTTCCTCGGGCGCCAGGTGGCCCTTGCGGGCGGATCGCACCGATGCTCGGCCAAGCAGCGCGCGGCGCTTGGCCTGACCGGTGGGCAACAGATTGGCGACGACGAAACGCAGGGTGTCCACAGCACGGAAGGTCCCGTTGGGGACCTGGTGTTCACCGGTGTAGATGGGCTCGAATCCGTGTTCGAAATCGGTGCCGAACCGGGCGTGGGCGGCAACGACCGAGCCTGCCGAGGTCCCAATCAGGGTGTCCGCTTCTCTCAGGTCGATACCTTCGTCCAGCAGCCCCTGGACGATGCCGGCCTCCCAACCAATCCCGGTCGCTCCCCCGCCGCCGAGGACGACGGCGCGGCCACCGACGCGCGGAGTGGGCGTCCATGTCCGCACGTCGAGGTGGCGGGGGATGTCGCGGGAGGCAGCAGGAGCGGACACAGTGGCCATGATCTGATGTTAACTGGCCAGTAGCTTTCTGTTCAGCCCCCACCACCGGACGTGGTCGAGACCACGCTCTCGCGCGGGAGGGCAAGAACTCCGGTACGCACTCTGATCTGCACCTTCCTCGGCCCCAACGCCTCGATGACGCCAATGGGGCTCATCACAGATGAGGGTGTAGGTCTGGTCGGCGCGTTGGTCGCGGGGTAGGCGTCGAGGCCTCCCGAGGATGGAAGTTCTCACACCGCCCATCCAGGAAGACCTCGACGTGCCTGACG
>JBKECS010000088.1:0-25519 GCA_047974805.1 Nostocoides sp. | reverse complement strand
TCGTCATCACCGGCGAGCCTGTCCTGCACCGTCGTGCGGAGCCCGTCAACGAGGTCACCGTGGAGATACGGCAGCTGGTCGCGGACCTGATCGAAACCAATAGGGCCGCTCACGGCGCCGGTCAGGCCGCGCCTCAGATAGCGGTGGGTCTGCGGAACTTCGTCTGGTCCAAGGCCAACCATGACGGGGTGCCCCGCGAGGGCCACAACATCAACCCATATCTTCGCTCCACCAAGCCCCCGCAAGGCCGTCCGGATCCGGACGAAGAGTCGGAGGGATGCCTTTCGGTGCCCGGCGAGCACTACCCGTTGCGCAGGGGAGAGCGCAGCGAGGTCTCCGGGATCGATGTGGACGGCCATCCGGTAGAGTTCGTCGCCATTGGCTGGTTCGCCCGATGCATGCAGCACGAGTACGACCACCTCAACGGCTTCCTCTATGTCGACCGACTCCAGGGATCGGCCGCCCGCAAGGCCCGCAAGGCGATCAAGAACGCCGGTTGGTCGGTCCCTGGCAACAGCTGGATGCCAGGGGTCGACAAGGATCCGTTCGGGCACGACGACACCGAGACAGCCGAGGGCTCACTGGAGGCCGGCTGGACCGGTGACAAGGCCGTGGACGAAGCACCTTCGGCGTGACCTGCATCGTCGGTATCGTCGGCCCGACGGCGACGGGAAAGTCCGACCTTGCTGTGCAGGTGGCCCAACAGGTCGCCGGCGAAGTCGTCAACGCGGATGCCGCGCAGCTCTACCGGGGGATGGACATCGGTACCGCGAAGCTGACCCCAACCCAGCGTCGCGGGATACCCCACCATCAGCTCGACGTCCTGAACGTTACCGATGAGGCCAGCGTCGCGGCATACCAGATCGCTGCCCGGGCCGATATCGATGACATCCTGGCTCGGGGAGTGGTGCCGATCCTCGTCGGTGGATCAGGGCTCTACGTCCGCGCAGCGCTGGACGTGCTCGACATCCCACCGACCGATCCGCTGGTACGAGCCGCCCTCGAGGTCGAGGGCGACAGGCTCGGGACAACCGCCATGTATCAGCGGTTGGCCAAGGTCGACGCCGAAGCGGCAGCGGCGATCGAGCCGAACAACCGCCGCCGGATCATCCGAGCCCTGGAAGTCATTGAGCTGACCGGGCGGTCCTTTTCGGCGCGTATGCCGCACCGGGAGTATCGGCGTCCCAGCTACGTCCTCGGCCTGCTGCCGCCGCGTACCGTCACGGACGTGCGGATCGATGCTCGTGTGCACCGCATGTGGGCGGACGGGTTGGTGACCGAGGTGGGCGGGCTGCTGGATCGTGGATTGAGAAGCGGGAAGACGGCCAGCCGTGCGGTCGGGTATGCCCAGGCTGTCGCAGAAATCGACGGGACCATGACGCCCGGCGAGGCGATCGAGGAGACCCAGCGGCTGACGCGGCGATTGGCACGCCGCCAGGAATCGTGGTTCCGGGCCGACGCCCGGATCGACTGGGTCGACCCCGACCGAGAGGACGCGCTGGCTCGGGTGCTGCACCGCGTTGCCGAGTGTGAATGACCCGCCGGTCGGACCGTCAAGGTGATCCGCGCAGGTCGGCATACGGAACAATGAACCTCGTGAGAGAACGCATGAGGTTCACCAAGGGCCATGGCACCGAAAATGATTTCGTCCTCGTGCCATGCCTCGATGGGCAGGTGGACCTCGACGCTGAGCGCGTGTCCAGGATCTGCGATCGACGACGTGGGATCGGTGCCGACGGCATCATCGCTGTGGTACCGACGGAATGTGCCCAGGAGAGCGCCGTCCGGGACATGGCTGGCGCCGCCGCGTGGTTCATGGACTACCGGAACGCCAACGGGTCGATCGCGGAGATGTGCGGGAACGGTTCGCGGGTCTTTGCCGCCTATCTGCGTCGTGAGGGGCTGGAGACCAACACCGAATTCGCGATCGCCACCCGGGCGGGCGTCAAGACGGTCCGGATCGAGGGGGATCTCCTGGCTGACGGCCTGGTAGCCACAAACCTGGGCCCGTGGCGGCTGATGAACCCGGCCCAGGCCCAGTCCGACGGCTTCGACGCCTTGGTGCACATCGACGACCAGGACCCCCTGTCTGCCCTGTCCCTGGACCTGGGCAACCCGCATACTGTGGTGGCGTTGCCGCCGTCCTATCGCCTTGATGATGTTGACCTGAGCACGGCGCCGACGGTTCGTCCCGAACCCGTCCACGGCACCAACGTCGAGATCATCCATCCGCTGCAGCCGCGTCATATCGCCATGCGGGTTTATGAACGAGGGGTGGGGGAGACTCGATCTTGCGGGACCGGAGCCGCTGCGGCGGCTCTGGCCACAAGCTTCTGGGCCGGCCAGCATGAACCGGAGGGTGACTGGCAGGTGGATGTCCCCGGCGGGTCCTTGCGCGTCCGTGGGCTGCCCGGCCACGAAGTCGAACTCGCCGGGCCGGCCGTGTTGGTGGCGGACGGCGAGTTCACCCTTCCCTGACCGACGTCAATGGTGCCTTTGGGCATCACCTCGCGGCCTGAAAGGTTGCCCAAAGGCGCCATCGGAGGTCAGCGGTGCCTCACCGGGGGCGATCGACCCGCAGAATCCGGAATCCGCCAGACGTCGTGGGCCGGGTGACGTCGAAGTTCGGGAAGGCCTCGGTGAGCCAATGCTGGAGGCTGTCGGCGCCAAGGTTCTTCGCGACCACCAGCCAGGCGCTGCCGCCGGGCGCAAGCCGTGGCAGCCAGGTGTTCAACAGCTCGTGGAGGGCAGCTTTGCCGATCCGGATCGGCGGATTCGACCAGATCAGATCGTAGGTCAACCCGTTGGGGGCATCCTCCGGGCGGGCGACGTGAATCTGTGGCAGGTTCAGGGCCGCCGCGTTGGCCGCGGTCAGATCGAGGGCCCGTTCGTTAACGTCCACGGCCCAGACCGATGCGTTGGGGGCTTGCAGCGCGAGGGATATCGCGATCGGTCCCCAGCCGCAGCCCAGATCGAGGAACGTGCCGGCCGGTGGCGGTGCAGGAACGGCACCCAGCAGCATACGGGTTCCCTTGTCCAACCCGCCGTGGGAAAAGACACCGGTGGCGACGTGGACAGCCACGGTCTTGCCGGCCAGGGTGACCTCGCGGGTATGCCGTTCATCGGAGGTGGTTGGCTGGGCGGAGAAGTAGTGCTCGGTCACATCGGCACGGTATCGCCGCCGGAGGTGTCCTGAGCGCCTTGAGACCTTCGCAACGGCAACCCTGGCGTCGCGCACGACGCCGTTGATGGTCTTGGCCATGGCTGGCCGCGGCTGTCAGCAAGGCACCGGCCCATGTTCTTCGCAAGGGAACCCGGAGCTTCACAGGGGAAGATTTCCCGTGCGAAGCTCCGGGTTCCCACCTGTGGCGTAAAAGCGGAGGGTGGTGGGGCATGGCGTAAGACCGGGGGTGGCGGGCATGGCGTAAGTACGGAGGTTCGCGGGGCGGGACCGGATCACCATCGAATAACAGTTGGGCTCAGCCAGGCCAGAAATGAGATCCTGGGAGGCGATGAGCACCGCACGATCCGAAGTTTTCGCCCACGCAAGCCACACGTTGGATGATGCCAGCGTGCACCTTGACCCGATGGGTGCCCCTGACGTGGACTCCGGGAGGGACGGGGACCAGTTCGACCGGGAAGAGCGGGCGGCCCTGCGCCGGGTCTCGGGGCTGTCAACTGAGCTGGCCGACGTCACCGAGGTCGAATATCGCCAACTGCGCCTGGAACGAGTGGTACTTGCTGCGGTGTGGTCCGAAGGCAGCGTTAAGGATGCCGAGAACTCCCTGCGCGAACTGGCAGCCCTCGCCGAAACGGCCGGTTCTGAGGTGCTCGAAGGGGTCATCCAACGCCGTCATCACCCTGATCCGGCAACCTATCTCGGCAAGGGCAAAGCCGCTGAGCTGCACGACATCGTGCTCGCCGAGGGCGCTGACACGGTGATCTGCGACAGCGAGCTTGCCCCGAGCCAGCGGCGCGCCCTAGAGGATGTGGTCAAGGTCAAGGTCATCGACCGGACTGCGCTCATCCTTGACATCTTTGCCCAGCATGCCAAGTCCAAGGAGGGCAAGGCGCAGGTCGAACTCGCCCAGTTGGAATACCTGTTGCCACGTCTACGTGGGTGGGGTGAATCCATGTCTCGGCAAGCAGGCGGACAGGCAGCTGCCGGCCAGGGGATGGGTTCGCGCGGACCAGGGGAGACCAAGATCGAGCTGGATCGGCGCAGGATCAACTCCCGAATGGCCAAGCTCCGTCGCGAGATCGCCGAGATGAAGACGGTGCGGGACACCAAGCGGAACTCCCGTCGGCGCGGGCGGGTGCCCAGCGTGGCCATTGCCGGCTACACCAACGCCGGCAAGTCCTCACTGCTGAACCGGATCACCGGGGCCGGTGCTCTGGTGGAGAACGCCCTGTTCGCCACCCTCGATCCGACGGTGCGCCGCGCTGAGACCGCCGACGGCCGGATCTACACCCTGACCGACACCGTCGGTTTCGTTCGCGCCTTGCCCACCCAGCTTGTCGAAGCCTTCCGCTCCACCATCGAGGAGGTCGCCGACGCCGACGTGCTCGTTCATGTCGTCGACGGATCCCACTCCGACCCCGAGGGTCAGCTCACCGCGGTGCGGGCCGTGCTCGCCGATGTCGACGCGGCCGACGTCAAGGAGATCGTCGTCATCAACAAGGCGGACGTGGCCGACCCGGAGGTGCTCGACCGGCTGCTGCGCACCGAACGCCACGCCCTGGCCGTTTCGGCCCGCACCGGCGCAGGCATCGAGGCCCTTCGTGAGGTCATCGCCGCCGAGCTACCCGCCCCCGACATCGAGGTCAGCGTCATCGTCCCCTACGACCGAGGCGACCTGGTCAACCGGGTGCACACCGAGGGCGAGGTCCTGGCGAGCGACTTCGTTGCCGAGGGCACCCACCTGTCCGCCCGCGTCAACGCGGACCTGGCTGCCGATCTCGCGGCGTACGCCTGATCCTCGGGCGCCGGCGACGGATCGGGGTTTTCGTACACCGACGGACCTACCCGGGACTATTCGCTCTCTCGCCGCAGCGGCGGGGAGGGTTGGGCGCGTCGGTAGGTCCGTTGGCTAACGATCTCGGGCACGGATGCGCAGTAGCGCTGACGGGCTGAGCGCACACACAAGTGTCGTCACCGTCACTGAGGTGTGAGATCACTGGCGACGCCTCACACCCGCCCTCGCCAGGCCGGACGACCCGGGGCGCGGTGGGCGCTAGTTCGGCAACGCCATGTTCACCCCGTTGCGGGTCACCTTGTCCATGAGGGAGAAGAACTCGGCAACCTTCTCGAGGGATCCCGCAACGGTGGCGGGCGCCGAATTGTTCAGGAAGCAGGCCAAGACCTCGTTCTTGGTGCCCGTTATGGTCCCGTCCGGGTCCGCCGGCGCGGAGTCGGTGAAGATCGCCACCTGGTTGCGTATCTGGTACGTGGCCACCTCCCCGGTGTCTGTAACCGAGATGCCGATAACAAGATGCTTGCCGACAGCCCGCTCGGCGTTGAGGTTGACACGGAAGGTCTCCAGGATGTCGGTGGTTGGCAGCGCCTGAACGATGACCGGGTCGGTAAAGCTCCACGGCGTCGAGCGGTCCAGCGTCCCGTCGAGCTCTCCGGCGGCCGACAGAGCCTGGGCCCGGAATAGATGTTCGTCTGCAGGTAGCCCCACTGGCGCAGCGCCTCCGCCTTGAAGTTGCGCGCCTCCTTGTCATCAGCGTCCGCGCGCACGGCGTGGGTGAGGATCTCGGCGGCCCAGCCGTAGTCCTGGGCATCGATGGCCTTTTGCGCCTGACTGACGACGTTGTCGCGACCGCCCATGGCCTCGACGTATTTGCTCGAGAGCTGGCTGAATTCGGGACGGGCCAACTCCGTGGCGTCGCCTTGGCACCAGCCGAGAAGCCCGGCGTATATGTTGCGCACCGAATGCACAACGCTGCCGTAGAACTCCATAAGCCAGGGGTCGTTGGCGAACTGCTGCGGCAAGACGACGGTCTCGGCGAGCTGGTCCATCTTGTAGCCCTGGTTGATCCAGTACACCGACTGGTCATGGACGTACTGGATGGCATCTCGGTAGTTGGTGATGCGTTCGACGATGAACTCGTTACCCACCCATGAGCGCATATGCGAGCCGGAATAAGTGTCGGCCTTGACGGCATACTCCAGCAGCCGATCGATGCCCTTGTACGACAAGGACGGGTCCCGGTAGGAGGTTCCGCGGAGGGTGTAGAGATTGGGGAAGGTCCCGCCCTGGATCGTCTCTGACCCGTGCACGTGCCGGTAGTCCGGCAGATAGAGGTCGATCTCGTCCCTGCCGGCATCGCCGTATGCCCCGAAGAAGGCGAAGCGTTCGCCGACGATGTCGATGGTCAGCGGCTCGAATTCGTCCACCTCGACGGTCGGCAGGTAGAGGGACAGGGTGCCGGCAGTCATGCTCGGGCCGAGGCCGGTAGTGACGAAGCCGTCAGGACCTCGGCCGAGGTAGGGACCGGAATAGGCGGTTCGCTGGGTGAGGATGTTGCCGACAACGCCGGTGTCCTTGACCAAGTTGGAGACGAAGTTCTCCGAGGCGATGATCGCGACCTCCCGGCGGCGACGTGTTCGGGCGTGACGCCCCAACCCGCGGAGCCGAAGGCGTGGTCCGGGTGCCGATGCGTGTAGACGATGGCCTTGACCGGTAGGTCGGAGAACTGAGCAAACGCCGCTTTGGTCGCGGCCGCTGCCTCATCGTTCTCGCCAGGGTCGACCACGACGAGACCACCGTCACCGACAACGATCATCGTCGAGCACAGCTGGAAGCCGGCTGCGTGGTAGATCTTGCCCGGCACGATCTCGAAGATTTTCGGATCCATCTGCCGGGCCCAGGCTGTCGCCGCAACGGCGACCTTGTCGGAGTCCTCCGTGTAGGCCAGGTTGCCTGCCGGGTCGCTCCAGACGACCTTCGCCAGATGGGTGAGGACCTGAGGGTTATCGAGGATATTCAGGTCTGTGCTGCGGACCATGGCCGCGGCTGGTGACGTGGTGCTCATGACTCTCCCCGTTCCTTGATGCGAGGCGTGAGTCTGGTGATCGTGCGTGACGCGCGCCTGACGATGTGGATTACCGAGCGTCGCTGCGGGCAAGGGGCCGGTGGGTTTGTGGCGCCTTGAAATGTCGTCCCTGTGCCCTAGGAAATCCCTCCCTGGCCCCTCATGCCTGACAACCTCAAACGTGGCGTTGATCGTGAGGCGTGCGTCACCTTCTCGATCAATGACGCCGACGTCATGACAAACAACCATTGGTTTAGGACTGGACTAACTGGTCTATGTCATGTCAAACTGACGTTCGTAGCTCAACGACGTGTTCTCGGAGGTTCGGAAGATGTCCCACGGATTGCGGCTCGGTGTCATCGGCGCCGGGACGATCACACAGTCAGTTCACTTGGAAAGCGCCAGGCGGGCCGGGTTCACGCTCACTCGCGTCTGCGACTTGTCCCTCTCCCGAGCCGCGGAAGTCTCCCGGCTCACCGGCGCCGGGGGCACCACCGACCCTGCCCAGGTTTACGGCGCCAGCGATGTCGACGCCGTGCTCATCGCCACACCGGGTCGGCACGCTCCGCTGGCGGTTGCGGCGCTGTCGGCGGGCAAACACGTCCTCATCGAGAAGCCCGTTGCCCTGTCCCGATCGGAAATCGATGCCGTGTCCAGCGCTGCAACCAACGCCCGACGCGTCGCTCAGGTGGGATACATGAAGATGTATGACCCGCTGATGAGCGCGGCGGCCGCAGACGTGGCCGCACTCGCCGGAGTTCGCCTGGTCCGGATCACCGTCCAGCACCCGGCCGATGCCCTCCAGATCGCCCATCTGCGCATGGCACCTCCGGCGCAGGATGCTGACGCCGACCTGATCGCCGCCGACGATGCGGCCGAGAGGGCCGAGGTCGCCGCTGAACTCCCGTGGGCGGGCGAAGACTTGCGCACCTACTACCGCAACGTGCTCAACGGCTCGGTCATTCACGAATTCTCGGTGCTGAGAGCGCTCGGGCTGCCCCTTCCGACACGATGGACGGCAGAGGTCTTCCCCGAACTCGGAGGATCGGAGCCGGCCAGCCTGTTGGCCACCGCCACCGTCGGTTCGTCCCGATACGTCCTCAGCTGGAACTGGCTACCAAACCTGCCGGCATACGAAGAGGACGTCACCGTGCTCGGCACGGACGGGACCGTCACCTTGGAGTTGGCGCGTCCCTATCAGGTGGAGGCGGCCAGCGTGCTAACCACCGTGCGGGCTGCACCAGAAGGCCGTCGCAGCACCCGAACACAGGGGCCTGCCGAGACAGGATTCCTGCGCCAACTGGACGAATTTGCCCGATGCATCACTACCGGAGCCGCGCCCAGGTCGAACCTGGACGGGGCCGCCCGCGACCTCGACCAGATCCGCTTGCTTGCCGAGGCCATCGACCGATCCCACCGGGAACTGGCCCATGTCTGAGATGCGCCTGGGCAACGCACCCGTCTCGTACGGAGTCTTCGGTGATCTCGACGTCGATTCAGCGACCACCCCGGCCCACCTGCTGACCACGATGGCGGCTGGTGGGTATGCCGGTAGCGAGCTCGGCCCGCCCGGGTTCTTCGGTGGAGTGCAGGGCGCCGTGGAGGCCTTCACCGCCTCGGGCCTGGTCGGCATCGGCACGTATGTCCCCCTGCATACCCAAGACGGCGGGGCCGTGTTGGCCCGGGACCTGGAGCGGATGCACCAATCCATCGCCGAGGTCGCCGCGGTCAACCCCGCCGGGCTGATCATCCTCGCCGACGAGGGGTCGGCGACGCTGCTCGAGCATCCCTGCCACGATCGCGCGCTCGGCCTCGACGACTCGGGATGGTCCCGCCTGGCCGATGTCGTCGGTGCCGCTGCCGCCGAGGTCGCCGACGCGGGACTGTCCGCCTCCTTCCACCCGCATGTGAGCACCTACGTCGAATCCCCCGAGGAGATCGAACGCCTCCTGGACCTGGTCGATATCAATCTCACGTATGACGTGGCCCACGTCGTCATGGGTGGGGGTGACGCGGCCGAGCATCTGCGTCGCTGGTGGGGGCGGATCAACCATGTGCACGCCAAGGACGTCGACCTGGCAGTGCTGCGGCAGGCCGTCAACTCTGGACGCACGGACTTCGACGTCTGGTGGGCCCGCCTGTGCACCCGGCTCGGCGATGGCGACGTCGACCTGCCTGCTTTTACCACAGCGTTGCGTGACCTCGGGTACCAAGGCTGGGTCGTCGTCGAACAGGACAGTGCCCCCCTAACGACCGCAAACCTCAGCCAGGTCCTGGCAGACCAGGACCACAACATTGCGTGGTTGCGCGAGCACCTGCGCTGACATCCCCATCCCAACAAAGGCACCACCACCGGAAGGAATCCCCTCATGCACGACACATCCCCGCGGATCGGCCGCCGGAGCACCCGGCTTGCTGCCGCCTCGCTGGCCGTCGCCGCGATGTCCCTCGCCGCGTGTTCGGCACCCGGCTCGACCTCGCCGTCGACCTCCGGCGCCACCTCGACCGGCTCCGGCGCCGGAATCACCGCTCCGGTCACGGCCGAGGAGGTCGCCAAGCTCGGCGACATCACCCTGTCGGTGTGGGCCGACCAGGGCGAGCAGGATCTGCTGGGGCGGGTTGTCCCGGCCTACGAGAAGCAGTTCACCAACGTCAAGGTCGATGTGCAGTACAAGAGCTTCAACGACCTGACCGCCACGGTCCTCAACGCCATGAACTCCACCAACGCCCCGGACGTCGCCCAGGGCAACCAGGGTTGGGCCACCGACGGCGCCCTGGTCAAGGCGGGCTTGCTGCGTCCGCTCGACGATGTCGCCGACGCCTACGGGTGGCGGGCTGTTGCAGGCGCGGCGATCAGTCAGCTGCAGTGGTCCGATGACGGCAAGACCTTCGGTTCGGGCACCCTGTACGGCCTGGCCCCCGACAACCAAATGGTCGGCATCTTCTACAACAAGACCAAATTGACCAAGCTCGGCATTCAGCCGCCGCAGACCTTCGCCGACCTTGAGGCAGCGCTGAAGAAGGCCAAGGACGGCGGAGAGACCCCGATCGAACTGGGCAACGCCGACAAGGCGACGGCCATGCAGGCCTTCTCCGTGGTCCAAGGGGCGATGACCAAGCCGGCCGACACGGTCGCCTGGATCACCGGTTCCTCCGGCGCCACCTTCGCCAGCGACACCAACGCCGCGGCGCTGCAGACCTGGAGCGACTGGGTCAAGGCGGGGTACTTCTCCAAGGGGTACGACGCGATGAGTCCCGACGATGCGGCCGCGAACTTCGCCAAGGGTCAGGGAGTCTTTCTCTTCGCCGGCAACTGGCAGGCGGGCACGGTCAAGGACGGCAACACCTTCGGATTCATGGCCGCCCCCTCCGGTGACACGGCATCGCATGCCTCCTCCGGTTCGTTCGGACTGAACTGGCACATCAGCAACAAGTCTTCCAAGACCCCGGCCGCCATTGCCTTTGTCGGCATGATCAACGACCCCAAGAACGCCGTCGAGCTCGTCGCGGTCAACCGCGTCCCGATTGCCGCGGACGGTGTGAACAGCACCGATCTGATGTTCAGCGACCTGGTCAAGGCGTCCAAGGACCAGCTCGGCTCGAGCGGCTCACTGTACTGGTACGACTGGGCAACCGACACCATGTTCGACACGTTCACCGCCAAGCTGCAGGAGCTTATGGCTGGCCGGATCAGCCCGAGCGATCTGACCGCCGCCGTGCAGCAGGACTGGGACTCCTTCCAGGCCAAGAGGCAGTAGCCACCACCGCGCGGCGGGGACCGAGGCACTCGCATCCCCGCCGCCCGGCCGACATCGCCGCCCACCAGCTGCAATCCACCGTTGTGCCTCCCCCTCCGTGGAAAGGAGAGATCCCTATGGCGACAATCGACCCTCGGCCGCATGCTCGCGCTCGCTGGCGAGACACGCTGGCGGCATACGGGTTCGCCCTGCCAGCGCTGGCGTTCTATGTCTACTTTCTCGTCCAGCCAGTGGCCCAGTCGGTGTGGATCTCCACCTTCGATTGGGACGGGATCACCACGGCCACCAGCGTGGGTCTGGCGAACTATGCCGACGTCATCGACGATCCGCTGATCCGTGAGGCGGTGATCCACTCCTTGGCGTTCATCGTCTTCTACGCCGTAGTCCCCATCGTCCTGGCATTGGTCATCGTCGGGATCATCTCCCGGATCACGGTCCGCGGACTGACCTTCTTCCGAGCCGCCCTCTTCGTCCCCTATATCCTCTCCTCGGTCGTCGTCGCCATCGCCTGGCGCTGGATCTACGCCGAGAACGGCCCATTGAACCAGATGCTCGGCGCCGTGGGACTTGCGTCGTGGGCCCGGGCCTGGCTCGGCGATTTTGGCAGCGCGCTACCGTCGGTGGGTCTCATCGGGTCCTGGGTCATGTTCGGGCTGGCCTTCGTCCTCTTCGTCGCCGGGGTGCAGCGCATCCCCACCGAGCTGTACGAGGCTGCCGAGGTCGACGGGGCAGGGCCGATCCGTGAGTTCTTCGCGGTCACGTTGCCCAGCATCAGAGGCGAGATCAGGGTTGCCCTGGTTTTGATGATCACCGCGGCCCTGCGCAACTTCGACATCGTCTGGAACACCACCTCCGGCGGGCCGGGCACCTCGACGACGGTGCCGAGCTATTACGTCTACCGGGAGGCCTTCCTGACCCACGGAGTCGGTCGCGCATCGGCGCTGTCCGTCCTGTTGACCCTGCTCATTCTCGCCGTCCTCGGCGCGGTCATGTGGCTGGCCGATCCGAGCCGCTCCCTGCGGCTTCGTCGGGATGCACGATGAGGCGCAGCCCGGCCGAGAGGTTCCTCGGCCATGCCATCCTCGTCATTGCGGCGCTGATCGCCCTTTACCCCTTCGTCACCATCGTCGCCTTGGCGTTCACTCCCAAGGAGGAACACGTCGCCGGGTTCGCCATTCCGAGCCATCCCACCCTGGCGAACTTCTCGGCGGCCTGGACCGAAGGTGGCTTCTCCCGTGCGTTGTTCTCCTCGCTTGTGGTCGCAGTGGGGGTGGTCGTCCTCTCGGTCATCGTCAGCACCCTTGCCGGGTATGCCATCTCCACGATCCGTTTCCCGGGCCGGTCCGTGCTCGTGGCATTCCTGCTTATCGGACTGGTCATGCCCTACGAGGGCATCATCGTGCCGCTGTACTACCAGCTGCAGGGACTCGGCCTGCTCAACACCTATTGGGCGCTGATCCTGCCGCAGGTGGCGACGTCCGTCTCGTTGGGGGTCTTCTGGATGCGGACCGTCTTCGACGGCGTCCCGCCCGGGCTCCAAGACGCCGCCCGGGTCGATGGCGCCGGCCGCTTGCGGACACTTGTGTCGGTCTATCTGCCCATCTCCACCTCGGGGATTCAGACGCTGGCAACCCTGTTGTTCCTGTTCACCTGGAACGAGTTCCTCATGCCACTGGTGCTCGTGGCACAAAACCCCGACGTTCAGACGGCTCCGCTTGCCCTGTCCTTCTTCGCCGGGAACACCCGCAACTTCGATCCCGGAACGACCGCGGCCGCTGCCGTGCTCGTTGCCCTGCCCATCCTGCTCTTCTACGTCGTGCTTCAACGCCGGTTCATCACCGGGGTCGCCGCCGGCGCCGTCAAGGAGTGACATGACCGCCGTCCACATCCTCCCCGACCCCCGCGCCGTGGGTGAGCGGGTTGCCCGCCGCATTGCCGATCGCATCGACGCCACGGCCGGGGACTTCTACCTCGGCTGTCCCGGGGGGCGCAGCCCCGTGACGACGTATGCCGCGCTCGCCGACGAGGCCAAACGTCGGGAACTGGACCTGGCCAGGGTGCACATCGTCATGATGGACGACTACGTGATGGGAGGGCCTGGGAGGTGGCGGCGGATCCCGGCCGACCGACACAATTCCTGCGAACGGTTCGCTCAGCGGGAGATCCGCGACGTGCTCAACCGGGGGTTGATGCCTTCCCGGCAGATACCTCTCGAGCAGGTCTACCTTCCCGACCCCGGCGACCCGTCGGCCTACGACCGTCTGCTGGAGTCAGTCGGCGGGATCGACTTCTTCATTCTCGCCACAGGCGCCGGTGACGGCCACGTGGCGTTCAACCCGCCCGGGACAGACGCTGACTCGCGGACGGCGGTGGTGCAGTTGGCGCGCCAGACCCGGATCGACAACCTCGCGACCTTCCCTGACTTCGCCGGACTGGACGAGGTGCCCACGCATGGAGTCACGGTTGGAGTCGGCACCATCGCCTCGACGAGTCACGAGGCAGCCTTGGTCGTGCATGGTTTGGGCAAGCGAGAGGCCTACCGCCGCCTGACCAGTGTCACCGGGTACGACTCGCAGTGGCCGGCGACCGTGGTCCACCTCGTCCCCGGGGGCGCGATTTATGCCGATGCGGCCGCGGCCGGCGGGCACGCCGGGCAGGATGCCACGAGTGAAGACTGACCCTGAACCCTCGGGTGTTGCTGCGCTGGGGCCGAGCGCCCGGAGGGCAAGGGCCCGCATTATCGAGATGATCGGTAACGGCGGCTACGGCCCGCGGGAGAAGTTGCCCGGTGAGCGCGATCTGGCCGCTGCGGTCGGGGTCAGCCGCACCGTGGTCCGGGGCGCCCTCTCGGCCCTGGAGCGGGAGGGCGTCATCGAATCCAGCCCGTGGCGGGGATGGTTCGTCGCCGGGAACATGACGACAACGGAGGGGGTTGCGCTGCAGTCCTTCTCCGAGATGGCGCAGGCGCGCGGATTGCGTCCGGGAACCCTGCTGCTGGCCCGCGAGATCCGCCCAGCAGGGCTGGAAGAAGCCGACGCGCTGGAGATCGCTCCCGCCTCCGACGTGCTCGACCTCCTCCGAGTGCGCACCCTCGATGAGGTGCCGACCTGCGTCGATCGCAGCATTGTCGTCCCGTCGCGCGTTCCGGGGATCGATGAGGTCGATCTCAGCTCAGGGTCGCTGTATGCCGCCATGGACACCCTGGGGGTGCACATCGCCCGCAGCGACTACACCGTGAGCGCCGTCGGTGCCGGGACCGTTGAGGCCCGCGAACTCGGCGTGGAGCGGGGAGCGCCCATGCTCGTCGGCGAAGAGGTAGGGCGTGACGCCGCTGGTGTGCCCCTGCTCTTAGGTCGTGTCGTGTATCGGAACGAGTCCTACCGCTTCCAGGCAACCCTGTTTCGTCACCCGGAGCAGTCGTGATGGCAGATCCGCTCGTCGTTCTCGGGATCGACGTCGGAGGGACGAAGAGCGCTCTGGCCCTTATCGACGACACCGGCACGGTGCTGGCCCGGCAGAGTGTCCCGACCCGTAGCGGTGGAGATGATGTTGAGCGGGTGGCCGGTGCTGCGGCCGATCTTCTCCGCACCACCCGGGCCGACGGCCTGCCGGCACCGGTAGCGATCGGCACCGGGTGGCCGGAGTATGTCGATACTCACGGCCGCCTGACCTCCACCGAGGTCCTGACCTGGGCCCGACAGCCGACGGAGGTGCTGTCGACGGCGCTGTGTCTGGACGGCGAACCCCTCGTCGTCGAATCCGATGTCCGGCTGGGTGCCCTGGGGGAGACGAGGTTCGGCGAGGGTCGCGGCGCCGATTCGATGCTCTACGTGTCGCTGGGGACCGGGTTGTCCGCCGTCATGGTGATCGACGGCCAGCCGTGGCGGGGAGCCCGGGGCGAGGCCATCGGGTTCGGGGAGTTCCCCGTTCCCGGGATAGCCGGCGCGGACTGGCCGACACCAACCTCGGTGAATCTCGAGTCGTTCGCCTCCGGTGCAGGCCTTGCCGCCCGTGCGGCGCAGCAGACCGGGCTGGCGCGGACGACTAGAGAGCTCACCTCGGCGGCCGGGGACGGAGACGTCATAGCCGGCCGGCTGCTCACGGAATCGGGGATGGCGCTGGGCCGTGGAATGGCCGCGTTGGTCGCCTGCCTCGACCCCGACATCGTGGTTCTCGGGGGTGGACTGGGAAGTTCCGGCTCGCTGCTCGTGCAGGCTGCCCGGCAGGCGTACGAGGACCGGGTGAGCGGTCGTCCGGCACCGCCGCCACTGCGCATCGCAAGGACTGGTGCCGACGCCGGCCTGTTCGGCGCTGCCGCGGTGGCGCTCGCGGCGATCGGGTGAGGGCTCGGCTCGGGGGAGATCGGGCGATCTAGGCTGTCCGTTATGCCTGACCTCGACACGTTGCTGCATGCCGCGGTCGAGGCGATCGGGGGGATCGAACGCGCCGGTCAGGTCGACATGGCCCACGCGGTGGTGCAGGCCATCGACTCCGGAGTGCACTTGCTCGTCCAGGCCGGGACCGGCACCGGCAAGTCCCTGGCCTATCTCGTGCCGGCGCTGGCCCATGCCCAGGACAGCGGCAGGCCGGCGGTCGTGGCCACCGCGACGCTGGCGCTGCAATCGCAGATCGTCGACCGTGATATGCCACGACTGGCCGAAGCCCTCGGCCCCTTGCTGGCACGAGAACCTACGTATGCGCTGGTCAAGGGGCGCCGAAACTACGTATGCGTCAACAAGCTGCACGGTGGATTCCCGGACGAGGACGAAGGCGCCCTGCTCGGCGTCAAGGAAGTGGACGAGGGCGTCGGACGGCTCGGAGCCGAGGTTGTCCGGCTGCGCGCCTGGGCTGAGGAGACCGAATCGGGAGATCGGGACGAGTTGGTGCCGGGGGTGTCGGAGCGCGCCTGGCGCCAGGTGTCGGTTTCGGCCGAGGAGTGTCTGGGCGGCAGATGTCCCTTGGTGGGGGAGTGTTTTGTGGAGCGTTCCCGGGAGGCGGCCCGCGATGTCGACATCATCGTCACCAACCACTCCTTCATGGCGATCGACGCATTCGAGGGTCGGGCGATGCTGCCCGAACACAGCCTCCTGGTCATCGACGAGGGTCACGAACTCGTCGACCGGGTGACCTCGACCATCTCCGATGAACTGACCGCCGGCACCGTGACTGCGGCGGCTCGCAAGGCTCGCCGCCGGTCCGCCGAGCCCGCCGGCGACCTTGAGGACGCCGCTTCCGCGCTGCAGAGCGCGTTGGATGATCTGCCGGAGGGCCGGCTGCAGCACGGCATACCGGATGGGTTGGCGTTGGCTCTGGTGCGTGGGCGGGACGGCGCACGGGCCATGCAGTCGGCTCTGAAACCAGAGCGCGGCGACGAGGCGGACGGCGCGGACCAAGTGGCCCGAGCAGCGGTCGATGAGGTCTTCGATGTGTGCGGGCGGATCTTGGAGGGTCGTCCGCTCGACGTCGTGTGGGTCACCCGAGACGAGCGCCGGGGCAGCGTGCTTCATGTTGCGCCGATGAGCGTGGCCGAGGTGCTGCGCGACAAGCTCTTCCCCGACCGCACCGTGGTCCTGACCTCGGCGACGTTGGAACTTGGCGGTTCCTTCGATGCACTCGCCGGCACCATGGGTTTGCGCTCCCCAGGGGCCCCGGCGTGGGAGGGACTGGACGTCGGTTCCCCGTTTGACTACCCGGCGCAGGCGATCGCCTATGTCGCCAAGCACTTGCCGGCACCGGGGCGTGGACCGATCGCGTCACACACGGTCGACGAGATCGAGGCCCTCATGCTCGCCGCCGGTGGACGCACCCTCGGGTTGTTCTCCTCGATGCGTGCCGCCCGGGACGCCGCCGAGATTCTGCGCCCACGCGTGGAGCAGGCCGGGCTGAGCATTCTGTGCCAGGGAGAGGACCAGGTGACCACGCTGGTGCGTCAGTTCGCCGCCGACGCCACCGTGTGCCTGTTCGGCACCCTGACTCTGTGGCAGGGCGTCGACGTGCCCGGGCCGAGCTGTCAACTCGTCGTCATCGACCGCATCCCGTTCCCGCGCCCGGACGATCCGTTGTCCTCCGCCCGCACCGAAGCCATCGCGAAGATGGGCGGCAACGGCTTCATGGCGGTCTCGGCAACCCACGCGGCGTTGCGACTGGCTCAGGGTGCGGGACGATTGATCCGTCGCGCCGACGACCGGGGCGTGGTCGCCTTCCTCGATTCCCGGATGACGACGGCGCGTTATGCCGGCTTCCTGCAACGTTCGTTGCCCCCGTTCTGGCCCACCGTCGATCGAGAGCTGGTGTTGGGTGCACTGCGCCGACTCGACGAGACCGCACCGCCGGTGCTGCCGGTCGCTGAACCGGCAAAGCGCGGGCTGACCGGCGCTTCGAAGGGCAAGAGCGCGCGGGCGCACGAAGGCCTGGGCGGAGCCGATTCGCCGCGCCGTCCAGTGGCCGCGCCGCCGCCGGTGGCGCAGTCTCCCCGCACCGCGGTGACGTTGGGACACGCGTGGACGAGCGAGCAGGACGGCGAGTTGCGGGACGGCGTCGAGGTGGGCGCCACCGTGGCGGAGATCGCCGATCAGCTCGACCTGACGAGCGAGCTGGTCACTGCCCGGGCGGCAGCGCTGGGCCTGACCCTCGAGGCCGACACTCTGGACCTCACCTGAGCGACCGCGGTGTCGCCCTCCGGGGCACCCAAGAGCCGGCCTCAGGGCCAGTCGGGGTTGATTGGGGACTCAATGGGGCGCATCCCCGATCCCGCGCCAGCCAAGGCGAGGCCACGGTGGAGGAATGACAACGCCATCTCAACGAATGTCCAACCGCACACGTCGAGCAGCGCTGGTGAGCGTCACCGCGCTATGCCTGACGATCGGCGGATATGGGGTCGCCCTTGCCGCGAGCGGCTTCGCGTTCCTCCCCGACACGGTGGCCGCGAATTCGATGTCCACTGCTGTGAAGGCGCACATCGTGACCGCCAGCATCGCGCTGCTCGTGCTGCCTTGGCAGCTCGATCCCCACTGGCAAGGCGGCCACCGCCACCGCATGCTCGGCCGGGTGTATGCCGTCGTGGCGTTCCTCGGCGGCCTCGCAGGTGTCGTCGCGGCGCCCGGCAGCACAGGTGGCGGCGTGGCGGTGGCCGGGTTCTTCCTTCTGGGCCTCGCCTGGATGGTGACTACGGCTACCGCCATCGTCAACGCCGTCGCGGGGCACGTCGTGGCTCATCGGCGGTGGGCACTGCGCTCGTTCGCCCTGGCGTTCGCTGGGGTCACGCTGCGCCTGGAACTTCCGCTGCTAACCCTTGTGGTTCCGTATGCGATGGCCTACGCGATCGTCGCCTGGCTGTGTTGGGTGCCAAACCTGCTCGTGGTCCAACGACTCGTTCACGCGGGGGAGCGTCAGCCGGCCATGGCAGGCTTGGCCCATGGCGCACGACAGCGGACCGGAGGCGGCACAGGTCAGCGTGCCCGCGCGGGTGCCGCCGTTGGTGCTCATCCAGGGCCCGGAGACGCTGCTGGCCGACCGGGCCACCGCGACGCTGCTGGAGGACCTACGGGTGTCCGCGCCCGACTGTGAGGTTGTCCGGATCGACGCGCTCGCGTACGCCACCGGTGACCTAGCGCTGCACGCGGCGCCGTCGCTGTTCGGGGGTGACCGAGCCATCGTGGTCCACGATCTCGACGAGGCGCCGGATGATCTCCAGGCCGACCTGCTGGACTTCCTTGGCCGTGGTGGGGAGCCGGGGGTGACCCTCATCGTGCGGCACAAGTCCGGTCAGCGCGGCAAAAAAGTCCTCGACCAGCTCAAGGCCAACCGGGCCCGCGTGGTTGAAGCCAAGGCCCTAAAGAGTGACCGGGACAAGAGCGAGTTCGCGGCCAACGAGTTCACCGTCGCCCGCCGCAAGGCGACCGCCGGGGCCGTTCGAGCCCTCGTTGAGGCGGTGGGGCAGAACGTGCCCGAGCTGGCGGCCGCGTGCCACCAACTGGTTGTGGACACCACCGGCGTTATCGATGAGCAGGTCGTCATGCGCTACTACGGCGGCAAGGTCGAGGCCACGGGTTTCAAGGTGGCCGATGCTGCCGTCGCCGGGAATGCTGCCGAAGCCTTGCGGCTGCTGCGGCACGCGCTCGCGGTCGGGGTCGATCCGGTCCCCATCGTCGCCGTCCTGGGGCAGCAGCTGCGCCAGCTGCTCCGGGTCGGCTCTGCTGGTCGCGGTCGTTCCGTTGACGTTGCCCGGGACCTCGCACTGGCGCCTTGGCAGGTGGACAAGGCCCGGCGAGCGCTGTCGGGGTGGACCGGAGATGCCTTGGGCCGGTCCATCCAAGCGGTCGCGGCAGCCGATGTGGCGGTCAAGGGGGGAGGGCGTGACCCGGCCTACTCCGTCGAGCGGGCCATCGTCACCATCGCCCGGGAACACCAGGGCGGGTAGAGGCCGGGTCGGCATCCGTGGGCATTCGGGCATCGGTTTTCACCGGCCGGGGCGTGTTCGGCCGCCTCCCCTTCTCGAGCGTATGCAGCCCGACTTTGGTCGGAATCGTCCACCGCTGGTAAATTGGCCGTTTGCGTGCGCGTGATTGGTCGTGCGCGCATCGCAGCATCATCTGCGTTGGCTTGCGCCGGGTGCCTCACGCCTGTCCCCGAGCCGGCGTCCGTTGCCTGTTGCAGGCAACCCGACCTGACCAAGAGAAGGACGTTCAACCGTGGCAAACATCAAGTCCCAGCTCAAGCGGATCAAGACCAACCGTGTGGCGACCGAACGGAACAAGGCCGTCAAGTCCGAGCTGAAGACCCACATCCGTCGCTTCCGCGAGGCCGCGGACGCCGGCAAGAGCGCGCAGGCGCAGGAACTGCTCAAGGTGGCCTCGACCAAGCTTGACAAGGCCGTGAGCAAGGGCGTAATCCACGCCAACCAGGCAGCCAACAAGAAGTCGGCTATGGCGAAGAAGGCCGCTGCTCTCTGAGCCTCGCGCGCAATCGACGGGCCCGTCACCCTCTGTTGAGGATGGCGGGCCCTGATCATGTCCCCCGATCGCCCGTGGCCGGTGGCTAGGGTGATCGCCGTGCCCGGACCACTGCGCAAGCTGCTGCCCCATCTGCGGCGGGCGGCCATTGTCGTGTGCGCCCTGCTGGCCTTCTATCTCGTCCCGGTGACCAGCCGCGACGCCAGCGCCTCGACCCGGATCGCCATCGGCATCGTGGTCCTGCTTGCCTTGGGCGCCATGGTCGTGATGCAGCTGCGCTCGGACGATGATCGAGTTGGCCGGCTGGTCATGGTGCTCGGCGTCGTCATCTTCGTCTTTGCTGTGGTCTTCTATTCCTTGTCCACCAGTTCCCCAGGCCAGTTCGAGGGTTTGAATACCCGCACCGACGCGCTGTATTTCACGGTGGTGACCCTCACCACGATCGGGTACGGCGACATTCATCCGGTCGGCCAAGCGGCCCGAGTCATGGTCATCGCCGTCATCGCCTTCGACCTGGTCTTCGTCACAACGTTGGTTTCAGCGATCACCGGCCAGGTGCGCCTACGCGTTGCCGACCGGACCCGCCCGGGCTCCGATCGCGACCTAGCCGGCGGCGAGGACACCTCGATCGAAGAAGACCGGGCCTGACCTGGCCATTAGTCGCCGCGGCCGGCCCGTGCCGCCCTGGCGACCCGGAGAAAGATGTCGCGGTCGAGCACGGCGCCTTCGCGCCGGATGCCGTTGGGGTCGATCCGCAGGATCCGGTTGACCCGGACCTCGCTGGGACGGTGACGGCGATCCCATGACCCGGACCCGATGTCCACCCATTCTCGACCGGCCGCCCGCTCTTGTTCTGCATCGCGGGCGTGGTCCTTACTGGTCAGCTGCAGCCCGACCAGCCACGGGCCGTCCCAGCCGATCAACAGCACCGGTCGGTCCTTGCCTTGGGTGGCATCCTCCTCGTATGCCACCCATGACCAGACGATCTCCCCGGGGTCGGGTCGTCCATCCGGTTTGGGGGCATACATCATTTCCGGTGGGTGATCGAGGTCTCCCGGATAGGGCGCGGCCTCGATGCTGCCACCCTCGCCGGCGCCGCCGTACCTGGAACCAGTGGCTCCGCGAGCGGACAGCCTGCGGGGCTCGGGTGCCGCCCTACGCCGGCGTATGCGCTGCAGTGCCTCCCAGGCGCGGGCGAGAATCCCATCGGTCGCCTGTGCCATGACGACACCGTACGCGAGGATAGCCAGGTGACCGCGTTCCCCGGCTCGATCCGAGGCCGGACCGAGCCTTTCTACGTCATGGAACTTCTCAAGGCCGCCAACGATCGCGCCCGGCGCGGCCAGCAGGTGCTGACCATGTGCGCCGGACAGCCCTCGACGCCCGCGCCCGCCCTGGTGCGGGAGGCCGCCGCCGCGGCGCTGGCTTCCGGGGCCCCGCTCGGCTACACCGATGCCTTGGGGCTGCTGGAGCTGCGCGAGGCCATCGCCGGCCACTACGAGGCGACCTACGCGGTGGTGGTGAACCCGGAGCGGATCGCCGTTACGACAGGGTCCTCGGCCGCGTTCACCGCGCTCTTCCTCGCCGCCTTCGATCCCGGTGACACCGTCCTGATGACCCGGCCGGGCTATCCGGCCTACCGCAACACCCTCCAGGCGCTGTCGGTCCAGACGGTCGAACTGCCGTGCGGGCCGCAGGTTCGCTTCCAACCGACGCTGGCGATGCTCCACGAGTGGGCGGCTGAGCATGGCAGGCCACCGAAGGGGCTCATCATCGCCTCTCCAGCCAACCCGACCGGCACCGTCATCGACCCCGCCGAGCTGGCCGCCATCACCAGCTGGTGCACCGAGCGCGGCGTACTCTTAATCAGCGACGAGATCTACCACGGCATCACCTTCGGTGATGTGGCCACCGCGAGTGCGCTGGAGACGACCGAGCAGGTGGCGGTGGTCGGCTCGTTGAGCAAGTACTTCTCCATGACCGGCTGGCGGGTGGGCTGGGTGATCCTGCCCGAGCCGCTGGTGCGTCCGGTAGAACTGTTGCTCGGCAATCTCAACATTTGCGCACCACACATCTCTCAGGTGGCCGGGATCGCGGCGTTCGACCCGGCATCGCGGGCCGAGCTCGACGGACACGTGCGCAGGTATGCCGACAACCGTGACGTCGTCCTCTCCCGGCTTCCCGACCTTGGTGTGACCTCGTGGGCTCCCGCAGACGGGGCCTTCTATGCCTATGCCGACATCAGCTCGCTCACCGATGACTCGTATCGGTGGTGTTTCGAGGTCCTCGATGCCACCGGCGTGGCGGTGACCCCGGGCGCCGATTTTGCGCCTGCCCGCCGGACCGGGCCGGGATCGGCGGCTGCCTCTGCGGGCGTGGCGGATCCGTTGGACGGCTCCCGGTGGTTCCGGCTGTCCTTCGCCGGGACGACGGCCGAGGCGGACGAGGCGATGAACCGGTTGGCGGCATACGTCGCCTGAGGTGCGTGTGGAGGTCTATTCGGGCGGTGGGGCGCACGGTTGAACCTCCACTCGGCGAGGTTGGTGAGCGGTGGAGGTCTATTCGGGCGGTGGGGCGCACGGTTGAACCTCCATCCGGCGGGGCCAACTTGGCGCCGGGTCGAGGCGAGGCCATGGGAGACTGGGCGCAGAGCCACCCCCTTCGACCGATCGAGGATGCATTCAGCCGTGTCACCCCGTGCCAGTTCCGCGCTGCCTGCGCACGCGACGCCGCCGAAGCAGATCCGCAACTTCTGCATCATTGCTCATATCGACCACGGCAAGTCCACCCTCGCCGACCGGATGCTGCAGCTGACCGGCGTCGTCGACGAACGAGCCATGCGCGCGCAGTATCTCGACCGGATGGACATCGAACGCGAGCGCGGCATCACCATCAAATCCCAAGCCGTCCGTATGCCGTGGGAGCACGCCGGGAAAACCTTCGCCCTGAACATGATCGACACCCCCGGCCACGTCGACTTCACCTATGAGGTCTCCCGGTCCCTGGCCGCCTGTGAAGGGGCGGTTCTGCTCGTCGATGCCGCTCAGGGCATCGAGGCACAGACGTTGGCCAACCTCTATCTGGCGATGGAGAACGAGCTGACCATCATCCCGGTGCTGAACAAGATCGACCTGCCGGCGGCGCAGCCGGAGAAGTATGCCGAGGAACTGGCCAGCCTCATCGGCGGTGACCCGGCCGATTGCCTGCTGGTCTCGGGCAAGACCGGCGTCGGGGTGGAAGAACTGCTCGACCAGATCGTCGCCGACATCCCGGCCCCGGTCGGAGATCCCGATGCGCCGGCACGGGCGATGATCTTCGACTCGGTCTATGACACCTACCGGGGTGTGGTCACGTATGTGCGCGTCATCGACGGCAACCTCACCCCGCGTGAACGCATCTCCATGATGTCGACCAAGGCCACCCACGAACTCCTCGAGATCGGCGTCATCAGCCCGGAGCCGGTGCCCAGTGACGGCCTGGGCGTCGGCGAGGTCGGCTACCTCATCACGGGGGTCAAGGACGTGCGCCAATCCCGGGTCGGGGACACCGTCACCAACGCTGCCCGCCCGGCCGGGCAGGCCCTCGGTGGGTACCGGGACCCCAAGCCCATGGTCTTCTCCGGGCTTTACCCCATCGACGGCTCGGACTACCCCGACTTGCGCGACGCCCTCGACAAGCTCAAGCTCAACGACGCGGCCCTGGTCTATGAGCCCGAGACCTCGGCGGCCCTGGGTTTCGGCTTTCGTTGCGGCTTCCTCGGCCTCCTCCACCTGGAAATCGTCCGGGAGCGCCTCGAACGTGAGTTCAACCTCGACCTCATCTCTACCCAACCCAACGTGGTCTATCAGGTGACCATGGAGGACGGGAAGGAGATCACGGTCACCAACCCCAGCGAGTTCCCGGCAGGCAAGATCGAGCAGGTCCGCGAACCCATCGTGCGCGCGACCATCCTCGCCCCGAGCGAGTTCGTCGGCGCCATCATGGAGCTGTGCCAGCAGCGACGAGGCAGCCTGCGCGGGATGGACTATCTGTCGCAGGATCGGGTCGAGATGCGCTATACGCTGCCCCTGGCCGAGATCGTCTTCGACTTCTTCGACCAGCTCAAGTCCCGCACCCGCGGGTACGCCAGCCTGGACTACGAAGCCGACGGGGAACAGGCCGCCAACCTGGTCAAGGTGGACATTCTCCTGCAAGGTGAGACCGTCGATGCGTTTAGCGCGATCGTGCACGCGGACAAGGCCTACGCCTATGGGGTGATGATGGCCGGCAAGCTCAAGGAGCTCATTCCGCGTCAACAGTTCGAGGTGCCCATCCAGGCGGCGGTTGGCGCCCGGATCATCGCCCGGGAGAACATTCGAGCAATCCGCAAGGACGTGCTGGCCAAGTGCTATGGCGGGGATATCACCCGCAAACGGAAACTCCTGGAGAAGCAGAAGGAGGGCAAGAAGCGAATGAAGATGGTCGGCCGGGTCGAGGTGCCGCAGGAGGCCTTCATCGCCGCGCTCTCCTCGGACGGCGGTGACAGCAAGAAGTGAGCCGTATGCCGCCTGCCGCGGCATCCCCGCAGCCCGATCCGACCTCGTCGTCGACCAGGCCTCAGCTGGCCAACCCCCATCACGGGAAACAGGCCGTCCGGCTCCTCATCCCCGCCTCGACGCTGACCTGGGGGCTGCAGTTCTCCTTCCTCAACCCCTCGGTCGGCCTCCTGCTCGTGGTCCTCTACGGCGCCACCGCCCGAGAGGTCGGCTGGGCCCTGGCGGCATACAACCTCAGCGGGTTCGTCTCCACACTGATCATCCCCTCCCGGGCCGACCGGTCCGGGGACTACATCCGGCCGCTGCTGTGGTGTGGCGTACTCACCGTCTCCCTGACGATCGCCCTGGCGCTCGCCCCGACGCTGGGGTGGGCCGCGGTGGCCCTCGTCCTGCTCGGTGGCCCAGCCGGGGTGGCGATGGGGCTCATCTTCGCCCACCTGCGGGCCATCGGCGCTCCGGTGAACTCGGTCATGCGCACCCGCGCGGTCTTTTCCTTTGCGTGGGCGATCGGGCCGCCGGTTGCCACGGTCCTGATCGGCTGGTTCGGCAACCAGTCCGTCCTGTGGGCCGTAGCCGGGATCGCCGTCGTCGGGATGGGACTGAGCGTGCTGTTGCGTCAGGCGCACGCCCGGTCGGGTCGGGACGGGGGCAGCAATCCTCCACCGCATTTTCTTCCCTGTCCTTCCTCCTCCTTCCTCCTCCTCCTCCTCATCCTTAGAATCTTCCTTTATATGTTTCCAATCTTGCTTTCCTCCAATATTCTTTTTTTTTCCCTTCTGTCGGTAACTCACTTCCTCACTTTCACCTTCCATTCGTTGCTAACTCAATCTCTCTCTTCTCTACAGACTCGCCTCTACAGCAACATGAAATACAGTTACGTAGGTCATGTCGTACGAAGTCATCCGCCGCTGCAACAAGCTTCCTGCAGAGGTACTTAGTGAAGAAAAGACCAACCCAGGTACAATTATTGCTTTCTTCTTCTCCTCCTCCTCCTCCTCCTCCTCCTTCTCTTCCTAGACCTTCTTCTTGTCTTCTCGTTGTGTCTACGTACTTATAGCCCTCCTCCTCCTCCTCTTCCTCCTGCTGCTACTACTACTACTACTACTATTACTACTACAATTCCTCCTTCTTTTTCTTCTTTTTCCTCCTCCTCCTCCTTCTTTTTCTTCATTTTTCTCTTCTTTTTTCTTCTTTTTCCTTCTCCTCCTCCTCCTCCTCCTCCTACTAGTACTAC